>CAYOXM010000009.1:0-52496 GCA_964407925.1 uncultured Gammaproteobacteria bacterium
GGAACACCACCATCCCGACCTCGAAGACGCAGACCTTCTCGACCGCGGCCGACAACCAGCCCTCGGTCGAGATCCACGTGCTCCAGGGCGAGCGCGAGTTCAGCGCCGACAACAAGACGCTCGGCCGCTTCATCCTCGACGGCATCCCGCCCGCGCCGCGCGGCATGCCGCAGGTCGAAGTGTCGTTCGACCTCGACGCCAACGGCATCCTGTCCGTGAAGGCGAAGGACAAGGCCTCGGGCAAGGAGCAGAAGATCGTCATCACCGCCTCGACCGGCCTCTCGAAGGAGGAAATCGAGAAGATGAAGAAGGACGCCGAGCTCCACGCCGAGGAAGACAAGAAGAAGAAGGAGCTCGTCGAGCTGAAGAACCAGGCGGAGTCGATGGTCTACACTACCGAGAAGATGATGAAGGACTACGCCGCCAAGATTTCCGACGAGGACAAGAAGAAGGTCGAGGAGAAGCTGAACGCGCTCAGGGCGCTCAAGGATTCGACCGACCAGGAAGCCATTAGGAAGGCGGCCGACGAGCTCACCGACGTCGCGCAGAAAGTCGGCGGCGAGATGTACAAGCAGGAACAGGCGCAGACCGCCCCGCAGGGCGCGCCGACCGGCGCCGATCATGCGTCGAATAGCGGCGAAGCGCCGAAGGACGGTCCCATCGACGCGGAGTTCACGGAGAAGAAGTAATTGATTCCCATGCAACCCAACCAGAACCAGCAAGTCCAGATCAAAGCCGACGACAAGACGCTTCAGGGCGTGTATTCTAACGCGGTCCAGGTGCACTTCACGAAGGAAGAGTTCGTCCTCGACTGCATGAACACCTTCCCGCCGGTCGCGACGCTCAACGCGCGCGTCATCCTGGCGCCCGGTCACATGAAACGCCTCGCGAACGTGCTCTCGGACCTCATTAAGAACTACGAAGCCCAGCACGGCGTCATCGCGGAAGCGAAGGAGCCGGAGACGATCGGATTCAAAGCCTAACCGCCCGCCCCTATGCCCGCCAAACGCTGCGTCAAATGCGATTCCGACAAGCTGCGCTATACCGACCCCGAAGGTAACGAGCTGGTCGCGCCGTTTGACGCCGAACCGGCGCCGGACGACATCTACTTCCATTGCATCGACTGCGGTCATGAATGGAACGAGGGCGCGAAGGCGGAGGAAGAAGAAGCCGAGTAGCGATGGCCAAGGACTACTACGACATCCTCGGCGTCGGCAAGGGCGCGTCTGATGACGACATCAAGCGCGCTTTTCGGCGTCTCGCGCACCAGCATCATCCGGACAAGCCGGGCGGCGACGCGGAGAAATTCAAGGAAATCAACCAGGCGTATCAGACGCTCGGCGACGCGGAGAAACGGAAGAAGTACGACCAGTTCGGCGCGGGCTACGAGCAGATGGGCGGCCATCCCGGCCACGGCGGCTTCGGCGGTTTTGATTTCGGCGGCGGGGGAGTCAATTTCGACCTCGGTGACATGTTCGGCGACATCTTCGGCGCGGCCTCGGGCGGCCGCCCGCGCGGACCGGCGAAAGGCCGCGACATCCAGATGGACGTGACGCTCGACTTCAAGGAGGCCGCGTTCGGTGTCGCGAAGTCGTTCGAGGTGTACAAGACGATGAGTTGCGATTCGTGCGGCGCGAGCGGCGCCGAGAAGGGGTCGAAACTCGCCGATTGCATCGGCTGCGGCGGAACGGGCCAGGTACGCAAGGTCCAGCAGACCATCCTCGGCAGTTTCCAGACCGTCGCCGTGTGTTCGCGTTGCAACGGCGTCGGAAAACTTCCGGAGAAGCCGTGCAAGAAATGCCACGGTCAGGGCGTCGCCAAGGGCACGCGCGAAATTTCCGTGAACATCCCCGCCGGCATCGCCGACGGCGAAGTGCTGCGCGTCTCCGGCGAGGGCGAGGCGATGGCGCACGGCGGCCGCGCCGGCGACCTCTTCCTCGCGGTGCGTGTCCGTCCGGACGAGCGTTTCGCGCGTGACGGTTTCGACGTCCGCAGCGTCGCCGAAATCCCCTTCAGCCGCGCCGCGCTCGGCGGCGAGGTTTCCGTCGAGACGATCGACGGTCCGGTCGACCTGAAGATTCCCGCCGGCACGCAGCCTGGCGCCGAGTTCCGGCTGCGCGGCAAGGGGATTCCGCACCTCAAGCGCAGCGGCCGCGGCGACCACATCGTCGAAGTCGCCGTCGTTGTCCCGAAGAAACTTTCCCGCGAGCAGAAGCGCATCCTCGAGACGTGGGATGAGCTGTAGGTCACAGGTTAGAGCGCATTAAACTCTGATCTTTGAAGCTTTGAACCTCTAACCTTCCTGCTGTGGATAAGGTCAGGGGCGGGGGACGTGCTATACTACCCGCGTTATGTTCCTCCTCGAGACGACCGTCGCCACGAACACGAACGACGTCGCACAGGGCACCGTGAAGGTCGGTACCGATCTCATGACCTACCTTTCGCAGATCAACTGGGCCTCGCCCAGCTGGGACCTGTTCATCGTCCTGTTTTTCATCGTCACCGTGTTCCTGTACGGGATGTCGCTCGGCCGCGACCGCATCATCGTCATCCTCGTCTCCATCTACATGGCGCTCGCCGTCGTCTCGAACGCGCCGTTTCTCGGCAACGTCGACGCGAGCGTGAATCTCGGCCAGTTCTTCGCTTTCAAGGTGACCACGTTCCTCGGTCTGTTCGTCCTGCTGTTTTTCCTGCTTTCGCGCTCGGCGCTTCTCAAGACGTTCGGCAACCTCGCTTCCGGAACGTGGTGGCAGGTGCTGATGTTCTCGGTGTTCCACGTGGGACTCCTCGTCAGCATCACGCTGTCGTTCCTCCCCGCTGACGCCGTAAACCACCTTGCGCCGCTGACGCGCCAGATTTTTGCCACCGATACCACGCGGTTCGCCTGGATCGTCGCTCCGATCGTCGGCATGTCGCTTCTCAAGAGCGAGTCGTGAGGCGGTGAACGCGCTGAACGTGATTGCAAAAACCGCCCCTCGAGGGGCGGTTTCGTTTTACGCGTTCCGCGTCCGTTACGGCCGCTTGTCCGGCGTGACCGGAGCCCCCTGCGGAGCCGTCGCCGCTGCGGGTATTGCCGCGTCGGGAGCGGCGGGCGCTCCGGCCGACGGTACGGCTTCCGGAATCGCTTCTGCGTCGGGAGCGGCGGGCGCGCCGGTCTGCGGCGTCGGGCGTTGCGCCAGCTGGATCTCCACCGCATCGAACGTCGACGCGCGGAGAATGTCGTCGGCGGCGAGCACCCAAACTCTCGCGCCGACCTCGATGTCGGTGATTTTCAGCGTCTTCCTCGCAAACGGCGAGGGCACGGCGTCTGACGTCGTAACGTCCCCAGGCTTCTTCGTCTGCATGGCATCGAGTTCCTTGCGCAGTGTCTCGGGGTCCTTGGGGACGAGCTCTACGAATTTCGTCGTCGCGCCGATACGGACGGTTCGCGCGGTCGGCGCAGGTTCGTCGAACGGATTGCGCACGACTTGCGGGGCGTCAATGACCATGCTGTCGCCGTCAATCGATACGACCGTGCCTCCGATCATGGTTATCGGGGTCGCTTCCGGCAGGAGTCCCGTGCCCTCGAATTTTTTCGCGATGGACGCGACGCCGGCCGCGAAACCGTCGTCGTACCCGCTTCCGCCGCCTGGTCCGGCCTTCGTCATGCCGACCTTGTATCCGGCGACGAACGTGGCGCCGAAAAGCAGGATGGCGAACATGGGCATCGCCGATGACTTTTTCGGCTTCGCCCCCTCAAGAGGAGTAGGCATGGTGACGATTCTTTAGGAAGAAAATAACTCCTCCACTATACCGCTTCAGAGGAAGGGGTGGCTAACCGAAGGTGTGGATAACAGCTTTTTTTGGGGGCGGATGGCCGCTATGCTATAGTGCAACTAGTTTCTCCTTATCTATGTCGGAACGACGCAAGGCTCCGGGCAAGGGACCGGCGAAGAAAAGCGCTGCGCGAAAAGCGCGCAAGCCCGTTCTTCAGGTTAAGAAATCCGCTGTCCGGAAGCGCGTCGCGTCTCCGAAAAAACGACCGGCCGTTAAGGTTGCGAAACCTGTCGTGTCCGAAGCCGTCATGGTCCAGCCACCGCAACCGCCGTCCGTTCCCCTTGTCGTGAAAGTTCCGCCGGCGCCGATGCATTGGCGCGCCCTCGCGTCGTTTTTCGCGTTCGTCATCGCCGTGACCGCCATGGGCGGGCTGATCATCCGCAGCGTCGATGCCGCGACGTTTCAAGGGCCGAGCGCGGCGCCGCCTGGCGGCAACATTCCGATTACGATTTGGAACCGCGTTTCTTCCGGCGCCAAGCAGACGAGCGCGGCGATCGACATCGACGGAGGCGTCACGTCGGAGGGCATGATCGTCATGGGTCTCACGACACCGCCGACGCTCGCCGCGGCGCAGAACCTCTTATACGGAAACATCAACGGCGCGAGCGCCGCGGGATCGAAATTCCTCAACCTGCAGACCGCGGGCACGACCCGCTTCTGGGTCGATCGCGACGGCAACATGAACGCCGGCGGCACCGCGGATTTCGGTTCGCCGTCGAAGGCGCTTACTGGCACCCAGAACCTCATTTACGGCAATGTTGACACGACGTCCGTCGCGACGTCGTCGCTTCTCCTGCTGCAGAACGAGTCGGTCGACCGCTTCCGCGTCGATGTCGCGGGGAACGTCACCGCGCTCGGCAAGATGAAATCGACGGGCTGTTTCGGCAGCGTTTTCGTGGGACTCACCCCCGTCAACTACCACGGCACGCTCGGCGCCGTCACGAGCTACTACGCCGCGGACAACCGTTGCAACACCGCGTTCGCCGGCAGTCACGTCTGCCGCGTCGAAGAGGTTCTCGAGAGCATCCGTTGTTCGGTGGCGGGGGACCCCATCCGCACGAACGGCGGCGCGTTCGCTTGGATCAACGGCGGTACGCCGGGCGATCCGGCCAAGAACGCGAACGACTGCATCGGCTGGACTGATAATTCCGCAGCGGCATTCGGCCGCGTCTGGGTGTTCAATAATACGACCGGCGGCAACGGCACGCTGACGAGCTGCAACGTTTCCGGCGGACTCAAGTTTGCCTGCTGCAAATAACGGCTTCAATGTTCAACTTGTGTTATACTTCGCCCATCATGATTTATCCGGCGCCCCCCGCCCTATGCGCACACCACTTATAATGCGCCGCGTCCTGTCGTCACTTTTTACGGTCGCCGCGCTCGTGGCAGCTTTTGCCGCGACACCGGCTCTCGCCCAAGTGTGCGCGTACAACAGCACGCAGGGCACTTGCGCCTGTCCGACCTCCGGTGGCGGCACGACGTGCTTCGGCGGGCAGCTCTATAAGTCCTCGGACGGCTCCTGCCAGAACGACGCCCGTCCCTGCGCGGCGAACCAGCAGTGGAACTGTTCGACTGCGGCTTGCCAGTGCAATACGGCCTCCTACCCATGCGGCGGCTGCACCGCGGCCACCTCGACCGTCGGCGCTTCTTGCGGCTCGCCGGCGGGCGGCCAGTACACCAACCAATGCGGCGCCTGCGCCTGCCCCTCGGGCACCACGCTTTGCGCGGCATCCAGCACCTGCGTCGCGAATCTCGCCTGCCCGGCAGGTACGACGTTCGACCCGTGCACGAACAGCTGCGTCACTCCGAACGTGCTGCTCAGTCCCGCGTGGGTCCAGAGCGGGTACGTCCAGATTTCCGGCGACGTGAAGTCGACCGCCGGCGACCTCTACCTCGCGAATGGGAAGGCGATTCGCATCGACGGTGCGGGAGCCACGAGCCTCAACATCGGCAACTGGGGAGGCGGCACGTTCCAGCTCTGTCTGAATGGCGACTGCAAGGCTGCGTGGCCCTCGACCACCGACTTCAACCCCACCTACATCAATACGGCGGGCGACACGATGACGGGCGACCTCCGGCTTTCCGGCGCGACGTCCGACGTGCTAGTCGACGGTGCCGTGGGCGTGGGTACGGCGACGCCAACGGCCGGCTACAGGGTCGACGTTATCGGCAACGAGCGGCTCGCCGCGGGCGGCTCGACCAAGCTTACGATCCGTCGCGAGAGCGCCGCTACCGATTTTGCCTCGCTCGAGTGGGATACGGCCGGCACTGCGCAGTGGAGCCTCGGCCTCAGGAACAGCGGGACGAACGATCTCTACCTCCGCGACAACGTGAACAACACGACCTTGCTCAGCGTCCTCCAGGGTTCCGGTAACGTCGGTATCGGCACGACGACGCCGAGCTCGAAGCTTGATGTCGTGGGTACCGTCGAAATGACCGGCTTCCTCCTTCCTACCGGCGCTGCCGCAGGACGCGTACTCACTTCCGACGCAAGCGGTAACGGCACGTGGGCAGCCCTCCCCACGACGGTGAATTCCGTCACTGGTTCTGGCGTCGGAATTTCGGTCAGTCCGACGACCGGGAATGTCGTCGTTTCAAACACCGGCGTCACGTCAATCGTCGCGGGATCCGATACCTCGGTATCGGCAGCCACGGGCGCGGTCACAGTGGGCGACACCTCGACGCTCCAAACGGTCACGACGCGCGGAGCGACGACGAACAGGAGCGTCAGCGTCGGATCAAATAGCGTGACGTACGGCCTTGACGCGCAGGGGACGTCCAACGCCATCTACGGGACGGTCTGGGGCAGCGGCGGAAATGCCGTCTACGGTAACGCGCTCAATGCGGCCAACGCCATCGGCGTGAACGGGCAGGGTACGTACATGGGCGTATATGGCAGCGGTACGACGTACGGCATTCAGGGCTACAGCGGAAATTACGGTGTTTCCGGTTACACTACCGGCGCAGCCTATGGCGTCTGGGGCGGCGGTCCGTCCGCGCTTGCGGGCATCTATGGCACGACGAACGGTTCCGGCTCCGGCGTCGAAGGGTATGCCCCTTCCGGCAAGGGCGGATTGTTCTCCGGTGCGACGGGCGTGTACGCGAACGGCACGACGTACTCCGCGCTCTTGATGGGCGGCAACGTCGGCATAGGCAATTCGTCGCCGTCCTACAAGGTCGATATCGCGGGAAGTCTCCGTGCCACCGGCACGGCCGCGTTCGGCAATGCGACCCCTAACGCGCTCGTCGGGGTCGGCGTCGACCTCCCGTCCTCCTCCGCGTACGGCCTCTCCGTCTCGACCGGGTACATGGGCGGCCAGGTTTCGGGTACGTACTACGGCGTCTACGGCAGTGGCAGCACCTACGGCCTGAAGGGGTACAGCGCGAGCACGGGCGTCTACGCCCAAGGCGGTGCCGTCGGTCTCAATGCTTACGGAACGACCTACGGCGTCACGTCCTCGTCGCCCGCCTACTCATTCTACGGGTCCAGCGGAACCGCTCGCTTCGACGGCGATGTCAATATGTACGGCAAGACCGCGCTTCGCGGCAGCGACAGCTGGCTCCGACTCAATCAGGACGGGCAGTTCACGTCGGGTACGCACATACCGGGCAACCTCAACGTCGCTGGCGGCATCACCACGGGTGGTCGCTATTACAGCCCGGGCTGGGGCAACCTCGAGGTCGACGGCACCATCACGACGAACTACTACTACGGTGAGGCGTCAGGGCACGCTTGGAACGGCGGTACGTGGGGGCCGTACAGCACGGGCTGGTCGACGAATAACATCATGTGTTTCACGCACATGGTGCATATCTGGGGCCAAGGAGGAAAGTGCGACGTCTGGATGAGCGGCGGCGTCTGGTGGTATGGCGTATGGTCGTGGGCCAGCTCGAGCGACGTCTACTGCAGCTATTCCTGCTTCAAGTACAGGTAAAGACGAAATTATGCGAATGCATGTTGTCGTCGTCGCGGTAATCGTGGCGTTGCTCGCGGGCGCGGGCGGCGGCTTCGTGGCAGGGAAAAAAGTATCCACGTCCGCGCTGCTCGCAGAGCACGCGGCGGGGTTCAAGGAAGGGCAGGAGGCGACGAAGATCAAGATCAACGACAGGTTCGTGGCGCAGGGCCTCGGCGGACCGATTGACGAGCCGGTGAAGAGCGTCTACGGCTTCGTGAAGGAGGTCGGTGCGGACGAGGTCGTCGTCGAATACGATTCGGCGCAATTCTCTTTCGTCGAATCGGGCATGGTCGCGAAGGCGGTGGATTTCTCGGCAGGGACGAAGCTTCAGAGGATGACTTCGCTTCCGACGACACTTGCTCCGGTGAAGCCGCCTTCCGACGGTGGCCCGCTCCCGGGAAAACCCGGCTCCGGCGGCGGGGTCAGGGTGCTCGAGCTTCCGCCCGGCGGTCAGGCGGAAGTGCTCGGCACGCCCGCCGAACTGCCGGACACGAGCGTCAAGACGTTCGAACAGAAGCTGGAGACCATCGCGCTCAAGGACCTCAAGGTCGGCGATTACGTCCAGATCATCGCCTCAAATGACGTCAGGACGGGCGAGCGCATCGCCGCGGATTTACTTATCGCTTACGATAAGGACGCGATGCCTGCCGAAGCCGGCACGGACCCCGCTACGCTGCCGTTCTCGAGGGGCGGCGCAAAACTTGACGGGGTTCCGTACATCCCGTCGCGCTAACCGTCTGAAACCGCCCGAAAGGGCGGTTTTTGCGTCTTGGAAGCGCGTCGGTTGCCGCGACGCGTGCACGGTGTTACGATTGACTTCTTCGCGTTATGCTGAAATTTCACGATTCGCTGACCAAGAAAAAACACGCCTTTCGTCCGCTCAAGACGGGGAAAGTGACGATGTATAACTGCGGGCCGACGGTGTACGACTACGTGCACATCGGCAACCTCCGGTCGTTCCTGCTCGCTGACCTCCTTCGGCGGTATTTGGAATATCGCGGCTACGAGGTGACGCAGGTGATGAACCTGACCGACGTCGGGCATATGCTCGCTGACGCGGACGAGGGCGACGACAAGATGGAGGTTGCCGCCGAGAAGGCGGGCAAGACGCCGCAGGAAGTCGCGCAGTTCTATGCCGACGCCTTTTTCAAGGACATCGAACGGCTGAACTTCCGCCGCGCCGCGGTGTACCCGAAGGCGAGCGATCACGTCGGCGAGATGATCGCCATGATCGGCAAGCTCCTCGAGAACGGTTGCGCCTATAAGGTGGAAGCGGACGGCGGGGTGAGCGTCTATTTCGACGTCGCCGCCTTTCCGTCATACGGAAAACTTTCCGGGAACGCGATCGAGAACCTCAATCCCGGCGCGCGCATCGACGTGCGCACGGAGAAGAAGCATCCCGCCGACTTCGCGCTCTGGATTCACAACCCGAAGCACCTGATGCAGTGGGAGGCACCCTGGGGCAAGGGCTATCCCGGGTGGCACATCGAGTGTTCGGCGATGGCGACGAAATATCTCGGCGATAGCATCGACATCCATACGGGCGGCGAAGACAACAAATTTCCGCACCACGATTGCGAAATCGCGCAGGCGGAGTGCGCTACCGGCCAGCAGTTCGTGCGCACGTGGCTCCACGCGACGCATCTCCTCGTCGAAGGCGAGAAGATGTCGAAGTCCAAGGGGAATTTCTTCACGCTCGACGATCTGGTTGCCAAGGGGCACGATCCCCGCACGGTGCGCTACCTCTTGATGAGCACGCACTACCGGCAGGCGCTCAATTTCACCATGCAGGGGCTCGAGGGGGCGAAAGCGGCGCTCGCGCGCATCGACGCGTCCGCCGACGCGGTGCGCCAGGCGACGCCGAAGGAGGCAGGCCGCGCGTCAGCCGACGCCGCGGCGGCGAGGAGGGCGTTCACGAAGGCTCTCGATGACGACCTGAACGTCGCCGAGGCGCTCGCCGCGCTCTTCGAGTTCGTGCGGGCCACGAACGAAAGGGTCGCATCCGGGGCGCTCACCATGAAGGAGAAGAACGCCGCGGTCGCATTCGTCGATGACGTCGGCACCGTGCTCGGCTTCACCTTCGGCAATGCGGTCGAGGAACAGGAAATACCGCAGAGCGTGTACGCGCTCATCGAGAAGCGCGACGAGGCGCGACGCGAGAAACGGTTCGCCGAGGCGGACCGCATCCGCGACGAGCTCAAGGCATCGGGATACCTTGTCGAAGACACGTCCGAAGGACGTCGCATCAAGCGCGTCTGACGCCCGTCAATCGCAAGAATTGAAAAACGCCCCCGTACGGAGGCGTTTTTCTTTGCTTAATCAAGCCATTTCTTACGTTTCAGGAGCGTGACGATCACGAGCATCGTGCCGAAGATGAACCCGAGCATTATCCAGAAGTCGCCCGGTTTGCCGACGAACGGCATGTTCTCGGCGCGCATCGCGAACACGGCGGCGACGAGCGTCATCGGGAACACGATGAAAGCGAGCGCGGTGAGCGTCTTTGTCGCCTGATTGGTGCGATACGTCACGAGCGACAGGTGCGAGTCGTACAACGCGTTCACCGTGTCACGGTAATTCTCGAGGAAGTCCTTGATTTCGCGGTAGTGTCCGGTCAGGTCCTCGAAGTGCGGACGGAGCTTTTCCGTCGGAAAGAATTTTTCCCCTCGCTCCATCAGCCGGTTGATGCTCGTCTCGTGGCCCTGCATCGTCTTGCGGAACGTGACGATGTCGGTGCGCAGGCGGAGAATCTCGCGGACGAGCTCGCCGTCGACGTCCTCGAACAGGCGTTCCTCGACGCGGGTCAGCCCGTGCGACACGGTCGTGAGGATCGGAAAGCAGGACACGATGAGCTCGTGCAGGATGTCGTGGGTCAGGCGGAGCGGGTCGTCCGCCGAGCGGAGCAGGCAGGCGTTTTCTTCGCCGCTGCAATCGGCCGAGAGCGCGGTCATCGACTCGTGGCCCCCAGCATGCACCGTCACGACGAAATCCTCGCCGATGAAGAAATCGACTTCGTACTGCCGCACGCGGCGCGCCGCCCTGTCGTACACCGGTAACAGGAGCACGAGGAAGAGGTACTGGGGCCGTTCGAGCAGCTTCGGCCGCTGGAACGGGGGCAGGCAGTCCTCCAAGTCCGCGTCGGCGAAGAACGGGTACCGTTTCTTGAGCGCCGCGAGGGTCTTCGTCGTCGGCGGCGTCACGTCAAGCCACGTGACTTTCCCCGCCGGCACGCTTTTTATCGCCGATTTTCCTCCTTTCGGCTTTCGCATGATTGCAGCATAGCATTTTTGCGGCGGCCGCGCATCTTTGACCGCCGGATTGTGGCGTGCGTCGCCTCGTGGTATGCTTTAAGGGAAATTAAGGCAGAACCGACCGGTCATGACGAACGGCGAAATGCGCGACGGCCAGCTGACGCCTCCGGCTCCGGAAAGGGGGCCGGGTTTGCCGTCTTCGCCGGAAAAGGAGCGGACGATGGAACGGCCGCGGTCCCCCGAAGAAAAACCGAAGGAGCCGGCGGCCAAGGCGGCGCCTGCCGTGACCCCCGCCGCAGCGCCGGCACCGGCGGCGGGCGCGGCGGCGACGAAGGATCCCCAGCTCATGAAGGTGGAGCGCATCCTCGAGGACAACCTTTCGGACATCTACTTCGCGTTGGACGTCGGCACGCGCGCGAAGTTCAAGGCGAAGGGCGAGGAGACCGCGGCGAAAATCAACGCGCTCATGGAATCGGCGAAGGCGAAGGCGCGGACGCTCCTCGAACTCATCCGTGACTGGCTCAAGATCATCCCCGGCGTGAACCGTTTCTTCCTCGAGCAGGAGGCGAAGATCAAGACCGACCGGCTCATGGAGCAGGACGCGAACCGCCGGCGCGAAAAGGGGCTGTAAACTATGCCGAACGACATCGCACAATTCGCGACGAGCACGGCGGCATTCATGCTGTACGGCCTCGCCGCCGTCATCGCGACGGCCGTCGTCGTCTTTTCGGTCATCCGTGCGAAGATGCGCAAGAAGTACCAGACCGACGTCGCGTTCAAGAACGTCGTCGCGCTCGTCAGCGTGCCCAAGGAACAGTCGGAAAAGGGCGAATCGGGCCAGCAGGAAAAATCGCTTTCGCAGATCCAGGAGAAGATCGCGATCATGGAGAACGTGTTCGCGAGCATCGGCGGCCTCAAGGCGCAGCGCGGCCTCAAGGCCTGGATGGTCGGCCGCGAGGATGCCGTGTCGTTCGAAATCGTCGCGCAGAAAGGCCTCGTGTCGTTCTACGTCGCCGCGCCGCGCGATCTCGCCGACTTCGTCGAACAGCAGATTCAGGCGCAGTTTCCCTTGGCGCAGGTCGAGGAGATGCCGGACTACAACATTTTTTCCCCGCAGGGCGCGGTCGTGGGAACGTCGGTCGTCAGCAAGCGCCAGCACTATTTTCCGTTCAAGTCCTACAAGAAGCAGGAGAGCGACCCGCTGAACGCGCTCACGAACGCGCTCGCCAAGGTGGACAAGGCCGACGGCGCGGCCATCCAGCTCGTCGTCCGCTCCGCGAAGGCCTCGTGGCGGCAGCCGGCCGTCCAGATCGTGAAGGCCATGCATGCCGGCAAGACGCTCGCGCAGGCGCAGGCGGGGCTGTCGCTCCTCGGCTCGCTTTTCGCGTCGTCGCCGTCGAAATCGAAGGACGGCGAACCGAAGAAGGAGTACAAGATGTCGGCGGTCGAGGAGGAGATGGTGAAATCCATCGACGAGAAGGCGTCCAAGCTCGGCCTCGACGTCACCATGCGCGTCGTGACGTCCGCGAAAACGCAGGAGGCCGCGCGCAACTACCTGAACAACATCGTCGGCGCGTTCAGCCAGTACAACATCCCGCAGTACGGCAACTCGTTCGCGAAGGGGAAGATGGGCGACCGCGTGGTTCGCGATTTCATCTTCCGCCATTTCGACGAAAAATCCCGGATGGTGCTCACGGGCGAGGAGCTCGCGAGCGTCTACCACTTCCCGCTCGCGTCCACCGAGACGCCGAACATCCGCTGGCTCACATCGCGCAAGGCGCCGCCGCCGCCGAACCTCCCCAAGGAAGGCTTGCGCCTCGGCCACGTCGAGTACCGCGGCGAGAAGACCGACGTCTTCATCAAGAAGGAGGACCGTTTCCGCCACATGTACCTGATCGGCAAGTCCGGTTCGGGCAAGTCGGAATACATCGCCTCGATGGCGGCGCAGGACATCAGGAACGGCGACGGCGTCTGCATCATCGACCCGCACGGCGACCTCGTGGAAACGGTGCTGGGAACGGTGCCCAAGGAACGCGCCGACGACGTCATCGTCTTCGATCCGTCGGACCTCGACCGCCCCATCGCGCTCAACATGATCGAGGCGCCGAACGACGAGATGAAGGACTTCGTCTGCGGCGAGATGGTCGCCATCTTCTACAAGCTTTTCGGCGCCGAAATGATCGGCCCGATGTTCGAGCACCAGATGCGCAACTACATGCTCACGCTGATGTCGGACAATGAGAATCCGGGCACCATCGCGGAAATCCCGCGTCTCGTCTCGGACGCCGACTTCCAGAAGGAGTGGCGCAAGAAGGTGAAGGACCCGGTCGTCCGTTCGTTCTGGGAGAACGAGATGGACAAGACGTCGGACTTCCACAAGTCGGAAATGCTCGGCTATCTCATCTCGAAGGTCGGCCGGTTCGTCGAGAACGCCATGATGCGCAACATCATCGGCCAGCAGAAGTCCGCCTTCGACTTCAGCGAGATCATGAACAAGCAGAAGATCTTCCTCGTGAACCTCTCGAAGGGGAAGATCGGCGACATCAACGCGAATCTGCTCGGCCTCATCATCGTGACGAAGCTGCAGATGGCGGCGATGGGACGCGCGAACATCACCGACAAGTCGCTGCGCAAGGACTTCTTCCTCTACATCGACGAGTTCCAGAACTTCATCACGCCGTCGATCGCGACGATCCTCTCCGAGGCGCGCAAATACCGGCTGTCGCTCATCATCGCGCACCAGTACATGGGCCAGCTCGCGCCGAAGGGGGACACGGAGATCCGCGACGCCGTGCTCGGCAACGTCGGCACGATGATGATCGGGCGCATCGGCATCGAGGACGGCGAGGTGCTCGAGAAGGAATTCGCCCCGGTGTTCACCGCGCTCGACCTGACGAACGTCGAGAAGTTCAGCTGGAACTCGAAAATCCTCATCGACAGCCAAGGGTCGCGTCCCTTCAACATCAAGGGCAACCCGCCGGTGAAGGGCGACATGCGCATCGCCGAGGCGCTCAAGCAGCTTTCGCGGCTGAAGTACGGCCGCGACCGCTCCATCGTCGAGCAGGAAATTCTCGAACGTACCCAGCTCAAGGCGGGAGCGACGACGCAGAAGTCGGAAATCGCCAAATGAACGCGGAGAAAACGGGGCCGTGCGCCCCGTTTTTCTTATTCCGGCATTATTGACCGTCCCTTTGGAGGATGGTATTTTGACCGTGCTTAACTAAAACAAAGGTATGGACAACCAGAACGCTACCGCATCTTCTGACGTCGTTTTGAAACCGATTCCGCAGGCTGAAACTGCCCCTGAAGCGAAGGCGGACGAAGCCGCCGCCGGGACCGTCGAACCCGCCCCCTCCCTTGCCATTCCCGCCATCCTTGGCGCCGTCATACCGGCACCCGCCGACGAGGCGTTAAAAGAATCCGCACTACCCGTCGCGGCCGCCACGGACGGAGCCGCGCCGAAGAGCCTTCTGACCGAAGTCGACGCGCTCCTCGAAGGCACCCTGTCCGCCACGGCAGCCGCGGCGGAGCTTGCACCGAAGGGAGACGCGAAAGAGGAACCGGCCGCCATTGGCGCCAACAAGGTCCGCGTCATCGTGAAGGCGCTGCGGTCGATGGAACAGAACATCGCGAACATCATCCGTCTGCTCGAGGACGAGAAGGTAGAGGAAACGGCGGTCGCCGCGTTCCCGTCCGATCCGATGGAGCCGGCGCTCCTGCGCGAGGTCGAGATGGCCGGCGTCCGACCGGTCGACGGTCGCGTCATCGAGGGCGTTTTCGACGGCCAGAGCATGGTCGGATCCGACGGAAAGATTTATACCGTTCCGCCGAACTACGCCTCGAAGTCCAAGCTCGTCGAGGGCGACCTCCTGAAGCTTACCATCACCCCGAAAGGGTCCTTCATCTACAAGCAGATCGGCCCCATCGAGCGGTCGCGCGTCGTCGCCACGCTCGGATTCGACGTGACGAACGGCGATTACTATGCCGTCGAAGGGACGCGCCGCTGGGCGGTCATCAAGGCGAGCGTCACGTACTTCAAGGGCGAGCCGGACGACGAGGTCGTGCTCCTTGTTCCCAAGAGCGCGCCGTCCAAGTGGGCCGCGGTCGAGAACATCATCAAGAAGAACCCGCTCATCTAGGAATGCAACAGGCCCCGCGCAAGCGGGGCCTTCCGGTTCGGGGCCTTGCGTGCATCGGTTCGCTCGTTTCGCGACACAAGAAAAATCGGTCCCAGACATCCACAGATTTCCCCGCGTTTCCCTGTTCCCGCATCGGCCCCGTTCGTGCATACTGAAACCGTATCCCCGTCACTGACCTTCCCGCCATGTCCACCACCCTCTACCGCAAATACCGACCGCAGGCCTGGGCCGAGGTGGCAGGCCAGAACCACGTGAAGGTGACGCTTTCGTTTGAGATCGCGACGGGGCGCATCGCGCACGCGTACCTCTTCTCCGGTCCTCGCGGCATAGGCAAGACGACGACGGCGCGCATCTTCGCGAAGGCAGTGAACTGCCTGGAGCGGCCGAAGAAGGGTCCGGGTCCCGAGGCGGGGGAGCCGTGCGGCGAGTGCGAGGCGTGCGTCGCTATCACCGAGGCCCGCGCGCTCGACGTCATCGAGATCGACGCGGCGTCGAACCGCGGCATCGACAACGTCCGCGAGAACATCATCGAGAACAGCCGTTTTTCGCCGTCCAAACTCGGGTACAAGGTGTTCATCATCGACGAGGTGCACATGCTGACGACCGAGGCGTTCAACGCGCTCCTCAAGACGCTCGAGGAGCCGCCGCCGCGCGTCGTGTTCATTCTCGCGACCACCGAGCTGCACAAGGTGCCGCCGACCATCGTGTCGCGCTGCCAGCGTTTCGATTTTCGAAAAATACCCTTCAACGATCTCGTCGACCGCCTGCACGCGCTTGCCGAGCGTGAGAAGTGCAAGGTCGATCGCCGAACGCTCGAGGAAATCGCGCGGCATTCCGACGGTTGCCTCCGCGACGCCGAAGGGCTGCTGGGCAAGGTGCTCACCGTCGGCGACGGCAAGCGCGTCACCTATGACGAGGCGCTCGTGGTGCTGCCGCGGTCCGAGTACGCGTCGCTTGCCGCGTTCGTCGAGGGTCTGCTTCGCGGCGACGGGCGCGCGGCGCTCGCGACGCTCGGCGACTGCCTCGAGGGCGGCGTCGACTTGGAACAGTTCGCCGGCGACACCGTGGAGCTCCTGCGTAAGACGCTGCTCACCAAGCTTTCGGGTAATCCGGACGTGGTCGCGTTCGATCTCGACGAGTCGCAGAAGAAAGACCTCCTCGCGTGGTCGGAACTCGCCGACCTGCCGCGCATCGTGAACGCGGTCGAGCTTCTGATGGAAAAGAAACGGGATATGAAGTCGAGCCACCCGGTGCAGCTGCCGCTCGAACTCGCCGTCGTCCGGCTCTGCTCGGACATGCGCGACGCCGCTCCGGCACCGACGCAGTTCGCGGCGAGCGAGGCCGAGAAGCCGAGGCTCGTCCCTCCGGCGAAGGCGGAGACGCCGAAACCCGAAAAGGCCGCTGCGGCCGCCAAGGCGGAGTCCGCTCCCGCCGCCGCCGTCCCGGCCGAAGCGGTTTCGAGCGGCGAGCCGGTCACGTCAGTCGACAAGCTCAAGGCCTGTTGGGCGGAATTCATCAATCGGGCGGGGGAGGAGAATCACGCCCTGCCGTTCCTCCTTGGCGTCGGCGAGCCTGTCAGCGTGGTCGGCCAGTGCGTGAAGATCGGCTTCGATTTCGCCTTCCATAAGGACAAGTTCAACGAGGAGAAGAATCGCAGGCTCCTTGAGCGCGCGCTCGGAAGCGTGGTGAACGCCGCCGTCAGGGTGGAGGGCGTCCTCCTTGAAAAAAAAGAACGCTTGGGGCATGATGATGCCGCCCAACCCCAGGTCGCGATGGCGGCCGGTCCGGTCGTCGCCGACAGCCTTATTTCGGCCTTCGGCGGACGTGTGGTGGAATAGACTCAGTGCGGGATCGTCTAATGGTAGGACAGCAGACTCTGAATCTGCTTATCTAGGTTCGAGTCCTAGTCCCGCAGCCAAAACAGTGCGTTTCAAATGGACCTAGTCAGGCGCCCAAAGAGGGCGGGTTTCATTTGGACCGTAGTGCCATGACCAAGCAAAACACGCGCAAAACGCGTGTTTTGCTTTGCCTTGTTTTATCTGTGGATAACTAGTAAGGTGTGGTCCGTATATGGCCAAAGCGAAGGCGAACAAACTCAAGCAGACCGAGGTCTTAAGGAAGATCCACTTTTTCGGCTGTAGGTTCGTCCACGGAATCGGAGACTCCGAAACGGAGGTCGGCGCGGAGCAGGTAATGGACAGTATTGCTGCCCTACCCATGACCGACGATGGGCGATATCTAGTGCGAGACGAAAAAGATATCGCACTTTTTTCATGTGAAAAGAAGGGGGGCAATCTTCACGGGCGCATCGCATATGCACGGAGAGGTGCACGCCCTTCCGTGGAAAAAAAGGGAACGGGTGAGATTCATCCGATCGCGCAGCTCGGACCCGACGACGGCATCGTTGAAATCACACACTTCATCCTGTATCCCGCGGACAAGGTGCTCGCCATCGAGTACAACCATCATGGTCCACGTGCGGCGACGTTGGCAACCTATATAGAGAACAAGGCGAGCGGCCTGCTGCACCATGTTGATCTTCCGTATGTTACAAACCGTGATTTTCAGACCAGGATACGTCAAATGGATCCGAATGGAATCCGTGCGTTTCACCTCAGGATGCCCGTAGATCGGATTTACCAGATCAAGGAGGTCGATGGCGACATTTTTGAAGCAATCGCTTCTGCTAAGAAGTTCGGTGAATCGGAGGAGGTGGAGCTCATCTGGCGTCCAAAAAAGCGATCGCGCAAAAATATGCCGATTATCGACCGCCTGAAGAACATCGGCAAGGCCATGGGTAGCGCAGAAAAGGAACGGGAGGATCTTTTCACTCATCTGCGTGTCACGGCACGGGATGTGGATACCGGCAGGATGAAGGAATTCGATCTCCTCGAGGAGCAGCTTGTGTCCACCGTGCATGTGGCCAAAGAAACTAACGACCGCGAAGTCGAGACGTCGGCCATGTTCAAGAAAATCGATGAGGCTTATCGCAGCAAGCGCGACGAAATCGTCTCAACGCTCGCCATATGAAATTGATTCTCGCCTTCCGGAGAAGGCATTTCCTTTATTTTGACGTCATCGAATCAGCCCTTTTCACGGCGGTAATTTTCGCGACGTTAAAATTTACCGGTACAGCGCGCCTTTTTGAGTTTACTTCCTCTGTACGGGACTACGGTGCCCTTTTCCTTAATCTCGCCTCCATATACGCGAGCCTCCTAGGCTTCATTATTGCGGCGGCAGCCATCATATTTACAATCGACTCCGGCAAGAGGATCGATGCACTGCGGCAGAGTCAGTATTTTCCCCAGGTGTTTGATTCGTATTTAAATTCATCCTTCTGGTTGTTCCTTGGGACAATCACGATGCTCGCCCTCTACACATACACGGATCCGTCCACTCAGCCCCGCTGGTCATTTTATGCAACGCTTTTTACGCTTGTAGTGAGCTCCGTGACTATCTGGCGGGCATTGTCGCTGTTGCGTCGGGTTTTTGGGATCAGCTCAAAAGCGCTCGGAGATTAAGAAAGTTACTTCTTACTCTGTAGTGATGCCGATGGAGATCGATCGGTTCGATAAAATTATTTTACTCTTTAGACAAGAGAGAAGTTCGCGCTTCTCTTCTTTTGTTCCGGTCGTCAGGACGTGCCGGAGGTAGCTCTTGTGATCTAGCCGAGGGATAGGCATCGCCGCCCCACTTTTTCCCATAACGTCCTCCATCAATTTTTGGTAGCGCCCGATTTCTGCGTCGAACCTTCTCTTTGTCTGTGTGCGGTCGATGTCCAGATCACCAAGGATGGCGACAAGCTGCTCGATTAGCTGTTCCTCGCGAATATACGGCTCTTTACATTCACCTCGCGATGTTCCCGAACAGTGGTAATAGACGTAGCGTTGGCGCGTACCGTCACGAAGCGTCTGGAATTTGTCCTGAGCCGTGATACCGGATCCGCAGGTACCGCACTTCATCAGGCGGGTGAAGGCGAATTCTTTTGATCCCCACGATGGTTTATTTTTCTCCAGCGTCAGCTGCTTCTGTACCTGTTCGTAGAGATCCTCGCCCACGATTGACGAATGGGCGACCTTGAACCAGTTGCCGCCACCGCGAGGATATTCGAACTTGCCACAGTAGTAGGGGTTCCGAAGCATGAGGTAGACGCTACTTAGCATCACCGGCTTGCCAGTCTGGGTGGTGAAGCCACTCTCATCGAGCCAGTGTTTGATTTTTCTACCGCTGTGTCCGAGGTTAGCGACCCTCTCGAACATCTCTTTGATGATCGGAGCACGTTTGGAGTCAAGGATGACTGTCTGCGCACCCAGGACGCCGGTCTTGGTGTTCAGATATCCGAGCGGTGCCTTGTTAGGCCTCCATCCCATCTGTGCCTTCGCTCGCATCCCTCTTTTTACGTTGACCCCCTTATTATCGTTTTCGAGCTTCGCTTGGCTACACAGGATCATGAGCAAGAACTTCTCGCTCGGCGAGTTCGTGAACCGCTGTCCGAACGTCCTGATTTCCAGTAGCCTTCCTTGATCCATGAGATCGACGAGCGTGCCGAGGTCGCCGCCGTTACGGCTGAGCCGATCTGGTGCCCACGTCAGGATGGCGTTGAATGCGCCGCTCCTGACGTCGGTCAGTAGGCGGTTGTATTCCGGACGCTCTCCTGACGCCTTTGCGGAATGGCTCTCGCGCCGCGTGGCGACGACCTCGAGCTTCTCGCGCTCGGCGAGCTCCAGAAGTTCCTTGATTTGTGCATCGATCGATAGCGCTTGGCGTTCATCCTGCTCGCTCGATTTTCGAGCATACAGGCAGTACCTGACTGGGACGGTGTTTGATGGCTCCATATGGGTATGCCCCTATAGCCCCTTATTCGGGGCATGTAGGACATGGATGCCGGGAACGTCCGGAACAGTCTAGGTTCCTCTTAAAAGAGCCCTATGATAACGTACTGGCGCTATATGTCTGAAGTGATGCAGAAAATATGCGTCTTGTGCCGCGTGGCAGAAGCAACGACGGTCGACCACGTACCGCCGCAAGGCTTGTACCCACAAGGAGCTGACAGGTCCGTCCTGTTCACCGTTCCCGCGTGCCAGCCCTGCAACAACGGTCTCTCGAAGGACGAGGAGTGGTTCCGTCTTTTCCTCGCGACGGCCGCGCTCGACGAGTCACCGCTCGCATCTGACATATTCATGGACAAGATCAAGCGGTCGATGGTGCGCGAAGAGCAGGTCGTGGCAGGTCAGCCGTTTCTGCACGGACATCTCGCCAAGCTCAAGCTCGTAGACATCGTCACTCCGTCCGGACTTTATACCGGCCAGCGGAAGACGAAATTTTCCCTCACGGACGAGGACTGGCGTCGTTATCACCGCGTTCTCGACAAGATCGTGAAGGGTACGTATTACCGCCGCAACGGCAGTATCCTTCCCGAAGGGATGACGATTCGTCACTTCATGTTGGACGCAGCGCGTGTTGAGCGGCAGTTGGAAAACCTCAAAACGCTCAAGTTCGAGATGAGCCCCACGTTCTCCGTGGGTTTTGGCACAGTCCCGGGAACAGCGGACAGCGTATGCTTCACGCTGTTCTATGAATGCGTGCCGTTCATAAGCTTCATAGTCGCGGATGATGTTGCGCGCGAGTGGGACGCTCGTAAGAGGGTAAAAGAGCTGGCGAAATAAAGTGCCGCCACAAGGGATCAACGGAACCCACCTCGCAATTCATTAAACGACCGTATCGTCCTCCACCCGTAGTTATCCAGCAAAGGATCACGAGGACGTCCGAGTCCGATGATCATCGGCAACGGCTTGTCCTGCTCCATCGCCTTGAGAATCAGAATAGCGAATGCGTCAGCAAGATCGTCGTGCTTCTCGACACCGAAGCCGACGAGCTGCGCGATCAGTTCCTCGGCACCTTTGCGCGGGAACAGGACCCTCCCTTGCTGGATGAGGTGCGTCGTGAGTGACAGGCGAGCCCGCTTGTCCTGTCCGTGTACCTTCGCGCCTTCGGACGGGATGCCGTTCCGCGAGAGGGCTTGGATGAGCGCGGTCTGATACCCGACCTCTTCGATGTACAGTTTGGTCGGTGAGCCGTCTCCAACAGCGCGTGAGATGTCTTGCGCGGTCGATACCGTCTTTGGGAAATCCATCCGTTTGTTGACGGGATTCGGGAGGATATAGATGCGAAGTCCGCTCTGACGACCGTGGATCTGTCCCGAGACCATGGCGGTGAAGTCCGCGGTGTCCCTTTCAGAGATCGCGAGATCAATGCCGGTTGCACGATAGCGGTAGCTTTCGACGCCCTTCTGCGGGAGGGTGTCGTAGTACGCGATCCACTCCGGATGGATGACTCGTTCGGCGTCGGAGATGATGGTCAGAAGGAATTCGCGGTGCCATGCGGATTCGTCGCCAACCGTGCGTTTGAGAGCGCTTACGTCGGCCTCGGAGGTAAATTTTCCAGACCAAAGAGGCTTTCCCTTCTCGTCGAGCAGGGGATAGGCGCGGCTTACGCCGTCGAGCCGCTTGTTTTCGATGTCCTCATGCAGTCGCATGAGAAGCGAGTCCTCATGAAGAAGGTTCCCGATGACGATGACCTTCGTTCCCCGGTCACCCGCCGGAACGACGTCACCTGTGAGCCACTGATACGTCCTGTTACGCCCCTCCTTCGTCCTCGTTGATGCGAGGTCTTCGACGTCGTCGCAGATGATGAGATCGGGACGGTACGAGCCATGGCGCAGGCCACGGATGCTCTGTTCGGTCGATATGGCAGTGATGCGTGCGCCATACATCGGCAGCACCAGCGATCCGGAACTCCACTCTTCGTCCCTCTCCTCGAACGGTCCGAGGTCTGAACGCAGAAGTTCGTTCGCCTCCATCTCTCGCTTCAAGTTCGTGAGATGGAGCTTGGCCTGCTGCTGGGTCTGGCTGATGATCACGACGTATTTCTTTCGTTGTTTGCCGAGGATGGCCCAGATCGGGTACGAGAGTGTCATGATGGTCGACTTGGCAGAGCCGCGAAATGCCGTGATGACGGAAAGAGGTGTGGATTCGCTCTCTGTGAGTTGGAACATTTCGCGTTGGAACGGGGCTGTCGGATACTTCACGTATTCAGAGAAGTACGTGTGAAAGAACCAGTAGTGGCTGGCGCGGGTGACCTCGGTGCGCAGTTTTCGGTCACGAATCATCCGTTCGATGAGCGGCGGCGGGGTTTCAGTCCTGGGTGTGGGGTTGTTCGTTTCCATGGTCGTCAATGTTAGGTTGATGAAGTGCGGCGAGCTTCAGCGCCTTTCTTACGGTTTCCTCCTGTTCAGGAGTGAGTTCTCCGGTGCTCGACCTGACCCGTGCATCCACTTCGACGCGGGTGGTATAGGAGCGGTGGTGGTGTTTGAGCCAGAAGACGACGGCGGTCATGTTTCCCTCGCGGATCGCGGTCATGAGCTGCGTCTCGGCAACGTCGTTCACAATCCCGATCCCGGTCTCCATCGCCTCGTCGACCGCCTGCGCGAAGGCCGCGTCCTCCTTGCGCCAGCGATAGTACGAAGCGCGGCCGACGCCGACCTTTTGGCACGCGCTTTGTACGATGGGGCGCTTATGGAGCTCTTCAATGAGCACTTCCTTTTGTTTCTCCTGCCGGATTTCTACGGCTCCACGTTTCTTAGGCGGCATAGATACGTTCGGCCTTGAGGCCGGTCATTTTTTCCCAGCGCTTGCGGATGACCTCGGCGTACACGGGGGATTTCTCCATGAGGTAGCACCGACGTTTCATCTTGGTGGCGGCCATGAGCGTACTACCGCTACCCCCGAACGGTTCAATGATGAGGTCGCCGCGCTTGGTGAGTATCTTGATGTAGGGGATGAGGATCTCGGTCGGCTTCGTGCCGAATACGACGCCTTGCCCCGAGTGCTTCTCGTCGGACGCACGAAACTCGATGAAGTCGGTCGGGCAATTCTTCTTGCCCTTCTCGTATTTCTCCCAGTTTGGCTTGCCGCTGATGGCGTAGAGCGCAGTCTCGTATTCTTCTTGGAGTGGAGCCTCCTCCTCTTCGTGGTTGTACGGCACGTCGCCTGACGCACCAACCATCGCGATGTCATGCTTGTTGAAGAAGCGGTACTTCGACGAGAACCCTTGATGCCGGTTCTCGAGGTGCCAGACGATCATGTTCTTCACCTTCCAGCGTTTCTCCATCTCGTCCCAGATGGTCCGGATATTTTTCCAGTTCTCGTAGACGATGATGGAGAAGTCGGGCTTGGCTGCCCCCGCGACGTTCGTCATCCACAGCTCGGTGAAGTTGTCCGGGAGTGATTCGGTCTCAAGGTAGCGGCGGTCGCGCTTATAGCCGAACCCCGTCGTGGCGTCGCCGTGACGCGTCTTGCCCTTGAGGTAGTCCAGGATGTACGGGGGATCGGTGAAGCACATATCGGCCCTGTGGCCGTCCATGAGCCGCGTGAAGTCGGCCTCGATGGTGGAGTCGCCGCACATCATCCGGCTCTCGCCGAACGCCCAGACGTCGCCCTTCTTGATCTCAATATCCTTGATATCGAGTTTGGCGAGCTCCTTTTGGAGATCGAATACCTCCGGCGTGTCTTCTTCGCCGAAGATACGGTCAAGCTCCGTGGAATCGAAGCCGATGTCCGTGAGGAAGGCCTCGTCCAGTTCTCCGAGCTTATCGAAGTCCCATTCTCCGGTCGTAAGGTTGCTGCGGACGTTGTATTCCTCGAACTCCTCCGTCGTGAGCTTGCGGTTTGGTACGCGTACATCGATCTCCTCGTCGCCACGTCCGAGCGCGAGGAGGATTTTGACCCTCTGATGACCGGCAATCAGCCGGTCATCCGTATCGATCGCCGGGATCTCTACGAGGTTAAATTTTTCTAAAGAACGCTTGAGCTGCTCCGCCTGCTCGTCGGTGAGCTTCCGTGGATTTCCCGACCAGGGGAGCAGCGCCTCTACTTTCCTTTGCTCCGTCCTCCATTGGAGATCGGACATATGAAAATGGGTCACGATGATTTATATCGTGACCCTATCAACCGCGCTTCAGTATCTGTGGGAAAAATCGTTCTACTTTTTCCCACGTGCCAGGAACCGCTTTTTTCGTGCCCTCTTGATCTCGCGAACGATGTGTCTTACCTTGGGTGCCTTCTTGGCCGACCCGAGATGCTCCTGCGCTATTTCGGCAGTAGTGGTCTCGTATGTTTTTTGCTCGACAGAATCAAGGCGCTCCGGATTCTGGTACCATTCCTCAATCTTGAGGTCGCGCTCCACGTTCTTCATGGTGCCATAGCGTGGCAGCCCGCGCATTTTGGCGAAGACCGCGACCTCCCTTTTGGCCAGTCGGATGTCTTCCTGCGTAGGGGTCGTGTAATAGGTGACGGGGATATGCCGGACCGTGCTGAACTTTTCATCCCATCGCAGCTCTCCCCACGGACCGAGCACGAAGTTATGATACGGGGCGGTGATATCGCCACGGAGGATGTAGATGCCCACGTGCTCCCGGAAATGTTCCGGCAGGTTGAACTGCTGCGTAATGCGTCGTTCCTGAGCGCGACGGTAGTTCACCGGGATCTCCTCGTTATGCGCGTCCATACGGCGGTTGTATCCCTCGTAGTCGAGCTTGCCTGCCCGGTATTCGGTCGTAAGAGCTCGACCACGTTCACGATACTCCTTGTCCTCCATGATCTTGTCGCAGTCTACAAGGTAGGCCTCATTCCAGATTCGTATGGCGTCGTTGGTCTTCAGGCCGCCCTCAGGGATACCGAGTTTTCGTCGGGTTTCGGCCACGACCGCTTGGAATTCCGGCTCGGTGACCAAGAGTTTCATGGTCGCCAAATTGGCCAAGTAGCTCTTGGGGTGCTTTGGCTGGATCCCAGACTTCGTTTTTTTAGCTTTCCTAAGGCCATGAGGTCGGTTCATAAAGTGGCACTTGCTAGGCTCCCGATGGAATATGTCAGAACCGCAGCAAAAACGCGTCTTTGGATGGCAATATTGGTAACAACCTTTATCAAATTATTGGGTCGCGGTAGTTCCGTCAATTCAAATTTGACATGTTTCATCGTTTTTCGTGTATCATGTGTCCATGCACAAGCCGTTGCACCATCTTCCCAAACTCCTGATCGTCGCGGTTTTCGTCACCGTCGGCATCAGTTTTTGCCATCCCTTTGATGTGACCGCCGCCCATGCCCATGAGGCAGCGGGAGACGTGGCACTTGCCGGGGACAATCACTTTCAGGACACACATTGTCAGGGAGCCGCAAAGTCGAACGGCGTTATTAACGAAAGCACTGTAAGTCGGGCACATGATGCACGGAAAATGATCGCGCAGCTGGCTGCGAACAATCCCGTTGTTACGGTACAAATAACGTTTCAGGAAACAGAAACGATATCCAACCAAAGCCCAGACCCATTATCGCAGGTGCTGGAGTCTTCAACGATACTGCGCTGTTAAACTGACGTTTTTAATTTGACGATGATCCGTAAAGGATTGTCGTTTTTATATATTTTTTTCACCTTATGAAGATCAAATTACTTATTGCTTCGCTCGCTCTCGTCCTCGTCGGCGCCGGATGCGCCAAACAGTCGGCAACCACACCTTCCGATAGCGCAGGATTGCCGCCGACCGCGCAGCGCGGTGCCGCCAAAGGAACGGAAGACGCGAAACAACCAGCGCCATCGGATGATGGGGATGATCACGGAGCCGCAGGCGATCACCTTGCCGTACCGGCCGGGTCGCGCATCGCGCTCGATAATCGCAATTCGTTCAGGTCGGGAGAAGTGACATTTAGCTTCAAGCTGTACGGGCTCGATGGGCACGCCTTCGGCGCCGATGACCTCAAGACAACCCATGAGAAAAAAATGCATTTCCTCATGGTCCGCGATGACATGACTGGCTATCAACATCTGCATCCTGAATACAAGGACGGAAAGTGGTCTGTGTCGACCGATGTTCCGGAGGTCGGCGACTACCAACTCTACGTGGACATCGAGCCGATCGAGGAGAAACCTGTGGTGCTTCGCGTGCCGGTCACGATCGGCAGCAAG
This sequence comes from uncultured Gammaproteobacteria bacterium, assembly GCA_964407925.1. Classification (GTDB taxonomy): domain Bacteria; phylum Patescibacteriota; class Patescibacteriia; order SG8-24; family SG8-24; genus CAYOXM01. Next base: position 26,176 of record CAYOXM010000009.1, read on the forward strand.
ACAGCTCAGAAGAACTTCCCAACGCCGAATAGCGATCAGTCCGCCACAACCGATGGTGTTCAGGTCTCCTTGGAGGCCGAAGATCTGCAAACAAAGGCTGAAGTGCCCCTGACCTTCGTTATTACCAAAAACGGCAAGACCGTCGGCGATGTCGGCAAATATCTCGGTGCCTATGGGCACGTCGTCCTGCTTCGCCACAATGACCCGGATGATTTCTATCACGTCCACCCCGTCACTGAATCAAAACCGATGGATGGCAATGTAGAGTTTGTGGCCACATTCCCGATCAAGGGTCGCTACACCCTCTATGCCCAATTCAACGTCGACGGCTCGGTTAGGACGTTCCCGATCACGGTCGATGTCACGAAAGTGGGTGAGGCAGACGGATCGACGCATTAACGCATATGCAGAAATATAAACATCTTATCGCGCTTGCGATCCTCGTGCTGGTAGCTGTTGCAGGCTTCGGCATACATTCCGTCCTCGCAGGACCAGGCCACGATGAAGGCGGAGCCCATGATGCGGCGGCGCAGGCCGTTGCGGCAAGCATCGCCGTAGAAACGGTCGCGGACTCAAGTCTGTCGGCACTCCAGTCATCCGGCTCTTCATGGGACGGGGAACTGCTTTCAATGTCGGATGTGCAGGTGCATCCGGTTCGGGAGGGCCAGATCGTCGAGTGGCGCGTCCGGCTGGGGCAGCGCGTGTCGCAGGGAGAGGTGCTCGGACGATTGTCGGCGCCGCCGGCGAATCTGGAACTTGCGGCCGCGCTCGGCGAGCGCGCAAGCGCGCTCGTGACGGCGCGAGCGCAGGCAGAAGCGACCGAGCGTCTGGTTGCCGAATCGAAGACGAGCCTTCTCGCGGTAAGAGAGGCGCTGGAACGGACCCGCGACGCGTCGCTGGCCGTCGCTTCGAACGAGGCGGAGCAAACGAAGCAAGCGAGCATTGGCGCGGAAAAAGAACTCATTGCTCTTGAGGCGATGCTTCCCGCCAGGCGTCAAACGCTCAGATCGACGCTTGAAAGGACCGCGTACCGGTTGTCCGGCCAGCTGACGACAAGCGGTTCTTCGCCGTCGACGGCTGAGAGTGTCGCCAACATGCAGTTCAAATCAGGGGTCGGCGTATACAGCGAAGCGACGCGTACTGCGTACAGGAGCGCGCTTACGTCGCTTCTCGCCGCGCTCCGGACGCCGTCGACGCTCCCGCTGGAGGAGGGGCGCGAGTACCTTCAGGCGGCGCAAAAACTTCTCTCTGCCAGTTCCGTCGCCGGTGATCTCTCTGAGGAGCGTCTCGGTGAATTGCGGTCGGATCTGGCGGAAGACCAGCAGGCGCTGAACGACGCCGCCCAAGAACTTGCCCTCCTCGAAAAGGAGATCGTCTCCGCGAAGACCGCGGCAGCGAACGCGGTCCTTGCGGCCGGCGGCGTCGAGGACAAGAGGACGATGACGGTGACGGAAACCGGCGCGGTTATCGCTGAACGAAAAGCTGAACTCGACGCCAAGACGGCCGAACTGGAAAGAGAGCTCGCTTTGGCCCGGGCAGGAGTCGACGCGGCGGAAGCCGCCTACCGTGCGATCGCGGCCGGTCTCGGCGGCCAAGACATCGTCGCGTCCAAATCGGGATCCATATCGGCCATCTACAAGAACCTGGGCGATCACGTGAGCCCTGACGTCGCCGTCGCGGCGGTAAGCAGTTCGTCGTCCAGGGGTCGTTTCGTGCGCTTCAGGATACCGAGCGATGCGCGAAGACCGGACGTCGGCGAAGAACTTGTGATTGAACGCCCCGGCTTCCCGCTGGAAAAAAGGAAAGCGAAAGTGATCGGCATCGGCCTCGCCCTCGACGCGAACGGCGCGTATGCCGCCGACGCCGATCTCATCGATGAAGTGGACTGGCCGGTTCACTCGTCCGTGCGCGTGATGACAACTGCGGATCATGGCGGCAAGACTCTGGTTCCGCTCGCGGCCGTATGGTGGTCGGAAGACGGCGCTTCGAACGTCTGGCTCGTCATGGAAAACGACGTCATCCGGTCCCAAGCGGTCATTGTCGGCCGCGCGGTCGGCGATCGCATTGAAGTCGAAGAAGGCCTGCAGGTCGGCGACCGTTACGTCATGCGCCCCACGCCCGATCTCAAGACCGGGGACTCAGTTTTGCGCGCGGGCGGATCAGCGGCCAAACAAGAGGAGAGTACGGAACCGCAGGGCGATGGCCACGGGCACTCGCACGACGAATAAGCCCCGGCCATATGTTGAACAAGATCATCATGTGGGCGATCCGCCATCGGGTCGCCACCGTCATCTTGAGCGCTGCCATCGCCGTCTTCGGCGTATGGAGCCTCTCGACGATGAAGGTCGACGTCCTGCCTGACGTGAACAAGCCGACGGTCGCCGTGTTTGCAGAGGGCGAAGGGCTCGCGCCTGAAGAGATAGAGCGATTAATCCTTGTGCCGATCGAAGCGGCGGTCGCGGGAGCGCCTGGCGTTGAACGCGTGCGAGGCACCGCATCATTCGGGCTTGCCATCGTCCAGGCCGAATTCACCTGGGGCTCCGATGTCTATAGGAACCGCCAGATCATTCAGGAACGGCTTGCGCAATTGAGCCTGCCGGAGGGCGTGAGACCCGTGCTCGGACCGGTCGCGTCGGTCATGGGCGAAATAATGTGGGCGGGCCTCACTGCGCCCGACGGCGTCAGCGGCATGGAGCTGCGTACGCTTGCCGACTGGACGATCAGGCCGGCGCTTCTTCGGGTTCCCGGCGTCTCAGATGTCGTCGTCATGGGCGGTGATGTCCGCGAATGGCAGATCAACGTGAACGCCGAGCGTCTTCGCCGGTATGGCCTGACGACGGCGGACGTCGTTGCGCAGGTGGAGGGGTCCTTGCGCAACAAGGGCGGCGGCATTCTCGTGCAAGACCAAAAAGAATATCCGATCAGGATACTCGTCGCCCCATCCGGCATCGACGAACTCAAAGACGTGGGCATCGGCACATTCGATGGGCGCCCCGTGCGTCTTGCCGATGTTGCCGAACTGGTCGAGGGCGCGAGTCCGGTGCGCGGAAGCGCGACCATCGACGGTAAGCGCGGGGTCATTCTTCGCGTCGTCAAGCAGCCGGAGGCGGAAACGCTCAAGGTCACGGAGGCCGTCGATGAAGCGCTTGAATCGCTGCACGCAAGCTTGCCGCGCGGTGTCGAACTCAAGAACGATCTTTTCCGCCAGGAATGGTTCATCCATGCCGGGCTCGAGAACGTCATCGAGGCGCTGCGCGACGGGACCCTGCTCGTCATCGTCATCCTCATCCTGTTCCTCATGAACGTGCGGACGACGGCGATCACGCTCACGGCGATCCCCATGAGCATCCTCGTGACCGCCATCGTTTTCCGCGCCTTCGGTTTCTCCGTGAACGTCATGACGCTCGGCGGCTTGGCCGTCGCGATCGGCGAGCTGGTCGATGACGCCATCGTCGACGTCGAGAACGTCTTTCGCCGCCTCAACGAATGGCGGCGCTCGGGGATGAAGGAACCGGTCGAAACCGTCGTCTTCAAGGCGTCGAGCGAAGTGCGGAATTCCATCGTCTACGCCACCATCCTCGTCGCCATAGTCTTTCTCCCAGTCTTCTTCATTCCCGGCGTCGAGGGACGCCTTCTCGCTCCGCTCGGCCTTGCTTATCTCGTATCGCTCATCGCGTCGCTCGCGGTCTCGCTGACGCTCACGCCGGCGCTCTGCACCTTTCTGCTGGCGTCGACGCGGTCGAAAGGGCACGAAGGCGAAACGCGTTTCGTTCGCTGGCTTAAAGCGCGGCTGACTCCCGGCATCACTTGGAGCATCACGAATCCGAAAAAGGTTCTTACTGCCGCGCTCTTGACGATCATCGTCGCCGGAGGTCTTTATGCCAAAGCAGGAAAGGAAGGCATTCCGCCGTTCAACGAGGGGGCGGTGACGATCAACGTCGTCATGCCTGTCGGTACGGACCTCGTGACCTCCAACGAGTTCGCCTCGCGTGTCGAGGATGCGCTCCGGAAGATCTCCGGCATCAGGCGCGTCAGCCATTCGACCGGCCGTGCGGGAGCCGATCCGCACGACAGCGGCGCCAACACCAGCGAGATCCAGGTCGCCTTCGAGCCGGGTCTCGAGCGCGAACGGGCGCGCCTCTTCCGTGAGATCCAGACGACGCTTGATGGCTTTGATGGGGGCGACTTCAGCCTCGGTCAGCCGATCACGCATAAGCTGGAAGAATTGCTTTCCGGCGTGCGCGCGCCCATTGTCGTCAAAGTCTTCGGTGATGATCTGATCGCCTTGCGTCAGACGGCTTCGGAAGTCCGCGATGCACTCGCGAGCCAGACCGGCGTGAAGAACGCGCAGGTTCAGCGCGAAGTGCTCATTCCCGAATTCCGTATCTATCCGAACCGGACGCGTCTTGCCGAGTTCGGCGTCTCGGACGGCGAAGTGGCCGAGGAACTCGAATCAGGGCTTCTGGGTAGCAAGGTTGGCCAGGTGCAGATCGGCGCCGCTCGCGTGGACGTCGTGGCCCGGTACGACCTGACCTCACGCGGTAATGCGTCGGCGCTGCGCGACCTCGCGCTGTCGTTCGAGGGTGTCGAAGCTATGGGAAACGCGACTGACATCCGACTCGAATCCGGCAGGAACCGCCTGAGTCACGACGGCGGCAAACGCGTGCTCGTCGTGAGCGCGAATTACCAAGGTAGCGATATCGTCGGTGCCGTCGAAAAGGCGAGGGAGTCCATGGAAATGCGAAAGCTGCCGACCGGCGTCTCGCTGTCCTTCGAGGGTACGTACAAGAGCCAGAAAGAGAACAGCCGGCGCCTAGCGATGATGTTCCTTCTCGGCCTCGTCATGATCTTCGGGGTCTTGTATCACGCGTTCAAGTCGACGCCGATCGTCCTGCAGATCATGGCGAACATCCCGACGGCGTTCATCGGCGGCATGGTTGGTATCTGGATCACCGGCGGCGTCCTCAGCTTGGCGCACCTCATCGGCTTCATCTCCCTGGCCGGCATCGTTTCCCGCAACGGCATCATGCTCATCAGCCATTCCCTGAACCTCGTCCGAAAGGAAGGAATGCCGTTCTCTCCCGAGACCGTGCGTGAGGCCACGCTCGACCGTGTCGTGCCCGTGCTCATGACCGCGCTCACGGCGTCGCTCGCGCTCATACCATTGCTGTTCGCGGGGGACGCGCCCGGCAAGGAGATGCTCCACCCGCTTGCCGTGGTGATCTTCGGCGGTCTCGTCTCATCGACCTTCATATCGTTGTTCCTGACGCCGGCGCTGTTCTACCGGTTCGGTAGGAAGGCGTCAGCCGAATCGGAGGCGTCAGTCTAGACGATCGGATGGTAAATAATGATTCAATAAAACATACATCTATGATCCGAACCGGACGGTCTCCGGCGTCAAAACGTCTCATGCTCGCAGCGCTGACAGTACTCGCCGCAGTTCTTGTCATCGCATTAAGAATTCGAGGGTTGCCGAGTGAGCCGACACCTTCGAATTCGAAAGTCACTGGTTCCGATCTAATTCCCGAAACGAATATCACGCACGGACACGGCCTCGCGGTCGATCGCGACGACGGTGATAAGCTCTACATCGCGACACATCATGGGCTCCTCGTTCTGCGGGATGAGAAGGATCTCTTCCGAATTGGGCGTTCGCAGGATGATTACATGGGGTTTTCGCCCCATCCGACGGAATCCGGCTTGTTCTACAGCAGTGGCCATCCGAGCTCCGGAGGGAACATCGGGTTTCAGAAGTCTGAGGACGGCGGCGCGACATGGCAGAAGGTTTCGGACGGCATGAACGGTCCGGTCGACTTCCACGCAATGGCGGTCAGTCCGGCGAACCCGGACATCGTCTACGGCTGGTATAGAGGCGACTTGCAAAGAAGCCTCGACGGCGGCCGTACCTGGAAAGTGTTTCCGACGGGATTCGTCGTCGTCAGCCTGGCGGCCGATCCCAAGGATGAGAACGTCGTGTACGCCGCGACCCCGCAAGGTCAGGGCATTCTCGTTAGCAAGAACCAGGGTGTCGATTGGTCACCTCTCTCGGGATCGTTGGGAGGAGGCGCGGTGTCGACCGTTGCAGTGGATCCGAATGACCCGCAGCATCTGCTAACCTCGTCTGAAATGATCGGCCGCGCCTATAGCCTTGACGGCGGTGCGACTTGGCAGGCGATGAGCGGTTCGTTTGACGGCATGGCGCTCTTTTACGCCTTCGATCCGAAGCGTATTGGACGGGTTTATGCGTTGACGCACACGAACGCTCTTTATAAGAGCGAGGATGGCGGTGCGTCATGGCTATTAATTCGTTGATAAGTCGCCATTATCACACTTCATGAAATTCCCAAGGATCATCGGCCGTCGCTTCTCATCATCTCTCCTCGGGTGACTGCGGAATTGCCGACCGGGCAGTTGAAGGCTGGGCTTTTTCCTCTTGCAATGGACATTACGGCATGTTAAGGTATCAACAAATATCGCTATGCCCATGAAGCGTCTCATCTCCACCCTCATCATGACCTCGATCCTCGCCTTTGGCGCGCTGCATGCGGCCATGGGCGCGGGTTTTGGAGATTCGGCGCATGGGTCGATGGAGACGGGATTCTCCTGCGTGTTTGCTTCGTGTCCGACATCGGGAAATAACGGCATGCAGGACATGGATTGCGTCGGTCATTGTCTTTCGGCCGCATCGACCGAATTTCCAGCCTCTCCGGTGACGCCGGCACTCACCGTAGTCGCCATACTTCTATTTTTAGCGGGACAGAGCTTGTACCCGATTAACCAGGACAGGGCACGACGATTTAGTGATGTCATAGGAAGGTTGCTGCTGCGTCAGCGGCTCGCGACCGTCGTTCTGCGGAACTAAACCAGGCGTCAGCGTACTGAAGTACGCGCGTATTTCAGTACGCAACAGACGCCTGGTTTTTGTATTCTATTAAATCGACTCTATGCACATCAGACTATGCGTACCGAACTTGACAAAGGAGAATGCGAGATCGTTCGAAAATGCTGCGGCAAGCATCGAAGGCGTGACGGCTGTCGACACATGGAAGGGGAGGGCGGAGATCGACGTCCTGAAGGTGGATGCGATCCCCTCGATTGTTGCTGCATTCCAGAAAGCCGGCTTCGAAATAAAGATCGAGAATGAACAGCCGATCGTCACGAAAACGACCGATAAAACCCACCACGTCTACGTCGACGGCATGACCTGCCGTAGCTGTGAGATCACTATCGAGCGGAAGTTCAAAAGGGTCCGTGGCGTTCATCGCGTGGAAGCCGATGCCACCATGGGCATCGTGAAGATCGTCTGCGATGGCGGATGCGAGCCGGACATAGATGGTCTTCGCGGCGCGCTCAAGGGTCATGAGTATTCGGTGCGGGACATCACCGCAGGCGACCCGCCAACGCGAAGCGAGAGACCGTCGTTGATGAGACTTGTCGGACTCTTCGCGCTTGTTCTGCTGCTCGGCTCCCTGCTCTCGAGGCTCGGTCTCTTCAAGCAGCAATTCAATGTCGCCGGTTCGATGAGCGTCGCGGCCGCGCTCGTGCTCGGCCTCGTCGCAGGATCCTCATCGTGCATCGCTGTTTCGGGTGGGCTCCTGCTCTCTTCAGCGGCAAAATTTCGGGAACGCTACGGCGCCCTGTCGGCGGCTGGCCGCATGCGGCCGGTGTTCATGTTCGTTGCGGGTCGTACGCTCTCCTACGGCATCCTCGGCGGCGTCATTGGCGCAGTCGGTACGGCATTCACGCCGTCGCCGCTCGTCACTGGCGCTCTCATTGTCACTGCGGCGGCGTTCATGCTCGTCATGGGGCTCGACATGCTGAAGATCGCGCCCGCCTGGCTCAAGTCGATCATGCCTCGCATGCCGAAATCCTTGAGCCATCGGATCATGGATGCAGAGGGGAAGGAACACCCGGTCATGCCGTTCCTGCTCGGCGCCGGAACGTTCTTTCTGCCATGCGGGTTCACTCAATCCCTTCAACTCTACGCGCTCACGACTGGAAGTTTCCTGAAGGGTGGCTTGATCCTCGGAGCCTTCGCTCTCGGAACCGCTCCTGCGCTCCTCGCGCTGGGGTGGGCATCGAGCTCGCTCAAAGGGAAGGCGGGAAAATTCTTCCTCCAGCTATCCGGAGCTCTCGTTATCGTACTTGGTCTGTGGAACATTCAGAATGGTTTCACGGTAGCGGGTTATCCACTCGCTTTGCCGAACCTGCGCCCGAGTGCGGACGCTGTCGCTGCAGAAGAGAAGGCGAATGTCGCCGCGCCGGATGTCAAGGGTGGACAGCAAGTGATCAAGATGGCCGTCGGCGGTCCTGGTTCGGCCTATGACCCGGACATCCTTACCGTGAAGGCGGGCGTTCCCGTGCGGTGGGAGATTGACGGCGTCAATGTCTCCGGCTGCATCTCATACCTCCAGTCACCGAAGCTCGGTATCGGCATCCAGCTGAAACAAGGCGCCAACGTCGTCGAGTTCACGCCGAAGAAACCGGGCGCGTACTCGTTCAGCTGCTCCATGGGCATGTTCCGAGGCACGATCAACGTCATTCCTTAATCGTTGAAAATATGACCACGACCAAACTCACTATCACCGGCATGCATTGCGCGTCCTGCAAGGCGCTCATCGAAGACGTCTGCATGGAGATCGCGGGTGTTAAATCTTGCTCGGTCGATGTCGCCAAAGGCGAAGCCACCATCGAGCACGACGAGTCCGTCGGAACATCCCTTTTTGCAAGGGAGATTGAAGGGCTCGGCGATTACCGCATCACACTATGACCTCACCGGATATTATTGCCCCACGCGCGAGCACGGAACCGCCTCTTTCTTCCGACACCGGCGGCATCGCTCTGCGGAGCACGACCGACATCGATGCCGAGGGAACCCTGCAGACCGGCCAGGACGGCAGGCCGCAGTTTATCGGGCGGGTGCGTGTCACAAAATCCAACGTCATCGAAGTTCCGGAAGGTGTCCGCGAGGCCGAGGAGCTGGCTAGGTTCCTTCAAAAGACCCTGAACGCCGGCACGATCCTTGATAAGGCGGTCTCCCTTGAGCCAGAAGTCCGGCCGACGGCGATGCCGTCCATTCCGGTCGCTGCCGGTTCGCCGCCGATTCACTCCGAGGAATGCCGCGTCACCTTCAACATCTTCGGCATGCACTGCGCGAGCTGCGCCGGACTCATCGAGCGCAAGGTGAAGAAAGTGCCGGGCGTGAAGGAGGTCAACGTCAATTTCGGTGCGGAGAAGGCTCGTGTCATCTTCGCAGGTGGCACAGCCAGCGAGGACAAAATCAAAGCGGCGGTGAAAGCCGCGGGCTACCGCGCAGAGGTCGCGGACCAAAAGGATCGCGAGTTCGAGCGAAAGAAGCGCGCTGAGGAGATCAGATCCTACAAGCGCCGGTTCCTGACCGGTCTCGTCTTCAGCATTCCGCTCGCATATTTCATGCTGCTCGACTTCTTCGGCTGGATGCCTTTCCGCGAGGCGATCCTGCCAAGGATGGGCTTCATCGCGTTCCTGCTGGCACTGCCCGTCCAATTCATCCTCGGTGCGGGCTTCTACAAGGGGATGTGGTCGAGCATGAAGATGCGGACGTTCAACATGGACAGTCTCATCGCCATCGGCACGAGCACTGCCTTCTTTTATAGCCTCTATGAGTTCGTCCGGTACGTTGCGAGCGCGAGGACGGTCTGGGCGCCGATGGGCGCGAAGATCCCCGATCTCTACTTCGAGGTCGGCGCGTTCCTCATCACCTTCGTGCTCATGGGTAAGTGGCTGGAATCGAAGGCCAAGGGCAGGACGAGCGCGGCTATCGAGAAGCTTATGAGCCTCCAGGCCAAGACAGCCCGTGTCATCCGCGGCGGTGCGACCGCGGACATCCCGGTCGACAAGGTGGTCGAGAACGACGTGGTCCTCGTGCGACCCGGAGAGAAGATCCCGGTCGACGGCGTGGTGACAAAGGGATTTTCCTCGGTGGACGAGTCCATGCTCACCGGAGAAAGCATCCCTGTCGAAAAGAAAGAAGGCGACATGGTAATCGGATCGACCATCAACAAGAATGGCGGCTTCGAGTTCCGGGCGACGAAGGTCGGCTCGGAAACCGCGCTCGCGCAGATCATCCGGCTGATCGAGGATGCGCAAGGATCGAAAGCACCTATCCAGGCGGTCGCCGACCGCATCTCTTCATGGTTCGTTCCGGCGGTAATAGCCATCGCCGCCCTCACGTTCGTCATCTGGTACTTCATCCTCGGCGCGCCCCTCACCTACGCACTCCTGGCCTTCGTGTCGGTCATCGTCATTGCCTGTCCCTGCGCGCTCGGGCTCGGGACGCCAACGGCGGTGATGGTCGGCACGGGAAAAGGCGCCGAGCACGGCATTCTCATCAAGGGCGGCGAGCCGCTCGAAGCGACGTCGAAAGTGAAGGCTGTCGTCTTCGATAAGACGGGCACTCTCACTAAAGGGAAACCGGAAGTGACCGATGTCGTCTCGCTCTCCGAACTGGACGAGGAAGATATCCTCGGCATCGCCGGAAGTCTCGAAAGGTCGTCAGAGCATCCGCTCGCGGAAAGTATCTACGAATATGCCGTGCAGGAATCCGCGCCACTCGCCGAGGTCGTGGGCTTTCGTGCCATTCCCGGCCACGGCGTCGCCGGCGCTATCAGCGGCCAGGAATACCACTTGGGTAACCGTAAGCTCATGGCCCAGCTGGGGCTTGACGCGACGAAAGTGGAGAGGAAGCTCCAGCGCCTTGAGGAGGCGGGAAAGACGGCGATGCTTCTCGCGTCAAAGGATCGGATCATCGGCATCATCGCCGCGGCCGATACGCTGAAGGAAACCTCGCTCGAAGCAGTGCAACAGCTTCAGAAGATGGGGATTGCCGTCTATATGATCACCGGCGACAACCAGCGGACGGCGAATGCTATCGCCAAACAGATCGGCATCACCAACGTGCTCGCTGAGGTCCTGCCTCAGGACAAGGCTCATGAGGTTCGCAAGCTCCAGGAGCAGGGCATAAAGGTCGCCATGGTCGGCGACGGCGTCAATGACAGCCCGGCGCTGGCGCAGGCCGACGTGGGCATCGCCATGGGCAGCGGCACGGACGTGGCCATGGAGACCGGTGGCATCGTCATCATCAAGAGCGACCTGCGCGACGTGATCGGCGCTATCCGATTAAGCAAGTCGACGATGCGGAAGGTGCGGCAGAATTTGTTCTTCGCGCTCTTCTACAATGTCATCGGCATCCCCGTTGCGGCGCGACTCTTCGCTGTCTGGGGCATCATACTCCGTCCGGAACTGGCCGGTCTGGCCATGGTATTCAGCTCCGTGTCGGTGATATCAAATTCGCTGCTGCTCAAGCGGTTCAAGCCGCACAAACGCGATTTCCTGTCGGATATCGCGCCGATTCTCATGACGGCGGCGTTCACGTTCATGTTCATTGCCTTCGCCAAGGTCAGTGCGTAGGCGTTGCCGCGCTCCATTCCCGCCCCCAGCCGTGGCGGGGATGGAGCGAGGGTGTCGGTTCATCCATAGTACGGATCGAATGCGAATATGCGGCAGCAACGCCGCTATCGTATGAGGTTTTTATGGTATACTTAAATTATTATCTATCCTATGCAAAAGAATCTCAATTCGTTCGAGCGTGTGGTTCGTTTGTTCATAGGTATCTTTGCGCTCTTCGCCGCCGCCGTATTGTTCGCGCACCCGCTGGCTCGGTTCGCCGCGCTGGTTTTCGGACTTTATTCCTTATGGGAGTGCGCGGCCGGTAAATGTCCTCTCCATGCCATGCTCGGCATGCGTTCGCCGGGCGAACGCCTTTCATCGGAGAAACTCGGACTGCTCGGCCTTTCGGCGGTACAGGCCGTGCTCGCATACGAGTGGTGGTCGGCAGGCTGGGAAAAGGCATCAAGCCCTGATTTCGTGGCGGGCATCGGCAAGACGCTCGGTTATTTTGCCAGCAAGAACCCGTTTTCCTGGTACAAAAGTTTTCTCGAGGGTTTTGCCGTGAAGCACGCGACGCTTTTCGCCTACGCCGTCGAGTGGGGTCAGCTGCTGATCGCTTTCTCGCTCATCATTGCCGTCGGGATCGTGCTTTGGACGAAAAATGAAAAGCAACGTCGGCTGGCGCTCATGGTCTCCGCCGGTGCGCTCCTGGGCGGCATGCTCATGAACGCCAATTTCTACCTGGCCGCCGGATGGACCGGACCGGGTACGAAAGGCAGCAATGTCGTCATGTTCTGGACGCAGGCAGTGCTTGTTTATGTCTGGATTTCAACATTGATGTCGTCGGGGATGAAGACACGGCCGGCTTCTTAATGATCGTTTTAACCAATACCTTATGTTCTCGAAGAAGAATGAAAAATACGGGGGAGGTGCATTATGGATCGCGGGACTCGTCGGTCTGGTTGTCGGATTCTTTGTCGCATTATTACTCCAACCCCTTGGTTCTATGATGGGCGGATGGGGAATGATGAGCCGGTATCCGACCCCATCCGGGACTTCCGGTGTTGCGCGAACTGGCATGATGGCCGGCAATCTGGACAAACATTTCATCGAGCAGATGATCCCGCACCATGAGGACGCGGTCAGCATGGCCGATCTTGCGCTTACGAAAGCCGAGCATCCCGAACTCAAGCAGCTCGCGCAGAACATCAAGCGAGACCAGACCAAGGAGATCGGTCAGATGCGAGAATGGTATTCGTCTTGGTACGGGAGCGACGCGCCTGAATTCTCCGGCGGCATGATGCGGGGCGGCATGGGACGCGGAACGATGATGGGAATGATGGGCGACGGGACCGACCTGGAATCGCTCAACGCCGCGAAACAGTTCGACAGGGAATTCATCGAGCAGATGATCCCGCATCATCAGATGGCGATCATGATGGCGCAGATGATGCTGAGCGGGACCGAACGCGAGGAACTGCGGACGCTCGGCGACAACATCATCAAGAGCCAGAGCGCGGAGATTGCGCAGATGCGCGAGTGGTATAAGACGTGGTACGGAAAATAACAGCATGACTTTCGTCTGCCCGATGCACCCGGAAATTCGGCGCGACGCGCCAGGTCTCTGCCCTGAATGCGGCATGATGCTGTTGCCTGAGAAGGTTGCGCCGCAGGGACACGCTGGTCACGATGGCACGCGGGCAGGCAGAGACAGCGCGTCCTCGGGCAAGCACGATGGCCACTCACTCGCCATGTTCGCGCGGAAGTTTTGGGTATCTCTGGCGCTGACAGTACCCGTCGTTCTTCAGGCCGGACCCTTTGAAAGGGTCTTCGGCCGGCCGTTCCCGACATTCCCGGGCTCAGCATACCTTCCTCTCGCTCTCGGCTCGACTGTCTTCTTCTACGGCGGACTGGTTTTTCTTCGCGGTGCGGTGCGCGAAGTCCGGGGGCGGCTTCCCGGCATGATGACGCTCATCGCCATCGCCATCTCCGCTGCCTATCTCTTTAGCGTCTACGCGACGTTTGCGGGCAAGGGCGGCGATCTGTATTGGGAGCTCACGACGCTCATTACCGTGATGCTCCTCGGTCATTGGCTCGAGATGCGGGCGGTGCAGAGCACACAGGGCGCGCTCAAGGAGCTCTCGAAGTTGCTGCCCGACACGGTCGAGGTGGTCAGGAGCGGCGGAACGGCGACCATCGCCCTTAGCGAGTTACGCGAGGGCGACAAGTTCGTCGTCCGTCCGGGCGGCAAGGTCGCGGCCGATGGCGTCGTCACGGAAGGTAAGACCGAGCTGAACGAGTCGATGGTTACCGGCGAATCGCGACCAGTGCCGAAGGAGAAGGGCAGCGAGGTCATCGCCGGAACGGTCAACGGCGACGGCGCGCTCACTATCAAGGTCACGAAGATCGGCGAGAAGACCTTTCTGGCGGGGGTCATGCGGCTCGTGGCCGAAGCCCAAGCCTCGAAATCCCGGCTACAGATCCTCTCCGACCGCGCCGCGCAGGTCCTCACAGCGGTAGCCGTCGGCGGAGGCGGCATCACGCTCATCGCCTGGCTTTTCTACGCCGAACCTGCCTATGCCGTGGAACGGATGGTGGCAGTGCTCGTCATCGCCTGTCCGCACGCGCTCGGCCTCGCCGTGCCTCTCGTCGCTTCGATTTCGACGATGCTCGCGGCGAAGAACGGCTTTCTCGTGAAGCAGCGCTTGGCGCTTGAAGCAGCCAAAGACATCGATGTCGTCCTCTTCGATAAGACCGGGACACTGACGAAAGGCGCATACGGCGTTGATCGCATCTGGAATTTTTCCGGCGCGGATACGCGCGAAGTCTTGCGTCTTGCCGCGGCAGTAGACGCTCCCTCCGAACACGTCATCGCCAGGGCGATCGTCGCAAAAGCGCAAGAAGTCGGCGTCGGGGTCCCGGCTGTTTCCGATTTTGCACGGGTTCCCGGAAAAGGCGTGAAGGGAATGGTTGACGGCAGCGAAGTCGCCGCAGGAGGCCGGTCGCTGCTTGAACACTATCAAGGCGCCGTCGCGGACCACTACGCGATCGAGATCGACGCCGAGAACAAGAAGGGAAAGACAGTCATTTATGTGATGAAGAGCGGTCAGCCCTTCGGAGCGATCGCCCTGGCCGACGTCATCCGCGAGGAGTCGCGCGAAGCGGTGCGTGAACTTAAGGAGATGGGACTCAAGGTCGGCATGATTACCGGAGACTCGGAAGATGTCGCTGCATGGGTGGCCGGCGAACTCGGTATCGATGAAGTGTTTGCTCGGGTGCTGCCGGAAAAAAAGGCCGAGAAGGTGAAACTGCTCCAGCAAAAAGGCCAGAAGTTGGCGATGGTCGGCGACGGCATCAACGACGCGCCAGCGCTCACGCAGGCCGACCTCGGCATCGCCATCGGCGCCGGCACCAACGTGGCCGTAGAGTCCGCCGGCATCATCCTGGTCAGGAACGATCCGCGCGACATCCCGAAGATTGTCACGCTCTCGCGCCGCACGTACGCCAAGATGATCCAGAACATCCTCTGGGCGTCCGGCTACAACATCGTCGCCCTGCCGCTCGCCGCCGGAGCGTTGGCGTTCGAGGGTATCGTGTTGCAACCTGCTTGGTCGGCGGTCTTCATGTCGCTGTCTACCGTTATCGTTGCAATCAATGCCATGGCGTTGCGAAAGGCGAAATTGGGGCGGGATTGACTATCGTCTCGGTTACGTCCTAGTTGCTGCGTTTGGCGACTCTTGAGACACTCCGCCATACTCATTATTAGTATCAACCTGTCTCAATATTGCCCGACCGGAATGGTCTCTATAGATATCTGTAAGACTGTCTCAAAACACCCTTAAAAGCCGACACCGCAACCGGAACGTTCAGCCACGAGAACGCGTTCGGAAACGAACGCGTTTTGGTATACTTGGAATCAGGGGAATTGAACAAAATAGTATGGTGACCAAGAAAATTGCGCGCTCGAAGGAGTGGCGAGACAGCGCACTGCATCGGACGCTGGGCATGAAGGCGGGAAAAGAGGCGAAGCGCGTCCTTCATCTGTTTGAGTCGGAACGAAGTGCTGACATGCGACCAAGAGAAGCGATCGATGCGATTCTGGCGTGGGCCGCGAACAAGAAAAAACTCGACATGAAGACCGTAAGGAAGCTTTCACTTGCGGCGCATGCCGCGGCGCGCACAGCCCGTTCAGGTGCCGCGATCGCAGCCGCTCGGGCAGCCGGTCAGGCCGTCGCGACATGGCATGCACCTGCACATTCCCTTGCGGTGTTTTCGTATGCGCAAAAAGCGATTGCTGCTGATGAAAATGAAAAGAGTGCGCGACGGCGTGGGAAGTACACAGTCGATGAATTGGAGAATGCCCGTCGAACACTCGCGTCTCTGATAAGTAAGTTGGAGAAAGTGCGGAAAAAGCTTCGCCAAGGGGGTCCGCAGCATACGTTGGCGGTGAATCGTCTGAAAGCGTTGCGGATCGCAATGGCGTTGATCAGAAAGGAGCGGGTTGAAGGATAGGCGTTTGGACGTCTGCGTTTCTGAACGTGTCCAAGACGGGCAGCCATCAAAACCCGAGCATAAACGCTCGGTTTTTGATATGCTGCGAACAGGGTATTTCACCACAATTTTTTATGACGAACATCATTCTCATCGGCGTCGCGGGGGCGGTCATCAGTGCCGTCACGGGTACCATTTGGTATTCCGGCGCCACCCCCATGGGGCGGTGGCACATGCAATACCTCGGCTTCGACAAGCTGTCCAAGGAAGAACAGGCAAAGAGGATCGCGGAGGCGAAACCGCGGATGTGGAAACAGTACTCGGCGCAGATGTTTCTCTCCTTCCTGACCTCGTTCTTCATCGCGTTCGTGACGAGCTATACGGTAAAGAGCGGCGGGCCAGACAGCGCGGTCTTTTTCTACGTCCCGTTCATCTGGGCCGCGTTCACGATACCGATGGTCGGGCAAAATCTCCTCTGGGGAAACTGCGAAGCGCGCCTCGCGTGGAAAAAATTCTTCTCGGACGGCATCTACAATCTGATTACGTATCTCTTGATTGCGGCCGTTGCGACATCGGTATTCTAATTTCTGAACGCGTCCCAAGACGGGCAGACATCAAAACCCGACCGGTAATGGTCGAGTTTTGGTATACTGGGAACGATTTATGCAATCTACGAACACGCGCATTTATAAGATGAGCTTCGCCAGCGTCTATCCGTTGTACGTTGCGAAGGCGGAGAGAAAAGGAAGGACGAAATCCGAAGTCGACGAAATCATCCGTTGGCTGACGGGATATGCGCAGAAGGGCCTGCAGGCGCAAGTGAAAAAAGGAACGGATTTCGAAACGTTTTTCGCGAAATCGCCGCGGCTGAACCCGGCGCGGCGCCTGATCAGCGGCGTGGTTTGCGGCGTTCGCGTGGAGGACATCAAGGAGCCGCTCATGCGGGAAATCCGTTACCTCGACAAGCTGATTGACGAGTTGGCAAAAGGAAAGGCGATGGAGAAGATTTTGAGGAAATAATAACCCGCCGGGTGAGCTGGGGGTGGTCGGAGAGTAACGAACGGCATCACCGTGAGGTGATGCCTTTTTCGTTTCCGATCGGCGATGAACGAGCGTCGCCCTCTTAGACCCGCCTACTTTTTCGTTCCGCCCTTGAGTGAGGCGTTCAGCTCCTCCTGCGCCTTCTTGAGCGCCGCGTTCAGCTCCTCCTTGGCGCGCTTGAGCGCGTCTTGATAGGTCTTCTGCGCCGCCTTGGTCGCGTCGTTGTACTTCTGGCGCGGGGTCCTGTTGTCCGCGGTCGGCGGCGTGCACTTTTTGACGCATTCCTGCGCGGAGGCCGAGCAGCGCTCCGAAAGGGCGTGGTCGCCGTTCGCCGCCTTCACGCATGCGGTCCTCGTCGTCATGCACGACTGGGTGCAGGCTTCGGGCGTGGTTTTCGTCGGTTCCGGAGGAGGGCATTTGCCGAAGCACTCGCGAGCGCTCGCCGAGCAGCGCCCCCTCGCCTCGGCGTCGTCGCCTGCAGCGGACGTGCATGAAACGTAGCCGCCATGGCACGCGTCGCGGCATTCCGTCGGTTTCGGCTCGTTTGCCGGCTGTCCCTGATCGGGGCACTTGGCGACGCAGGCCTTCGCGGCATCGCCGCAGCGCGTCTTCCCGGCCTCATCGGCCGACGCGAGCGCGCAATCGTTATAGCTGCCGTAGCAGGCCAGCCGGCACGATGACTGCTGTGGCTTTTCTCCGGTTGGCTTGTCCCCCTCGGGTTTCTCGCCATTTGGCGTCGCGGGGCGGCAGGGCGCCGCATCCGTCGGCGTCGCGCCGGGCGCGCACGTGGGGACGTCCTTCGCTTCCGGCTTGGTCGTGTTTGCCGGCGCGGGACGGCAAGAGGGGTTGCCGGCGGCATCAAATGTCGGCGTCGCGCCGGGGGCGCACTCGGGCACGGTCGCCGGCTTTTCCTCCTTCGGTTTGTCGCCCGCCGGGGGCGGGACGCACGGCTTCTCTACGGTCGTCGTGACGCCTGGCGGACAGACGGGGGGAGTCGCCGGCCGATCGCTCGTCGCCGGAGGTTTGCACGGCGCCGCGTCCGTCGGCGTCGCGCCGGGGGCGCACTCGGGCACGGTCGCCGGCTTTTCTCCCGCCGGCGGCGGGACGCACGGCTTTTCCTTGGTGGACGTCACTCCGGGAGGGCACGTCGGCGGCGGAGGGGTGGTCGGCGGGCAGGGAGCGTTCGTCGCCGGGTTGCACGGCGCCGTCCGTTCGTCGCCAGCGGGCGACGCGGGCGCGGTCTGCGCGTAGATGAGCGACGGGGCGAGGCTGAACACCAGCGCCAGATTGACGATCGCCATCCAGGCGATGAACGGATGGACGTGGCGCTTATGGAGCGGAACCGCCACGCGTGACCTTCTTGGCATAGGCTTGGTATGCATGCGCGTACAAAAAAGAGCCACGCTAAACGAGGCCCGTAATCCGCATCGTCCATTGTGCCTTATTTTTGGCAGGACGCATCGCGCATTTTTATTTTATTTACCCGTTCAGTATAGCATTTTTCGGCGCTCCGCTCAAGTGTGCGCGAATAAGAAAAAACCCGCGTTTGCGGGCGGGCGTCGGAAGGAAATCATCGTCGCTACTTGAACGCGCGGGCGATGACGCCGATGGGGATGCGGATTTTTCCGTAGACGGCGGGCGCTTCGCCGATGCCGTAGCGGTCGTACTCCCTCGCTTGGAATTCGATACCGAAGATGCTCCAGCCGGCAGCAACCATGAATCCCGGATGCGGCGCGATGTCGACGAGCGCGCCGATTTGGCACCAGAGCCCCGTCTCGATGTGCATGACCTCTCCCTGCAGGCCGAACGTGGCGAGCTGCAATTTCGAGATTTCGTACGTCGGTCCGAGCGAGAAGTACAGCGAGTCGCGGATGTACATGAGGCCCGCGCGCACGCGGCCGAATGTCGTCCAGCGGCCGTCGGGTTCAGAGTAAAGCCGGCCGTATCCGCCATCGAGGTTCATGTCCCACGTGAGCACCCGTTCGCGGGGGACGAAGTTGCCGGCGATGACGCCGGGAGGCAGCGGTTTCGGCGGGGCGGGCGCGGGCGGCGGATCAGCCAGTGCCGCGGATGCCGTGAAGAGCACGGGAGCGGACAAGAGAAGCAGGCCCAGCGTCTTCTGTGTCGTTTTCATCCGTATCCCCTCCGGAAAGGACCGCCCTCTTGCTAACACGATTGCGCCCGTCGGTCAATCGACGGGGGCCGGTCCGGACGATTGACCGACGGCTCCGGAAGTGCTAAGACGCAGCGGTCCGCACAGGAGGGGTTACGCATGGGAAGCAGACGACGCTTGGCGGTTCATTTCTCGGCCCTCGGCGCGCTCGCCGTTGCCGGCGCCGGTTGCGTCCGGCACGATACGACGCCGGCGAAGCTGCCGGCGTGGCTCTCGCAGAACCTCGCGTTCGTGAAGACGAGCGTCGAGGGAACGGTGCTCGTCGATGCAAGTCCCGCTGACGCGGGCAAGAAGCATCATGGCGGCGTCGGCATAGTCATCGATGCACGGCACGCGCTCGTGCCCGCGCACGTCGTGCGCGGCGCGGCATCCGTCGCCGTCCATCCACGGAGTTTCTACGAGGACATCCCCGGCGTCATGGTCGGCAACGCCGTCGCCGGAAGGGTCGTGGCCATCGACGACGCCCAGGATGCGGCGCTGTTCGAGTCCGGCGAGGACCTCGGCACGAGAATCATGACGCTCGACCCCGCGCGCCGCCCGGAGACGAACGAGCACGTGTGGTATTTCGGAAAGGGGAACGCGACCCGGTTCGGAAACGTCACGGCGTCATCCGTGACCGCGGGGCCGATGAGCGACGTCATCCAGGTCGGCGTGGACGCCGCCGACGGCGACTCCGGAGCGCCGCTCGTCACCGACGACGGGCGCGTCGTCGGGTTCCTGTACGCGACGTCCGTCGACAACAAACGCACGTACTTCGTGCCGATCGGTCGCGCGCTCGCTGCCGTCGGGCGGCGCTGAGCCGCCGAACGCCCCTGCTCGGGGCGTTTTTTTCGAGAAACGACCGTGACGACGTGCTATGCTATCCGC
Source organism: uncultured Gammaproteobacteria bacterium (assembly GCA_964407925.1). Classification (GTDB taxonomy): domain Bacteria; phylum Patescibacteriota; class Patescibacteriia; order SG8-24; family SG8-24; genus CAYOXM01. Next base: position 46,175 of record CAYOXM010000009.1, read on the forward strand.
ATATGGAAAATCGCGTCGCGCCGCCGGCCGTACCCGAAGGCGAAATCAGACTTACTTTCGTCCGGTCTTCCGGGCCGGGCGGACAGAACGTCAACAAGACCGCGACGAAAGCCCAGCTGCATTGGAGCGTCGGCGACTCCGCGTCATTCTCCGAGGAACAGAAGGCCGCGATCCGCCGGAGCGCGGGCGGCCGCCTGAATGACCGCGACGAAATCGTGCTGTCTTCGGACGCCGAACGATCGCAGCTGCAGAATCGGGACGAAGTCGTCAGGCGTCTCCGCCAGCTCGTCGCAGTGGCGCTTACGCCGAAAAAGGTCCGTAGGCCGACCAAAGTCAGCCGGGCTCAAAAGATGCGTCGGCTCGAAGAGAAGCGCCTGCGTGGGAAAAAGAAAAGCGTACGGCGGCCGCCGCGGGGCGACTGGTGATGTCCGTCCTTCGCCGTTTGGCGTATACTCGGAACACTATGAGCGGACAGGACAGAAAGGCGATTAAGGCGGGCATGAAGGTCGACATCGTCCTCAAGCAGGACCAGCGCACCGGCAGGCTGACGCGCGGCGTCGTGCGGGACGTCCTGACGAACTCCCCGAACCACCCGCACGGCATCAAGGTGCGCTTGGCGAACGGCGAGGTCGGCCGCGTACGGCACATCATCGAGTGAACCTTACTCCTCATTCACGATCGTATGGCCAAAGGCAATCACGCCCAGCAGAAGGAAAAGAAAAAACCGAAGCAGGACAAGAAGAAACAAGGCAGGTAGCTCTTACTTTGCGCCGGCGATGCTCTCGCCCGCGAGGTGTCCGGTCGCCCATGACGCCTGCAGGTTGAAGCCGCCGGTGAAACCGTCGATGTCCAAAATTTCCCCGGCGAAATACAGCCCGGGGCAGATTTTTGATTCCATGGTCGAAGGGTCGACTTCGCTGAGCGGTACGCCGCCGGCGGTAACAAACTCGTCACCGCCGCCGCGTTGCACGACGTGCAGCGGGACGGCTTTTAGCCACTGCACGCACCGCGCCACGTCCGCCTTCGGCGTCTGGTCCGCTCGGCGTTCGCCGGAGACGGCGATTTCGCCAAGGCAAATGCCGACGAGGGACTTGGGGATCACCGCCGCGAGCACGTTTGCGAAAATTTTCGCCGGGTTGTCCTGCATCTGCAGCGTGATGGCTTCGTGAAGCGCGGTGGGCGTCAGGTCCGGGAATAGATCGATGTTGATTTCCAGCGGAACCGCGTGATCGTATTTTTCGAACGCGACAAGCGAGGAGAGCGCGAACACCGCCGGTCCGCTCACGCCCTTGTGCGTGAAGAGGAACGGTCCGGTGAAGGTGATTCCCCTGCCGCGACGAGCGGTGAATTTCGCCTTCGGGAACGACAGGCCGGAAACCTCGGCCGGCCAGCGTTCGCGCGTGAAGAAGGCGTTGAGGCTGGGCGCAAGCGGGGTGAGCGAGTGGCCGAGCGAGAGCGCGAAGGCGTAACCGTCGCCGGTCGATCCGGTGTGACGGTAAGCCTGACCTCCGGTCGTGAGCACGACGGCATCGGCGGAAAGCGGTTCCGGTTGATCTTTCACGTGAACGTCGAAACCGCCCGTAGCACGGCGCGAAATGCCGGTGACGTTCTTCTTGAGGAGGACGTGCATGCGTGGCGTATCGAACGCGCGTTCGAACGCCCGAACGACGTCCTTGCCGTCGTCCGAAACGGGGAACACGCGCAGGTCGTCCTCCGTCTTGAGCGGAACGCCGTGGCTCTCGAACCACGCCTGCACCGCTTCCGGCGGGAAGGTGAACATCGCTGACGAGAGGAATTTTGACCCGCGGGGATACTTGGTCAGGACCGTGCGTACGTCGAGGATGCCCGTCGTCACGTTGCACCGGCCGCCGCCGGAGATGATGACCTTCTTGCCTAGGCCGTCATTCCGTTCCAACAGGAAAACGTCCGCCTCGGGGTCGGCGTCGAGAATGGTCGCTGCAGTCATGAGTCCGGCGGCACCGCCGCCGATGATCGCGGTACGCATGGTGGTAGGCATAGCACGAATCGCGCGTTTTTCATAGCCTTGTCGCCCGAAATAAAACGCCGCACCCTCGCGGGGGGGTGCGGTGCGAAGCGCGGCTACGCGTTCTTGATCGGCCCCTTCTTCTTGCAGGACTTGCGCTGCGAAGACGCGTGCTTGCGTTCGCCGCGGCAATAGGGGCACTCCGTATCGACCGTGACATTCTGGTTGGCCTGTTTGACCTGCTTCTCTTGCTGACCGCCGTTTTTGCCCATCTCTGCCGTCTCCTCTTTCTTGTTGCGCGTTGGATGACGCGCATGCTGGCGCGTAGGGCGAAAGGATGCCGCATGCGGCGCGCGATGTCAAGCGGCTCGTGGCTTCCGTCGGACTTGACTCCGCATTTTGACCGCGAGCGCAATTTTCTGCTATACTGTCAGTATTCTCCTTATTAATCGCAAATCGGTTATGCGAAACATTTCCTTGGCGCCGCCTTCGCGGAGGCATGTACATTACGCGGTCGGCGCGGTCGCGGCGCTCGTCATCGTTTACGTGGCAACGCTGGTGCGCCCCTTCGCCTCGGAAGCGAGCACCATTCCGCCGATGCCGGTCGAATATTCCGCCTACGGCACGTCCACGGTCGTGTGCGGCGCGCCGGACCCCATGGTGCAGTATCTCGCGGACGGCTCGACGTATGCAAAGAAATTCACTTACGGGAAAACCAGCAGCGGGACGCAGGTCCTCGCAAGCTGCTCCTCGCCATACGGCGGCGTGACGAAGTTCATTGCCTTGCGGCGGAGCAAGAAGGACAGCACGATCAGTTATCGCATTAAGATCGACGGTGCTGCGCTGCCGCTCATCGACATCTATAACGCCGCTGACAGGCCGAAGGATTCGGTGCAGACGGAAGGTTGGACGTTTGGAGAGACGTACATAACGTCGACATTGCCCATCAAGTTCAAGTCCTCGCTCGTCATTGAAGCGGAGGTGCGCGGAAAACCCAGCATCGAGTCGGGCGACACGACGCTGTACACCGGCGCCCACGTGATGTTCGAGCCGCAGAATTACGAGGACGCGTTGCCGGTCAAGTTCCTCAAGCCGCAAGAGGTCAAATTCGAGCCCGGCGTGACGCCGACCGTGAACATCGGCAATTCGCCGACCGTGAACATCGGCGGCCAGCCCATCCAGGTCAAAAATTAGTGACGAGGAGGTCTCTGAGAAAACCGCCAGAAATGGCGGTTTTCTCTTTGGGTGGGGGTATCGGCCCATTCATGTAAGAATATGCCGGTCCCCGCGTCGAATAAGGCATAGAAACGCTAATATTTTCGATGTTTATGCGGAAACGACTCGTTCGGGTCACGTCGGCGGCGCTCCTGCTTGCTTCGCTCGCTACCCCGGCATTCGCTCACGGGAACGAGAAGGAGAAGGAGAACAAGGGCAACGGTTGGGCGTTTGGACACGTCATCGCCAAGCTCAACAAGGACATGAAGTTCTGGAAGGAGGCGAAGCGCGAGGTCCTTCAGGTGGCGAACGCCTGCCTTCAGGACGCGCGCGAGGCGCATGCCGACGCCGTCGAGGCCGCGCGGGATGCAAATGACGCGACGCTCCGTGGCGCGCGAAACGCCTACCGCGACGCGCTCGATACCGCCGGCGCCGCCCAGCGTTTGGCGCTGAGGAACGCGCGCAAGGTCCGCCGCGAGGCGATGGCGTCCGCGCGCGCGACGCTCATCGCGAGCGACAAGGGAGAGGTCGCCATTGCCGCGTACGTGACCGCGAAGACCAAGGCCGACGCGGATCATGACGCGGCTAAGAAGGCCGCGCAGGAGGCGTATCGCGCCGCCAAGGCCGCCGCGGAAACCCCGTGGAAGGCCGCCAAGGCCGCCGCCGACGTCACCTTCTCCGCGGCGAAAGCCAAGGCGGATGCCGATCTGATCGCCGCGAAGGCGAAGTGCGCCGCGACGACGCCTGCGCCGGCCCCCGTGCCGACGCCGGTTGCCGACACGTACGCGCCGGGCGCGACGACCGTCTCGCTGTCGAGCATCACCTCCTCTTCGGTGGTCGTGAGCTGGATCGCGCCGGGCGATGACGCCGCGGTCGGTACCGCGAGCGCATACGACCTCCGCTACTCGACGTCGGCCATCGTCACGGCGGCCGACTTCAACGCGGCGATTCCGGTCGTCGGCGAGCCGGCTCCCGCCGTTGCTGGGACCACGCAGTCGATGACGGTATCCGGCCTCTCCGCGAACACTGCCTACTGGTTCGCCCTGAAGACGCAGGACGAAGTGCCGAACGTCTCGGTCCAGTCGAACGTGGCGACCGCGACGACGCTCGCTCCCTAAAAGCAAGACCGAACGCAGAAAAGAAAGCCGCCCCTCCTCCGCGGGGCGGCTTTTCGTAAAAGAAAAAGCCCGTTTTTGAAACGGGCTTCGAAGTCAGCCGCCGGTGGGCGCGGAAGCGGCCCTCGACACGTAGACGGGGTTCGTCCAGGCTCGGCGGTAGTCCGATGTGCGTGTCACGCGAACGCGGACGTACTTCTCGTCGCCCTTGGCCGCGTAGCTCGCGGCGAACGCGTCACGCTCGGTCTTCGCGACCTTGCCGCCGTCGACGATGAACTCGATGTTGCACTTCTTCGGCACCGCGACCGCGACCGTCCCGGCGCTGACCGTGACGGACGTGATGACGGCGCCGAAGCTCGCGTAGAAGTTCCCGCTCCTCAGGTTAGCCATCACGTCGGCGAGGGTGAGCGCGTCGGCGAACACGTTGACCGATGCCGTCATGCAGTACGCGTGGCGCACGTCATGGCAGTCGTCGACCGCCGTGATGTTCGTGCGCCGGCCGTTCGAAAGGAGCATGTCGACGCGGCGTTCGGCGTTCTGGTTCGATGCGTCATTCGACGAGTTCCACGTCTCGACGGCGTCGTAGCCGCTGACGTCGAGGAGCGCCTTGTCGGACCAGCATGGGTTCGCCGGATAGCTTCCCGGCCAGTCCGGATGGTTGATCTGGACGAACGATCCTTCCGCCCGCGCCTGATCGATCACGTCCTGCGGCAACCGCGCGCCGGGCGCGGCAGTCGTGGCGTTGATGCGGTTTTCATGCAGGCAGGTATGGTCGTTTTCGACGCCGGGAACGAACAGGATGCCGGGCACGCCCGGGTCCGGCGTGTTGTAGTTGTGGTCCGTGATCGCCACGAAGTCGTAACCGGCCTTCTTGTACGCCGCCACGACGGCAGCGGGGGATTGCGCCCCGTCGGAATTCGTCGTGTGCGCGTGCAGTTGCCCTCGGAACATCCGTGCCTTCGGGCGGTACGGCGATTCGAGCGTGACGACCGCCGCGAGGGACGCGTCGGCCGCCGCCGCGACGGACGTCGTGCGGACGGGTGCTTCGGCGGAGGTGACCTGCGGCGCGACGATGCCGTTGCCCGTGCGTTCTATGCCGACGGAAAGAAGCAGTATGGTCGCCAAAACGACGGCCGCGAGCTTCAGGACGTTCTTCATCGGGTATTCCTTTGTGAAGGCGCCATCGCGCCAAAGGTGCGGACGGCACGCTCATTCAAGCAACAGTCGCGCAGGCGGTCAAACGTTTGCCGGCGCGGAACGCCGTGCTATCATCCTCGTGATAAACCACGCGTAACCGATCCTGACATGAACCGCGTCGCGCACTTCGAAATTCACGCCGATGACCCCGAACGGGCGGCCGGCTTCTACGCCAAGACTTTCGGGTGGGAGATTAAGAAATGGGAAGGCGGCCAGTTCGAGTATTGGATGGTGATGACCGGCAAGCCGGACGAACCCGGCGGCATCAACGGCGGGCTCATGCGTCGCAAGGGCGCGCCACCCGCCGAGGGTCAGGCGGTGAACGCGTACGTTTCGACGATCGTCATCGACGGCCCGTATGACGAGTGCGCGGCGAAAATCGCCGCGAACGGCGGGCACGAAGTCGTCCCGAAAGCCGCGCTCGTCGGCATGGCGTGGCAGGGCTACTTCAAGGACACCGAAGGCAACATCTTCGGCCTGCATCAGCCCGACGCGAACGCGAAATAAGCCGCGTCGAAAAAATCCCCGAAATGGGGATTTTTCGTCACCGCGTCGCCACGCGGTCGGGCAGCACTCCCTCCTCGCGCAAAAAGGCGAGCACGCCCTCGGCAAGTCCGCGCGCCGCGACGCCAGGAGCGTCGACGAGGATTTTGCGGTCACCGGCGTTCGTCAGGAAGCCCGTCTCGAGAATCATGCCCGGCGTCATTCGATGGATGGCGTGTTCGTATTTGCGGTAGTTGAAGGCGTAGTAGCCGCGCATGTTGCGGGTCACGTTCGGGTCGCGCGGGAAGTCCGTCGCTTCGGCGTAGGA
>CAYOXM010000010.1:0-44606 GCA_964407925.1 uncultured Gammaproteobacteria bacterium
CGAACATCCTTTCGCCGGAGTACCGCAAGATCGGCATCGGCATTCAGGACGCGGGAGCGTACGGCCTGATGGTCACGCAGAATTTTTCGGATTGAAGGTCGAAAGGTTAAAAGGTTGAGAGGTCACAAAGAACCTTTATTTCGCGCGACTTTCGACCTTTTCGCCTTTTAACCCATCAACCTCCGTCCCGATTGACAATCCGGCTTATTTTTGCTAAGGTCGGCTGTCAGCTCATTTTACGCACAATCCGCATACGGGAGGAGGAAACGCGATGGAAACCGCCGATATTTTCGCTTTCTACGGGCTCATGCCCGTGCTCGTGCTCTACGCCTTCGCACGCCTGCGCGCCGCTCGCGCCAGGACGAAGGAACGGGCGCGGCAGGGGCGAGAGGTCATCGGCCTCGTCGCCCTCGTCCGCGAACGTCACCTCGCGCTCTGCCGCGGCATTGCCGCCAGGCCCGAAAGGGTGCCGGCCGGCCTGTTCGCGACGAGCGCGGTCGCAACCGCCGAGATCCGCCGCCTGGCGGACTTGGCGCGCGAGCGCCTCGACGCGGCGGCAAGGATGGCGATGGACGACGCGACCGCGGCGGGGCGTTTGCTCCGCGACGGCACGCGCGCCACGCTCTCCGCGGAACGGCTGCTCGGGACCCGCGACGTCCATCTCAAGGACGCCGCGCTCGAGATGCGTTGCGCCGTAAGGCGCGACCTCTCGAACCTGATAGCCGCCCGCGGGGCGGTCTTGGCCCAACTCGAAACGTACCGTCGCAACGGGTACCGCGTGGCCGTCGAGGCCGCGCGCATCCACCTGCTCGGTGCGGCCCTCGAGGGCCTCAGGCCGGTCATCATCAGGGACGCCGAAGAGGCGGAGCGCAAGCTGCGGGCGCTGGCAGAACGCTTTCGTGACGCCGCCCGCGGGGCGGCGCGAACGATCGCGTTCACCCAGCAGGTCCGCAAGCTTTCGCTCGCGTTCCCGCCCGTCGTGGCGCGGACGCGCGCCACGGTGTTCTCGGTCATGCGGATGCGGCTCGACCTCGATCCCCGCGTCGATCGCGAGACGGGACTCGTGATCCGCGCCTGCGAGGAGTTCCTCAGGCAGGCCGAATCGCTGATGGCCTCTGCCGAGCGGCGGGTCGCTTCCGGGGGTAACGACCTCGATGACGCGGCTCGGGACGCCCTTCGCGCGATACTCATGGCGAACGCCATCGAGGCTCGCGTGTTTGCCGCCATGGAGGCGACGACGGTGCAAACCGCGGAGGGTCAACCCCTAAGCAGGACGACCATCCTGCACTGAGAGACGGACATGTTCCGTCTCTTTTTTCTTGCCGTTCCCCGTGCGATACTGCCTGCGTTCGTCCACACCTAACCGAACGGCCATGCAGAATTTTCCGTCAGCCGGCGCGTCGCGCCGCAGGAACGTCCCCGTCGAACTCATCGTCATCGGCGCCGCCATCGCGCTCGGCGCGTTGTTCGCGAACGGCCGCGCCGCTGAAACGCGAAAAGACGCCGCCACGCCCGTCGCGGAAGGCGAGCGTTCCGTCGAAACGGGCGGGCCTGCTGGGGAAGACGCGGAGGAGGCGTCCGCGGTTCCCGCGAAGGCGGAGCGCCGCGCGACGGGAACGGCGGCGAGGCCCGCGTCCGTCGCGATGCCGTCCGGCATCCCCGCGGACATGCCGACGTTCGAGGACGCGACGCTCGTCTCGGCGTCCGCGGACGACGGGGCGGGGGAGTACGTGCTGACGTGGTCGGTTCCCGCATCCGCATCCGCCGAAGCGGCCAAGGCGTACGCCGCGCTCCTCGAGGCCAAGGGGTGGAGCGTGACGTCGACCACCGAGAATCCCGGATCGTCCGTGATCGTTTTCGAGCGGGCTGCGACGAAGGGCGGCAGGGGCTGGGTCGCGTTCATCGGCGATGCTCCCGACGTCTCGGCGACGCTCACGCTTTCGCTCGCGCACTAGCCGTGCGGAACCGAAAACCCCGCCGAATGCGGCGGGGTTTTGCTTATCCTTCAAATGGCGTGGGCGGCACCATGCGGGTAGAGGGTCTTCCATTCCGCGCCCCCGACGTCATCGGACGCGACCGTACGCGCGACGGATACGCGTATGTCGTGAAACAGGTTCCGGATCAAGTAGCCCGTCGGGCGCGGGGTACGGTGCTTGCGCGCCTTATCCTTATGCTCGTCCCCGCGATGGTGCTCTTCGTCTTCGTTGCTCGCGTGTCCGTCAAAGCCGACGGCGAGGACTGCCGGAATATGGGGTGCGGCGACCAGTATTTCATGCGGATTATAGCGGGGCCGCGTGGCGCGTTTCAGGCGCACGTCACCCCCAGGCGCCGTCTCCGTCAAGGAGTGAGCGCTTGCGCGGTGGGCTTGCTCCACCGCGTCCTTGTAGAGGTGGACCAGTTGCTCGCGAAAAGCGATGACAATCTGGACCGCATACAAGAGTACGAGGGCGATTTTTGCGTATTTTCCCATAGCCGGGTCCTCCTGTTTCCAGCGTAAGCCCGTCCGGACCACCTGGTCAAATTCTTGTCAAGTTCTCGCGCAATTACCCTCTGTCTCGTCCGTCCGACGGGTGTGGTATACTTATACACTATGTCGAAAAATACGGTTCTCGAGATTCGCAACGTCACGAAACGTTTCGCGCAGGCGACTGCCGTCGACGGACTGTCGCTCGCGCTCCGCGCGGGGGAGATGTACGGACTGATCGGGCCCAACGGTTCGGGCAAGACGACGACGATGAAGATGATCGCCGGTCTCTACCGGCCGAGCGCGGGCGTCATCCGCGTCGCCGGCAACGACCTCGCGACGTCGCCGACCAAGGCGAAGCGTCGGCTCGGGTACGTTCCCGACGAACCGCAGGCGTACGACCGGCTCACCGGTCGCGAGTTCCTCGAGTTCGTCGGCGAGCTGTACGACATGCCGCGAGGAGAACGCGACGCGCGCATCCCGCAACTGCTCCGCGAGTACGGTCTCGAGTCGGTCGCGAACGGTTACTTCGGCAATTACTCGCGGGGGACGAAGCAGAAGATCTCCATCCTGGCCGCGCTGCTGCACAAGCCGTTGCTGCTTCTCGTCGACGAGCCGATGGTCGGTCTCGATCCCGAGAGCGCCAAGGTGACGAAGCGCCTGCTCACCGATTTTGTTCACCAGGGCGGGTCGGTACTGCTCTCCACGCACACGCTGTCGGTCGCCGAGGAAATCTGCGACCGCTACGGGATCCTGAAGGACGGGAAACTCCTCGCCGAAGGGACGCATAAGGAGCTCGCCGAGCGGTCCGACCGGCTCGGGACCCTCGAAGACGTCTATCTCGCGCTCGTGTCCAAGGTATGAACTTCCGGACGCTCGTCGCGAACCGGCTCCGCATCACGCGCACGACGCTCCGCGAGGCGAGCTGGGCGCAGATCGCGGTCGCCGCCTGCTTTCTCGTCATCGGCGCGGCGATCGCGTTCGGGGCCTTCCTCTTCTTCCTGCGCGCCTTCCGGTTCATGCTCGCCGACGAGCTTGCCGGCCCGCTCATCGTCCGCTACGTGCTCGAGGTGGCGTTCGCGTTCGTGTTCTTCCTCGGCGCCGCGAGCTTCGTGGTGTCGTCGTTTTCGTTTTTCTACCGCGACGACGAAGTGCGCCTGCTTTCGGCCATGCCGGTGGAGCCGGGCGACCTCTACGCCTACCGGTTCCTCGGCGCGACGCTTCTGTCCGCATGGCCGGTGCTCGCCTTCGCGCTGCCCGCCCTCGCCGCGCTCGGCGTGGCCCTCGCCGCCCCGCCCGCGTACTACGCGTTCGCCGCGATCGTCCTCGTCCTGTTCGCCGCCGCCGTGAGCGTCACGGGCGGCCTTTTGGCGTTCATCCTCGCGCCCGTGGGTCGCCGGATGTCCGCCGGCCTCCTTTCCGTTTTCGAACTCACCGCCTTCCTCGCCGCGGCGGGCGTCCTCGTCCGCACGGTCATCCCGCGCTCGGTGTTCCGCATCTTCCAGGTCTCGAACCCCTTTGAGGCCGCGCAGGCGGGGGAGCGCGTCACGGCGATGTTCGCGGGGATGCCCAGCCATCCTTTCGCCGCGGTCGCCGCCGCGGCGCTGCCGTCGGTGCCGGGACTCGTTTCCCCGGCCTACGCGCTCGGCCTGATCTTCGTCACCGTCGTCGCCGGGGCCGCCGCGCTCCGCGTCGTCGCCGACCGTTACTACCTCCCGCTGTGGCAGTCCTTCGGCGAGACCGGTTTCATCGCGCGCGCCGAAGACGCGCCGCGGGCGTGGCCCGGTCCGCGCCTGTCCTTCCCCCGCGTTTTCCGCTTCGGCCACGGATTCCTTTTCGAGAAGGACCTCGTCGGCCTGCTGCGCAGCGGCGAGGAATTGTCGCGGGCGGCGTTCCTGCTCCTCCTCCTCGTCCTCTACGTGTTCAGCGTCCGCGCGGTGGCGCTCATGGAGCCCTTCACGGACATGAACCTGTTCGCGATGGCGCTCACGTTCGCCTTCGCCGCCATCTGTTACTTTTCGCTCACGTTCGGCCTGCGTTTCGTCTTCCCGTCGCTCTCCCTCGAGGGGAAATCGGCGTGGATCATCTGGTCGAGCCCCGTGCACGTCCACGAGCTGTTTTCCTGGAAGTTCTTTTTCTGGTCTGCGATCCAGGTGGCGGCGATGGAGGCCGTGACGTGCGCCATCATCCTGCTGTTCGGCCTGCCGCTGCCGCTCGCCCTCGCGCTCATGTTCGCGACTGCCTGCGCCGTCGTCTCGCTCGTCGCCGTGACCCTCGGGCAGGGATCGCTCGCGCCGTCGTTTACGAGTCGCGATCCCGATTACGTCTCGACGTCGCCTTCCGGCCTCGCGGCGACGGCCATCGGTCTCACGTACACCGTCATCGCCTGCCGCTACGTCCTGCGCATCGTCGCGACGTGGTACGCGGCGAACGCCGTCGACGCGGTTGCCCTCGTCGGCCTGTTCGTCGTGTCGCTCGCCGTCACCGTGACGTACTGGGTCGCCGCGCCGCGCGTGATGGACCGCATCGAGATCAGTTAGGCGGCGTTGACAGAAGCCCTTTTTTCCGCCTCAATGGAGGCCAGCAGCACCGAAGGAGTACCGATGAAAACGTTCCACCGACTGCGCCTCCGTTTTTGGGGGATCTGCCAGTTCCTTTACGACTATTCCCAGCGCCGCAACGACGAGGATCACCGCATCACGCGGCAAGAAGTCTGGGCAGTGACCGTGAAAACCGGCCACTGCAACAAGCTCTGCTTCCTCTCCCTGCATGACCTCTTCCCGGTCCTGCGGAACGCCAAGGCGCTTGCCGACGACCGGCTCGTGCTCGGCTTCGCCCGCGCGAACCTGAAGCGGTACGCGGACATGGGCCGGCAGACGAGCGGCCTGCTCGGCGGATACCTTTCCGCCCAGCGCGCACATCTCGACGCCTGCGCCGAGTGCCAGAAGGCGATTTGCGAGCACGTGCGCGAGGACATCAGGCTCTACCGCAGCATCCGTTCGCTACTCGACGACGCGGGCATGATCCCGCCCGACCGCCGGCGACCGCGCTGACCCCCGAATGCCTTCGGGGGATTTTTTTATTGCGGTATACTGAACGCGTTATGCTCTGGCTCGCCGTCATCCTCGCGCCGCTCTTCCTCCAGCTCGTGCTGCTGTACGTGCTGTCCGGCGTCGTGAACCGGATTGCGCTCGCGAGGTTGGGAAAGACCGCCTACCTGATGCTCATGTGGCCGGGCGTCGTGGTGCACGAGCTTTCGCACGCGCTGGGCTGCGTCGTCACGCGTACGCGCATACGGGAAATGCACCTCTTCGCGCCGCGAGACGAGGGGCGGGGGAGGATGGTGCTCGGTTTCGTGACGCACGACCGGCCGGCGAACCCGCTCGCGTCGTCCGTCATCGGCGGCGCGCCGTTTTTCGGCGGCGCGGCCGTCCTCTGGGCGCTCACCGCATACATGATTCCCGGCATCGGCCGCGCGGCGGCGTTCGTTCCCGTCGTCGCGAGGGCCGCGTCCGTATCGGCCGTTCTCGACGCGCTTGCCGACGCCGGAAGCCGCTACGTCGCGTTCGTCGTCGCGGTGGGACGCGGTCTCGATTGGCGGGCGTGGCAGACCTATCTCTTCCTGTATTTGGCGTTCGCCGTCGCAGCCCACGTCGCGCCGTCGCGACCAGACCTCAAGAACGCCTCCGCCGGCGTGTTCGCCGCGACCGCTTTCCTCGGACTTGCGGCGTACGCGGGACGCTGGTGGGCCCCGGCGTTCACCGCGGCAGCCGTCGCGTCGTTCGCGAAGGGCGTCGGCGCGGTGACCGTCCTGCTCGGCTTTGGCCTCGCGGCGCTCATTGCCGCAGCCGCGCTGCTCGTCGCCGTCGAGCTGCTCCTTATCGCGCTTTCCCGCCCGCGGCGAGCCTGATTGCCGTCAACCGGTTTTTTTGCTATACTTAGGGAGATATGAGCTATAAGAAGTTTCAGGTCTATTTTTTCATCACCGTCCTCACGTTGAGCGGCATTCTGACGCTTTTCGTGTTTCGTCCGTACCTGACGCTCTTGGCCTTCGGCGGCGTGCTCGCGGTCATCTCGAGGCCCGTGTACCTGCGCCTCAACCGCATGCTCAAGTCCGAAACGGCGGCGGCGTTCCTGACGGTCATCTGCATGACCCTCGCGATGCTCTTGCCGTCCGCGCTCTTCTTCGCGTCGCTCTCCTCGGAACTCATCAGCGCGTTCTCGAACATCAAGGGCTACTTCGACGGCACGTCCGTCCTGCAGGTCGCCGAGAAGTACCTGCCGGCGGGAATCCACGACCAGATTCCCGCCATGCTCGACGAGGCGACGCGTCTCGTGCGCGGCATCGCCGAAGCGCTGTCGCAGAACCTCGTCGGGTTCTTCTCGAACCTCTTCGGCATCGTCTTCGGCTGCATCGTCGTCCTCATTTCCGCGTACTACCTGCTGAAGGACGGCACCAAGATCAAGCTGTCGCTCCTCGCGCTCTCGCCGCTCGGCGACGAGTACGACGAAATCGTGTTCCGCAAGGTCATCACGGCGGTCAGCGCGGTGATGAACGGGACGCTCGTCATGGGGCTCGTGAAGGGCGTGCTCGCCGGCGTGTTCTTCTGGATCTTCGGCATTCCCGCGCCGCTCTTCTGGGGAACGATGACCGGGTTCGCCTCGTTCATCCCGGTGCTCGGCTCGGCGCTCATCACGGTGCCGGCGGTGCTCTACCTGCTCATCCTCGGCCACGTCGGCGCGTCCCTCGGCCTGCTCGCGGTTTCGGTCGTCATCATCGGCGCCATCGACAATTTCCTGCAGCCGAAGCTCGTCGAGAGCAAGACGAACATCCATCCGTTGCTCATCCTCCTGTCGATCCTCGGCGGCATCAAGTTTTACGGTTTCGCCGGCTTCATCCTCGGCCCGCTCACCCTCGCCGTGCTCATGGCGCTCATCGACATTTACGAGAAGGAGTTCCGGCAGTACCTCGACAAGGCGTAGTCGCGCGTAACGAAAACGGCCCGCGGGGAGCGGGCCGTTTTTTTTCGTTCAGAGGTTGGGCGCGACGTCGGCGAAGGTCTTGCCCGCGAGCCAGCTGTTTACCGACCACGTTTCCTGGGAGACGTCCCGGCCGAACCAGTCGGGAGGGACGAAGGCGGCGCGTGACGCTTCGTCGGGAAATTCGACCTCGACCATCGTCAGTCCGGCCAGCGGCCCGTCGAACACGTCGATTTCAGCGGTAAGCCCTCCGGCGAGCGGTACGTAGTGGCGCGTCTTGGCGACGGACTTCTTCGCGTGCGGCAGCAGCATGGCGAATTCCTCGGGCGTCAGGGGGATGGTGATTTCCTCCACCCGCGAAAGGTCGTCGTCCGCCATGGTGAGCTTCTTCGTCAGTTCGTGCGCGCCTTCCGATCGGCGGATACGGAGCGGTTCGCGGCCGTCGGAGAGGTAATGCTGCTCGATCCGTTTCTTCTTGAGCGGCGCCAGGTCGGGGAGCCGGGCGACGAGGAAGGAGAGTTCGTTCTCGATCATAGGCCTACGGCGCGTTCGTCGCGGCGTTGACCGCGCCGTTCACGGCGGCGTTCGTCGCGGGTTGCGAGGTCTTGCCGAGGGTGACGAGCGAATGCCATGCCTGCACCATCAGGTTCCAGAACTTGCCGAGCGTCGTCTTTATGAACGGCCAGCTTCTCTCCCAAGCCATGCGCCAGACGCTCTTGACCGCGCCCTGCAGTTCCGCGGATTGCGCCGTCTGCGCGGCGGCCGCGCTCACGTCCTGAATGGCGTTCGCGTTGTCGTTGCCGGCGGGCGCCGGAGCGGTGGCGTTGGCGTTCGCGGACGGGGCGGCGACCGCGAATTTCGTCACCGCGCGCGCCAACTGGAGTTCGGCAGGTCCTTCGGCACGGACGTCGCCGTCCGCCGCTTTTTCGCGCGTCGGCCGTTCCGTTTCCGCCACCGCGACGGACGGCCGGCCGTCATCGGCCGCCGGCGCGGGCGCTTCCGCCACCGATGCGGTCGGCGGAAGCGGCGGCATCGTCGCGGCGCTCGAAAAGTACGACCGCCCCGCGGCGGTGATGCCGACGAGCGCGAGCAGTACCGCCGTCGTGCCGATGAGGCCGCGTGAAACGCCTTTCGGTGCGCCGCCTGCGGGAGTGGTGTCCATAGTGGCAAGGGTGGTAGTCGGCCGTCCGACGTGGAACGTCAGTGCAAGCCGTATTTTTTCGTCCTCTCCTCGATGTCCTTCTTGCGGTCCTCGTTCATCGGACCGGGGCCGAGCGGGTCGTAGCCGTTCTGCAGCTCGTACGGGTCGGCGAAGCCGTCGCCGTCGGTATCCGCCTTCTTCGGGTCCGTACCGTACACGCGCACTTCGTCGCCGTCGCCGAGGCCGTCGCGGTCGATGTCACGGTCGTCCTTGTCGAGCCCTTCGGCCTGTTCGAACGTATCCCCGAGCCCGTCGCCGTCCGCGTCCGTCGCCCTGCCTGCGCCTTTCGGGTCGAATCCGCCATATGCTTCGTCGCCGTCCTTGAAGCCGTCGCCGTCCGTATCTTCCTTCGTCGGGTCGGTCTGGTAGTACCGAAGCTCCTCGCCGTCCCCGAGCCCGTCGCCGTCGGTATCGGCATTGGCGCGGTCGGTGCCGGCCTGCGCTTCCTGATCGTCCGTGAGTCCGTCGCTGTCCGCGTCGGCGGACGGGTCATCCGGCGTCGGCGTCTGCGACGGGAGGGGGCTCTCCGGTTGTTCGGGTGCGGGAATCGAGGCGACGGAGACTTCTTCGGGCGGCGGAGGCGGCGCGGACTCGGCGGGCAGCGCGACGTCGAATCCTTTCGATGTCATCACGTGCGGGCCCGGAGCGAGGGCGAAGACGCCCTCCTCGAGGGTGAACGGGATGGTATATCCGCCCGGGGAACGGATGTAGTCGAACGCCGAGTCGGTCGACGGATCGACCGGAAGCGTTTCGAGCTGCTTGGGAACGAGACCGTCCAAGGCGGCGGGATACGTGCCGCCGTTCGCGCTCCAGTAGGAGTCGAGCGCGATGCGCAGTTCGTTCACCTTGCGGTAGCGGTCGAGGTCGCGTTCGGCGGCGGTCTTGAGCGGTTCGGGAGCCGGTTCCGGCGCGGGTGCCGGCTCGGCCTCCGCGACGGGAGCCGCCGCGGGAGCGGGGGAGGTCGATGGCGTCTTTTTCGGCGCGGGCGCGAGGCGGGCGGCGAAGAGTCCGCCTGCGACGGCGAGCGCGAGCGCGAGCGTGCCGAGAACGGCGAGGATGCGATACGTCCGTGCGCGGCGCGGGTGCATGATCCACTCCTGTCCCTTGGCGATGACGGCGTCTTCGTAGAACACCTGAAGGTAGATGGCGATGAACGCGCCGCCAAGGAGCGGGCCGACGACGGGAACGATGCCGCAGACGACGCTAAGGACGAACAAGCCCGCGAAAAAACCGACGGTCCGGCCGCGGACGAGGTCGGCGCTCCGCGCGAGCGCTTCGATGCCGCCGCGCCGTTCGTTCGTGACGACGGGGAGCGCGAGGCCGAATCGCAGCGCCAAGATGATTGCGGGAATGATGACAAAACCGGGAACGAGCAGGATCAGGCCGCTGAGGCATTGGACGATGACGAGCGTGAGGACGTTTCCCGCGCCGACGCGCAGGGCTTTCCCGCTTCTTATCTTATATGCAGCCGCCGCGGCGAAGGCTGCCTGCGTCCAAAGGGCCGCGATGGTCATGGTCGCGGCGAGGACGACGGCGATGACGGCGGTGGCTCCTGAAAGGCCTCCGGCCATGATTACGGGGACGATCGACAGCGACCCCACGAGTCCCGCGACGATGGGGACGGCGACGCCGATCGCCGCCAGACCGAAAAACGTCCCCGGCTTGCCGAGGAAGCGGGACCATGTCCGTTTGAGGCGGTCGCCCGTGCCGGGAAAGGTCGCCGGCGCGACGGCGGTAAGGTCGGTCGGAGCGGGCAGTTCCATGCGTTTAAGTATACCACGACCTGCGCGGGGCCGCCGATGTTGACATCGCCCGCCTGCGCGGCCTAAGGTCATGGCGGAGCGCCTTTCGCGCCCGTGTCCGTCCTTTTCTCATGCAAAGAAGGGTAGGGGAGCATGAAGACCCTCACCGTCGCCATTCTCTTGGGGCTGTCCGCGTCCGTACTGTCGTTCGGTTGTGCCGCAGGCAAGGCGGCGTCGCCGTCATCGCCCGCGTCCGACGTGGCGCGGGCCGTCACGTTCGCGCCCTATATGAACGATCCGGCGTTCCTCGTCCGGTTCTCCCTGCCGCGTCCCGACGAGTGGTCGGAGCAGTGGAACCTGAAGACGCCGCCAGGCAACCCGGACGTCACGTTGCGCATCCAGCACCGTCCGACCGGCGGCGAGATCGACTTCATGGTCATCCCGCCGATCCGCCCCTCGGACGTCGCCGCGCAACTGAGCGCCAAGCTCGGCCAGGGGTTCGCGAAGGACGGTCCCGTCGACAACGCGCCGACCGGCGACCGTTCCGCGTTTTCCGCGAGGGGCATGCGCGCCGGAAAGGCGATCGTCACGCGCGTCGTCATCTTCCGCCAGAAGGCGATGACCGATACCACGCTCATCGTCGCCGCGGAGTGGCCCGTGACCGCCGACGCCACGATGCGTCCGCACGCGGACGCCGTCGTCGCGAGCGTCGTTTCGGTCCCCGTCGGGCCGGACGATCCGCGCGTCACGCTCGCGATGTGCCTCAACGAGAAGGGGTATCGCTACTACGGCGCGTCGTGGTGCGGATTCTGCCAGCAGCAGGAAGAGGCGTTCGGTCCGGGGCTGTCCCGCCTCCGTCACGTCGACTGTTCGCCGCCGTCGGTCGAGGGCGCGCGGATTCCCGAGTGCGCCGAAGCGAAGATCGCGTCGTATCCGACATGGATCCGTCCCGACGGGAGCAGGGCCGAAGGCGTACGCGACCTCGCGGACCTCGCGAAGGATTCCGGGTGTCCCTACGCCCCGAAACAGTGAACGTCCCCCGACGCGCGTCGGGGGATTTTTTTGCTCCTGACGGCAGTCGCCCTCGCGGCGGGTCCTCGCCGCCCCGGTTGACAGAAACGCGTTTTCTGCTATCGTCCGCGCACCTTCGCGTCCGTCGCGACCGAAGAAGGAGGCTGCCGTGACGAAAAAAATCCTCGCGCTCGTTCTCGTATCGTCGCTCGGGGGATGCGCGTATCGCGCCGACCTTCCGCCTGCCGCCGCGGCCGCGAGCGGAAAGAACCGTCCGCCGCCCACGCCGCCGGCCGCGGAGGCCGCGAAACCCGACGATCGGCCGACGCGGGTCGGCATCCGTTTCTACTTCAAGGAACCGGTTCCCGCGGACTGGACCATCGGCACGGTTTCGGACGGAAGGACCGAGGCGGGCGTCATGCCGCTCTGCCTGCTCACGCACCGGTTGAGCGGCAGCCGCATCATCCTGCTGCTCAAGTCCTACCTCGAACCCGGCGCGGACCCGAAGGCGTACCAGCGTCGGGTCATGGGCGATTCCCTCGGCTGGCTCGCGACCATGCCGCCGGAATTCGGCGCCCCCGGACTGTTCGGCGACGACCCCGGCACCGGCTACGTCGGCGTCGGCACCTTCGAGGGGATGGATGACCGGTGGCTCATCGCCGCGGGAAGGTGGCGCGCGGACGATCATCACGCGATGTTCGCCGACATGCAGAAGCTCATCGCGACGGTCTCGGCGGCCTCGACCGCGACCGCGAAAGGCATCACTGACCCGACGCGACAGGTCTGCTACGACTACTACTGACCACGACTGCCCGCCTTCAAGCGGGTTTTTTCTTCCTTCGCCGCCGGCGGTCGGCGGCGTGGGGCGACGCTTGACCTATTGCCCACGGAGGCGTAAGGTTTCCCGTCGGCCTTATCGCCGTCAGGAGGTAGTTACGATGAGACGGTTTCCTTCGTTTTTGTCCCTTGCTATCGCGGCTGCCGGCTGCGCGTCGACCCAGAAACCCGTCGCGCCGCTCGCCACCGAATCGTCGCCGCCCCCGGCCCTCGAAGGGACGGCGGACAAGGCTCCGACGCCCCCGGCCGCTCCCGCCGTTCCGACAGCCGCCGCGCACCGCGAAGCGGACGTGAGCGTTTCCTACGGTCTCATGCGCCAAGAAGAGTGGGACGACCTCGACGTCGGCGCGATGGCGCGGATGAAGAAGTGGACGCCGGACGCCGTCATAGGCAACCGCGTCACGCGCGCCAAGATCGCGTTCGCCTCGGTCCCCGCCGTCCTCGGCACGACTGCGCAAATCGCGGAAGGCGTCCGCGCCCAGATGGGTGCGGCCTCCGCCCAGACCGACGTGGTCATGGCGGACGTGACCGGTCAGCGCGCCGGATTCACCTTCGTTTCGGCGAAGGACGGGCGGCGCGGCAAGGTCATCGTGACCCGCGTGCCGGGCCTCGACGCGCAGTACGTGCTGCTCGTCGGCGAATGGCCGGCCGACGCCGATTCGACCTCGCGGTCGGACATCGACGCCGTCGCCGCAAGCATCAAGGCAACGCCGGTCCGGTGAGCCGGTCCGGCCGCATGACACGCCCGCCCGCTCCGCCGAGCGGGCATTTTTTTACCGTTGACGGCGGCGCGGTTTCGTGCGACGATGCGCCGTTCGCTCATTCGCAACAGGAGAGAGGGGTCCGCCATGAAAATTCCGCTCGCGGCAGCCGTCGCGTCGTTATGCCTCGCGTGCGTCAAACAGCCTCCGCCGGTGAACGCGCCGACGGTCATCGAGATCCCGCCGATGCCGCCGCAGCCGCCGCCGACGTCAGTCGTATCGGTCCGCGCCCGGCCGCCGCGCCCTGAGTTCCATTACGCGTTCCGTCTCGATCGCGCGGACGAATGGTCGGTGCAGCAGGAAACGGACTGGGTCGCGCTTCTCGGCGAAAGGCCGGATCTCGTCCTTCGCAACGCCCAGCGCGGCATCCTCGTCTCGTTCCAATCGGCGCGCGAGGAATCGGGCGCCGCCGAAGTCGTCGCGCAAAGGATCGTCGCCGAGGATTTCACGGCGGACGGTACGGAGCCGGAGGAAATCGGCGGTTGCAACGTCGCGAACGGCAGCGAATGCTCGCGGTTCGGCTGGCTTGCCCGGGACGCCAATGCCAACCTCGTCCGGCAGGGCGTCGTTTTCGTCATGCGGTTTGCGCACGTCGAACGGTACGTCTTCGCCATGTACGCCGAGTGGGACGTTTCTCCGGGCGCGTGGTATCCGGTCAGCGACGTCGACAATCTCGCCTGGTCGCTCGCCGTCGTCCCCAAAACGTCTTCGAAAGAAAAATGATCTCCCGACGGGAGATCATCACCCGCCTTCTTGGCGGGTTTTGTTTTTGGCGGCGCTCATGCCGCCGCCGTTTCCGCCGACGGCATGGCGGCGAACGCCAGGAAGTCGTCGAGGACGGCATCGAGCTCCGCGACGGTCGTCACTTTCACGAGCCGGTCGCGGTGGATCTTGGCGCCGGGGATGCCTTTGAAGTACCAGGTGAGGTGCTTGCGGAACGTGGTGAGGTCGTGGTGCTCCTCGTACTGGCTCACGTGGAGCCGGGCATGTTCGCGTACGACGGCGACGCGTTCGGCGAAGGTCGGCACGGACCACGGTTTTCCCGCGAGCGCGGCGTCGATCTGCCCGAAGATCCACGGGTTCCCGAGCGCGCCGCGCGCGATCAGCACGCCGTCGCAGCCGGACGCGTCGAGGGCCCTGCCCGCGGCGTCGGGGGAGTGGATGTCGCCGTTCACGAGCACGGGAATGGCGACGCGCGCCTTGGCGCGGCCGACCGCTTCCCAATCCGCGACGCCGGAATACCCCTGCTCCTTGGTGCGGCCGTGGACCGTGACTAGGTCCGCGCCCGCGGCCTCGACGACCTTGATGAACTCGAGCACCTCGTCGGGGCGCGACCAGCCGAGGCGCAGCTTCACCGAGACGGGGGAGGACGTCGCCGATTTCATCGCGCGAATGATGCCGGTCGCGAGACTCGGGTCCTTCATGAGCGCCGCGCCGTTGAAGTTCGAGGTGATCTTGTAGACCGGGCAGCCCATGTTCACGTCGAACCCGTCGGGGCGGTAGGCCTCGTCGATCATCTTCACCGCTTCGGCCATGCTCTTTGGGTCGGCGCCGAACAGCTGCTGGACGATGGGGCGCTCTTCCTCGTGGAACGCGCCCATGGCGAACGATTTCGCGCTCCCGTGGACGAGCCCCTCGGCGCTGATCATCTCGCGGAATACGACGGGCGCGCCGAGGCGTTTCGCGACGCGGCAAAACGCCGAGTCGGTCATGTCCGCCATCGGTGAGAGCGCGACGACGGGTTTTCCGAGGGTCTTCCAGTCGAACATGCGCCGAAGCGTAGCGGAAAAAACGCCGTCCGTCAATCCGTCAGCGGCGGCGAAAAAAATGCTTGACCCATCAAGTTTTAATCGGTAACGTGAGCGTCATGCATGCCGCGACCGACCGCTACCCGCTGGTCACGAAAATCCGCAAGACCGCGTTCGTCATGGACCGCGTCGCCGGAAAGGCGCTCGCGGACGCTTTCGGCATGTCGTTCTCGCAGTTCCTCATCCTCGCCATCGTCGCGCATCACCCGAGCGTGACGCAGCGGGCGATTGCCGAGGCGCGGGACGTGACCGAGGCGGCCGTGAGCCGTCTCGTCGACCAGCTCCGGCGCAGCGGCAAGTTACGCAGGGTGACGAATCCGAAGAGCCGGCGCGAGCATCTGCTCACGATCACGCCGCTCGGCCGCCGCACGCTCGACAGGGCGTCGCGGCTCGTCGAGCGTCGACTTGAGACGTATTTCGCCCCGCTGAGCCTCGAAGAGCGCCGCGTGATGGAGCGGTCGTTCGACAAGGTCATGGCGGCTTTCCGCGCCGAATGCGACCGGGAGTGCGCGACGGCGAAAAGGCGACGTTTTCCTTGAAGCAGAGCCAAAAAAGTGGTATACTTACTTTCCTGAATATGACCAAGTCCCGCAAGATCAAGATCGTCTCCGCCGCCGTCGGCATCATCGTCGCCGTGGGCGTCGGCGTCGCCGTCACCCGCAAGCCCAAGGTCTCCTACGAGACCGAGGCGATCGGCAGGGGAACCGTCGTGCGTGAGGTTTCCGTCACCGGGTCGATCGCTCCGTCGAAGAAAATAAGCCTTCAGCCCGAAGTCGGCGGAAAGGTGGCCAGGGTCGCCGTCGCCGAAGGCGCCGACGTGAAGGCGGGCGACGTGCTCATCGAAATCGACACCAGGGACATCGCCGCCAAAGTCGCGTCGCAGCGCGCGGCCGCCGATTCCGCGCGCGCCCGCCTCGCCGAGCTCGTCGCGGGCGCGACCCCGCAGGAGCTCGCGCTCGCCGAAACCGCGCTCGCGACCGCCACGTCGAAGCGGGACTCGTCCGTCGCCGCCAAGGCCGACGCGCAGAAGTCGCTCGAGAACGCCAAGACCAATTACGCCAATGCCGTCGCGAAGGCCGCCTCGCTCATGAGCGGGAAGCTCGAGTCGTTCCTGCTCGATTACGACAAGGCCGACGCCGACGCGCGCGACGCCGTCGAGCGCCTCGCCGGCCCGATGTACACGTCGTCCGGACTCCTGACGTTCTCGACGCTCAACGCCGCCGCCGAGCAAAGCGCCGTCTCGACGCGCATCGACGCGAAGGCGCGGCTCACGGAACTCACCGCAGCCGTCGCGGCGATAAAGGCCGCGGGTACCGCCGAGGCCGCGCTGAACTCGTACGCGGTGGTCGCCGCCGACCTTTCCGCGATCAAGAAGCATCTCGAGGCGTCGCGTGAAGTCCTCAACTACACGTCAGGCCTCTCGTCGTCGACGCTTGCCACGTACCAGACCAACATCGGCGCCGCCCTCTCCTCCGTCAACCTCGTCATCCAGACGCTGTCCGCCGACAAGTCGAACGTCGACCTGCAGCAGAAGCTGAACGCGAGCGAAGTGACCGCCGCGCAGATTTCCGTTTCCAACGCCGAGGCCGCGCTCTCGTCGGCGACGTTCGCCGTCGAAACGAGCGAACGCGCCGTCGCGCAGGCGAAGGCCGACCTCGACCTCAAGAAGACCGGCAACCGCGCCGAAGTCATCGCCGCCCAGCGCGCCCGCGTCGCGGCCGAGGACGCGGCGCTCGCCGGACTCGTCGCCGATTTCGGCAAGCGCACCATCGTCGCGCCGCTCGACGGCGTCGTCACCGAGGTCTCGACGGAGCCCGGCGAGACGGTCCAGCCCTCCCAGGTCGTCGTCGCGCTGAACGCCAAGGGAAAGTTCGAGATCGTCTCGAACGTTTCCGAGGTGGATATCGCGAGCGTCGCGGTCGGCCAGCCGGTCAGCGTCACGCTCGACGCGTTTCCGACCGACGAAAAGTGGTCCGGCAAGGTGGTGAGCGTCAATCCCGCCGAGAAGGTCGTCGAGGGCGTCATCTTCTACGAGGCCAAGATCGTCTTCGATCAGGAGGATCCGCGCCTCAAGAGCGGCATGACCGCCAACCTCGACATCGAGACGGGCCGCCGCGAGAACGCGCTGCGCGTCCCGCTGCGCGCCGTCCGCACGAAACCCGGCCGCACGTACGTCGAGCTGCTCGCGAACGGGCAGGCGCAGGAACGCGACGTGAAGATCGGCATCGAGAACAGCCAGTACGCCGAAGTCCTCGAGGGGCTGTCGGAAGGGGAAACGGTCATCGTCGCGACGTCCGACAAGAAGTGACGGACGCGGCCTATGGAACCGGTCATCAGGCTGGAAAAGCTCGCCAAGTCCTACCAGCAGGGCGAACAGACGGTGCGGGCGCTCGCCGGCATCGACCTCGTGCTCGAACGCGGCTCTTTCGTCGCGGTCATGGGCCCTTCCGGCTGCGGCAAGTCGACGCTCATGCACACGCTCGGTTTCCTGCTGAGCCCCACGGACGGGAAATATTTTTTCGAAGGCGAGGACGCGAGCGGCCTCTCCGAGGATCAGCGCGCCGAAATCAGGAACGGCAAGATCGGTTTCGTGTTCCAGAGCTTCAACCTGCTGCCGCGCACGTCGGTGCTCGACAACGTCCTCCTTCCCGTCGAGTACGCCAAGAACGGCGGCATCGCCAAGGCGCGCGAGCGCGCCCTTTCCCTCCTCGGCAAGGTCGGCCTGTCGCACCGCGTCAGCGCGAAGCCGAACCAGCTCTCGGGAGGCGAACAGCAGCGTTGCGCCATCGCCAGGGCGCTCATCAACGAACCGTCGCTCATCCTCGCCGACGAACCGACGGGCAACCTCGACTCCAAGACGTCGGACGACATCATGCGGCTCATCAAGGGCCTGCACGAGGAAGGGCACACCATCGTCATGGTGACGCACGAGGAGGACATCGCCCAGATCGCCGAACGGACCATCCGCATGCGGGACGGCCGCATCGTTTCCTGACACCGCCATGCTCAAGGACGTCGCACACGCCTTCCGCAACCTCGCGGCGTCGAAAAGCCGCACCGCGCTCACGACCCTCGGGATCCTCATCGGGGTGATGTCGGTCGTCGCCGTTTCTTCCGTCGGCAGGAGCGCGCAGGGACTCGTGCTCGGCCAAGTCACCGCGTTCGGGTCGAACCTCGTCGGCGTCCTGCCGGGGAGCAGCGAGGAGGACGGCCCGCCTGCCGCCGCGATGGGCATCGTCACGACGACGTTCACCGAGCGCGACTACCGCGCCATCCGCGACGTGCCGCACGTCGTGGCCGGTTCGCCGTACGTCCGCACGGCAGAGTCCATCGCCTACGAGGAAAAGGCGTTCATCACCGGGGTGAGCGGCAACGGCGAGGAGCTGCCGGCGCTCGAGGACGCCGAAATCGCCGAAGGCCGGTTCTTCGACCGCCGCGACGTCGAGGCGACCAGCCGGTACGTCGTGCTAGGCCACAAGGTCGCGGAAAAGCTCGGTTTCGCCGGCAGCCCGATCGGGAAACAGGTGCGCATCAAGGGTTTGGCGTTCCAGGTCATCGGCGTGATGAAGGAACGCGGCTCGGCGTTTTTCCAGGACCAGGACGACACGGTCTTCATCCCCGTCACCGCGGCCCAGAAACTTTTGGTCGGCATCGACTACGTGAATTTCGCGCGCTTGAAGGTCGACGCGGCCGAGAACGTCGCCGGAGTGGTGCGCGAGGTCGGCGACACCCTGCGCCGCAGGCATCACATAAAGGACGCCGCCAAGGACGATTTTTCGATACGTTCGGCGAATCAGGCGGTCGAGCTTCTCGGCAACGTCACGGGAGCCATCAACGGCTTCCTCCTCGTCGTCACCGCCGTGTCGCTTCTCGTCGGCGGCGTGAACATCATGAACATCATGTACGTCGCCGTGCGCGAGCGGACGCGCGAGATCGGCCTGCGAAAGGCGCTCGGCGCGAAGCCGCGGCGGATACTCGTGCAGTTCCTCGCCGAGAGCGCGGCCGTGTCCTTCCTCGGCGGTCTCGCGGGACTCCTGCTGGGCACGCTCGTCGCGCTTCTCGTTTCGGTGGTCGCGGTGAAGAACGGGCTCGACTGGCAGTTCCAGTTCTCCGGCAGCGCGTCGGCACTCGCCCTCGCGGTGTCCGTCGGCATCGGCCTCGGCTTCGGCGTCGGTCCCGCGGCGAGCGCGGCGAAACTCGACGCCATCGAGGCCCTCCGTTACGAGTAGGTTTCCGTATGCATTTTCACGATTTGGCGCTGTCATCGTTCAAGAACCTCCGCCGCAACCGCCTGCGGACGGCATTGTCGCTCGCCGGCATCGTCATCGGCGTCTTTTCGGTGACGCTCATCATTTCGCTCGGCGTCGGCGTGAAGTCGGCGATCCTCGGGTACATCGAGGGGAACGTCGGCAAGGATTTCATCCAGCTCAATCCCGCGATTCCCGGCGCGTCGTCCGGAAATTCGATGGTCGCGCTCATGATGGGCACGGGGCCGGTCTCGCTTGACTACGACGACGTGCAGGCGATCGCCGACCCGAAGAACGTGCCGTATGCCGTCGCGGTGAACGGCCAAGTGACCGGCCAGGGGTTCATCCGGTACGGCAACGAGGAGTACCGCTCGCTCCTGCTCGGTTCGTCCGCGACCCTTCCGCTCATCACGCCGGTCATCAAGGTCGGACAGGGGCGGTACTTCTCGGACGAGGAGGACAAGTCGCTCGCGTCGGTCATCGTGCTCGGGCCGAAGGTGGCGGCGAAGCTGTTCGGCGCGGAGGATCCCGTCGGCAAGAAGGTGAAGCTCAAGGATCTGCCGCTCGAGGTCATCGGCGTGTTCAAGCCGGCGGGAAGCCAGTTCGGCCTCGACTACGACACGATGGCGCTCCTGCCGCTCCGCACGATGCAGAAGCGCGTGCTCGGGTCTGACAAGGTCATCGAGATGCACGTGAAGGCGCTCGACGAGGCCCACGTCGAGCAGACGGTGTTCGACATCACGCGCACGCTCCGCAAGCGGCATAACGTCACCGATCCGACGAAGGACGACTTCACCATCAGCACGTCGATCGAGATCACCGACCGCATCAGGACCATCACGACCGCGATCACGTATTTTCTGGGTTTCCTCGCCGCCATCTCGCTCCTCGTGGGCGGCATCGGCATCATGAACATCATGCTTGTGACCGTGACCGAGCGCATCCGCGAGGTCGGCCTCCGCAAGGCGGTGGGAGCGAAGGACGGCGACATCTTGGCGCAGTTCCTCGCCGAATCCGTCGCGCTCACGACGATGGGCGGGCTGATCGGCGGCGGCATCGGTTTCCTCGTCACCCTCGTCGCCGTCGCGGTGATGCGTCATCTCGGCCTCGCCGTGCCGTACCTCGTTTCGGTTCCCGCGTTCCTCGGCGCCGCCGGCGTCTCCGCCGCCATCGGCATCGTGTTCGGCCTGTATCCCGCGCGCAAGGCGGCGAAGGCGGATGCCATCACGTCGCTGCGGTACGAGTAGGGAGGCGGGAGTCGAGAGTCGAAAGCGGAAAGTCGAGAGCGGAACGGCGGAACGCGGAGGGCTGATCGGCCCCGCGCTTTCCACTTTCAACTCTCGACTTTTCACTTTCTCGGCGATGGGGCACGGTTGAGGAAGTCCTTTCACAAGGAGGCCCGTCTTGGCCGATCGGCATCGCGACGCCGCGGCGCGGGCCGAGGGCCTGCGTCGCAACCACTCGCTCGTCTTCTGGAAGAATTTCGCGCAGTGCGGGATGTTCCTTAATCCCGCTTGGGCCCTCTTCCTGATGTCCCGCGGGCTCGACGACCGCGAGGTCTTCCAGATCGGGATGATCTATGCGGTCGTCACCGTGTTCGCGGAAATCCCGACCAGCTGGGTCGGCGACCACGTCGGCAGGCGCAGGGGGCTCCTGCTCGGCACGCTCACGCTGTGCGCCTCGGCGTACTTGCAGGTGACCGCGTCGGGCTTCCTCCTTCTCGCCGCAGTCATGGCGCTCCGCGCCGTTGGCGACGCGTTCCACTCGGGCACCGAGGAGGCGGTCATCGTCGATTCGGCGCGCGAGCTCGGACATCCCGAAGACGTCACGCATGACACCGGCGTCGGCGCGAGCGGCAACTATTTGGCGAAGGCCGTCGTGCCGGTCGTCTTCGCCGTCGCGTCGCTCTGGCTTTCCGGCAGCGCGCTGTTCGCGGTGATGGCGTGGCTCACTGCCGCGGCGGCGACTGCCGCACTCCTTCCGGTCGCGATGATCACGGAGCCGGGCGTCGGGCGAATCACGACGGTGCGCGCCGCGCTCGCGCCGTTCCGTCGGCACCCCATCCTGTGGACATTCACGTTCCACGGCGGGTTTCGGCTCACGGCGGTTCTCGTGTTCTTCACGGCCTATCCCGCCAGGTTCGCCGCGCTCGGCGTGGGCAGCGTCGCGCTCGGAACGTTCTACGCCTTGTTCCACCTTTCCATGGTCGCGCATTCGCGCCTTGCCTGGAAACTGGACCGCCGGTTCGGTTCCGCCCGCATCGTGAACGCCATGTCCGCGGCATGCGTGCCGCTCGGCCTCGCCGTCGCCTTCACCGGTTCGGCGGCGCTCGCCTGCGCGGCGGGGCTCGCCGCGTTCAGCCTCGCCGAGGCGCGCGGCATCTATTACGTCCGGCACGTGAACGACTTCATCCCGCCGGAGGCGCGAGCGACGACGCTGTCGCTCATGCGCATGTTCCAGCGGGTGGCCGAGGTGCCGGTCCTGCTCGTCGCCTCGTGGCTCGCGGAGCGGGGTATCGGCATGGTCTTCGGCCTCTTTGCCGCGCTGTGCCTCCTGTTGCGCCTCATTCCGTTCCCGTCCGACGCGCGCATCGCCGCCGCGAAACGCGCTCTCGCGCCGCGCCCTTAAGGGGCGCGGTTTTCTTACTGTGCGGGAACCGGCCCTTTTTCGTTCCCGCCGCGTCGTGTTAGGCTGAGCCCAGCATATGGCCTCGCCTCGTGCAGCGAAAAAAACCGCAGCGCCGCAACGCGTCACCGCGACGATGTTCTTCAAGCACGACGCCTGTCCGCACTGGCTCTGGTTCGACGAACACGGCGATCCCGACAGGAAGATCGCCCAGTCGAGCTTCACGCGCATGCTGCTCGAGCGCGGGCTCAAACACGAGAAGGACATCGTCGGCGAATACGCGTTCGTCGAAGTGAAGAGGGGCGGCGGCAACGCGGCGCGGTTCAGGGAGACGCTGAAGCTGATGCGTCAGGGCGTCGACCGCATCTATCACGGCGTGCTGCTGTCTGACGAATTCGTCGGCGAGCCGGATCTGCTCGAGAAACGGACCGACAAGCCGTCGTCGTTCGGGGCGTACCATTACGTCGCCATCGACATCAAGAGCGCGGAACGCCTTTCCGACGCGCACAAGTACCAGCTCGTCTGCTACGGCGAGCTGCTCAAGGCGGTGCAGGGGACGCGGCCGGAGGAGGGATACGTCCTCAACGCCTCGCGGACGCTCATCAGCTTCCCCCTGCGCGAGTTCGAGACGCAGTTCCATGCCGCGCTCGGCGAGATTCGCGAAGTGCTCGGCGGCAAGCGTCCGGAGCCGCACCTGTCGTCATCCTGCAAGCAGTCGCCGTGGTTCAACGAGTGCAAGGCGCTCGCGCTCGAGACGCGCGACGTCGCGCTGCTTTACAACGTGAAGAAGAAGGCCGTGCTCGCGCTGCGCGAAGCCGGCGTGCGCACGATAGACGACGCCGCCGGCATCGATCCCGCCGCGCTCTCGGGAACCGCGCCGGCGCTCAAGAAGGCGCTCCTCGAACGCGTCGTCCTGCAGGCGCGCGCGCTGCTCGAGGAACGGCACTTCGTCCGCAAGCCGATAGCGCTGCCCACGGCGCCGCTCGAACTGCATTTCGACATCGAGGGCGACCCGCTCGAGGGCGTCGAATACCTTTTCGGCTTCCTCCGCGTGGCCGGCGGGACGGAAACGTTCGAATACCAGCTCGCCGAACGTCCGGAGGACGAGTGGAAGATGTGGGAGGAGTTCCTCGAATACGCGGACGCGCTGCCGCAGGAGTTCGTCGTCTACCACTACGGCACGTACGAGATGACCAGGCTCGCCGCGCTCGAAAAAAAATACGGCGGCGGCAGGTCGCTCGACCGCTTCAGGGAGCGCCTCGTCGACCTGAACGAGATCGTGAAGGAATGCGTCGTCTTTCCGCTGCTGTTTTACGGCATCAAGGACATCGGCAAATACATCGGTTTCGCGCGCGAAGGCAAGATTGCCGGAGGGGGGGAGTCGGTCGCCTATTACGAAGAGTGGCTGAAGACCGGGAACAGGAAACGGCTCGACGACATCCTCCTCTATAACAAAGAAGACGTGATCGCGACGGCGCGGCTGCGCGATTGGCTCGATGCGGAGCGCGCGAAACCCGCGGACGGGACGTGAAAAGCGGCCGGCAGGCCGCTTTTCACGTTCTTCGCGCCCGTCCAGCTAGCCGCCGGTCAGCCGCTGCCAAAAACTCTTCTTTTTCGGGGGTTGCGGGGCCGGCGCGGCGGGGCGCTCCTGCGCGGCGACGTCCGAATCCGCGATGCGGTCGCGGAGCGCGTCGGCGTCCCGCCGGTCGCGGCGCTGGGCGGAGAGCTTTCGCTCCGACTCGAGCGATTTCTTTTCCGCGATCATCCGCTCGAGTTTCGCCGCGTCGGACGGCGAACCGCCGTTCCGTTCGCGCGCGGCGAGTTCCGCCGCAAGCAGCTCGATCTCCTTGTCCAGAGAATCGATTCTCAGGTCGCGGATGCGGTCGGCGATGCCTGCGGCGCCGCCCGCCTGGGCCACCCGTTCCGCATCGCCCCGCTTCATCTCCGCCGCCGGGTCCGTCGCCAGCCGTTCAAGGTCCCTGAGGGCGGCGATTTCCATGAGCGCGGCATCCGCCTCCGCGCGGATCGCCTCGAGCCGTTCGGGGGCCGCGACGGTCCGTTCCTGCCGTACGGCGCGGTGCTCCCCGGACATGTCGCGCGCGGTCTCGATGAGCGTTCCCGAAACGTCGTCGTCCTTCGCCCGAGGATCCTTCGAGCCGATGACGCTCCGCGATTCCATGACCAGCTCGCCCATGCCGCCGCCCTCGCGCAGGATCTCCTCGATTTTCCTGTCGGTAAGGTTGTCGCCGATGCCGTCGCTTACCATCAGGAACTTCACGCCCTTTTTCGCCCGTTTCGTCCCGGTCTTCACGCGGGCGTTCTCGCCGCCGACGCCGTCGGTGATGATGTTGCGCATTTTGAAGAAGCGTTTCAGGTCGGCCGGCAGCTCGTCGGCATTGTCCGCGTTCACCACCCGATCGTACTGCTCCTTCGAAAGCGATTTCGGAAGGATCATTTTCTTGCCCTCGACCGTTATCTCGCCTCCCTCGTACATGGCCTTCGCGATGCTGTCGTCCTCGGTCAGGCGTTCGAGTTTCCCGCTTTCGGGATCGAACGCGTAGATGCGGCTGTCGCCGACGTGCGCGTAGGAAAAGTCCACCGTGCCGTCGCCGTTGTCGACGAGCCGCGCGAGGTCCATCGTCGTCGACATTTCGGCGAGGTCGGGACGGCCGTTCTTGTATTCCAAGACCGCTTCGTGCGCCGCGGCGATGGCATCGCCGAGCGCCTGCTCCGCCGTTTTGGCGTCGGCGGTGACGGGCATTTTCGACAGGACTTCCGCCGCGCGCGCCATGCCGAGGCGGCTGGCCATGAGGCCGGTGCCGCCGCCGCGCTTTCCGGAGAGGCCGTCGCCGTTGCCGAAGATCGCGCGATCCCTGAGATCCTTCGCCAGACGCTTCTCGACCATCGCCGCGGCGGCGATGGCGTTCAGGTCGGCTTCGGGGTTCTCCGTACCGAGCTTCGGCGGCTCGGCAAGTTCGCGGTCTATGCGCACCACGTCGCCGAGAACGGCGTCCTCATTCCTCCCCTCCGTGCCTTTTTTGGTCGAAGCGAGCGATTCCGTGTCGACGGTGAATCGCGGCGGCCGGCGCTCCCTTTTTTCGGGGTTTGGTCCCATGGTTTCGCGGTGGGAAGCCATAGCGTGTCGAACGGTAATGAATATAGGCTTATTTTAGCATTTTTCCGACTGTTCTTCAACTCCTCCCTTTTCCGGATCTTATGTTATAATGTCACCGCTATGCGCAAACCACCGCTTGTCCGTTACGATCATTCCTCCATGCTCGCGAGCGCCATCGGTCCGGGCGGCATGCCTGACGCCGAACTCGGCGCGCTTCGCGAGCGGCTTGCCGCCGTCCGCGAGACGCTGCTCGACGGCTGGAAGGCCGCGCCGGGATTTTTTGCCATCCCCGAACGGCACGACGACCTGCGCGCCGTGCGCGAGGCAGCGAAAGCCGCGGCGAAGTCGTGCAAGACGCTCGTCGTCATCGGCATCGGCGGATCGGACCTCGGCGCGCGCGCGATACTGCGCGCCCTGAAACCCGTCGGCAAGGGCATGGACGTCCGTTTCATCGGCGCGAACACCGATCCCGAGGAAATCGCCGCGCTGCTCGCGTCCGTCGACCTGAAAAAGACGATGCTCAACGTGATTTCGAAGTCCGGCGACACCATAGAACCGATGAGCGCGTTCCTCCTGCTCCGCGACCGGCTGATCAAGGCGGTCGGCAAGGAGAAGCACCGTTCCCGCGTCGTCGCGACGACCGACGCCAAGAAGGGGACGCTGCGCGCGATCGCCGACAAGGAAAAGTACGCGACGCTCCCGGTTCCCGCCGACATCGGCGGGCGGTTCTCGGCGCTCACGACCGTCGGTCTTTTCCCCGCGGCATGCGCGGGCGTTCCGTTCGCGGCGCTCGTCGCCGGAATGAAGGACGTCCGCGACGCGTTCGCCGCGTCGTTCGCCGGGGCCGAGGGGCCGCTTCTGTTCGCCGGGCTGCATCACGAGGCGTACGCGCGCCGCGACCGCCGCGTGACCGTTCTCATGCCGTATGCCGACGGCCTCCGCGAACTCGGCTTGTGGTTCCGTCAGCTCTGGGCGGAGAGCCTCGGTAAGCGTCTCGACCGCGCGGGCAGGGACGTGCGGTACGGCTTCACGCCCGTCGCCGCGCTCGGCGCGACCGACCAGCATTCGCAGGTGCAGTTGTACAACGAAGGTCCCGCGGACAAGGTCGTGACGTTCGTCGAGGTCGACCGGTTCCGCAAGGACTTCCGCGTGCCGAACCCGTATCCCAAGATCGAGGGCGTCGCGTACATGGCGGGCCTGCCGTTTTCCGACATCATCCACGCCGAACGGAAGGCGACGGCGTTCGCGCTCGCCAAATCCGGAATGCCGAGCGGGACGATCAGCATCCCGTCGATCGGTCCCGAAAGCGTCGGGGCGCTCATGGGATTCTTCATGATCGCCACCGCGGCGACAGCGGAACTGCTCGACATCGACGCCTATGACCAGCCGGGAGTGGAAGCGGGCAAGCGGGCGATGTACGCGCTGCTCGGCCGGAAGGGGTACGCGCTCGAGCCGTGAACGCTCGCCCGACGTTTTAGTACCGGTGACGGAATGCCCGCATGATCGACTGGGCGAAAACGAAAGAACGGTCCGCCGCGGTCGCCGCGCGCTACGGCGCCGCGGTGGCGGTCGCCGTCTCACTGCCCGTCATGGCGTATCTCGCCGGGCAAGGATTCGTGCCGTCCGAGACCTGGCGGCCGCTCCTTTTCGCCGAACGTCCGGACGACGCCGCCGTCCGGTCCGATGCGGGGCCGCCCGTCGCGCCCGAACCCGCGGCGAGCCACGTGCCGACGCCGGAAACCGTCCGCGGCATTTACGTGAGCGCGGCGACCGCAGGGTACAAGAAGCGGTTCAACGAGCTCGTCGCCCTGGCCGACAGGACCGAAATCAACGCGATGGTCATCGACATCAAGAACGGCACGGGCGAGCTCGCGTTCGTGCCCCAGTCCGAAGCGCTGAAGCCGTACGCGGAAAAGAAGCCCTCGCTCGGCACGCTCGCGGAATTCACGAAGCCGCTCCATGACAAGGGCATCTACCTGATCGCGCGCCTGTTCGTCTTCCAGGATCCGCACTACGCGGAGACGAATCCCGACATCGCCGTCGGGCGTAAGGGCGGCGGCATCTGGCGCGACCGCAAGGGCGTGCCGTGGGTCGACCCCGCGGCCGACAAGGCATGGAAGTACAATGCCGCCGTCGCGCGCGAGGCGTGGAACGGCGGGTTCGACGAGGTGCAGATGGACTACATCCGCTTCCCGACCGACGGCAACCTTTCGCTGATGGAGTTCCCCGCGTGGGACGGCAAGAAGCCGAAGGCGGAAGTGATGGGCGAGTTTTTCGCCTACCTCGATGCCGAACTGCGGCAGAAACGCGGCATCCCGATTTCGGTCGACCTGTTCGGTCTCACCATGTGGGAGCACGATTACGACCTGAACATCGGCCAACGGCTCGACGTCGCAGGAAAGCATTTCGATTTCATCTCGCCGATGGTCTACCCTTCGCATTACCCCGCGGGGTTCAACAAGTACGCCAACCCGGCCGCGCATCCGTACGAGGTCATTCGCGACAACATGAAGCGCGGCAAAGTCATGTTCGACAAGCTCGTCGCCGAGCGCGAAGCCTTCATCGCCGAACATCCCGACGCCCCGCCTCCGCCGCGGGTGGCGACGGCGCGCCCGTGGCTGCAGGACTTCGACCTCGGCGCCGACTACACGCCGGCGATGGTCCGCGGCCAAATCACCGCGTCGATCGAGGGGGGAGCGACGGGGTGGCTCCTGTGGAACGCGCGGAACGTGTACACGGAATCGGCGCTGCTTCCCGAACCCGTCGAAAAAAAATCCGCTCAATGATATCCTGTCCAGCGTATGAAGAAATCCTCATTTGCCATCATCATGTCCACGCTCAGTCTCGCGTTCGTCGGCGCCGGTTGCGGTAACGGCAACCAGGTAGCCGTCCCCGCCACGTCGGCCAACGGCGAAACCGCCCTTACGACGTCGACCGCGGAGGTCGATCTCTACGCGGCGCGGCAGGATGCCGCTCCCGCGCCGGCGCCGTCTCCGGCGGCGGACGACGCGGCGACGCCCCCCGCCGCATCGCCCGACGCCAAGTGGGAAAAACCGACGAAGTTCCCCGGCGTCCTGCCGTCCGACGAGATTCACGGGAAAGCCGTTCATATCAAGACCGCGAAAGGCGAAATCGTCTTCGAACTCCTCGACGGCGAGGCGCCCAAGACCGTCTCGAATTTCGTCGCGCTCGCGAAGAGCGGGTACTACGACGGCCTCACGTTCCACCGCTACGTCCCGGGCTTCGTCATCCAGGGCGGCGATCCGATCGGCAACGGCACGGGCGGTCCCGGATACAAGTTCGAGGACGAGCCGGTGAAGCTCGATTATGACGCGGGCATCGTCGCCATGGCGAACGCCGGTCCGAACACGAACGGCAGCCAGTTCTTCATCATGCTCGAGGACACCCCGCTCGACAAGCTGTACACCATCTTCGGCCGCGTGACGTCGGGCCTCGACGTCGTGCGCAACCTCCGCGTCGGCGACCGCATGGAATCCGTCACGGTCACGAAGAAATAGCGTCCGCGCATCCCGCCATCCTATGGAACCGCCGCTGCCGCCGATGCATCCGCAGGTGCCCGAGCTGCTCACGCATCTCGGCCTTCGCGTGGTCGACGCCATAAAGTGGAACGTGCTCGCCTGCGCGCCCGCGGGCGAGACGGGGGACGAGCCGACCTGCGTCCTCAAGTTCGGCAGCGACCGGCGGAAGGCGGAAAGCATCGCCTACGAGGTGCGCATCATGAGCGAGGTCCTGCCGACGGTGGATCAGCGCCTGTTCGAGCGTCTCGTGCTGCCGGAATACGTGAACGACGGCGTGCATCAGGGGCTCCGGTGGATGCTCATGAAGCACATACCCGGCGAACCGCTCGTCTACGGCTGGTCCGAGCTCACGTTCAAGCCGGACCTGCTCGGCGGACGCCGCATCGACGAGGCGGTCGCCAAAGACGCCGTCGACGTGCTGCGCGACCTCCGTCTCGTGGACATCGCCGAACTGCCGAAGTTCGTCCGCCGTTTCGATTTCGCCGAATGGGTCGAGGGGTTCAAGCTGAAGAGCGAGACGCTCGTCACGCAGGGCATTCTCGATCGCGGAACGGTCGAGTCGGCCATGCGCGTGTTCACGGCGAAGGGGACCAAACGGTACGAGGGTTCGATGTTCACGAACGGCGATTTCTATCCGCGCAATTTCATCCTGCTCGAGGACGACAAGATCGCCGTCGTCGATTGGGTCGGCGGCATCGACCCGTGGGAGTTCGTCGCGATGTACGCGTGGCTGCTCATGTGGGGCAACCCGGCATGGCAGCTCGCGTACATAGCCGAAATCAAGAAGCATTTCCCGGTCGACGTCGAGGAAATGCGCATCGGCCTGCTGATCAAGTCGTTTGATCAGGTGTACCGCTGGCGCGAGGAGCCGGAGGAGTACATCGGCTTCGCACGCACGCAGATGCTCGCGTACTTCCACCAGTGCCTCGACATCGACTACGTCCGCGAAATCTTCGCTTCACCGGAATGACCGCATCCGTCGGCAACGTCATCCGCGAGATCGAATCGCAATCCACGAGGGAATACCTTCCCCTCATGGGTCCGGAGAAGTGCGCGTTCATCGAACGGCTCGTCGTCGAACGGCAGCCGTGCACGGTCGTCGAGATCGGCGCGCTCGTGGGGTACGTCACCGTCCGCATCGCGCGGAACCTCGGTACGGCATGCAAGGTCATCGCCGTGGAAATCGGCGACGACTTGGCCCGTCGCGCCGAGGTGAACGTCGCGCTCGCCGGCCTTTCCGGCAAGGCCGAGGTCGTCCGCGGCGACGCGACCGACAAGATCGCCGAGCTGCGCGGCCCCGTCGACATGGTCGTCCTCGATGCGGATCGCTCGGGTTACCTGCACTACCTCAAGCGGCTCGAACCGAAACTGAGTCCCGGCGCCGTGATCGTCGCGAACGGCGCGTCGGCAAACGCGAAAGCGCTCGAAGGCTACCTCCGGTACGTCCGTTCCGGCGGAAAATATTCCAGCTCACTCCGCGTTTTCGGCGACGATGCGCTCGAGGTGAGCGAGTATCGCGGTTGAATCTGAGGAAGGACGCCGCCGACGCGGCGTCTTTTTAGGGTTGCGAAAGACTTGAAAAAATGCTAAAATTACGTGTGGCTTATGACAGTGACCGGAAAGAGGCAGGATTCCGCGCTGTATCGGTGGCTCGCAGGGGCCATCTTCGCTTTTGTCGGCCTTGCCGCGGCGCTCGGCGTCTCGGCCGCGCCGCCGTACGCGGTGACGATGGTGAAACCGACGGGCGGCACGGTGAACGGCGTCGTTCCGCTGCTCGCGACGACCAGCACCGATTCCACGGCGCTGCACTTCACCGTGACGCCGGATCCGAAAACGGGCGGCAGCGCGTTCAACCTCGACGGCGTCAAGGACGGCGTGGCGACGTCATGGAAGGCTGATTGGAATTCCGACGGCAAACCGTTGGGGGATTACTATATCAAGGCGACCGGTCAGAGTTCCGGCGGCGGCGAGGCGTATTCCGCGGGCGTCAAAGTCACGCTGACGTCGGGCGGCGGAGGCGGCACGGTGACGCTCACGAAGCCGAACTCCGGCGACAAGCTTTCAGGCACGGCGTCGCTTGTCGCGACGACCTCGTGGACGGCCGAATCGCTGGTTTTCGTCGTAACGCCCTCGGGCGGATCGCCGAAGTCCATCTCGGCGACCCCCGAAGCGGGCAACGTTTCATGGAGCGCGAACTGGGACACGGCAAAGGAAACGGACGGCACGTATACGGTGCTCGCGCGCGCGTATTCCGGTTCGGTGCCGAAGGACAGCGCGTCGGTCTCGGTGTCGTTGAACAACGCCGCGCCGCTCGCGGTCGTCGTTGACGCGCCGGTTCCTGCCGCGACCCTGAGCGGCATGCAGGAGCTGAAGGCCACGGCCAACGCGGCGGTCGTCTCGATGCAGTTCACCGTCAAATCGGGGAGCACGATCATCGCGACGCTGAACGGAACGTCCGGCGACGGCAAGACGTGGACCGCGAACTGGGACACGGCCAA
Source organism: uncultured Gammaproteobacteria bacterium (assembly GCA_964407925.1). Taxonomy (GTDB): domain Bacteria; phylum Patescibacteriota; class Patescibacteriia; order SG8-24; family SG8-24; genus CAYOXM01. The sequence goes on from CAYOXM010000010.1 coordinate 30,829, forward strand.
GGCCGCGAACGGGACGTACGGACTCCAAGCCAAGGCGACCGCGTCGAACGCGACGACCGCGCTCGGCTACGTGGCGTCGTTCGTCGTGAACAACGTCGCGCCGCTCACCGTGAACGTCACGTCGCCGGCCGCGTCCGAGACGCTCGCCGGCACGAAGGCGCTCGCCGCGACGACGAGCGAGACGGTCGTTTCGGTCGATTTCATCGTCAAACTTCATCCTTCGCTCGCCGTCGCGGGAACCGTCTCCGGCTCTTCCGGCGACGGCAAGTCGTGGACCGCGAACTGGGACACGACCAAGGCCGCGAACGGCGCCTACGTCATCGAGGCCAAGGCGACCGCGGCGAACGCGACCACGGCGACGGCTCTCGTTTCGGGACTCGTCGTCGCGAACGCCGCGCCGCTCACCGTGAGCGTCACGTCGCCGTCCGCGTCCGAGACGCTCGCCGGCACGAAGGCGCTCGCCGCGACGACGAGCGTCGTCGCCGACACGGTGAGCTTCGCCATCAAGAGCTATCCGTCCCTGAGCCTCGTCGGCACTGTCTCGGGCTCTTCCGGCGACGGCAAGACGTGGACCGCGAACTGGGACACGACCAAGGCCGCGAACGGCGGCTACGTGATCGAGGCCAAGGCGACCGCGTCGGGCGGCGCGCAGACCGCCGCCGCGACGGTGACGGGACTCGTCGTCGCGAACGCCGCCCCGCTCACCGTGAGCGTCACGTCGCCGGCGCCGAACGTCACGCTCGACGCCACCGCCACGTTCACGGGCGGCACGAGCGTCGCGGTCGGCTCGCTGTCGTTCGCCGTCCGCGCGGCCGGCGCGAATTCCGAATCCGCCCCGCTCGCGACGCCCACGGCGACGTCCGGCGACGGCAAGTCATGGACCGCCACGTGGGACACGAAGGCCGTCGCGAACGGCGATTACAAGGTCGTCGCTATCGCGCTCAAGGACGGCGTCCCGACGGCGAGCACGGCCGTTCCGTTCAAGATCCTGAACGCGCAGCAGCAACAGCAGCAGGAAAACGCCGAACCCGTTTCGGTCGCGCTGACCATGCCCGAACAGTCGGCGAGCGTTTCCGGCAAGATCACCCTTTCCGCGACCGCGAACCAGGCCGTCGATTCGGCGCAATTCACCGTGAACGGCCCGTCCGGTCCGGTCACGATGAATGCCGCCGGCAACGGCACGAAGACCGTCTGGTCGCTCGCATGGGACACGACCGCGTCGCCGAACGGCGACTACGCCGTCGTGGCCAAGGTCACGAAGAACGGGGTCGCGACGTCGAGCGCCTCGCGCCCGTTCAAGGTGTCGAACGTCTCGGTGTCCATCGGTTTCACCGCCCCCGCGAACGGCGCGACGCTCGCGGGCGTGACTGACGTCGTGCTGGCCGCCGTCCCGCAGGCGAGCGCGGTCACGGTCCGCGTCACGTCGGTTGCCGATCCGGGAAAGTATTCCGACCGCGTCGCAAAGTACGACGGCACGCTCCAAGTATGGAAGCTTTCGGTGAACACCGTCGACTTTTCCAATCAGAAATACCGCCTCGATGCCGTCGCGACCGACGGACAGGGGCAGAAATACTACGCCGCGCCGATCACCGTGTCGGTGCTCAACCAGCCGTCCGCGACGGTCGAGCGCGAGTTCTCCGTAAAGACGGTATCGCCCAAGGACGGCGGCGCCATTTACGGCAACGTGCCGCTCGCCGCCGTGGTCGTCGGAGAGCCGGTCGCCGTCAAATTTTTCATCACGCCCGACGCCGGCGGCGCGATAGTGAGCGTGGACGGCCGTTACGATCCGGAACGCAAGGCGTGGGTCGGCACGTGGGGGTCGCAATCGCATCCGAACGGCGCGTACAAGTTCGGCGCGGTCGCTTACAACGCGAAGAACGCCAAGACGGAAAGCGCGACGGTGACGGCCAACCTGACCAACAAGGTCCAGCCCGTCGAGGAGCCGCGCGCCCCGGCGTTGTCGGTGAAGCTCGTCGCTCCCGCCGACGGCACGGCCGTCGGGCGCGTCCGTTTGGCCGCGGCGACCGAAGGGGCGCCGACCGCCGTCTCCTTCGTCCTTAAGCGCAAGGGCGCGACCGACACGTCGCTCGTCCTCCCCGGAACATTCGATGCGAACGAGAAGGCGTGGATCGCCGAATGGGACAGCGCGAAAGCCGACGTGGGCACGTACGTCATCGTCGCCTCAGCGAAAGACGCCGCCGGCGGCCGCGCCGAGAGCAACTCCGTAAGCCAATACGTGGAGCGTCAGGCGAACGCGGAGCCGCCGAAGGTCGAGCCGCCGCCGGCAGACCTCTCCGTCCGCATCGTCCGGCCGACTGACGGCACGACCGTCCGCGGTCCCGTCGTCGTCGCCGCGAAGACCGATGCGACGGCCGTGCGCGTCGCGTTCTTCGGTCGCGACGTCCGCGGTACGCAGGTATTCGCGCTCGCGGGATCCTACTCGCGCGACCTCGGCGCGTGGGCGGCATACCTCGATACCAAGCCGCTCAAGGACGGGAAGTACGAGCTTTCCGCGGCGGCGACCGATGCCGCCGGAAAACGCGCGGTCGCGGCCGTCAGTTTCATCGTCGCGAACGCCGACGTCGCCGCGATCGATAAGGTCGACGTGATTCCCGTCGAAGCCGTACGCGATGCCGCGAAGGCCCAGCCGGAAGGGACGAAACCGCTCGCGACCGAACGTCTCGCGCCGCCGCCGCCGGACGTCGCCGAGAAGCTGTATAAGGAATGCGCCGACGCGGGCATCGTTCCCGCGCGCTGCGAGGCATGGCTCGCCTCGCGCAAGGGGCGCGACGAATGCCGCGACGCGGGCATCGTGACGAAGGAAGAGTGCGTCGCGTTCCTGAAGCGCGCGCACGGCGAGGTTCCCGGCTGCGACGGCAAGGACGAGGGCGCGTGCGCCGAAGCCGTCGTGAAGCAGACCGCGGGGCTCGTTTCCGCCGACGATCTGGACAGGGCGACGAAGGCGATCGACAAGCACGTCGGCAGGCGCATCGCCGTCCCCCCGACGGCCGACGACGGCGGCGAAAAGGAAAAGCCGTCCGCCGACGACGTGCTCGCGTACATCCCGATCAGCCGCCGCGAGGGGCTCAACCTCGACGTCCACGCGTCGCCGGCGTTCGTGCGCACGGATGACGAAACCAGCCATCGTTCGGTTCCCGCCGTCCTGTTCATAGACGCCGACGCCGACGGCCTTCCTGACGACGCGGAAAAGCGTTTCGGCACCAAACCCGACGTCGCGGACACCGACGGCGACGGGTTCACCGACGGCGACGAGGTGAAGAACGGGTACAATCCGCTCGGCCGCGGCCGCCTGACCGACGGCGTGTCGCTCTCGCCTGTGGACGTGGCGATCGTCTCCGGCGCCCCCATCGAGCAGCCGAAGTCCGCGGGCGAGGAGACCGACGCGCTGAAAGTCGATGCGGCGGAACAGCAGGACGAGGGCGAGGTCGTACGCATCACCGGCAAGGCCCGTCCGCACGAAGTCGTGACGCTGTTCGTCTACAGCTACCTTCCGGTCGTGCTCACGACCGAAGCCGACGAGAACGGCGACTGGTCCTACGACCTCGGCGCGACGCTCGACGACGGCCAGCACGAGGTGTACGTCGCCGTGACCGACGAGACGGGCAAGATCAAGGAGAAGGGGTCGCCGCTGGCCTTCTTCGTCGCCGGCGCGCAGGCGGCGAGCGCCGACGAGTTCTTCAAGAACGAGCCGGCGGAGACGTCGCCGACGGCCGCGGCCATCGCCGCCGAACCGATCCGGCAGTCCATGCTCCCGTACGCCGTCGCCACGTTCGTCCTCCTGGCGCTTGCCGGCGTCATCGCCTTCCTCCTTTTCCGTCCGAAGAGCGACGGTGCGCCGCCGTCCTGATGACGCCGTTCCGCCGCCGCCACGCGTCACCCGCGGGGCGGTTTTTCATTGCGCCGGCGAGCGGTATACTGCCTCGCATATGGTTCCGCCGTCCGCGTCCGCTTTTCGCGCGACCGTCCTCCGCTGGTTCGGAAAGAACGGGCGCGATTTGCCGTGGCGGCGGACGCGGGACCCGTGGCGCGTGCTGGTGTCCGAACTGATGCTTCAGCAGACCCAGGTCGAGCGCGTCATCCCGAAATACGAGGCGTTCGTCGCGCGCTGGCCGACTCCTGCCGCGCTCGCCCGCGCGCCACTCGGCGACGTGCTGCGGCTCTGGAGCGGTCTGGGATATAACCGCCGCGCGAAGCATTTGCGCGAGGCGGCGAAGGCGGTCGTGGCCCGTTTCGGCGGCCGCGTGCCGCGGCGCGTGGAGGACCTTGAGTCGCTTCCCGGCGTCGGCAGGTACACCGCGCGCGCCGTCGCGTCGTTCGCCTTCAATGACGACGTCGCGCTGTGGGATACGAACGTCCGACGCATCTTCCTCCGCGTCTTCGCGGGAGGCGAGTTCGCGAGGCGAGTCCCGGACGACGGGGCGCTCGAGGCGCTGCTCGCGTCCGCGCTCCCGAAGGACCGTTCGCGCGACTGGCATGGCGCGCTCATGGACTTCGGCTCGGCGGTCTGCGTCGGACGGAACCCGCGATGCGGCTCGTGCCCGCTCGCCGCGTCTTGTGCCGCCGCCCCCTCGTTTCTTTCGGGCCGCGTGCCGAAGTCCGGACTCGTAAAAAAACAGCCCGCATTCGGCGGATCGCGGCGGCAGGGCCGCGGCGCCATCGTGCGCCTGCTCGCGGGACGGCGCGGCGGCGTCGCCGTCGACGAACTGGCGGCGCTCTGCGGCAGGAACGACACCGGCACGCTCGTCGACGAGCTCGCCGCCGAGGGGCTCGTGACCGTCCGTTCGGGAAAGGCCAAGTTGGCCTGACGCGCCGTTTTCGGCAGGAGACGAATCTGCTACGCTGTCGTTAGCGTACGACACGGCCGAACCGCCTTATGAAACGCCTGAAATTTCTCATCGCCATACTTATCGTCGCTGCCGTCGGTTTCGGCCTCGGCAGGCTGACCGGCACGAGGCCCGTCGTCGAATTGGCGGGCATCCACAAGGATTTTCCGCTGTTCCCCAAGCCGCCGCAGGCCGATCCGACGCCGCCGAAGGCAGACGACGCCAAAATCGAAAAGGACGTCGTCCTCGAGAACCCCGTGGAGGACGCGGTCGTTTCCGGCGCGTTCATCGACGTCTCCGGCAGGGCGAAGGTCGCCGGCGGCGCGCTGCGCGTCACCGTCAGGGACGAGGCGGGCACGACGCTCGCCGACGAGAACGTCACGGTCGCCGCGGCGCCGGGCGAGGAGTACGGGCGGTTCGCGACGACGCTCGCGTTCGCCGGGACCGTGACCGGCAAGGGGACGGTCGAAATTTCGCGCGCGGGCGGCGGCGCGGACCGGATCGTCCGGACCGTGCATTTCGGGGCTGGCGACGACCAGGTCACCCTGAAGGCGTACTTTCGGAATGCCGGCATGTCGGCCGGGAACGATTGCACGCTGGTGTATCCGGTCGAACGCCGCGCGTCGAGCAAGACCGCGATTTACCGCGCCGCGATCGAGGAGCTGCTCAAGGGTCCCTCGGCCGAGGAGAAGTCGGGCGGTTACGCGACGGCGCTCCCGTCGAACGCCGCGCTCAAATCCGTCGCCGCGGACGCCGACGGCGTGGTCACCGCCGACTTCAGCGACGGCATCGAGCGCGGCGTGAGCGGCGAATGCCGCACGTCCGGCATCAGGGCGCAAATCGTCGCGACGCTCCGCCAGTTTCCCGAAGTGCGCGACGTGATCATCACCGTCAACGGCGCGTCGGAGGACGTGCTGATGCCATGACTCCAATTATGAAAAAGGAAATCGTCACGCTCATCAACGAAGGGTGGGAGGCCGTCAAGGCGCGGGAGCTCGACGCCGCCGCGCACGCGTTCGCCGAAGCGGCGGAAAAGGATCCTTCGGCCGTCGACGCGTGGAACGGCGTCGGCGCAGTGCATTTCGAGAAGGGCGATCTCGCGGCGTCGCTGCAGGCCTACCGCACCGCGCGAACGGCCGCGCTCGCGCGCTACGGCGGCGAGTTTCCCGACCGCCTTCCCTGGACCGACGAACACAAGCCCGCGCTCCGCGCCATCCACGGCATGGGCCTGAACTACTTCCGTCTCGGCAAGACGCAGGAGGCCGCCGAGATGTTCGAGGCGCTCCTGTCGCTCAATCCCGACGACAACCAGGGCGCGAAATTCCTCCTCGCGGACATCAGGAAGGGAAAGGGCCTCTGGAAGAAGGGATAAGGACGCTATGAAAAAATTTCTCACGCTCGTCCTCATCGGCGGCCTCACGGTGTACTTCTATTACTGGTACGTCCGCGGGGTGAACCTGCTCATCAGCGGCGACGACGCGCTTACGACGCCGCCGTACAGTTTCGCGACGCGTCTCCCGCCGAAGGACGGGACGAAGCCGGCGAAAGGGGAGGAGAAGCCTTCCGTGCCGACGTGGGAGGCGGCGGCACCGATGCCCGAAGCGCGCGTCGCCGTCGGCGCGGCGGCGATCGGCAGGAAAATTTACGTCGTCGGCGGCTTTGACGGGTTCGCGCGGACGAGCGCGCGCGTCGACGTGTTCGACGTCGAGAAGAACGCGTGGCTGCCGGCCAGCCCGCTGCCGAAACCGCTGCACCACGTGACCGTGGCGTCAGACGGCGAACGTCTGTACGCCTTCGGCGGCATGAGCGGCGTCGCGTCGACTCCCGTCGACACGCTGTACGCATATGACCCCGTGCTCGACCGCTGGAAGGAGCTCGGACGCATGCCTGATCCCGTCGGCGCGGCGGCCGTCGCCCTGTTCGACGGCAAGTTTCACCTGATGGGCGGTCAGGGCCTCGGCCAATCGACGCAGCTGCATTACCTTTATGATCCGAAGACCGACCTGTGGACGTCGGCAGAGCCGCTCGTCACCGGCCGTGACAATTTCGGCGCCGCCGTGCTCGACGGCAGGCTGTACGTCGTCGGCGGCCGCGGCGGTTCGGTGCTCTACAACATGGACGCGCTCGAGGTCTACGACGATCAGAGCAAGACGTGGGAACAGCGCGAGCGCATGCCGATCAAGAGGAGCTCGATCGGCACCGCCGTCCTCAACGGGAAACTATACGTCTTCGGCGGCGAGGCACCTGCGTCGACTTTCGCCGACGTCCAGTCGTACGATCCGAAGAAGGACCGGTGGGGCGCGGAACCCGCGATGCCGACGGCCAGGCACGGCTTCGGCACCGCGGTCGTCGACGGACGCGTCTTCATCATCGGCGGCGGGAAGCGGTCGGGTCCGTCGGTGACGGACCTAAACGAAGTATTCACGCCATGAGCGCCTTTTCCGTAACGCAGTTCGTCGAATTCGTGAACACCGCCCTCGCCACGGCGGTGTTTCCCGAAGGCGTCGCCGTCGAGGGCGAGGTCGCCGAGTACCGCGTCTCCCAGGGCAAGTGGATCTGGTTCAAGCTGAAGGACGAGTCGTCGCTCGTCGAGTGCTTCGCGACCGTCTGGCAGATGCGTACGCCGCTCGAGGACGGGATGAAAGTCCGCATCTTCGGCCTGCCGAAGGTCTACCCGAAGAGCGGGAAGTTCTCGGTCGGCGTCGAGCGCGTCGAACTCGTCGGCGAGGGGGCGCTCCGCCGCGCGTTCGAATTGCTGAAGAAAAAGCTCGCCGCCGAGGGCGTGTTCGACGTGTCGCGCAAACGGCCCCTCCCGCGTTTTCCGCGGCGGATCGGCCTCATCGCTTCTCGGGAATCGGCGGCGTACGGCGACTTCATGCGGATCCTCGGCAACCGGTGGGGCGGCGCGGACGTGCTCGCCGCCGACGTCGCGGTGCAGGGGAGGGACGCGGTCCGCGAGATCGTCGGCGCGTTCCGTCACTTCAACGCGCACCCCGAGTCCGCTGACGTCCTCGTGCTGACGCGCGGCGGCGGTTCCCTCGAGGACCTGCAGGCGTTCAACAGCGAGGAAGTCGCCCGCGCGGTGTTCGGTTCGCGCATTCCCGTCGTCGTCGGCGTCGGACACGAGCGCGACGAGTCGCTCGCCGATTACGCCGCCGACGTCCGCGCATCGACGCCGACGAACGCCGCCGAAATCGTCGTTCCGGACCGTCGGGAGATCCTTGCCGCCGTCGAAGCGGGCGTCGGACGGATGACGGCCGTCATGCGCGGGGCGGTGTCCGGACGCGCCGCGGCCGTCGACGGCATGGCCGCGCAGATAGAATCATACGCGCGCCGCGGCATCGCCGACTTCGGGCACCTCCTCAAGGACCTGCAGAGGCACTTCGCCGCGTTCGCCGGGCTCGCGCATTCGCGGTCGCGCGACGCGGCGGTCCTCGCCGACCGCCTCGGCTCCGGCGCCGGATTCTGGGCGTCACGGCTCGACGGGAAGCTCGAGGCCGATCTGCGTCTCCTGCGGACGCTCGATCCCCGCCGTCCCCTCGAAAAGGGGTACGCGCTCGTCCGCAAGGGCGGCCGGCTGCTCAAGGACGCGGCCGCGGTGGACGCGGGCGACATCGTGCAGGTACAATTGGCCCGCGGCGGATTTTCCGCCCAGGTAAATGAAAGCTTCAGAGGTGAGAGCTTCAAAGGTTAGAGCGCTTTGATCTCCGAACCTCTAACCTCTAAAACTTTGAACCTCTAACCTTCACCAAATGGCCAAGGCAAAGACGGACAAGCAGTTCGATTTCGGCGAGGCATACAAGGAGCTCGAGGGCATCATCGCCTGGTTCGAGCGTGAAGAAGTCGATCTCGACGAGGGTCTCCGCAAGTTCGAGCGCGGCCTCGAGCTCGCCAAGCGCTGCAAGGAACGCCTCAAGGAGGTCGAGAACAAGGTCACGGAAATCAAGGGGAAATTCGGGGAACTCGACGAGGAAGGGGTTCCTGCGAACGGTACCTTGTTATGAACCGGCGGTTCGATGGCAATCGGACCGTTTTTGTGCTAAAATAGTTGGGTATGAACGTCCCCGTAAACCAGAACGTCCTCGGCCGCCTTATCGTCCTCACCATGGGCGGACTCGCTTTCGCCATGGTCATGCCCGCATACGGCGATCCCTATGCCGCGGCTTTCCTGCCCGCCATCGCGGCCTTCCTCGCCGCCGCGCTGCTCGTGCTGATCGCCCAGGCGGTCATCCGCCGCCATCAGCTTTTCGAGGCGGTCCGCATGGAACTCAACAAGCTCCGCCGGCTGTACCATATCTCCAAAAACCTGAGTGTCGCGGCTCCGCAACGGTATCGCGGCTGGTTCACGGAGCTGCACGGATTCCTGTACGAGTACCTGACGCTGTTCTCGGGCAAGGACTTCGACAGCTACGATTCGTCGAACGCGCATTTCCGCAAGCTGAGCTACCACGTCTACACGATTCCCGAGGTCGACTCGAAGAAGGAAGAGGCGCTCTTCAACGACCTGCTCGGGACGGCGGCGACGGTGGCGTCCGCCCGCCAGCAAATCAAGGAACTTTGGGACAACCGCCTTTCGGCGTACGTCTGGACCGTGCTGATGCTCATGGTCGCCGGCTTCGTGGCAACCACCGTCTTCGCCATGGGCGAGTCGGTCGGCGGGCGTTTCGCGGCGGGCGCGACCATCGCCGTCGTCCTTCTCGCGGTGGACCTGCTCTGGGAGATCGACACGCTCTCCGCCGAGCGGACGCAGATGGCCCAGCGCTACGTGAACAACCTCTCGAAGCTCGAGCTCGGCCGCAGGGAGTAACCTATGAAGAACCACTCCAGGACCAACGCCAAGCGGGGCAAGCTCGGGTATCGGACGCCGAGTTCGTTCCGCTTCACCTCGCAGCAGCGGACCCGCGTCGACAAGGTAAAGAACAAATTCACCAACAAGGACTGACGAAAGTCAGTTCCTTTTTTAAGGGCGAGCCCCGAATGCGCCCTCGGCGAAATAAGTGGGGACTAACAAGGAACACATGCCTCATGAAGATTCCACGGTCGTCATTTCGCTCGGCGGTTCGCTCATCGCCCCCAAGGAGGGGATCGACGTCGCGTTCCTTCGCAAGTTCAGCGCGCTCGTCCGCAAGCACGTGAAAAAGGGAAAACGGTTCGTGCTCATCTGCGGCGGGGGCGTCACTGCGCGACAGTACCAGCAGGCGGCGCGCAAGGTGACGAGGCTGACCCGCGACGACCTCGATTGGCTCGGCATTCACGCGACGCGGCTGAACGCGCACCTCATCCGCACGGTGCTGCGCACGCTGGCGCATCCGCGCATCATCACCGATCCGCACGAGGACATGCCCTCGCGTCGTCCCGTCATCATCGGCGCGGGTTGGCGTCCGGGCTGCTCGACCGACTACGACGCGGTCCTGCTCGCCGAGCGGTACGGCGCGGGCACGGTCATCAACCTCTCGAACATCCCGTACGTCTATGACAAGGACCCGCGCACGAATCCCGACGCCGTCGCGTTCCCGCGGCTGACGTGGAAGGACTACCGGCGCCGTTTCGGCACGCGATGGGACCCCGGCCTTTCGAGCCCGTTCGACCCGGTCGCCTCGAAGGAGGCCGAAAAGCAGAAATTGCGCGTGATCATCGCCGAGGGCCGGGACCTCTCCAACCTCGACCGCATGCTTACGGGGAAGCCCTTCAAGGGCACGGTCGTTGGTTGAAGTCGATTGACGAAAGGGGCCGCCGTTGGTAGGAAGGAAGCATATGGACAGCAGATACAAGGCAATGGTGCTACCGCTGGGGCTCAGCGCGCTCATCCTCGTCGTCATGGGCCTCATCATCGCGAAGGATACCCGTGCGCTCATGCTGCGCAACGAAGATCTCCCGCCGGTGATAGATTTCACGTGGACGCCCGCCGGCGACGTCGACCTCAAGGAGATGCGCGGTTTCCTCACGATGAAGGACGACTACGCCCTCGACTTCACGACGTACCGTTTCACGATTGTCGAGATCGCCAGGACGTTCGACCTTCCCATCGACGGCATGATCGGCAGGGAATACGAACAGCCCGTGTCGCTCTCGCTCATCGCCGACCGGCCGGAAGTGCTCCGTCAACAGAAGCTGACCGTCGAGATTTCGGTCGCTGACGACAAGGGGCAGAAAACGACGATAACCAGGGTGATCAAACTAAAGCGCTGACGGACCGAAAGCCGCTCCCATTGACGGGGGCGGCTTTTTTTGCCATGGTTCGCGGTCCGGCATCGCACGCCGGCGATCGCACGTTAGCCAACCCGCAGTAGACCGAAAAAAGGAGTCCGACATGGATCAGACGAAACCGGTGTTCCGGCTCGAGCAGGCTCTCCGTTCTTGGGAGGACCAGTGCTTCTTCAAGCGCGTCATCGGCCAGGCGCTCGTCGCGCAGGGCCGGCAGCCGCCGTGTCCCGTCGCGGGACCGCTCCTGAACGCGCCGTCGTTCCGCTCGTACGTCCTCAGGGAGGACGCGGAGCGGTTCGACGCCGACCGTTACCTGCTTCCGCTCGAGACCGCGCAGGCGCTGGGCGCCTGGGCGCTCGTGCCCGCTACCGTCTGGGCGTGGGCGAAGAGCTCGCGCCGGTTCTTCCACCTGTCGGAGGACCTCCAGGCGCTGCTCAACGCGACGACGCTCGACCGGATGCGCTGGTCCGACGTGGACCTGCCGTTCCAGGCGTTCGCCGTCACCCTCGAGCGTCCCATCGAGGACGCGAAGGGGAACGCGTTCGACTGCATCCTCGTCTGCGCCGACCGCGGGCCCGGGCCCGACGGCGTCGAGACCGACGTCCTGTCGTTCCAGATGTTCGCGCGATCGTTCGCGGAACGTTCGCCCGTGTCGTTCTTCGACCGTCAGCAGATCGAGAAGGCGCTCAGGGAGCGCGACTGGAAGAAGCTCGACCGTTGCGTGAAGACGGCGCGCGAGTCGACAAGGGGCGGCCACACGTCGCGGTTCATGCTGATGATGGACAAGGTCGGCGACGAACAGGTCACCGAATCGGTCCAACGGCTCATCTTCAAGACGCACAGCTCCGTCTGCAACTGCGGCGGGACCCACGACGAGTGGGACGCCGCCGTGCGTCAGGTCGTCGGCATGTGCCTGTACCTGCAGTCGCTCAAGCCGAAGGACCCGCACCGTCCGAAGTGGCAGCCGGGACCGAAGGGCAATCCGGCGAAGGCGGGACAGCCGCGCGCGGTGACGTCCGAGGCCGAGGTGTGCGTCGTGACGTGCGCGAACACGCTCACGGCAGACGAGCGCGAGGCGTTGCTCGACCACGGCAAGGCGACGCACCGCGCGAGCGGCGAGAAGCGGCCGCACTTCCGCATGGGCCATTTCCGCCGCCCTCCGGGGAAGGGCAACGATCCCGACCAGCCGAAGGTGGTGCACGTCAGCCCCACGTTCGTGCGGCGCGACCTCCTCAAGAAGGGCGAGCTCGCGAGCGGGAGCACGACGACGTTCGCGGCGAAGTGAGTGCGCAGGGGTCCGGCGATTGCCGGACCTTTTTTTATGCCGCCAGCGGATTGACCCGCGCGGCGTCGACCGGTATCATGGCCACCATGTCGCTGTTCAAGAGGCATTTCCCGACGTTCCATAAGGCCCCGTCGCTCCTCAAGCGGCAGGTGCCCGCTTGGACGCACGTGCCGACGCTGGCGTTCCTCGTCCTGGCGTCCCTCCTTTGCCTCTATAATGTCGCCGAGCTCGCGCACCTGCGCCGCGCGGTGGTCGAAAAGGAGCGCATTGAGCAGCTCGCCGAGCCCCATCTTGACGTTCCGCGTTCGCTTATCGGGGGAATGACCGTTTGCCGCGGGAACTGGTTCAGCCGCGTCCGCAGTTGGGCTGCCGGCCGCGACGTTTGCGCGGCCGACCTCGAGGCTCCGGTCGACCGCGACGAGTGGTGCCGGTCGGGCTGGAACCGCTGGTATTACGGCGGTTTGGGGTGTGACGAGGACGGCGAGCCCGCCCCTTGACGTTTTCCGCCCGTGGACGTACCATGGGGACACAATCGATTACCGTAGACAATGGGTCCTGAAAGCCTGAAAAGGCCGGAAGGGTAATCTCCGCAAGGAGGCCTATCGAGGTAGAAGTACCTGGCGTGCCCTGTTCGGCATCCGTTGTCTGCGGCAATCGTGCGCAGATTTTTTCGTTTTAAAGGTCGATCAAGAGGAAACCCAGTCTACCAACCTTGTCGCAACGTCGCTATGGCGAAAACAAGGCAACGCAAAGAGGCTGAAGTGCAGAAGTTCATCGAGGGCCTGAAGGGGGCGAAGGCGACCGTGTTCGCCGATCTGTCCACGCTCAAGGTCAACGACGCTTCCTCGCTCCGCCGCAAAGCCGAGAAGGAATCGGTCGACATCGCCACGGCGAAGAAGACCCTGCTCCGTCTCGCGTTCAAGGAAGCCGGCATCGACACCGTCGATCCGAAATCCCTCCCGGGCAGCGTCTCGATGCTCCTCGGCTCGGGCGACGAAATCGCCCCCGCCAAGGTTCTCGAGGCCTTCCGCAAGGATCACGAGGGCGTCAAAGTCCTCGGCGGCATCCTCGAATCGAAATGGCTCTCCGCGGACGAGATCAAGGCGCTCGCCAAGCTCCCGTCGAAGCAGGAGATGCTCGGCAAGCTCGTCGGCACGCTCAACGCGCCGGTCTCCGGCTTCGTCAACGTGCTCGCGGGCAACCTCCGCGGTCTCGTCACCGCACTTAACGCAATCAAGGATGCGAAAGCATCGTAATTCCCCAACGCTATGTCCGAGATGAAGAACGTTGAGGTCCCGGCCAAGTTCAAGGACCTCGTCGAATCGATCGAGAAGATGACCGTCCTCGACCTCGCCGAGCTCGTGAAGCTCCTCGAGGACAAGTTCGGCGTTTCCGCCGCCGCCCCGGCCATGATGATGGCCGCCGCTCCGGGCGCCGCCGCCGCG
>CAYOXM010000011.1:0-43217 GCA_964407925.1 uncultured Gammaproteobacteria bacterium
GCACCCGGTCGGCATTGATGTCGGGATACGCCGCCCGCGTCGCCTCGGGATCGAATGCGCCGCTCTTCGACGCGGCCATCAGGCTCTCGTACGGGTTGATCGGCGACCCGTCAGGCCGGCGGATTTCGAAATGGAGGTGCGCGCCGACCCGCTCGGCGTTGCCGCTGTCCCCCATCCACGCGACGTGCTGGCCGCGCGCGACGTACGCGCCCTCGTACACCCCCGGCGCATAGGCGTTCTCCGCGCCGCCCGCGCCGTCGTCCGATCCGGGCGTGTCGTTGTTGACGTGCAGGTAGTGATACCGGTAGCCGTCGGCATCCTCGATCACGACGGCATACCCCCAAGAAGCTTCGGGATAGACGAGGTAGCGGACCCGCCCCTCCACTGCCGAGAGGAGCGGCAGCATCTTCTTGCCGATGATGTCGATGCCCTCGTGCGAATGGCCGTTCCTCGGCTCGCCGAAATCATCGCGAAACGACACGCCGCCGGAGACGGGAAATTCGATGGACCGGACTTCTCCGGCGCCGGCCGGCAAAGCCGCGACGAGCACGGAGCACAGGGAAACCGCCGTGATGACGATGACGAAGCGTCGGACAAGCATGGGGTGCGGGTAACGGTCGTGTAGCCTTCCCTCCCTGACGGACGGGACGACGCTTCCTTTCATGCTGTGGACAAACGGCGTTTACGCGCGTTTTCCGCCTTCGGCCCAGCGCTTGAGCGTCTCGTACGGAACCGCGCCGCAGAGCTTTTCTCCCGAATCGGTGTTCACGAAAAACGGGACGCCGCCGCAAAAACCGCCGTCGTGCTCCTCGCGTTTGGCGTTATTGGCATCGTCATGCCACGTCTCGAACTTCTCCACCTTCACGCCGAGCTCCTTCTCGAGCTGCTCGATGAGCGGATGCATCCTTTTGCAGTGCGGACATTCCTCGCCGTAGAATTCAAGCAAAGCCATAGTGGAAAAAGCATACCATGCGCGGGTTAGGCCAAGAAAGTCGCCTGAGGAGGGTGGAAACGCTATACTTCCGTCATATGAAAAAAATATCGCTTCCGATTATCGTCGCCGCGCTGCTCCTCACGGGCGCCGGCTGCTCGTTCGGCGCCCCGAAAAAAGACGTCGGTCAGGCGCAACCGGCGCCCGCCGCCGCGCCCCAAGGCACGCCCGTCGGAGACGCGGCAGTCGCCGCGAAGGTCGGCGCGTGCCCGTACGACGACAAGACGCTCTGCCGCTTCCTGACGAACTGGCGCGCGTCGGCGGAAATGACCATGCGCACGACCTCGGTCGTCAACGGCAAAAAGACCGAAAGCACCTTTGAGACCGACGGGAAGGGGTCGAGCCGCATGACGTATTCCGAGGGCGGGAAGGAACAGTACGCCACCGTCATGATCGGCCGCGCGACGTACTCGAAGCAGGCGGGGGCGAAAGCATGGACGAAAACCGTGCTTCCGGACGCGAAGCGCGACGGCCATCCGGAAGGCGACGCCGAAGGGACGCCGAAATTCGACTTCTCGGGCGAAGGCGATGCGGACGCGGACGCGCAAGCCTACGTCGCGATGGGAATGGAACCGTGCGGGAAACTGAACTGCCACAAGTACGAAGTGACGATGACGGCCACGGGCGAAAAACAGCATATCTGGTTCGATGACAAGGAGTACCGGCTCCGGCGCATCCTCGACCTGCCGAAGGACGGCATTTCGAGCGATACGGAATTTTCCTACGAGCCGCGCGTCATCGCCGAACCGGCGCCGGTCGTCGAGGTCGACCTGAACGCGATGATGAACGGGGCGCTCGAGGGGAATGTCGACATCGAGGCGCAACTCAAGGCGATGCAGGGGGGCCTGCCGAACGAATAAAAGAAAAAGCCCGCATGCGCGGGCTTTTTCTTATCGTGCCGTTTACATCGCGCCGAGGATGGCGCCCATGACGAGCATCGCCGCGAGATAGTGTCCCGCGTTGATGGCAAAGAGCTTCCATGGCTTGCCGTCCCAGAGCACGCTGCCGAGGGTGATCGGAGCCACGAAACCGAGCCAGCTCCAGAAGGCGTTCGTGAGGCCGGCCGAAACGCCGGTCGCCTTCATGTAGGACGCGGCGAAGACCATTGTGTGCGCCATGACGTAGGCCATGACGAGCGAACCGACGAACTGCAGGGCGTAGAGCTTGCCCATCTCCTTCTGTTTCGCGGGATCAGGCTTGTGCCCCGTGAGCTTCATCCATTCCTTGCCGAAAAGCGGTCCGTACCAGAGCGAACCGACGACCATGGTCGAGACGGCGGCAAGCACGACCGCGAGGTTGTTTATGGGGACGACGACCTCCTGCATAACGATAGGCGTTAAGAATGACGAGCGACCGTCGGTCAGCATAGCAAAAAACGGACGCGCCCGCACGTCCGTTTTCGGCGCAACCGATCGATTATTTGCGCAAATCCCGCATCACGCGATACCGCTGGTACGCGTCCTCGTACGCCACGAAGAGCGCGCTGCGCTCGTAAAACTGCCCGTGAGCGGCGAGGTCCATCGCCTCGAGTTCAGGAAGGTCGCCGCGGCCGAACGCGGCGAAAACGTCGCCCGCGGACCGCCCCGCCTCGCGTTCCGTGGCGTACGCGCGCGCCGAATCGGCGAACCGGTCGCGCTTCAGCTCCTTGTCGAGCGTCTTGATCGCCTCGGCCGGAACGCCGTACAAGGCCTCCTTCACGCCATTGAGCGCGTCGTCTTGGATGTCCTCGATCTTCCCTTCCTTGATTTTCTCCCACGTCTTCCCCTCTTTCACGTCATCCCAGGAACCGTCCTCGACGGCGCGGCGGATGGACTTGGTGTCCAGCCCCGTCATTTCGCCGAGTTCGTCCACGATCAGGTCGTCATATTCTTCGCCGAGCACCTTCTGCGTCCGGCCGACCCAAGTATCGAGCCGCTCGAGCGACTTCTCCTCGTCGCCGCCGACGTCCTCGCCGAGCTTTTCCTTCATCGCATCCATCGCGAGCGTCGCCGCGTCGAGCATCAGCTGCCCCTCGCGCTGCTTGGCCGCGTCGCCCGCGGTGTCCTTGCCCGTGAACTTTCCGACGCCGAACAGGCCGCCGAACCAGCGCCCGATGCCGTCCCAGGCGTTCAGTCCCCGCCGCCACGGTCCGGGCGCCGCGGCATCCTTGGCGTTGTCGAAAAACCGCACGCCGTCGCCGGTGAACACGTACCCGCCGTCGGCCGCGCGAACGATGCCGACGCGAATCGGTTTTCCCTTGATGTCCTTGCCCTCGAACAGCCCGCCGTCGCCTTCGGCCAGGCCCTCGACGAACTCCTGGAATGCGCTCGCGCTCTCGGCGTCGAATCGCACGCCGCGGCCGCCGGCGAAGACGCACGCGCCGTCCTTGTCCGGCCGGTACAGCCGTTCGCACTTCGGTTTCTCCTCCTCTTTTTTCGTTTCCGCCTTCTTGGGCACGCACTTCCCGTCTTTCAGCTCCTTGTCCCCGCCGATTTCGCAGGCGATCCTGAGCGCGTCGTCCTTCTTTTTCACCCAAGCGGCGAAGCCGGTCATCACCTTGTCGTTCGCCTCTTTTTTGCTGAGCGTGCCGCACTGCTCGCCGTGGAAAGCGCACTTGCAGAGCGCGGCGGGAATGACGACGCCGCAATAATCCTTCTTCACGTCATATGCCGAAGCGAAAAATGGCACGACGAGGAACAGGACGAGCGCGACGAGATATTTCATAGGCGCGTCAAATCTTCGCGTCGTCGCGCGGCGAGACGAGGTTGATCGTCCACTGGAGCGCGATGACGAATTTCTTACGGAAAGAAATGAACTTGGTCAGGTACACCGTCCGCCAGAGCCACCAGGCGAAGTGGCCCCAAAAACGGAACGGACCGATTTCCGCGGCTGCCATCCATTGACCGATGGATATGAGGTTCCCCCGGCTCTCGTATCGGTACGGCCGGAGGCCCTCGCCGGCGAGCCTCCGTCCGAGATTTGCCGCCGCGTGTTCCGCCATGCTCACCGCGACCTGCGCGAACGGCGGAAGCGGGTGGCCATCCTGCAGAAACGACGCCTGGTCGCCGATGACGAAAACGCCGGGGCGTCCGGAAATTTCGAGGTTGGCGTCGACGACGATGCGTCCGGCACGGTCGAGTCCCGCGGGAACGTCAAAAGGGACGGCGGAAGGTTTTACCCCCGCGACCCAGGCGACGAACGCGGTTTCGACGCGCGACCCGTCGCCGAGCGTCACGCCGTTCGCATCGACGGCGTTCACCGCGGTCGAGAGCCGCACTTCGACGCCCTTCTTGCGGAGCGCGTCGAGCGCCTTGCCGCGCGTCGCCGGCGTGAACTGCGGGATGAGCTCCGGTCCCTGCTGCAGCAGGATGATTTCCGGCTTCACGCCGCCGATTGCGCCGCGATATTCGCGGAACAGCGTACCGAACAGGAAATCGGCCATCTCCGCGACGAGCTCCACGCCCGTCGGCCCGCCGCCCACGACGGCGAATCGCAGGAGAGCGCGCCGCCTTACCTCGTCCTTTTCCATCGCGGCCGCGTCGAACGCGCCTATCATCCGCTGTTTCATCCCGATGGCATCGCGCAGGCTCTTGAGCGTCAACGCGTGTTCCGCCGCGCCGGGAATGCCGTAGAAATTCGTCTCCGCCCCGAGCGCGACGACGAGCCCGTCAAAGGGGACGTCACCCGTCGAAGTCTCGACGACTTTGTCGGCGAGGCGGATTTTCTTCACGTCGCCGAGGCGGATGTCGAGACCACAGCACTTGAAGATCGTCCTGAGCGGTTCGACGATGGTGCTCGGCGCGAGGCTTCCCGTCGCGACCTCGTGGAGGAGCGGCGTGAACAGGAAGTAATTCTGGCGGTTCACGACGGTGAACGTCGCCCTCCCGTGGAGCGTGCGGTGAAGGCGGCGGAGCGCGTACACGCCGCCGAAACCGGCACCCAAAACGACGACGTGTTTCTTCGGGGCGGCTGCGGATTTTTCCGTTGAGACGGTCATGACCGCATGGTAGCGCAAACGCGAATCCCGACAAACCCCGCCACCTTTACAAAAGACCGTTTTTATGCTAGGGTTCGGCCATTATCGTTCAAACAAACCCTTAAAACGCTATGCGCAACGCTACCGCACGCATTACCGGCGCCATCGCCGCGACGGCCCTCGCTCTCGGCTTCTGGCTCCCGACGACGGCGCACGCCGCCGTCTCGCTCTCGCCTGGCGACCTCATCAAGCTCGAAAACGACGGCGACCCGCAGACGACTTCCGACGCCGCCATCTATTACTTCGGCGCGGACGGGAAGCGCTACGTCTTTCCGAACGACAAGACGTACAAGACCTGGTACGCGGACTACGCGAACGTCAAAGTCGTCGGCCTCGACCAGCTCGGCGGCATCCCCATCGGCGGCAACGTCACCTACCGCCCGGGCGTGAAGATGGTGAAAGTCACCACCGACCCGAAAGTGTACGCCGTGTCGAAGCGAGGCATCCTCCGCGCCATCAAGAGCGAGGCGGTCGCCGCGGCGCTCTACGGCGCGAACTGGAACAAGCAGATCGACGACCTGCCGGACGCGTTCTTCGTGAACTACAAAGTCGGCGCGGACGTGAACGTCGCCGGCGACTTCAACAGGACCGGCATCACGAACAGCGTGCCGAACGTGAACGTCGACAAGACATTGACGAACCCGCCGACCGGCTACGTCGACGTGAAGTCCGGCACCGGCTTCTCGCCGAAGAATATCACCGTATCGAAGGGCACGGCGGTCACGTGGATCGCGCTCGACTCGAGCGCGCCGACGGTCGCGTCGAACCCGCACCCGTCACACAACGAAATTCCGGGTTTCGAGACGACGACGATATACATGGGCCAAAGCTGGTCGTTCACGTTCAACGCCGCGGGCACGTGGGGCTACCACAACCACAACTTCCCCGAGCAGGGCGGGACGGTCACCGTGACGCCATAACGCCCCCTCTCTCATTCCGGGCTTGACCCGGAATCTAGTAAACGTAGCCACGAGGCTTGCCTCGCTTCACGTATTACGAAATAAAAGAGACCCCGAAAGGGGTCTTTTTTGCTACGCCGCGCCGCCCGCGGCAGAGGGTGCGCGCCCGTCGATGACATCGTAGTCCGCGAGCGCGGAACGCGCCACGTCAACGCGCTTGAACCGCGGCTCCCACGGGATGCCAAGCCGGGCGAAGAGACGCCGCCACGGCAGATACGCCTTTCGGCCGATTTCGCTCACGTGGAGCGTGCCGCCGTTCAGTTCATCGTAAAGGAAGACGTTTTCCGGAGGAACGAGCTTCCGCCACCATTCGTCATGCGGTCCGAGCGACGGCTTGAGCGAACAGACGAAGACTTCCATGCCCGACGCCAAAGCCCGTTCCAGCCGTCCGGTCGACCAGCGTTCGACGAACACAGGGGCGTCGTTGTCGATGATGCCGCGGAACGCGGGCTTTTGCCCGTCATGCGTCGGCTTGTCGGCCATCAGCTGGTTCGTGCCGAAGACGATGCGTTTCGGTTTCACCTTCTCACCCGCTTTCTAAAGGGCTTTTGTTCTGGGCGGGAGGGTAGCACAATAATAAATTTATTCAATGGGACGGGCGCGCGCCGGCTATATCTTCCACCACTCCCGATTTAATAAACTTCTGTATCCCCACGAGCGTCGTATGCGGATCCCGCATGAGGTCATGCTCCCAAACCCGCAAAACCTTCCACCCCCAACGACGGAGCTTGGCGAAATTCTTTTTATCGCGCGCCCGATTCCGCTCGATCTTCTCGCGCCAGAACCCCGGCTTCATCTTGTGCCGCCACGTCGGGTAGCGGTAGCCGTGCCAGAAGTCGCCGTCGATGAATACGGCAATCTTCTTGCTCGGTACGGCCACGTCGGGCGACCCCGGCGCGCGGCGATAGTGCTTCTGGAAATGAATCCCCCGCCCGCGCAGGAAACGAAAAACGACGCGCTCGAGCCCGGTGTTCTTGCTCTTGATGCGCGACATCACTTCGCTGCGCTTTTCTTTGGTGAAGATGTCGGGCATACGTTTGGCTACACGATAGCATACTTTATTTTCTGGATTCCGGGTCAAGCCCGGAATGACAAGAAGTACGGTATACTGTCGGGATGCGAAAACTCCTCTTCGCCATCGCCCTGCTTGCCGCGCTCCCTTTCGGAGTCGCTGCCGCGCCCGCGCCGGACACGCTCGTCAAAGCGAGCGGCCCGGCCGTGTATTATTTCGCGACCGACGGCAAGCGATACGCCTTCCCGAACGCGCAGACGTATGCCAGCTGGTTCACCGACTTCTCCGGCGTGACGACGGTCACGGACGCCGAACTCGCCGCGATGCCGCTCGGCGGCAACGTCACCTACCGCCCCGGCATCCGGATGGTGAAGATCCAGAGCGATCCGAAGGTCTACGCCGTCGACCGTGGCGGACTGCTCCGCTGGGTGACGACGCAGTCGCTCGCAGTGGCACTCTACGGCCAATACTGGAACGCGGCGATCGACGACGTGTCGGACGCGTTCTTCGCGAACTACCGCGTCGGCGAACCGATCGATGCGACCGACGACTTTTCGCCGCTGACCGCCGCGCAGGCGACCGTCACCATCAACGCCGACAAGGACATCGCCGTCAGCGCGGTGACGCGACGCTCCGATACGGAGGTCGCAAACGTCGTGGACGGTTGGCGCAAGCATGCGCTCGACCACATGAACGCGTTGCGCTCCCAAAACGGGAAGGGACCGCTCGTGATGAACGTCCTGCTGAACCGCATCGCGATGATCCACAGCATGGACATGGCGCTCAAAATCGGCGAACTCGCGCACGAGGGCTCGCTCGGCGAAACGCCGGACAACAGGATCAGGGACGGAAAGGTGCCGAATGACGCGCGTACCGCGTTCACGTTCGTCACGCCGCCGGCGAACGTCGGCTGGAGCGGGGAAAACGTCGGCTACCGGTACGCGACCAACGCGACCGTGGAGCAGCATATCGAAAAGCTCCATGACGCGTTCATGGACGAGCCGCCCGACGAACCGAACCATCGCACGACGATGCTCAGCACCTTGCACCCGTATGCCGAGGTCGGCATCGGTCCGTACGTCGACGCGCAGGGGAAATTCTGGCTTACGGAAGATTTCATCTCGGTCGAGTGACGTAAAAAGCCGCCTCGGGGCGGCTTTTTACGTTTCGCGGTTTCTGGTCCCGGAATGCCGGGGGGGGGGCGACAATTACAACGCCCCCAGATCGACCGTCGTGTCGATGCGAATCTGCGAGACGAAATCGGGGATGTGCGACACCATGATCATCGCGCCCTTGTACTCGTCGAGCGCCTTGGCGATGACCGGGAGATGACGGAAATTGATGTGGTTAGTCGGCTCGTCGAGGACGAGGAGTCCCGGCTTCATCAGCACGAGGCGGGTGAACGCGAGCAGCCCCTTCTGCCCTTCGGACAGGTACTTGATCTGACTCGCAAGCGCCTTGCCGTCGAGGAGGAACCCCGCGGCGATGGACCGGAGCTTCTGCTCGTCCTTCTCGAGCATCGCGTCGAACAGGCAATCGAAGGCCTTCTGCTCGAAATCGAGCATGCCGAAATCCTGACGGTAATAGCCGACGCGGACGTCCTTGCCGATGGTCACGCCGTCGGCGAGCCGCGCGTAAATCTTTTCGAGGAACGTGCTCTTGCCGATGCCGTTCGGGCCGGCGAGCAGCATATGCGTGTTCTTGCGGAGTTCGATGTCCGTCTCCTTCACGACCGGCTCGCCGCCCTTCACGATGCCGACCTGCTTTATGACCAGGATTTTCCCGTCGAAGAACGGGTCGAATTCCTGGCTGGGAATCTCGAACTCGCGGATGGTCTTGTCCTCGCGGCGCTCCTCGACCATGCCCTCTTCCGCCTCTTCGGCAGCCTCGCGCATGCGTTTCGCGACCGAGCGGAGCTTGCCGCCCTTGTGCGCGAACACTTCGGCCTGCTCGCGCTTGCGGCGGATTTCCGCCTCCGCGCGCGCGTTCTGCTGGCGCTCGCGTTCGACGCGGTCGCTGATTTCCTGCACCACGTTCAGGTAGTTGCCGACGTACTGCTCGACCTTGTGCGTGTGCGCATCGAGGTACAGCACGCCGTCGGTGAAGGCATTCAGGAATTCCGCGTCGTGCGAAATCACGAGCACGGTCTTCTCGTACATCATCAGGAAACCCGTAAGGTGCTCGATGCCCGCCTGATCCAGGTTGTTGGTCGGCTCGTCGAGCAGGAGGACGTCGGGATCCTGGATGAGCGAATACGCCAAGAGCAGGCGCGCCTGCTGACCGCCGGAGTGCTGACGGAGCGTCTTCGCGAGGTCGGTCTTCAGGTTCACCGCGTCCATCACGTCGGCGATGCGCTTGTCGAGGTTGTACGGCACCGTCGCGAACGTCCCCGCGAACCAGTCGCGGACCGTCATGTCCATCTGCGACGGCGGGATGACCTGCTTGGCGATGCCGACCGCCGCGCCGGGCGGCGTCATGAAGATGCTCCCCGACTTCGGCTTCTCCTCGCCGAGGATCAGTTTGAACAGCGAGGTCTTGCCGGCCCCGTTCTGGCCCATGAGCGCGATGCGCGTGCCCGTGCGCACGGAAAAACTCGCCTCATCAAGAATGGGCTTCGTCTCGCCGTAGTCGAATTTCACTTCCTGAAAACGCAGGACGACGTTATCGTTTGCCATAACTCGGCTAAGATACTCCATTTTCGCCGCCTTGGCAAGCCCGAAAGCCGTCTCCCGAAAAGAAAAACGGCCCCGCAGGGCCGCTGAAGTCAGCGCTTTGCCGGTTCCTCTTTGGGAACGGGCCGCTTGCTCTCGTAGACCATGTCGGCCAGACCGTAGTCGACTGCTTCCTGACCGTGCAGGTAGTAGTCGCGCTCCATGTCCGCCGCGACCTTCTCGGCCGGCTGGCCGCAACGGTCGACGACGATCTTGGTCAGCACCTCCTTGAGGTACTTGATCTCCTTCGCCTGGATTTCGATGTCCGTCGCCTGGCCGCGTGCGCCGCCGAGCGGCTGGTGAATCATCACCGAGGCATGCGGCAGGACCGCGCGCTTGCCCTTGGCGCCGGCGGCAAGCAGGACCGCGGCCATCGAGGCCGCCTGCCCCACGCAGATCGTCGCGACGGGCGCGCGGATGAACTGCATGGTGTCGTAGATCGCGAGACCAGCCGTGACGACGCCGCCGGGGCTGTTGATGTAGAGGTGGATCTCCTTGTCGGGATCCTCGCTCTCGAGGAACAGCAGCTGCGCGACGATGACGTTCGCGACCATGTCGTCGATCGGCGTGCCGAGCATGATGATGCGGTCCTTGAGCAGCCGCGAGAAGATGTCCCAGGCGCGTTCGCCCTTGCTCGTCGTCTCGACGACGACGGGAACGATGCCGCCGATGGGCGGCGTGCCTTTGTCGTGCATCACTCCTCCTGTACCGGCCGCGCGATGACGGGCCGCGTTGACCTTGGCATTTCGGGGCGTTTTGTCAATCGGCGATATTGAAAACGCCCCGCAGTGATGCGGGGCGTTTTCCGTCCGTGCGTCTTAGACGCGGCGAACGTTCGCGGCGCGAGGGCCCTTCGGGGAATCCTCGGTCTCGAAAGTGACCTTGTCGCCAACGCGAAGCTGGTCGAACGAAAGGTCCTGGAGGGCGGACATGTGGAAGAACACATCCTGGGACTGGCCTTCCGGGGTGATGAAACCAAAACCCTTGTCGGTGAGGCGCTTGATCTCTCCGTTCATACGTGTGTGCGCTAACGTGAATAATTCCGCAAACTTCCGCCGCGTTTAGGAAAGTTCGTGGAACTTCCGCCGCGCCGACGTACTACGTTGCAGGCTCTACGGTAACACCATCCCGAAAACTTGTAAAGGGGGTCCCCAAGACGGGGCTGCCGGGGTTGAAAAAACGGGCCTGTCGGCGTACATTTCGCAGTATCGGCACGAAGGCCGTTCGGGGGTCGTCTAATGGTAGGACAGCAGCCTTTGGAGCTGCGTATCATGGTTCGAGCCCATGCCCCCGAGCCACGTAAAAACCTCGTCTCACGGCGGGGTTTTTACGTACCGGCTTGCCCCGCACCGCGAACGGGACTACCGTGACGAATGACGTTCCGCGCCATTACGACGCTCTTTGGAATAGGAGGAACGCGATGACCAAAACCGCGTTTACCGCTTTGTTCGCACTCACTTTTGCCGCCGTTTCGTGCGGCGGTCCGACCGTCGACGGCCCGCGTCCGTCCTGCCCCCTGCCGCCGCCCGCGCCGCCGGAGCCCGTGCTCTCGCGGAGCGGTCCCGTCTTCGTCTACGACGTCGGCGGCGCGCCGCTCGCGGGATTCCCCGGTGCACTCGGCGTCGACCACGAGGTCGGGCTCGACGGCGTGACGGTCCGGCTGCGGACGCCGCCGGGATGGACGCCGAGTTACGCCGGTTCGGCCGCATGGCTGCAATCCGACGCCGAATCGCGCGCCCGCATCGTCGTCCACCTCGCGAAAAATCACGAGGAAGATTTCCGACGGGACTGGCTGTCACGCGACGAGCAGGACGCCGCCGTCCGCACGAGCCCGGTAAGCACCCTCGACAGCCCGCGCCGCCCCCTGCTCTACACCTACGCGCGCACCGACGACGGCCGGAGCGGCATCGTCTATGCGCTCCGCACCGACCCAACCCGCCCCGACTCCGGCGTCATCGTGCACGGCGTTTGGCCGGCCGAGCTCGACCGCGCGCTCCGCCCCGTCGCCGTCGCCGTCGCAAACGGCGTCACCGTCGAAAAGGAAAAGAAGTGAACCGACTCTCGCCCCCGATGGTCATCGGGGGCTTTTTCAAAAACAAAAGCGGGACGGCTACCCGTCCCGCTGCCCATTCCGATTTACTCGTTCGCCGGCTCCGGAAAAACGTCATTGCTCACCGTGAGCGCCCAGCTCAGGTCCTTGTCGTACAGGAGCCAGCCGTCGACCCAGCGGTAGACCGCGGCGGCCGAAGACTTCGCCGCGCCGTCATCGCCAAGCTCCTTGCTGGTGGCGACGGCCTCGAGCCGACCGTCCGCGTCGAGGTCCTGAAACGCGAGTTCCTCGGCGTGCCGCGCGGACGCGCCCTTCAGGAAATAGGCGGGCTTGGCGCGGGATTGCGCGTCGCTCATCGATGCGAGCCGCAGGACGCTGCCTTCGCGGACCGCCGCGAACACGCCCTGCGCGTACGCTCCCGCAGGGCCGGAGGCGAGGACGAGCGTCACTGCACCCGATCCGAGCGGCTGCGCCTCGACCGACGTGACGCCGCCGAGCGCGCCGTCCGCCGAAGCGAGCGTGACGCTCGATCCGAGGACGTACTTGCTGTTATCGCGGTCCCAGACGACGAGCGCGAGCGCGGGCCCAGTCTCTCCCGAATACCCGAGGACGTATGACGGCTGCGGATACTCCGCGAGCGCGAGCGGT
The DNA here is from genome assembly GCA_964407925.1 of uncultured Gammaproteobacteria bacterium. Taxonomy (GTDB): domain Bacteria; phylum Patescibacteriota; class Patescibacteriia; order SG8-24; family SG8-24; genus CAYOXM01. The sequence goes on from CAYOXM010000011.1 coordinate 12,387, forward strand.
TCCGTCGTCATCGTGCTCCCGCCGGGCAAGAGCGCCGCGAAGTCCGGCGTCGAGGCGTCCTCGACGATGGATTCGCGCTGCTGGAGCGTGCGCTGGAGCACGAACGAAAGCACGAGCACGGTCGCCGTCACGCCGAGCAGCACGAAAAAGCCCGAGACGCCCGACGAATGCCGCCTCTTGAGGGGGAACCAGGAACGACGTTTCTTCGTCTTGATCATACTTTCAGGTAACGCGCGGTGGCGGTCTTCGTGGTGGCAAGCGCGAGCGCGGCGACGGCGAGGAGCTGCGCGCCGAAAATGTTGAGGAAATTCGCCTGATAGAAGCCCAGGAGGTCGACCGAACCCGTGCCGAAGAACCTCTGGAGAAACGGCTGCGCGAGACCGACCGACGGATACACGACGGCGAGGCAGACCGCGAGCGACAGGGAGCTCCACAGGAGCGCCTCGACGTAAAACGGCGCGCGGATGAAACCGTCGGACGCGCCCACGAGCCGCATGATGCCGATTTCCTCGCGCCGCGTGTAGATGGAAACGCGAATGGTGTTGAAGACGATGAGGAGCGTCAGGAAACCGAACACCATGCTGACGGCGAAGCCGAAAATCTCGAGCTTCCGCGCGACCGATTCGACGCGGCCGATCATCGCCTCGCGGTCGTCGAAATCCTTCTCCTCGATGAGGTTCGCGTACATCGGGTCATTGAGCGCCGAGACCACCCTCGGGTAGTCCTCGATGTTCCGCGCGCGGACCACGAGCGTCGCGCCGAACGGGTTCTTGCCGACCTCGCCGAGCGATTCGATGACGGTCTCGTCCTTCTTGAACTGCTCGGAGAACTTCTGCAGCGCGTCCGCGGGCGAGACGTATTGGACGTCCTTCACTTCGGGCATCGCGAGCAGCGCGATCTTCACCGTCTGGACGCGCGCCTCCTCGACCTCGGGCTTGAAGTGGGCGCTGATGTCGACTTTCGACTTCAGCTCGGTCATCGCGACCTTGCCGAGGACGTTCAGCGTCAGGAGGATGTTCACGGACACGAGCGTCAGGATGAGGACGCTCACGGTCGCGAGCGACAGCCAGAAGTTGCGTACGAAATTCTGGAAACCGAATTTGATAATGCGGAAAATCGAGACGAGAATCATAGCAGGTATTTCCCCTCCTCCTGGTCGGAGACGATGAGGCCCTTGTCGATGGTGATGACGCGGCGGTTCAGCTCGTTCACGACCTCGCGGTTATGCGTCACGAGCACGACCGTCGTGCCGAACTCGTTGATCTTGCGGAGCAGGTCGATGATCTCGCGCGTGTTGAGGGTGTCGAGATTGCCGGTCGGCTCGTCCGCGACGATGATCTTCGGCCGGTGCACGAGCGACCTCGCGATGACGACGCGCTGCTGTTCGCCGCCCGAAATCTGCTTCGGATAGCGGTCGGTCTTGTTATGAAGCCCGACGATTTTTAGCGCCTGCGGGACGATGCTCTTGATTTTCGCCGGCGACGCGCCGCAGACCTCGAGCGCGAAGGCGACGTTCTCGTAGACCGTCTTGCGCGGCAGAAGCTTGAAATCCTGAAACACCACGCCGATCTGCCGGCGCAGGAGCGGGATCTCCGACTGCTTGATCGCGGAAATGTCCCAGCCGCCGATGACGATCTGCCCGCGCGATGGGCGTTCCTCGGCGTACAGCAATTTCGCGAACGTGGTCTTGCCCGTGCCGCTCTGCCCAACGATGGATACGAATTCTCCCGGGCGGATGTGCACGTTCACGTTCTGCAATCCGACGATGTCCGGCGGGTAGGTTTTCGAGACGTTCTTGAAACGAATCATGTCAGGAGGACCCTGGGGTCTTGGCAATTGCTCGCCCTAAGTATATACTACTTCCGTCGTTTCAAGAATACCCTGGGAGACCGTTGAATTTCGCCGCAGGCGGGTATAGTATAGTGGCTATTATGCGACCTTCCCAAGGTTGAGAGGCGGGTTCGATTCCCGCTACCCGCTCCATAAAAGATATCCCCACGAAGCATCCTCGGTGTCGAGACCGTGAACATCTCGCAGAGGCGGTCCGATGATACCGCCTCGGCGGGTCTCGACACTGAGGATGCGAGTTTCGCCACCTTAGCTCAGCTGGTAGAGCAATGCTTTCGTAAAGCAGAGGTCCGGGGTTCGATCCCCCGAGGTGGCTCCACACAACTACGTACTGAGCGAAGAAATGCCTCCGAAAATGTTCAGGGGCATTTTTTCGTTTTGCGGTGCGCGTCGTAACATCTCGTATACCCGTCGCACGGCGACGGGAGGGTCGGTCCGGGGTCCTCCTCCCCCGAGGTGGCTCCACACAACTACGTACTGAGCGCATAAAAACGCCCCCGAACCATGTTCGGGGGCGTTTTGCGTGGTCTTTCGTACCGCGCTACTCCTTCACGTACTTCTTGACCGTCGCCTTATCCGTCTGTGCCTTGAGATATTCGTCGACGTTCGGACCGGGGACGAGGATATGGCGCGCCTTGACGCGGGTCACCTCTCCCGTCTTCTTGTCCTTTTCGACCTCCTCCGCGCGGATGATGTGATAGCCGAAGCGCGTCTTGACGAGCTCGCTCGTGTCGCCCGCCTTCATGGCGAACGCCGCGTCCTCGAACTCCTTGACCATGATGCCGCGCTCGAACCAGCCGAGGTCGCCGCCTTCGGCGGCAGACGACGGGTCGCCGCTGTATTCCTTCGCGAGTTCGGCGAAATCCGCGCCGCCCTTGGCCTTGGCGAGCGCCTCTTCGGCACGCGCCTTGGCCGCGCCTCCGAGGGTCTCGTCGTTCTCGATAACGACGGCGAGCTTCGTCTGCAGGACGTACGGCTTCATCACCTTTTCCTTGAACTGCGCGACGGACCAGCCGTAAAGCTCTTGGATCTTTTCCTCCGGATTGGCGCCCTCGGCGGCGGCGATCTTGTCGTATTCGGCATCGACTTCGTCGGCGCTCGCCGAAACGTTGAAGCGCGCCGTCTCCTCGCTCAAAATTTCCGCCTGCACGAGCCGGTCGAGCACGCCCTTGCGCAACTCCGCGTCCGACGGCGCGTCGAACGGTGCGCCGTCCGCGGCCGCCTGTTCGGCCTGTTTGGCGAAGAATCGGCGAACCGTCACCAAATCGTCGAGATACTCCGAGTAGCGGATGACGTTGCCGTTGACGGTCGCGGCGGGGAGCGGAAGCGCGTGCGCGATCATCGATGCGCCGGGACCGGCCCACTGCTTCTTATATATGCCGTAAACGAAAACGGACACGACGGCGACAAGCGCGACGCAGAGGCTGATGCCCAAACCCGTGACCATCGTCCGTATCACGCTCGCCTGCGCCTTCTTTCCGGAAGGTTTCGGGGCGTCATGGTGGCTGTCGTGCGGATGCTCCTCGTGCGGATGACCTTCGCTCATAAGTGGCGATTACCGTTAAAACTGACTTTCTTAGTTATAGCTCATGGAAAAAAATAGTGCCACCATTTCGCCGCGTTCGATCCGGCGGGCGTTCCGGATCCGCCCGAAGCGTCCCGCGCCTCCGCCTCGGCGGCCGGCCGCGGCGTAGCGTCCCTCACGACGACGACCGCTTCCCCCGGCTTCTGCAGGTTCAGCTTGAGACGCGCCTCCCTCTCGATGACGGCGCGTGACCCGAAACGTTCGGTCGCCGCCGCGAGTTCCCCGTTTTTCGCCTCAAGCCCGCCCGCACGCGCCTCGAGCGCGTCGATCTCCTTTTGCATCTCGCGATTGCGCAGGTATTCGCCGGTCAGGCCCCAGCCGACAACGGCGAAAATCGCGGCGCTCGCCGCGAGAACGCGTTTGAGGCCGAGCAGCCGGGCGATGCCGCCGCTTTCCGTCTCCCTGCGCATATCATTTCCCGTCGTCGCGCGTTTTCTTCATTGCCTCCTGCAACGACACGAGGAAGGCGCGCGCTTCGGCATCCTTCAGTTCCGACGCGGCTTCGAGCAGCGCGCCGACCTTCTCGTCGCGTCCCGACGGCGCGGCGGACGTCCCGCGGAACGCGCCCATCGTCTCGGTGATGAGGTGGTGCATTTCCTTCGGGTCCTTCACGTGGGCGAGTTCGAGGTTCGCCGACGATCCCGCGGTCTGCAGGTCGAGCTTCCCGAAGCCGAACATCGTCCCCCACACGCCATGCACGGTGAAAGAGACGTCCTGGATCTTGTCGTACGTCGCCTCGGACACGGTGCGGCTGAAGAACCCGCGCTGGTCGACGTCGATGACGCGGTGATTCGTGACGAGGAACGCGTTCCAGAACCACAGGTAGAGGAGGCGCAGCGCGTAGACCGTCCCTGCGAACACGCTGACCACGAAGCCGGCGACGCCCCACCTCCCCGCGGAAAACAGCGGGTACATGAGGAAGAACGGGACGGCGACGGCCGAGAACGCAAGCAGCGCGCGGGGCGTCTGCACGAGCCAGTACCCCCGCACGATGCGCAGGACCTTCTCGTCATCCTTGAGCTTGATGACGTTTTCGATGTTCATAGCCGTTCCCCGAGTTTGCGCGAAATCGCCTCGCGGAGCTTGGCGCGGTCGTCCCAGGGGATTTTCTTCCCGTTCCCGACGCACATCGCCTGCTCCGCGCCCTTGCCGGTCAGGAGCACGAGATCGCCCGGAGCCGCGAGCGCGACGGCCTTGGCGATTGCCTCGCCACGGTCGACGATCGTGAACAGGTCCCTGCCATCGGCCTTCCCTTCGGCGCGGGCGCCCGCGGCGACGTCCTCGATGATGGACGTGGGGTCGTCGTCGTACGGGTCCTCGTTCGTGACGATGACGACGTCCGCGCCTTTGGCGGCAAGCGCGCCGAGGACCGGTCGGCGGTCGCGGTCGCGTCCGCCTCCCGTCGAGCCGAGCACGTGGATGACGCGCTTCTTCCGCAGCGTGCCGACGACCTCGTACAGTTTGCGAAACGACTCCGGTTCCGGGGCATAGTCGACGATGGCGGCGAAATCCTGTCCCGCGTCGACGTATTCCAGCCGCCCAGGGACGCCGGGGAGTTTCGCGAGTCCTGCCGCCATCGTCTCAAGGCCGACGCCCTGCGACAGGCCGTACGCGATCGCGGCCAACGCGTTCTCGACGTTGAACGCGCCGGGCATGTTGAGGCGGAAAGGAACCCCGCGTACGACGAACGTGGAGCCGTGCGGTTCGAGCTTCACGTCGAGCGCCTTCACGACGGCGAGCGGCCACTCGGCGAGGCGCTTCTCGCCGCCCCCGCCGCCCTCGCGCAGGAAACCGTATTTCTTGTTCGCGCGGAACGACAGGAAGTATTCGCCGTGCGGCGAGTCGAGATTCGCGACGATCACCTTCGGCACGGGTTTCCCCTTGAGTTTTTTCGCCGGATCGCGGCCGAGCTTCGCGAACAGTTCGCCTTTCGCCTTTTTGTAGTTCTCGAACCCGCCGTGCGATTCGATGTGCTCGGGCGTGAGGTTCGTGAACACCGCGGCATCGTAATGGATGCCGGCATGACGGTGCTGCTTGATGCCTTCTGACGACGTCTCGACGACGGCATAGTCGCAGCCCGCCGCGACCATGTCGGCAAGCAGCGCCTGGAGCCGGAACCGGCCGAGCATCGTCATCTTGGTGTCGTTCAGCCATTCCTTTTCGGCGACCTTGAAGCTGACCGTCGTCGTGAAACCGACGCGGTAACCCGCCTCTTCGAGGACGCGCGCGGTCATCGCGCAGACGGTCGACTTGCCGTTCGTTCCGGTCACGCCGACGACGGTCATGCGTTCCGACGGACGGCCATAGCGTGCCGCGGAGAGTTTCGCGAGCGCCAAATGGTAGCGGTCCAGCACGCCGCCGGGAACGAGTTTTTTGAGCAAACGCTTCATACTTTTACCCGTCAAAAGTACCACGCCGTCCGCGGCTTGAAAATGCCGGAACCCGTTGCTACGGTTGGCGTGGGTCTTTTTCCCAACAGAAGCAGGGTGTCCGATGGACGATTCGCCTGAAGACGACGTGCCTGCCGGCCTGCGCAGCCGGACGCGTACCGTGGTCATCTCGATACTCGCCGTCTTGGCGACGATCGCTTTCATGGCGCTCGTCGTCGTGCCGCTCCTCCTGACGCCGGCCCCCGCTCCCGCCCCGCGGGCGCAGGACGGCGACGCGCGGACGACTGACGCCGAGGCGAAGGGCCTCGACGTCTCCTATCGCCTGCCGATCGGTCTCGGCGGCGCCATCCGCCGCGTGGCAGGGCAGACGGTCGCGCTCCAGTGCCCCGTCGACGGCGAGGACGCGTACACGTACGGCACGGGATTCCTGATCGATGCCGACGTCATCGTCTCCGCGGCGCACGTCTCGTCGACGAAGAAGTCGGGCGCGCCCGTGAAGGCCTACTGCGGCGGACCGGCCGCCGTGGACGGTATCGTCGTCGCGATCGACGAGCTGCGCGACGTGATGGTGATCCGCGCGGCAGGATGCCCCGCCGGCAAGGTCGCCCTCGACGCAAGGAAACTCGACGTCAACGAGCCGCTTCACGTCTCGGGCTTCAACTTCTCCGGCCTGACCGCCGGAGCGACACGCTACTACAGCATGACGTCCCCCGTTCCGGGCGCGTCGTTCGGCGTGCGCGACGCCATCGGCGACCCCGACGTGTCGCAACGCGTCATCGACATGGAGAAGGCGCGCGTGCCGCGCTTCCGCGCCATCGCCGGCGCCGCGATCCCGGGCAATTCCGGTTCGCCGGTGTTCACCGACGACGGCAAGGTCGTCGGCATGCTCGTCATCCGCGACCCGCGGCACAACCGGAGCTATTTCGTTCCGGCGCGCACCCTGGCCCGCGTCCTCGCGGACGCCGGAATCAGATGAACGCCCCGCCTTTCCGGCGAGGCGTTTTTGTTTCTCCGCCGCATGGCGGCGCATCCGAACGCGCCGTCTTGATTTTTTCGCAAAACTTGCTACGGTCCGAAACGGATCTTTTCCTCCAAAGGAGGAGTCATGAAAAATGCACCGACTCGAACGATCGCGCGACGGTGGTTGTTGCCGCTTGTCACTTTCGTCCTCGCGGCGCTTGCGGGAACCGCCGTCGGCATCGAGATGACGGTCAGGCCGAAACTCGGTCCGGACGTCTACGACGCCGCGCCGACCGGTTCGGCCGCGCCCGCCGCGCCTTCGTTCACTCGGGCCCCGGACGGACGGTTCACCGTCATGTCGTACCTTGCGGACGACGTGAAGGGACCGGCACGGACCGTTGCCGAGCAAACGGTGATCGTCCGGGCGAACCGCTCGTACGCCACCGGATTCCTCATCCGCGACGGCATCGTCGTCACCGCGGCCCACGTCGCCGGCGGCAGCGAGGCGCCCGAGACGTACGTGCGATGCTGGGACAGCGACCAGCAGGCCGACGTCGTGCGCATCGACGCGCTCCGCGACGTGATGATCCTCCATGCCGCGCACTGCAACGCCGCGCCGCTCAAGCTCGACGACGCGGCGCTCGCCGACCGCGAGCCGCTCCACGTCGCCGGATACTCGTTCAACTTCGAGGCGAACGGCGCGTGGCGCTACCACCGCCTGACGGCGGCGCTTCCCTACCGGACGTTCGTGCCGGAAGAAGGGCCGACGAAGGACCACATGGCGCGCATGGCCGCCGCAGGGGTCGCGCGGCTCCAGGCCTTCAACGCGGTACTCGAACGCGGCAACTCGGGTTCGCCGGTGTTCCGCGAAGACGGTACCGTCGTCGGGATGTTCGTCATCATCGACTACGCGACCCGCACGTCGTTCATGGTCCCGGCATCGACCATCGCCCGCGTCCTTTTTGACGCGAACATGCGCTAGACGGCCGCCCGTACACGGGCGGCTTTTTATTCGTGCCCGAGGGCGGGAGGATTGCATTTTTGGCGATTTTGTGCTACGTTCCGATTGCCGAAAGGAGGCTCGCATGAAGGACGACGGCCCGGGCGACGGCGAAGAGCATGACTACGCCAAGCCACTGCTGACCTTCAAGAAAAAATCGGCGTTCGTCCGCGGCGCGATGCTCGCGCTCCCCCGCTGGGTCACCCCCAACGGCGTGACGATCTTCCGTACCTTCCTCGTCGTTCCCGTGGCATACCTGCTGCGCGAACGCGCCTACTGGCCCGCGCTCGTGACGCTCGCCGTCGCCATGATCCTCGATTTCGTGGACGGCGCGCTCGCGGAAGTCCGCGGCGAGCACACGCGCCTCGGCGCGTTCCTCGATCCGCTCTCGGACAAGATCATCGTCTGCGGAACGCTGCTCGCGCTCGTCGACCGCCTGCCGTGGCCGTTCACGCCGGTCATCGTCGCGATTTGCATCATCGCCTTCGCCCTGACGGCCGGACGCGTCGTGCGGATGGCCCGACAGAAGCCGGGCACGGCCGATCCGCCCATCGCGGCAAAACCGTCGGGCAAGCTGAAGCTCGTCGCGGAGACCGTTTCGCTCCTGCTGACGGTCATCGGCCTTGCCGCGGGCGTCCGGACGATCGTCTGGATCGCCTTCGCGGGCTTTGCCGTCGCTCTTTACTACGCCCTTTCTTCGTTCCGCGATCAGGTCTTGAGCCGCGTAAAAATCGGTTCCTGACGTCCTCGTCCGGAAACCGAAACTCGCCCTGCGCGGGCGAGTTTTCTTATTGTCTGGCAGGATTGACAAACGGGCGGTTTCGGTGTATGGTGACTTCTTGTCATGCCTGTTCTTTTTCTTCTTTGCAGGCCTCGCGCCGTTTTCTGCTTCTTTATCTCTTTACTACGGAGAAGACGCCATGTGGCAGAACCCAACCTATAGGAGATGGATGAGACAACCGGTGAGGCGCTGCGACAAGGGCCAATAGTAAAACCGCTTCTTCAGCGGTTTTTTTGTTTTTGGCCAGCCTCATTCCAAAGTCTGCTAAAGAAAAGCCTCATCATGCCAGAAATCTCCTTGCTGTGAATCATGAAGCCGATGGATTTTCCCTCGAAGGTAAACATGGCGACCTTATCACCAAAAATAATCACTTCGCAGTCAAGCCCAAAATTTTCTGGAGATAAAAATCTGGCTTCGCTATTTCCCGATTTTTCAGAGTAAACCGGGCCCTTAACAGTCGAATATACGGACTTTACTCGAAGTTTTTTCCGAATAACGTGCCGCAAATCCTCCGGGAGTGCTTCTTCGGGTACATATTTTCGAACGAGATCCAGGGGGACAATTTCGAGCAGCTCTTTTTCTCCTGACCTAATAACCTCTTCCCTAAGGGCATGGGTCCCCTCTTCACCTTCATAAAATTGAACGCCGGGTCTATCCTTCGAAAAAATCGCGAGTGACTTTAGGTCGCGAAGAATACGTTTTACGACGGCCTCCCTTTCTTCCACTTCTTTTTTTTGAAGATGGATGACGTGCCCCAATTGTTCCGGATTCTCAGCAACGAAATACCTCTTCTTGCCCTTCTCAAAGGAACTCATCAAACCATTTTCGCTCAATGATTCGATCATTACGTACGTTGTTGGACGATTCACGTTCGCTTTCTTGGCAAGATTTTGGACTGTTGCAGGCCCAATTTCCAAACTAGCTAAATACACTTTTGCCGCCTTGTCGCTTAATCCGAGAGCCACGAGTTCTTTCTGTAATGTTGAATGCATATTTATATTGATTGATTACCCGCCTGTTCCCAAGCCAGCTCAAACAACACTTTAAGTAGGCTATTGATCGACGTGCTCTCGATAAGAGTGCCAATAATTTTTCCGCCGTCGTAAGTAACGAATGAGGCCTTGTCGCCGTAGATTACTAATTCCCCACGAAAAGGAAATTTCTCAATCGGGAGGCGACGGTTTTCCCAATAAGGATTATCTATTTCCTGTCCCTCTCCCATCTTAGTGTAAATTACTTTTATTCTAATTTTATTTTGACGCATCTTTTCCCAGATAGGCGCCATGGAATCAGCACTGACAAATTTACGCGCGTCTTCAACGGCGGCTATTGCATATACACGCTTTGTTTCTGAAGCGGTTTGCAACATATCATTCTGCAGCTGTACAAGACCGTTCAAGTCCTCAAAGAGGCGAACTCGTGTTGATGCAATATCGCCACTGGCCAATTCGTTTAAACCGGGAAGCAAATCGGCGAACAGGCGTTTCTTTTTTTGGAGGTCGTTCAAATTCTCATCAATGACCGCCATTAGCTTGTTAGGTTTTTCAGATTCAAAAAACCGCTTCTTCCCCTTCTCAAAAGAACTCATCAAGCCCCGCTTGATGAGCGATTCGATCATCACGTACGTGTTGGAACGGTTGACCGTCGCCTTCGCGGCGATGGCTTGCGCGGTCGACGGGCCCAACGCAAGCGCCGCCAAGTAGACCTTGGCTTCTTTTTCGGACAGGCCGATATTCTCAAGTTCTTTCGCCAATTGATCGCGCATGATCCGCGGCAATAAAGTGTCAGAACGGTAACACTTCAAGGGCGGCCTGTCAAAGGAGGCTGACAAGAATTGACAGGCGAGGATATCCGTGCCAGCATCGCCTTACGGCACGGAGGAAGCCAATGTCCCTTCACGAATTCATGCAGGCCTTCGAACAGGCCAAACGCCATTTCCCCGCCGAACGCGCCAAACTCGCCGTCCGAACCCCGTTCACCGAAGGTCACACCTTCTTCGGCACGCTCGTCGGTCTCCGCCACGACTGGAAGGACCCCGATCCGGGAAAGTTCCAGCCGCACTGGTTCTTCGTCCGCGACTACGCGACGCGCCCCTCGCCCTTCCACGGCGGGACGGAAGTCTCCTGGTGCGACCGCTTCTGGGTCCGCGAGATCGTCGACGACGTCAGGGCCGCCGAGGCCGGCAACCCGTTCTGGTGCGGCTATCCGCAAAACGTCGCGCGACCCGTCCCCCTCGGGACGTTCGCGGACGTGAAGCGCGAGCCCTGCCCCGATTGCGGCAAGAACGGCTTCGTCGTCGGCTGCTACGAGCAGTCGCGGAACAGCATCGAGTACGACCAGTGGGACGTCACCGTCTCGGTCCTCTGCCTCGAATGCCACGTCGCGCATCGCCGCTTCTGGCGGTCCGAATGCCGCCGTTCCCTCGAGCTCCTCGAACGTCCGAAGGCCTGACTGGCCTTCCCGCCCCGCCTTCCCGCGGGGTTTTTCTTTTCCACGCGCATTGACAAATCTCGTTTTTCTGCCCACGATGGCCCCGCGTGGAGGCGCATCACATGGACAAGCAGACCTTTTCCGTCGCCGTCGAATCGCTCGAACGGAGCACGGCCGAGCTCGAGGCCGACATCGGCAAGAAAACCGACGAGCTCTTCATGCGACGGGTCATAGCGAAAGCCCTGAACGGGCTCCGTAACGACTGGCGGCAGGGCGACCCCGGCAAGCACGGGCAGCACTGGTTCTTCGTGAAGCGGTACGCGCTGCTGCCGGATTCCCGTTACGGCCACATCGCCACGCTCGACCGCTGCGAGCGGTTCTGGGTCCGCGACGTGGTGAGCAACCTCGCCGCCGCGCGGGAGGGCGTCCCGATGTCGCGACCGTACGGCGGTCCGCTCGAGCGGAAGTCGCCCGTGCCGCTCGGCGACTTCGGCGAGGTCAAGACCGAACCGTGCCGCGCCTGCGGGAAAAACGGCCCCGTCATCGGCTGCTACGAGCAAACCGCGGACGGCCCCGACGGCGACACGTGGGAAATCCACCTGTACGCGCTCTGCCTCGCCTGCCCCACGCTGCACCCCGTCGCCAAACGTGGCGACGAGAACCGACTCTCGCACCTGCTCTCGTGGCCCTCGTCATGATTGACGGGAAGCGCGGCGCAGGCAATGATGCCACGCAAGGAGGACTGACATGAACATCGCCCTTTTCATCGGCATGGCCGAACGCCTGCCGCGAGAGATCGACGCGATCGAAGCCGACATCCGCGCCAAGGACAACGTCCTGCGGGACAAGAAGCTCGTCGCCGAGTGCATCGAGCGCGTCCGCGGTTCCTGGGCCGACGGCGACGGACGGCTCTATCGGCCGCACTGGTTCTTCGTGAAGCGTTTCGCCCTGGACCGGACGCATGCCGGCCGCACGGGGATCTCGGCTTTCGAGAAGTTCTGGCCGCGTGAGGTCGTCGCCGACGGCGCAGCAGCCGACCGCGCCCGTCCCGGGCAAATCGGCACGATCGCCGAGGCTGCGTCCGCGCCCTGCGATCGCTGCGGCAAGGACTGCCCGATGGTCGGCCGCAAGGTCCATGACGGCGACCACGCGCAACACGACTCGTGGAGGCTCGACCTCTACGCGCTCTGCGGCGGCTGCACCGCCCTCTCGCTCGTCGCGACGGACTTCAAGACCGACGCGCACTACTGAACTCGACCGCCCCTCAAGGGCGGTTTTTTCATCCCCAACCGATGATTCTTGACACCGTTCGCGGGGTGCCGTAGTATCCCCTTTGCCGCCTGAATGGGCGTGTGCGCGAAACAAGGAGCCAGGATGATGCGCAAAGACGTCGACCCGCCGTTCACGTAGCGCCGCTACGAACGCCCGTCGCCGAACCCCGTCATCAGCACCGACCCCTTCACGAGCACCGGAGGTACCGACCGATGCGGTTGGACGAACTCTAGCGAATGCGCCAGCTGCCGGCGCGCGAAAAATCGGCGGCATCGGCTTCCGCACCTTCACGAGTTCGAGCGAGAGCGAATAGCGACGCGCGCGATGAAAGTCGGCCTGTCACGCCGACGCGTCCCCGGCCTGTAACGCCAGGGAACGAAGGTCCGTGAATCACGGACGAATCGCCCGCGACGCGGTCTCCCGCTCGCCTGCGCGAGACGTACGGCATACGCCGAACGGCCCGCGACGGCACGAGGCGCAAGCGCGGTCGGCAACCTCCTCCGCCGACCGAACGAACCGCCTCTTCTGGGGCTATGGCCTGTCACGCCATACGCCCCTTTTTCTTTTTTCCGACCGCTAAAATTCCGCGGACCGCGTTGTTGCGGATACCCGTTTGCGCCTCACCGTACGAACGGTACGCCTCGGCGCAAAAAAGCCTCGCGGCGCGAGGCTTTTTCAATGCTTGAGCGTCCGATCCAACGTTTTCCAAGTGAGCTCCGCCGTCCGCCGCCAGCTGAAACGCGTCGCGCGGAGCAACCCCTCCTCAATGAGCCTCCCCCGAAGGTCGGCATCGTCGGCGAGCCTGCACATCGCATCCGCGATCGACGCCGAATTCGCGGGATCGACGTACAACGCCGCCTCCTCGGCGATTTCCGGAAGCGAGGCCGTGGCCGACGCGATGACGGGAGCGCCGCACGCGAACGCCTCGATGACCGGGAGCCCGAACCCCTCGTACCAAGACGGAAAGACGAAAGCCGTCGCTCCCGCGTACAGGTACGGCATGTCCTCCTGCGGGACGTAGCCGAGCTCGTGGACGAATCCCTCGGCCTCGCAATCCTTGATGGCGCCCATCGCCTCGGCGAACCCGCGGCCGCGCTTGCCGACGAGCACGAGCGCCGTGCGGTCGCCGGGGCCGCGCTTTTCCTTGAACTCGTGAAAGGCCCGAAGCAGGCCGGCAAGATTCTTCTTCCGCTCGAGACGGCCGACGAAAAGGAAGTACGGGTCGTGCACCTCGTACGTCGCGGCGCGACGGGCGGCTTCGTCACGCGGAACGGGACGGTACAGGCCCGCGTCATAGCCGAGCGGCGTGACCGCGATGCATTCGGCGGAGGCGTTGAAGCGCCCGATGATTTCTTTTTTTGAAAATTCCGAAACGGTCAGGAGTTCGGCGCGACGCACCGCCTGCGCCGTGGCGAAACGGAGATAGGCCCTGCCGCCGTCGCCGTACGCCTGCGGCTCGGCCATGAACGCGACGTCGTGGACCGTCGTGACGGTGCGGCGCGGGAGGAGCATCGGGATGACGTGCGCGGGAACGAACAGCAGGTCGGGGCGTCGGACGAGCATTTCCCATGAGAGGCGCGCCTGCGTCCAGAGGTAGCGCGGCGGCCAACGGAGCACGCGGCTCTCCCAATGCGACGGCAGGTCTTCGAGGCCGTCCCGCAAAGGCTCGCGCGAATACAAAGCGACGCGGACCGTCGGCGGCACGACGGCCTTGAGTTCCTGGATGACGTTGTACGCGTACCACTCGATGCCCGTCCGCACGCTGACGTTGGCGCGCGACGCGTCTATGCCGATGATCGGCGTCCGTTGCGTTGACATACGATGTCGGTAAGTGTACCATGCGATGTCCGTCTGGCCAGCCTCACTGGCGAGCGGCAGTAAACGGCTCCTTCCACCCGCCGGGGACACCGGCGACAAGAGGTACGCAATGACGATGAATCTCGCTTTCCTGGAGTCCGTCCGGGGCGGCTTCCTCGGTCTCGCCGTCGGCGACGCGCTCGGCGTCCCCGTCGAGACGATGAGCCACGCCGCCATCCTCAAGGCGACGGATGGCAGGGGCGTCACGGGTTACATGGACCCGAAGCAGACGCGCGTGAAGGACACGGAGAACCTTCCGCCCGGATCGACCTCCGACGACACCCAGCTCGCGCGCGTCACGGGACGGTCGCTGGCAAGGTGCCGCCGCTTCGAGATCGTCGACCAAGGACTCGCCTTGGTCGAGGAGTTCGAGGCTTCCACCTTCGGGTGGGGCGGGACGACGACGGCGGCGGCCAAGGCCATCCAGCTCTGGAGCATCACCGCCGGCCGCGAAGGGCGGCATCCCGGAAATCCGGCGCCCTTGCCGTCGTCCGACGGCACGTCGGCAGGCAGCGGCCCCGCGATGAAGGTCTTCCCGCTCGCCGCCTACGACCTCTTCGGCCGAGACGGCGGCGAGGACGAGTTCCTGGCGCATGCCATGGAGCTCGGGCTCATGACGCACGGCGACCCGCGCGCGGTCATCGCCTCGTACGCGCTCGGCATCGCCATCGGCCGCTTCGCCTCGCCCGCGAGCAACCTCGATCCGGCGGCGTTCCGTTCGGAAACCGCGAACGCGGTTCTCAGGGAATCTCAACGCGCCGAGAGCCTCTACCGGTTCTTCCGTCCGCGTACGCCGACGTTCTCCTCGCTGCTCGCGCGCGCCTTCGCGCTCATGGACGACGCCGACGCGCTGCGCAAGGAGGCGAACGCGAGCTTCCTCGCGGTCCACAGCGTCCCGTTCGCCATCGCTACGGCGCTGCGCCACCCGCTCGATTTCCGCGCCGCGGTCCTCGAGGGCGTGAACGCCGGGCGCGACACCGACACGGTCGGGAGCATGATCGGCGCGATGCTCGGCTCGCGCTGCTACGTGAGCGGCATCCCGTCCGACTGGGTCGCCGGACTGCGCGGCAAGGACGCCATCCTCGCCGATGCCGACGCGCTCGCCACGGTGACGCTCGGCGGCGACCCGCTCGACGCGAAACGCGCGCTGCCGCCGTGGCTGCGCGACAGGACGCACTGACAACGAAAAACCGCCCGACTTCCCGTCGGACGGTTTTTTCTTTGACCTATCTTTTATTTCGCGCGTTCCTCACGTCATCTTATTTTCGGGTGGTTCGGACGCGCCTCTTACTACTTCGGCGACGCGGGATTCCAGAACCCCTTCTTTTCGCGTGCCGCGTCGAGACTGCCGACGATCATCAGTTCGGCGTGCCGCCAGTTCGTGTCGGAGAAGTCGGTGAACGCCAGGCCCTCACGGACGAGGTCGTAACCGACGTTCTTCGTGCCGACATGGACGTGGCGCAGCAGCCTGCCTGACGCGTCCTTGTCGTCGACGTCGCGTTCGAGGAGCACCGTGCCCGCCTTCATGAGCGCGGCGATTTTCGCCTTCGCGGCCTCCTGCAGGACCGGATTCGCGGGAACGTCGACGTTCAGTATCTTCACCGTGCGACCGTCATCGAGCGTGAGCGAATCGCCCGTCGCGACCGCCTTCACCTTGGCGACCGTGAAACGGTCGGGCGTCTTCGGCTCCGTCGGAATCGCGTCGATCGCTCCGGACGGCAGCGGGACGCCGGCACGCATGACGTTCCACGCGTCGGCCGGCGTCGCGAGACGCTGGCGATGGCCGTCGGGCGTCACGTACCACGCGGCGCCGATGAGGTCGTTCGGCGCGAGGACGAACCCCGCGACCTGCTTCGCGTATTCCGGATCGGGCGCGGCGGCGCCGACGTCGGCGAGGCGCTGGACGTGCGCGAAATGGACGGGAACGGAACGCGCGACGAGGCGTTCGAGCGCCTCCGCGGGCCGGCCGAGATACGCCTTCATCCGCGTCTGCGGGTTCACGTACCAGGCTTCGCCGTGGCGACCGGCATCAATGACGACGTGCCCGACGAACAGGTCGGCGGGCGCGGCCGCATGCGCGCCCCCCGGAAAGAGGCACGCGGCGGCGAGCAGCAACGAAATACCGAGGTATTTTCGCATAAGCGTGCGATCAGTTATGAATAAGCACGGATATCTTTTAACAATGCGGGCGGATACAGTCAACGCTGCCTTGACCACCGCCGAACGAGGAGGTAACCTGCGCTGAACCTCACCAAGGAGGCGAACGGCATGAGGCTCTACGTCCTTTTCGGCATCGACAAGTACCACAACGAGCGCCTGCTCTGCATCATCCCCGCGACGTCCGTCGCCGAGGCCGCCCGAAAGGTCGCCTGCACCGTGACCGACGTCGGCAAGAGCGCGGAAGGGTACTACCCCCTCTACTTCGAAGCGCGACAGGAGTGCGCCAAAGTCGTCATCGGCGACCGCGACGCCTTCCACGAGGCGCTCGCCCGCGGCGCGCATCCGGACGCCCCCGAGGACGTCCTCAGGCGCATCATCGCGGAGTACGCCTACAGCACTGAAAAAGTCTATCGGGAGTACCTCATCGGTACCGCACCCGTCTTCGCCTGAAACGGCCATCCGGCCGTTTTTTTTGTTGACATCGGCCGCCCCCGCCGTTAAGAAGAACGTGGCTCTTTACCCTCACGGAAGGTCACCGGTCATGAAGCACGACCTGTTCGCGTTCACTGCGCACACGCTTCCTTCGGGCATGCGGGTGTACCACCAGCATCGTCCGCTCCCCTTCTTCGGCTGCAAGCTGATGGTCCACGCCGGTTCGCGGCACGACCCGCCCGGCAAGGAGGAGCTTATGCACCTCCTGGAGCATCTGCTGTCGTCGGGGACGCAAGGCCGACCGAAGCTCTCGCTCGTCGAACTCGAGCGGTGGATCAGCGGCCAGCGGTTCGAGTGCGCGCTCGGCGAAACGCAGATGGACTTTTCCGCCTATGGCGGCAAGGCCTCGGCGAACCGACTCGGGCCGCTCCTCGAATTCCTGCGCGATCTCACGCTGCGCCCGACGCTCGACTCCGACCTGGAAAAGGAGCGCGAGATCATCCGCCGCGAGCGGGACGAGGCGACGTCGCCCGAGGAGCGCGAGACGGAGACCGTCCGGCGGCGCGCCGTCTACGGACCGTCGAGCCGGATGGCCGCCGTGGGCGGCTGGGCGGAAGACGAGGCCCTCGACGCGCTGACCCTCGACGACGCACGCGACGCGCATCGCCGCTACTACCGTCCCGGCAACATGTCGCTCATCGTCGTCGGCGGCGTCGAAGACCGCGAAGTCTTCGCGACGGCGGAAAAACTGTTCTCGGACGAAGACCCCCATTACGTCCGGCCGTGCCGGCCGCCGCCCATGACGTTCGCCGTCCCCGACCCGCGCGAGCACGTGCAGCGCAAGGATGGCGGACGCGTGACAAAGATGGGCGTCAGCTACCTGTGGCACCTGCCGCCCGTCGAACGGCTGCCGCTCGTTCTCGTCAGGAGCGCGCTCGCCGAATCGCTCATGGACCGCGTGCGCGAGAAGCTCCGCGCGACGTACAACGTCGACGTGAACGATCTGACACTCGCCGACCACCGCATCTTCTCCGTCACCACCCAGGTCGCGCCGAAGAAGGTCGACGTCGTCCGCGGCATCATCGAGGAGACGATGCGCGACGCGGACGCAGTCTGCCGGGAGCTGGCGCGTCTCAAGGACGAGTACCGCCTGACGGTCGAGTTCATGGAGCTCGACATCGGCGAAACGCTCGACCGCGCGGCAATCGCCGTCAACGCGACCGACGCGCGGCCGCGGACGGTCGCCGAGGCGCTCGCCCTGCTCGACGGAATCGACGAGGCGGCGGTCGCCGACGTCATGACGACCCACCTGTCGCCCGAACGCGCTTTCGTGGAGCTGATCGAACAATAACGAAACCCCGCTCATGGCGAGCGGGGTTCTTTTTTCGTTCAGCGCGTCGCGAGGATGGACCGCTTGTAGGAGTTCAGGTTCTCGAGCGCGATGCCCGTCCCCTTCACGACGCAGAGCTGCGGGTCGTCGGCGACGAACGCGGGGACGCCGGTCGCCTGCGAGAACAGCTCGGCGAGGTTGCGGAGCTGCGAGGAGCCGCCGGAGAGGATCATCCCCTTCTCCATCACGTCGGCGGAAAGTTCCGGCGGCGTCATGTTGAGCACGTCCTTGAGCGCGGTAATCATGCCGGTGAGCTCGTGCTGAATCGCCTCGGTGACGTCGTCGGACGTGACGGTGATGATGCGCGGAAGGCCCGTCACCATGTCGCGCCCCTTCACGTCCATGGCGAGCTTGTCCTTGAGGTACATCGCGGAACCCACGTTGATTTTCACCTCTTCCGCGGTGCGCTCGCCGATGGCGAGGCCGTACTTCCTGCGGATGAATTCCATGATGGCGGCGTCGAACTTGTTGCCGCCGATGCGCACCGACGCCGAGGCGACCATGCCGCCGAGCGAAATGACCGCGGCTTCCATGGTGCCGCCGCCGATGTCGATGATCATGTGGCCCGACGCGCTCCCGATGGGAATGTCCGCGCCGATGGCAGCGACGATCGGTTCCTTGATGATGTACGCGGCGCGGGCGCCGGCGCGGATGGTCGCGTCGTTCACGGCGCGGCGTTCGGTCGACGTGATGCCGCCCGGCACCGCGACCATGACTTCGGGACGAAACAGGCGTGCGCCGCCGAGCGCCTTGTTGATGAAGTAGCGGAGCATCGCCTCGGTCATCCGGTAATTGGCGATGACGCCGTCCTTGAGCGGCCGGTGCGCGACGATGGTGTCGGGCGTGCGGCCGAGCATGTCCTTCGCCTCCTTGCCGACGGCGAGGATTTTCTTGTCGATGACGGAAACGGCAACGACGGAAGGCTCATGGATGATGACCCCCCGTTTCGGGACGTAGACGAGCACCGTCGTGGTACCCAAGTCGATGCCGATTTTCGGGATAAACATGCGTAAACGGAGGTTAGAGCGTCAAAGTTTCAGAGGGTAGAGCGCGTAAGGGACTCTACCCTCTGAACCTCTAACCTGTGAACCTTACTTTTCCTACAGGCCGATGTTGAACTGCCGGTCGATCCGCAAGTCAGTCGTGGCGCGATAACGCGTATCGCCCCATTCCTTGCGGTCTTCCGCAGGTACGGCGGACGTCAGATTCTTACCAAAATCGAGGTCGAGCGTCAACCCGCTCCCCGGCGTCCCCGGCTGCTTCTCCACGTCGAGCCGGTACGTTCCCGCCTTGATGGCGTTCACGACGGAGGGAGCCAGGGAGAACCGGAATTCCATCGACCGCTTCTCGCCGGGCTCGATCGAGACGAAAGCGCCGAACGCGCGCTTGCCGAGTTCGTCGATGACGTCCGGCTTTCCCGGACGCCGCGCGGGATCCTTCAACTTGTCGTTCTCCATCGTCCCGCTCCAGCCGACCAGTTCGGCGCCGGCGGGGACATACACGCGGGTGTACGTGCGGTAGCGCGTGGTCTTCCACGTGAACGATCCGCGGTTCTCGTAAGTGAGCGTAACCTTTCCCTGGTAGCCCGCTCCCGACGGGACGATCGCGTAGGCGACCGAGCGGCGAATGACGGCGTCCGTCTTGAGGCTCGCGAGGTTCGCGTCGACGACCATCAGGTAATCGCCCTGCGTCGCCTTCACCCTCCCGCCCCAATCATGGGCGAGAATGACCGACTGCAGGTCCGGCGCCGTCGCGTTCAGGAGGATGTTGCCTTCGGCGAGGTTGCGCTCGACGACGGCGAGCGTCTCGAAAATGCGCGAGAGCGGGAGCGACGACATCCGGCGGATGACCTCCTCCATCAGCTTGCCGACGATGTCCTTGCGCTGGTGGAAGGCGATACCCGACTCGACGAAGCCCTTCTCGACCTCGAACTCGAGCTGGTCGACGAGGTTTTCCGGCGTGAACGTCACGCCGTCGATCGTGACGTCCCCGACGATGCGCAGGACGTCCACGGCAAAGTCCGGAGTGACGGCGATGACGCCGTCGACGTCGGTCGCGGCGTCGGGGCCGAGCGCGACCGCGGCTTCCTCGCGGTAGAACTTCTTCATCACGTCCGCCGAAACAGTGAAGTCCGGCGACCAGTTCGCGTCGCGCAGGTACCACTTGTCGACGCCGATGTATTTCCGGATCGGCTCCGGCGGGGCGGGGCGGGGCTTCGACTCGTTCGGCCCGTCGAGCGCGTACACGTCGTTCGTCGTCACCGATGCCAGCTCGGCGTCCTTCACGACGACGGACCCGAAGACGCCGAGAAACCCTCCCGTAGGACGGAGTTCGGTGTTGTTCTGGAAGAAAAACAGGTAGTGCTTCTCGGACGGGTATCCGAGGATGCCCGGGGCGATCTCAAGGACGGGTAGCGCGGCCTCGAGCCCCTCGCGCATGGTCACGAGCTTCGCGCGGAAGGGCTTGAAGGTCGCGGTGAATTGCTCGGCGACGCCCTCGGTCGGGATGTCGTCGAACGACCGGATGGCCTCGTCGGTCTTCACGAGCGCCTCGCGGACCTTGGGGCCGCTCGACGCGAGGGTCGCGAGAATCTGCCGTTTCTGCGAGGGCGTGAGGTCCTTGAACAGCGTCGCGGGGCCGGGCATGACGCCGGACAGCGATCCCGAAAGGCCCTCGGTCTCGCGCGCGATGGCGACGACGTCCTTGCCGATGCCGAGCACGTCGCGCACGGCGGACGACGTCGATGCGCCGGTCGACAGGAGATAGTCCGCCGCGACGAGGTGCGGTCCGATGAGTGGCAGGCCGACGAGCGGTTCGAGCTTCTTCAGTTCGGCCTGCGCGGCGCCGAACTCGCTTTCGGCCTCCTCGACGCGCCGGAACGCGGTATCGAAATCCAAAACCTCGACCGCGGCCTGCGCCGCCATGAGGTCGTCGCGCCCGCCGTCCGCGAGCGAATACACGCGTTCGCTCACGTACCAGAACGGCAGCACGATCACCGCGAGCGCGACGACGATGACGGCGAGCGCCACGAAGGCGGTTCTCGCGCCGGCGACGTACGGATCGTGCTTCCTCGGATGCCGCACGGGCACGGCCGAAAGGAAATTGTGCTTTTTATGTCCGAACATCGGCGGAAACGCGCGATTACGCGCTCTCACGCTCCAGTTGCCGCCATTTCGCGAAATACTTTATGCAGGAAGCGATATGGATGCGCGTCGACTTGCGGAGCGGGCTGACCAGCCAGGAACCCTGGGCGGACAGCCTTTCATGGTAGTGTACCATGTTCGCGCCGGTGAAATACACCACGCGCCAGCCGGCCTTCCAGAAACGGCGGCACCAATCGGTATCCTCAAAATACAGGAAAAAACGCTCGTCCAGGAGCCCGACCGCGTCGAGGGCCTCCCGACGGACCATGAGTGTCGCGCCAAGCAGCCAATCCACGTCGCGAGTCGTCTCATGGTCGTAATCCTCCATCAGGTAGCTTGCCACCGCCCGCTTGCCCGCGGGGAGACGGCCGAGCGGCGTGCGGCGGTACACCGGAATCGCGTATTCGGGGAAGCGGTAGCACGAGGCGTCGAGCGAGCCGTCGGGATGGACGAGCTTCGGCCCCATGATGCCGACGTCGGGATTCAGGTCCATGAAAGCGACCATCGCCTCGAAACTGCCGGGACGGACGGTGATGTCGGGATTCATGATGACGACGTAACGGCCCGTCGCGGCCTTGATGCCCAGGTTGTTGCCTGCGGCATAACCGAGGTTCGCCGGCGACTGGATGAACTTCACGTGCGGAAAAAGCGCGGCGAGCATCTCGCCGGTGCCGTCGCGTGAATCGTTGTCGACGACGATGATCTCGTACGACGGCTTCGGCGCGGCGAGACCGATGGTCTTGACGCACTGCTTGACGAGCCCCTTCGACTTGTAGTTCAGGATGACGATGGAGAGGTCCATAACGTTCAGGCGAACCATTTTCGCATTTCCCCCGCGCGCACCTTGGCGCGGGACATCGCGCGCCTGCGTTTGCCGAGCGCGGCAGGAAGGTGCCGCACGAACGACGGCAGCGCGCGGAGCGACGACGGCTGGGTGAAAAGGTAGTACCCGAACTTCTTCGTCTCGTTCCAGGCGATGCGCGGAAGGTCGGTGAGCGCGTTCGCCACGTGCTCGTTCTTCGCGAGCGTGAGGAGATGGTTCCGGTACGAATAAAAATTGATGACCGACGACCGTCCGTGACGGGCCTTCACGACGCCGGGCGCGTTCCAGAGCGACACTTTGCCGTCGCCGGACGCCGTACGGTAGTGATACGCCCTCGCGCGGGGAACGTACAGCGACGCCCAGCCACGGAGGCGGAGACGCCACGCGAGGTCGATGTCTTCCTTGTAAGCGAAGAATTCCTCGTCAAAGCACTCGTCGCCGATCATGACGTCCTCGAGCGCGCTGAGCCGATAGAGTCCGAGCGCTCCGGTGACGCCGAAAATCTCCTCGGTCCGGTCATACGGGCCCTCGCCGTCCTTCTCCCCCGCCCCGCGTTCCGTGACGAGCCGCGACTTGTGGACGCGGAGCCCGGCCGAGTCGATCAGATCGGACTTCACGCCTTCGCGGAGCTCGCCCTCGCCGCTCGAGAACACCTTGAGGAGCTTGCCGACCGCGCTCCCTACTTCCGGCCGGCGCTCGACCTGGTCGACGACCGTGGCGAGGTACTCCGGCTCCATGATGATGTCCGGATTCGTGACGAGCACGTGCAGCTCCTCGCCTACGCGCCGCAGACGCGCCCGGGCGTACGCGATGGCCTGGTTGTGGCCGCGCGCGAAACCGAGGTTCTTGCTGTTGCGCAGCACGACGGTCTTCGGGTGATGCTCGCGCACGAACTCGATAACGCCGTCGGTCGAGGCGTTATCGACGATGATCAGCGTGTAGTCTCCGAAGGTCTGCGCCGCGATCGACGCGAGCGCCTCCGGCAAGTACCGCATGCTGTTCCAGGTGACGATGGTGACGGCTACGTGCGCCATAGGGGGCAAAATAATCACGGAATCGCGAATTTGTCACGTCGCCTCGGGCCGACGCTTCTTCTCGGTCACGTTGAAACCCAAGTACTTCCCGAGCATCAGCCGCGTCTGCGCGTCGATGGCCGGAATGGAACCGAAGGCGATGAACGTCACCGGCACGAACAGCCACTGGAACAGCATCATGAGCATCCCGTGCGGATGCCTGCCTTCGGGGCGCGGCGGCAGGATGGTGAAGCTCACGATCGCCGACGCGAACACGCCGATCATGGCGAGGCGCATCAGCGACTCGAGCGTATGCGGCGCGTTCTGGTAGAACACCGCCGAACGGAGCGCGTCGTTCGCGAACCAGAGCGGCAGGTAGCCGAGCAGGAAGATCATGAGCGGCACCGTCGCCCAGGTGTACATGCCCTCCATGAGCGTCCAAAGGTAGAACGCCTTCTTGCGCCGCGGAAACTTCGGGTTCTTCCAGAAGCGGCTGACGAGATACGGGAAATGCTCCACGCCCCACGCCCAGCGCCGCTGCTGCTTGTACAGGTTCACGAGGCTCTGTTTCCACGTGTCGGCCATCACCGTGTCCATCGACACCGGCACGTACATCGGCGTCACGTCGTAGTCGCCGTCGTAGCGCAGCAGGCACTGGAGGAAGATGCGCGAGTCCTCGGTGACGATGTCCTTCTGCCAGAAGCCGACGTCGACGAGCGCGCGCAGCGACATGCTGTGCGACGAGAAGGTGAACAGCCGCTCCGGACGCGTGAGTTCGGTCATGAGCCAGAACGTGGTACCGAAAGCGGCGACGCGCACGAGCGCTGGCGCGTCCCACATGTTGTTGTTGTAAAGCGCGATGGGCTGAAACGACGTCCGCGTCGGCCGCGGATGCGTCAGGTACTTGAACGCGAGGCACGCGAAGTACTGGGGGTGGACGCACGTGTCCACGTCGAACGACGACACGACGACGTCCTCGTACCGCAAGCCGAGCGAATCGACGAGCTCTTTCGCCCGATGTCCCGCCCAGTTGATGTTCGAGCCCTTGCCCGGCATCTCGCCCGGAAGCCCCTTCGGATGGACGGTCACGAGGAATTTGAAAAACTCCCCGCCGAAATCGCGCTCGAGTTCCGCGGCTTTCGCCAAGAAGGCGTCCTTCTCGCGCTCCTCGCCGGCGAGAACGACGATGAACCGCTCCCTCTTGCCGGGATACCGCGACGCGGTAAGGCTCTTCATCGTCTGCCGGATGATGCCGACGTCTTCCTTGTACGTGGGCAGGAACACGAGATGGTACAGCTCGACGAAACGCGGCAGGGCGACCGCGCGCGCCTCCCAGTCGACCTTCACGTCGCGGCGATAGCGCGACCACGAAAGGAAGAGGAAGAACACGAAGTAACAGACGCGGAACACCCAGAAGAGATCGAAGATGATGATAAAGTAGATGACCGCGAGCGGCCGCACGTACGACAAGACTACGGCCAGGACGAGCGTCGCCCAGACCAGGCCGCCGGGAATCATTTCGACGATGCGATAGGCACGGCCGCCGATGCGCGCACGCCCTTCGGCGTCGCTCGAGGTTATCGGCACGGCGGTCGCAGTCGCGTTTTTCGGCGTATCTTCCATAAGAAATCGATGCCGCGGACGAGGTGAAACGTACCAGAGAAGCCCGCGCCGTTCAAGCCTCGGATGTTGCCAGCACGCGACGGCCGACGTATGCTCGGGGCGGGTCTTTTTTCTCCGTTCCTTCCCCTGAAAGGCGAGGCCGATCATGGCATTTTACGGCAAACTCCAGCTCGTCGAGGAGTTCATCCATCGCGGCCACGTGGCCAAGGTCTATCGCACCATGCGCGGCGCGATTCACTGCCGCCTCGACCACGAGGTGGAGGCGCGCAAGTGCCAGTACTGCGGCAAGCCGGTCCAGCCCGTCCGGGTCTTTCACGCCTACGTCGAGAACCAGTCCCTCGGCATCGACTGCGAGAAGGCCGAGGAAGCGGCGGAGCTCGCGCGTCTCTGGATCGACGACATGATCAGCGATCCCGACGACGTCGATCTCGAGGAGATCGAGAACGGCCCCAAGAAGCCGCCCAAGGAACGCGATGCCAAGTCGCCGACGGGAGGCAAGGGAAACCGCAAGAAGCTCGCCAAGCAGATCAAGCAGCTTGGATGGGGCCGCCGCGCAAAAGCGATCATCGCGAAGGACGGCGGTTCCAAAACCGCCTGAACGGCCGGTCTTCATGACCGGCTTTTTTGCGTTCGGCGTGCCGCGCGGCTCGACAGGCCGGCGGGCGTGCGCTAAGGTTCTCGCGTTATCTATGGGTCTGAAGAACGCAAAAATCAGGAAAACGCCGTTTTTTCGCGAGTTCCTGCGTGACAGGAACGTCGCCGCCGTGAGCCCGAGTTCGCCGCACCTGATGCGCCGGCTGCTCAAGAACTTGGACGTGTCGGGCATCCGCCGTATCGTCGAGCTCGGCCCCGGCGAAGGCGTCGCGGTTCGCGCCTTGCTGCCGAAGCTGTCCGAGGAGGCGCGCTACGTCGCCATCGAGCGCAACCCTAATTTCGTCAGTCGGCTCAAAAAAACCAAGGACCATCGCTTCACCGTCATTCATGGCCGCGCTCAGGACATGCGCCGGATCGTTTCCCATGCCGACGGGAAAGTGGATGCGGTCATCGCGAGCATCCCGTTCACTTACCTCAAAAAGGACGAACGTGCGGCGGTCGTCGCCGAAGCGAGACGCCTGCTCCGCCCCGGCGGCACGCTCATCGTCTTCCACCAATATTCGCCGCTCATGGTCCCCTACCTCGCGAAGGAATTCCCCGACGTGCACGTGGAGTTCGAACCGCTGAACATCCTGCCCTGCTTCCTGATGCGGGTGAGAAAGTGAGATTTTTCTGACAAGCGAGGGTGCGGCCTCCGGCGGCTCGCGTGCCGCGAGCCCTCGCTCCGACTCGGGTTTACCCGCCGGAAACCGCATCCCTCGCGCCGGAAAATCTGGTGGAAGAGATGATGGAAATCGGCATCTCGCCCGATCCGCGAGCCGATGCGCCCCGGCCGGATTTCTCGAAGGCTCTTAGGGACCTTCGAAAGCCCGTGCCGGCGATGAGGTTCAAATCTGGTAATGAAAAAAGACCCGGCTCCGGCCGAGTTTTTTCTTAGAGAATCTTCTTCGCCACCGTGATCGTCGGCTCGCCGGAGTAGGTCGCACTGACCCAGACGTCCTTTTTCGCCTTCTTCGCGGCGACGCGGGCGGCGGCGGCGAGTTCGTCCGGCGATTCTGCGCCCGTCACGACGACGGCGACCGACGGGACGCCCCACGCGAACGCGAGGCCGTTCGCCATCGCGACGCCGGCGCGCACCGTGCTCCACGAGACGTCGCGGCTGGCGACCTTCGCGGAGAGCGCCACGGCGACGCACGACGGTTTCCCTTTCGGAAACCCCTTGGACCGCCGCGCCTTGTCGAACGCGCGAAACACGCCGCGGCCCGTCGGCGCGGAAACCCACATCGCACCCTTCGCCCCGACGGCGGCGACGCGCGCGGTCTCGTTGGTGAAATCAAGAAAGAGAATCATGCGTGTACGGCTCCGCCCTTCGCGAGCAGGAGCACCGCGGCTGCAGCGAGCGCGTAGCCGGCGACCTGATACCCGTTCGGCCAACCGCCGACCCAGAAATGCCGGACGACCGCCGTGAGCACCGGCGCCATGATGGCGATGGTCGATATCACGAGGACGTTCCCGCCAGACGTGAACGCGCCGAGATAGAAGTAATCCGCGAAGAAATAAACGATGCCGAGGAAAATGGTCAGCCACAGCAAATCGCCCTTCGGCCAGACGACCGCCTGCCCGAGCGAGCGCTGGCCGAGTATCCAAAAAAGCGACACCACGACCATCGGCGCGACGAACAGCAGCACGAGCGCGACCGTGGAAAATTTCTCGAGCCGTTGCTCGATGATGACGCCTGTCAGGCTGTAAATGGCCATGCCCGCGAGGGCGAGGAGGATGGGTTTCATGCGAGTACTAAGGGGACTGCCCGCGGGGACAGTCCTTCGGTCAGAATGCGGGAGTCGGCATGCGCTCGGCCGCAGCGTCGACGACGACGATCTTCTTTGATTCGAGGATGCTGTAGAGGAAGCGGTCGGTCACGTCCTTGCGGTACTTGTATTCCTGCGGCGTGAGGACGGTGTAGTTGATCTCGCGGCCGATTTCCTTCTCGAAGGCGCGTATGACGCTCGCCACGCGATCGCGATTCACCTTGCCGACGACGAACAGGTCGGTCGGCGATTCGTGCTCGCCCACGAAAAACCCGGTGAGGGCAAGATACTGCACCGCGCCCGCCTGCGTGATGCGGCTCACGAAATCCTTCTCGAGCAGCACCTGCGCTTTCATGAACAGCGCGCGAAGTTCCGGGTACAGGAGCGCGTCGACGTTCAGGCGGTAATACTTGCGCTGCGCCGCCGACTTGCGCCCGGCCTTGCCGGCATCCTCCGGTTCGAACCCCTCGGCCTCGATGATTATCCCCATCTCGATGAGGTTGTCGAGCTCGTTCCTGATGGCGTTGATTTGCGAGCCGATTTTGCGCGTCAGCTCGCGGACATAGTAGGCGCCCTGATAATTGTTCAAAAAAAGGCGAAGAAGCCGGACCCGGGTCTTCGAACCAAAAAGCTGTTCAAGCATGTGTTTCTTCGTAGCGGCTCCTCCCCCGCCCGACCGTCCCGACCTTGCCATATCCGCTGACCCGGTGTATCCGCTTTGTAGCCAAATTATGGGTGTAGTATAATGCCCCAGAAAGACACGGTCAACGCCTTATGCCGCAAAGCCAATCCCGGGTGAGCCAATTAGTGCGTTGGAACGCCCGGAAATCGGGCCGTTACGTCCAAGCGATGACGCTCGACATCTCCCGCGAGGCACAGGGCCGCGTCGGGAGGGTTCATGCGCTGCTCGCCGCCGACGCTCCCGCCAAGACCGGCGAGGCGCTGTTCGCGCACCTCGAGGACGCCTTCAGTCGAGGCGTGGCAGACGCCATACGCAAGCTCCCCGCGGACGCCGGCCAAGAGCAGATTTTCGAAGCGGCCGTCGCGAGCGTCAACATGGCCGTTTCGCGCGTGCTCGGGGAGAACGGCCTGCAGCTCGAACCGGAATACGTCACCGCCGCGCTCCTCTCCGTGAAGGATCACGAGATCGTCGCCGCCACATGGGGTCGGCCCTACATCCTGCTCTTCCACCCGCTCCCGGGCGACAGCGGCCGCTGCAAGATTTTCGACCTCGTGGACGACAGCGGCACCGAGCAGCAGCATTATCGCGCGGCGCCCGTCCGCCGCTGTTTCGGCAGCGTGATTTCGGGACGAATCGGCAAACGCGACCGGATGCTGCTTTCGACGGAGGATCTCGCCGGCATCCCCGGCATGGAGCCGCTCGAACAGATCATCATGACCGAGGATCCCGAGGCGGCCACCGAACTCGTCCAGGAACGCCTCGCGCCGATCAAGGAGGACCTCCCGCTCGCGATGATGGTGCTCGACGTCACGCAGGTCCGCTACGTCGAACAGCTCGCGGAGGCGCGACCGACCGCCGAGGAGCGGCCCGGCTCCACTCACGCTTCGCTCGCGAAACTCCGGAAGACGGAATCGCATACGAACGAAATAATGTCCCCCTCCCCGCTCTCGCATCTCGCGAAGAAGGGTTTCGTCGCGTTCGGCGGCCTCGCCGAGAACCTGAAAAAGATGGCCTCGGGCGCCGCGGCGGCGACGCAGGAGAAGCTCAAGGAGATGCACGAGTCGCGCAAGGAGGCGCTTGAAGCGAAACTCCATGAGGTGGCGCAAGACGAAACCGAACAGCCCGCCGCCGTTCCCGTCGCCGAAGAGCCGGAGGCCGTCATCGCCGAACCGAAAGTCATCGAAGTCGCGGCTCCTGCCGCCGCCGAAACGTACGAGCCGCGACAGGCCGAGACAAACCAGGCGCTGTTCGACATCTTGCCGCCGGAAGTCCGCGACGTCGCTGCCGAGGACGAACCCGCAGCTGCAGAAACGGACGCCCTCGTTACGCTCGCGGACCTGAACGAGGTCGTCGAGGACGTCGGCAAACCGATGCCGGCCAGGCCCGTCACGCACGAGAGCGAAACGGAGGAACTCCCCCCGCTCTTCATTCTTTCCGCCGCGACTGCGGCGGAAAAGCATCGCGAGGAAGCGGCCGAAACCGTCGTCCAAGCCGCCGTAGCAAAAGGCCCGGACGCCGCCGAGCCGGAGATAACCATCGTACCCGTGCCGAAGGAACGGTTCAGCCTGCGCAGGAAGGCTGACGCCGTCATGAACGGATTCGTCGACGGCCTCAACGCCCTCGCGCCGAAGAGCCGCGCGCTCCTGTTCACGGCGCTCACCCTCACGATGGCGTTCAACGACAGCATCCTCGTCGGTTCGTGGCAACGGAAATTCGAGGAGCTCGGCGCCGCCGAGGAGAAGCGCGTGGCCGTCATCGAGCAAAAGATCGACGCGGCCGAGGCGAGCATGATTTACCGGGATGAGAACCGCGCCAAATCGCTTCTCGCCGAAGCGACGACGGCCATCGCCGCCCTTCCCGAAAAGAAACCGAAGGATGCGGAGAAGAAAGCCGAACTGAAGGATCGCGTCGCGGCCGCCCAGGACGCGCTGCGCCACGTCATCGCGCTCCCTGCGCCGGAAGTCGTTTCGACCGTCGCCGACGAGGGACGGCAGGTCGCGCTCGCCAAGCTCGCCATGCGCGGCGATGCCGCCTGGACGGCATCGGTCGACGGCGAACTCTACAAGATCAACCTCAAGGACGGCACCTCGCAAAAGATCGCCGAGGCGCTCAACGGCCAGCCGAGGGCGCTCATCCCCGGAGGGGACGGGATTCTCGCCGTCGGGGACGGCGGCATCGGCAGGTTCATCTCTCCTGCCGGAAAGGCGTCCGACCGGCCGGTCCAAGCCGACGCCGACGCGCGCATCGCCGACGCCGAAATCTACGGCTCACGGCTCTACGTGCTCGACGCCGCGCATAACCGCATCGTCCGGCACGCCGCCGAAGGCTCCGGCTACGGCAAGGCGCAATCCTACATGAAGGACGGTACCGATCTTTCGAAAGCGGTCTCGATCGCCATCGACAGCGTGGTCTACGTGCTGAACGCAGACGGTTCAGTCGTGCGGATAGCGAAGGGCAGTCACGAGGACTTCGCCGTCGCGCAGGCCGATCCGCCGGTCACCGCGGCGAAACGGCTGCGCACGAGCGCGGACGCGAAATTCCTGTACGTCCTCGACGCCTCCCCCGCCCGCATCCTGAAGTACAACAAGGATACCGGCTTCCTCGTCGCCCAATACGTGTCACCTTCGCTCGAAGGCGCCGGCGATTTCGCCGTCGACGAGAAGGCTAAGACGGCAACTGTCGCCGTGGGCGACAAACTGCTGAAGTTCGGCCTGCCGGAGTGACGCCGCCGGACGACCACGCCCAAAAAAACGATAACGATGAATGCGAAAAAAGACCGCCCGAGGGCGGTCTTTTTTGCTGGTCGGCGAATCTTACTTCAGGTTGACCTTCGCGCCGGCCTCTTCGAGCTTCTTCTTCCAGGATTCGGCATCGGCCTTGGCGACGCCTTCCTTCACCATCTTCGGGGCGGCGTCGACGAGATCCTTGGCGTCCTTGAGACCGAGCTGGGTCAGCTCGCGGAGCACCTTGATCACGCCGATCTTGTTGGAACCGGCATCGGCGAGCTCGACGTCGAAGGAGGACTTCTCCTCGGCGGGAG
>CAYOXM010000012.1:0-20404 GCA_964407925.1 uncultured Gammaproteobacteria bacterium
CAAAACAGCCTCCGCGGGGCGGTAAAAGACGTCAAAATGCTAGAAAAAGCCTTCGTTGAAGCAAAAATATCCCCGCACGACAGGCCGGAACGACTCACTGTCGAGGCGTGGCGCTCGCTTGCCGCAGCACTTACGCCGTAAGGCGAAACATGGTACGCTCCCCATAGGGAAAAATCCGTGGACGCCCTTATTTTCGGGTGTTATAATGCGCACAAACCTTGTGACCGAGTGGAAGAATTTCTCCACGCAGCAGAAACTGGGTCTCGCGGTTTTTGTCGTCGTCGGACTCGCGACCGCCGTGCTCGGCTACGCCCGCATCAGGAAGAACATCGCTCTTCCGTTCGTGCGGAAGGAGGGCCTCGTTTTCAAGAGCGCCGAGGAACTCGAGCAGGAGCGCGAACAGAAGATGAAAGTGCTGGACACCGACAAGGATTCGTTAAATGACTACGACGAGCTCTACGTGTTCAGGACCAGCCCCTTTCTTGAAGATACGGATTCCGACGGCATTAACGACGGGCAAGAGGTGTCGACGAACAGCGATCCGAACTGTCCGAAGGGGAAGACCTGCCGCCAGCCGCGGCTGTCAGCAGCTCCCGACGCGACAACGTCGGCGTCTCCGGGCATTACGCCGCCAGCCACTACGACGCCTGGGGCAAAGAGCGACGCCGAACAGGCGGAGCTGGTGCTGCGAGCCATCGAGGAGACCTTCGGCGACCCCGCGACGCTGACTCCGGAGATCATCGCGCAGAAATTGGAGGCAATGTCGTCGATCGAGCTGCGCGGCTTCCTGGCGAAGGTGGGCATACCGGAGAACGCCCTCCAGAAGGCCGATGACGCGACGTTGCGCAAGCTGCTCACGGAATCGCTCGCCGAGATTTCCACCTCAGCCCAGCAGCAGACGCCGCCGGCCGGAGGACAAACGCCGCCGTTCGTAGTGCCGTAAGGACATAACCTAAAGAAGTCTGTGATGACGACTTGGCAAAAGAGCGGAAAGAAAAGGTTCGGAGCCTCCGTCCTGCTGTTTCTTTTCGCCGTCGGTTTCGGGGCCACGACGCTTTTCTCAGCGCCGAAACCGGTCAACGCGCAGGTTTCAGTCCTGAACCCCGACATCATGGCGTGGTATCAGGGTAGTCTTGCCAAGGAATCGGTTGGTAGCGCCATTCTCGAGGCAGCCGTGGTGGCGCTCGTCAACAGCACGAATTATTTCGCGCAGCAGATCGCCTACCAGATGGCGCTGTCGATTCTCGGCGACTGTCCGGGACAGAAAAGCTGCTGGGACAGCAAGGCGATCGGTCAGATGTTCCGTGAGGCGGCCCTCGGCGCCGTCGGCGAGGCGATCGGCACGCTGAACGAGGAATTGCAGCTTCAGAAGCTCGGTTTCGACCTTTGCCGGCCGAATTTGAACATGGCGCTCAAGATCCAGCTCGGCCTGCTCGACGAGTTCAAACCGCCGCCGCCGAAGTGCAGCTGGGAGACCATCTCGAACAGCTATTCCGCGCTCGCCGAATCCCTCGACAGCGGACAGTTCCTCGAGAACATGAAGCCGCAGTTCGTCCCCGGCCAGTCGCCGATCGGCGTGCAGGTCGGTATCGTCGACGGCATCTGGGTCGCACGCAAGGAGGCCGAGCGCGAAGCCACCATGAAACGCCTGACCGAGGCATCTTCCGGCGGCGGCTTTTCCGACCTGCGCGACCAGACTTCCGGACGCATCAAGTCCCCCGGCTCCGTCACCAAGGCCGAATTCGAATCAATGCGCAAGCAGCGAAGCGGCGAGGCCGGCCAGGAAGCGACGCAGCGCGCGAACGCCGGTTCCATCGCGGCAAAGGCGAGCATCGCCATCGGTTTGAACGCCGCGCAGACGTTCACGATGACGATCGTGTCCCGTCTCTGGAACAAGTTCGTGAACGGCCTCCTTTCGACCGAGGAACTTCTCGAGCTCCAGCCCGACCTCATCTTCAATCCCGAAGCGATTCTCCAGCCGCCGGGCGAAGAGGGTCTCGCGCAGATTCAGACGCAGCGCACGGTTTCCGCCGTTCCCGTCCGCGAAGCGTCCACGTTCGATCCGCTCACCGAGTTTACGGCATGCCCTGGTGTTGCCGCCGGGCCGAATAATTGCGTGATGGACACGCAGTTCGCGAACGCCGTGCGCGCTGGCGACGTCTTCGCGCTCACCGTCGAGGAGGCGCTGGAGAAGGGCCTGCTCCACAAGGATTGGCCGCTTATCTCGTCGAACGACAAGCAGAAGGATACGGATCCGTTCTGCTACTCGTCCTCCTACTGCGAAAGCAACCTCAAGAAGCTCCGCGCGTACCGCATCGTCTCGATCGGTTGGGAGCTCGCCGCGCGCAAGAGTTCCATCACGTCGCCGGCAACGCTCGGCGAAGTCGTCGCGGGCTTCGACAAGTGCAACGCTTCAGGCGTGGCCGACGACGCCAATCCCTGGTGTCACCTCATCAATCCGAAATGGGTCCTCAAGTCGCCGCCGACGCAGTGCCGCGCGAAAGTGAACGGTCCGATTTTGTCGAGTTCGGAAACCAACGCCCGCCGCGAGGACTGCGTGGACGTGGCGACGTGCCTCCGCCAGGACGACGTCGGCGCCTGCATCGGCGGGTGGGGGTATTGCCTTAAGGAACGCAACGCCTGGCGCTTCAACGGCGACCAGTGCCCCTTCTATTACAATTCCTGCCGCAGCTTCAAGGCGCGCACCGGCGGGTCGGAAAGCTACCTGCTCAACACCGTCGATCACGGCGTCTGCAACGCCGACAACGTCGGTTGCGCGAAGTACGCCACGACGCTGAACGCCGGTTCGTGCTCTTCGGTGTACTACTGCCTCGGCGGCACGAGGAACGGCCTGCGCTGCACGAATGACGGCGAATGCACCGGCGGGGGAGATTGCGGTCCCGACGCGTGCGAAGGCGGATCGTCCAACGGCAAATTCATCTCGACGCTCGCTCCCGGCCAGTGCGAAGCGGGCGGCGGCAGCGTCGCGAAGTACAAAGGCTGCCCCCTCGACGCCGGCTGCACCTGTGAAAATCCGGTGCCGACGTCGACGTGTTCGGTCGACAAGGGCAAGGACGTCTGCACCGACGATTTCGGCAACGCCTGCCGCCTGAGCTACGTCTGTGGCTCGGTGAGCTGTACCTGCGAAATCAAGCAGTCCTGCCGCGCGATCAAGGGCCAGCAGTCCTGCACGAGCATCAAGGGCAACGACGCCGTCGACGGCGACGACTGGCTGCTCGATCCGCAGCGGTATTTCAACAAGAACGTCCAGAATTGCGCCATTTCCGACAACGGCTGTTCCGCGCTCATCCCGCTCGGCACCGGCGGCGCGCTCAACCTCGTCAGGAACGGCAGTTTCGAGGAACTCGAGGACGGCGATGCCGACGGCATCACCGACCATCCTCGGTATTGGACGCCGTACGGAACGGTCGCCGCATCCGGCCCGGGATCGCTCACGAACGACGCGAAGAACGTCACGAGCGGCATCAACGCCGTCCGCGCGAAGAACATCCTTGCCGCCGCGAGTTCCGGCGTGTGCACGACCGGAAAATGCGGCGACGACAACGGCTGTACCTGCACGTCGGGTTCCTTCACCTGCAAGGTCATCAAGGGCAACACCCAGTGCGCGTACACGGACGGCGTGTCGCAGTCGCTCCTGCCCCTGCGCCGCAAGGTCACGTATACGATGTCGGCGTCATTCGCTCCCGACGCTGGCGCGTCGTCCACGACCGGCGCCATCAGGATCACGTTCACGGATTCCTACGGGAAAAAGGTCAACATCGGTCCCGATGACGTCGTTCAGTCGATTTCGTTCCAGCCCGACCTGTTCGGCGACCCGCAGGCAAAGACCGTCGCTCCGGGGAACCAAAAATGCGACCAGGACGGCGCGGGCAACCTCCTCTTCACCTTCAGTTCCGAGGCTGGCGTCGGGAAGATCCGGGCGAGCTGCACTTTCGTGATCGACGAGGAAATCAGCTACGGAACGATCACCGTGGGCGGTTTCAACGCGGTCGCCTTCGTCGACGACGTCCAGCTGGAGGAGGGGGCGGGAACCGCGTATCACGAGGACTATAACGTCGCGGTGAATCCGATGTACGCGAAGATTCCGCCGACGTTCCTCGGCTGCACGGGTGACGAGACCGAGCGCGACGAGTGCCTGGCTTTTGCGGGCATTTGCCGCGAGAACGAGGTCGGCTGCGAACGCTACACTCCGACGAACGGCGATCCGGCGGTTCCCGGCATTACCGGTCCGCAGGATTCCTGCCCTGCGGAGTGCGCGGGATACGACGTGTTCAAGCAGGAATCGACCGCTTTCGACAACGTGAAATTCCCCGTCTACTTCATTCCGAAAACGGCGCGGGAGTGCAGCCAGTCGGAATCCGGATGCTCGGAATTCACCGACCTCGGTACCGAAAAATTGGAGTATTACTCGGGGCTGCGCCTTTGCGAAAAGCCGTCCGATGATCCGAAGACCGTGTTCTACACGTGGGAGGGTTCGGACTCGACCGGCTACCAGCTGCGCGTATGGAACCTCAAGCGCACCGGCTCCGAGGTGCTGAACCGCATGAAGCCCGACGGTTCCGTCGCCGCGAACGATCCGGCCAAAGTCGGCACCATGAGCGAAGTCGCCGTCGCGCTCGGTTCGGCGAACGCCGGGGTTGCCCCGTGCACCAAGCTCGATTCGGCGACCGCTTCGGTATGCACGAGCATCGACACCGGCACGGGCGTCGACAAGAGCGGCCTTTGCACGCGTGACGACATCGACGCGGGAAACTTCGATTGCAGGGAGTACTACGACGCCGACGGCAACCGCCATTACCGCCTCGCCTCGAAGACGATCGTGTTGACCGAGGAATGCCGGCAGTACCGCATC
This sequence comes from uncultured Gammaproteobacteria bacterium, assembly GCA_964407925.1. GTDB lineage: Bacteria > Patescibacteriota > Patescibacteriia > SG8-24 > SG8-24 > CAYOXM01. Next base: position 4,874 of record CAYOXM010000012.1, read on the forward strand.
ACCACGTCGACGTTCGGCGATTGTTCGAACTCGAACGGGCGATGGGACCCGCAGCGCGCCCAGTGCATCTATAACGCCACCCCGAACGAAAGCGCGCGATGCAGCGCGGAAGGGAACGGCTGCAGGCCCTACAAGGGCAACGCGGCGTCGAACGTGCGCAATTCGGTGTTCGATTCGTTCGAAGACGGCGTGACCGACTGGTCCGCCGGCACGCAGTCGTCGGAATCCGTCATCGTCGGCGGCCATTCGCTCAAGTTCACCGGCGCGACGACCTCGAAACGGCAGGTGGGCGGCCTCGTGTCTCCTTCGCGCAGCTACTCGCTCTCCTTCTGGGCACGCGGTAGCGGGACGATCGAGACGTCCTTTGGCGCTGGCACCACCTTCGACTGCAAGCTCGCAGCGGCCTGCGAGGCCGACGAGGGATGCCCGTGCACGACGCCGACCGGCCTCGCGTGCGCGACCGTCGTGCCGAAGGGGAGCGACAAGTGCCCGATCGACGTCCCGACGTTCCCCGTCCCGACGCCTCCCGCCAGTCTCAACTTCAGCGACGACAGCGCTCCGACCTCCGCGCCGCCGGCGACCCTCACCACCGACTGGAAGCTCCACACGTTCGGTCCGCTCTCCGTCGATGACGACGAGTTCGGCCTGAAGTCGACGGTGCTGGTCTTCAAGAAGAACGGCGTTGGTGACGCGTACGTCGACAACGTCATCCTGAAAGAGGTCCAAGACAACATTTACGTCATCCGCGATTCTTGGGTGACGCCGGCCTCGTGCGATCAGACGCCGCAGGGCGTGCCGTCGCCGCAGGAAATGCTCGGTTGCAAGGAGTACAAGGACACCGCGCAGAATACCGTGTACCTCCGGTCGTTCTCGAGCCTCTGCCGTGACCGTGCCGTCGGCTGCCAGGCGTATTCCTTCACCCAGAACACGCCGCAGAATTCGCGGGCGCAGACGTTCAACGCCGTTTGCCAGCTGAAGGATAACGCCGGCAAACCGCGCCAGTGCGGCCGGTGCACCAAGGACTGCCCCGCGGGCGGAGGCTCGTGTCCCTGCAGCGACGGGTTCACCTCCTGCAACGTCCCCGCCGGCGGCAAATACTGCGATGACAGCAATGACTCGTCGTTCTCCGGCGCCGCGTGCGTGTGCAATTTTGACCGCAAGGACTACGTGGCGTCCCAGATCGGCGCGCCGCAGCTCATCGGCGACGCGTGCCGCGTTGGCATCGGCGAGAGCGAGTGCCGTTTCTCGCTCGACCAGCCCGACCTCGGCACGCGCCAAGGCGACTTCCCCGACCGCGTGAACGTCTCCGCCGACCAGCGCATGTACCTCGTGGTCCGCGACGCCAACCGCTGCGATTCTTCGGCGATGGCCTGCAAGGCGATGGGCGTTCCGGAAATCGTGTACGAGGGAGAATGCCTCAACAAGGACGTCTTCGGTACGGTGAAGGAGTGCCTCTCGGATTCCGGCTGCAAGTGCACCATGAACAACGCCGAGTGCACCATCAAGAAGGGAGAGACGTCCTGCATCGCATCCTTCGAGAAGGGCGTCGTGGGCCAGTGGAAAGCCGTCGCGCTCAAGGACGATCCCGCGGCGTACGAAAAGAACCTCTGTACCGTGCCGGCGCTCTATTGCGAGGAGTACAGCGCGGCGGACGGCATCTTCTACTTCCGGAAGCCGGGCAACCGCGTCTGCGAGTACAAGGAAGGCATCACCGTCGGTACCCAGACGCGCTACGGCTGGTTCCGCAAGAGCGCGGCCGGTGCGGACATCCCGTGCTATCCGGAGCTCGTCAAGAACGGCGAATATTACGCGCTATACAAGAACGCCGATCCGACGTGCGTGCTTGAGGGTGCTTCCGTCTGCAACAAGGACGAAGGCTGCCTGTGCACCATCCCTCCGGCGGCGACGCCGACCTGCCTCGTGCAGAAGGGGAACACCACGTGCGGCTATCAGGCATGGGCCGGCGCGTGCAGCGCGCAGTACGACCGCTGCGAGGAATTCGTCGACCCGGGGGATACGTCGGTCCTCAATCCGAGGGGCAAGCCGTACTACTACATCGCGAACAACAAGCTGGACCAGAAGTCGTGCAACGGCCAACCGAGCCTCGAGAACGGCTGCATCCTCTTCAACAAGACGAGCGACACGCGGCTCACGTACTCGTCGCCGGCCACGTACCTGAAGAGCGACGCACAAGCCAACGGCGGGCCGGTGGCGCCGATCGACTGCAACACCGAAACGCGCAACCCGCTGTGCGAGAAGCGCTGCAAGGGCATCAAGGACGGTTCCTGCGAAACGACCAATCAGGCCTGCAGCATGGACGGTGATTGCCCTGCATTCGCGTGTTCCGGATCAAAGCAGCCCTGCACCGGCAAGCCTGACTGCGGTGGCGCGGAGACGTGTGACCCGGTCGCCAAAAAATGCCTCGGCCCCACGTTCTTTGGGCCGGGTTGCATCGACACGAACGGCGACGGCAAGGATGACGGCAAGGACGAGAGCAAGGTGTGCGGCTACGGCGAGACCTGCTCGACGGAAAACGTCGCCTACCCCTACTCGTTCACCAGGAACGACACGAACACCGTGATCAGGGTGCGAAAGGACCGCGAATGCGCGGAGTGGCTGACCTGCACCCTCAGCGAAACGAGCTGGGACGTGAACGAAGGAAAGTGGAAGAACATCTGCGGCGGCTTCGCCGGATGCTCGCAGAACCGCCAGGTCGGCGAGACGTCGGAATGCAGCAACTACGAGTATCCGTCGCGTCAGATACTGACGGAGTCCCTCTACCAGAAGCGCGATGTCACGTACAAGGGGCTCGAGTACGCCGGGTACAGCCTCCCGAACAAGTATCCCGTCCAGTACGTCGTACTCAGCAAGTCCGGCACCGGCGTGAACGGCAAGCTGTACGGCGTCGATACCGACGACGTGCCCCAGGAGTGCAAGAACGACGGCGAGTGCCCGAACGGCGCCCTCTGCTACGACGGTCGCTGCGCGTTCGCGCTTTCGGGTGGCCCGCTCGCGAACGTTGTCAGCAACCAGTCCTGGTGCCGCGGGTATCCGGAAGTCGATTCGCCGTTCAGCGGAAGCGTGGTGCAGGACAACGGCTTTAACTCTGACGGCACGCCGAAGGCGATGAAGAGCGGCTGGTCTGGCGCCAACGTCTGCAATCAGGGCAACAATTGCGAGTGTTCATATGTGCGCGTGACCTGGGGGAAGGGCGGCGAATCGCGCTTCTACGGCCTGTGGACTCCCAATACGCCGCCGCCCGATAACGTATGCGTCGGCGGGCCCAGTGAGGGCAAGGCATGCGCGTCGAGCAACGATTGCGGCAAGGACGAAGGCGGAAAGTGCCAAGGCATTTTCGAACGCCAGTCGTCCATCGGTTGGGAAGGGTTCTGCGTCGACCCCGACTTCTCGTTCAACATCAATGGCGACCAGAACCAGTTCGCCTGCAACCTGTGGCTCCCGGTTGACCGGCTCATCGGTACGCCGGACATCAACAACCAGAGCAAGGAGGCCGGTTATCTGCCGACGCAGCAGAAGCTCCTGTATTGCAAAGTTGCAGAGGGCAATAACGCGAACGGCGGTTACGTGCAAAGGATTCTCGACCAGCCTTTCATCATCGGGGGCAGTGCGAGAAAGAATTACGATAACTTTGCCAGCGCCTGGGAGAACTCCTGCTGCGAGCAGGAGGGGCACTTCATCTCGGCCAGCATCGGCCCGGCGGCCGGGGTGTATTCGGCGGCGGCCCCGCCGGGCGGCCCAGGCCTGTCGCAGGCGAGGATCGCGGGCATCCACGTGTTCGGTTACGCCGCGGACGAAGACCAGAGCGGCTACACGGCCGACAACGGCGGTCCGTTCAGTTTCTACTTGCATCAGGGCAACAACTGGACCTTCGACATGAACTACGCGAAGGGCGAGACGCGCCCGCCCGGAGGCGAGTGGATCAACCCTTCGAACGAAACCGACCCTAACGGTTGCAAGAACAAGGTGGACAGCGGCTGGACCGGCATCGTCGAAGACAACGACTTCCCCGAGGACAAGTACAACTGCATCGCCATCAAGGCGAAATGGGACAACGGCAACCTCGCGGGTTTCTATACCGTGAGCGAATACGAGGCCGAAGACGGCGCGGACACGATTGCGATACCGGCCCAGATCGACCTTCTCTATCGCGAGCAGTGCGAAGAGCTCGCCGTCACGAGCGACAACGCGAAGGCCTTGCAGCCGAACATCGCGTGGACCGATCGCATGTACAACGGCACGCTCAGCGGCGGCGGGTTCAAGTACGATCACGTGTCGAAACGCTTCGACACGGGCGACGAAAGCCTCAAGCCCTACGGATACATACCGGTCAAGTTCTTCAAGTCGATGACCCCGCCCTTTGAGTTTGTGACGGGTAATCCCGTCGAGGACATCGTCTTCAACTGGATCGCCCCCATCTTCACCTCCGACGGCGGCGCGCCCTACACGCAAATGGGCCTTGATGACGCGAACCCGCCGACCAAGTACGTGTTCAAGCGCGGCGCCAACCTCGGCGGCGTCCCGTACTCGTGCAGGGGGCCGTGCGCAGGCACGTGGTCGAACCTCGGACCGAACGCGTGGCAGACCGGCGAAACCAACCTCTCGAAACTGTTCGCCGTAGGTTGGCAGACGTACAAGTGGGCCACGAACCCCAACGGCGACCAGCGCAAATACGGACCCGTCGGTCCCGAACCGACGTGGGACCGACGTCTCGACTACATGACGGAGCTCAACGCGCCGAAGATCGTCGCTGCCGATACCTCGGCCTGCGAGGGTCCGGGCATCTGCCCCGAGGGTCCGGAAGGCCTTACGGTCAACAAGGTCATGAAGGGCGACATCATCCAGCACGGCGGCCGTCTGCCCGTACGCATTCAGTACTACGCGTGGGCGGACAAGGATCACATGCCGATCCGCCGCAAGGACGTGGATTTCGGCGACAAGACGTTCACGGTCTCCGGCGATCCGTCGTACTTCAAGAACCGCCGCGGCTGCGATACCGACACCGTGACCGGCAAGTGCAAGAAGACGCAGGGGCTCGCGAAGGAAATCTGCCTCAAGGACAACAAGGGCGAATGGGGGAAGACGAAGGATTCCTGCGAGACCGGCTTCTTCGAGGAAACCAAGATGTACGTCTGCAACAAGTCGATCCTGAACTCCCTGACGACCTGCACGCCGGATTCCGGATACCCCTGCAAGGAAGGCGACGCGTGCGTGTTCAAGCCCCGCGTGAGGATCGTGGATAACTGGGGCCAGTGCAACGGCAAGTGTCCCGGGCTGCCAGGGACGGGCAACGTCTGCGCGAACATGCGCATCGACGGGAACGGCGTCCTGTTCACCAACACCGACGAGGGCTGCATCGATAACGGCAACCCCAAGACGTGCAATGAGTGCGGCTCGAAGTACCAGCCCTCGCGTCCGAAGCAGTCGTGGACCGAGTTCGCAGGCAGGATCAAGCTTCATGCCGATTAAGCCGTGAACGAACGTATGGAGGACAAGGTCAGGCACAACGCATCCGGCGGCGCTTCCCCCACGCGGTGGGGGAGCGTCGTCGCGTCCTTACGCAGCGGCGCATTGAAGGGGGCGGTCCTCGCCGTCGTCCTCGCCGGCGTGTTCGGCGTCGCCCTGCCGTCGCAGGCCGGCGAGATCGCGAACTTCTTCGGCATCGTGCTGGCCTCGCTCCTCCAGATCATCATCGGTTTCGTCGGCGACTTCTTCCTCCTCGTCGTCACGGTGCTCATCAACGTCGCCACCTACAACGACTTCGTCGTGGCGGTTCCCGTGGAGCAGGGGTGGACCATCGTCCGCGACATCACCAACATGTTCTTCATCTTGGTGCTGCTCGTCATCGCCTTCGGCACCATCCTCGGCGTGAAGGAATGGAGTTACGCCGACAAGCGCCTGTCCGGCCTGCTCGTCATGGCCGTCGTCGTCAACTTCTCGCGCACCATCTGCGGCCTGCTCATCGACTTCTCGCAGGTGGTGATGCTCACTTTCGTCTACGGTTTCAGGGAAGCCGCCGGCGCGAATTTCTTCACGGGGCTCCAGCTCGACAAGGCACTGGAGTCGCCGCTCAAGAGCGCCGACAGCTTCCTCCAGAAGACGGCCGACGAGACGATCAAGACCTCGACGTCGGTGGTGTTCGGCGCCGTCGTCGCGCTCATCCTCGCGCTGCTCATGATCGTCGGCGCGACGATCATCGTGATGTACCTGACGCTGATGCTCATCGTGCGCATCGTGTACCTGTGGCTCCTCGTGGTGCTTTCGCCGCTCGCGTTTTTCTTGAAGGTCGTTCCGGGGAGCATGGCCAAGGGGCAGTACGCCGACTGGTGGAAGCGGTTCAACAGCCAACTGGTGTTCGGACCGCTCATGGCGTTCTTCCTGTGGCTGTCGCTCGTGAGCGTTTCGAGCGGCACGCAGCTGTTCAAGGGCGTCGGTTCAAAGGCCGACTCGCAGAAAATCAGCGACAAATACACGTCATCGGAGGCGATTTACACGTTTGACGGCGGCCAGAGCGCGGCGTTCACCACCAAGGTCATTCAGGAGTACCTGATCGCGCTTTGCCTCATGGCGGGCGGCGCCATGATGGCGCAGCAGATCGCCGGCGCTTCGGCGTCCGTAGCCAAATCAGCGGCCGGCACGGGAATCAAGGCCGGCGTGAAGGCCGCGAAGGGCGCTTACCGTGGCGCGCGCTGGACGGGCGGCGAAATGGGCCGGTACGCCGGCATGTTGCCGGCCGGCGCGAAGGATCCGACGACCGGCATGCGTCCGCGCCTCGCCGACCGCGTCGGCGCATGGCAGCAGGGCCGTCAGGACAAGAAGCAGGCGAAAGTCGACCTCAAGGAAGATGACGCGAACTTGCGGAAACTTTCGGCGCTCCGCGCGAGTCCCCAGAACGCGGCGGCCGCGGCGGCGCTCGAAAAAGAGCTCATCGCCAAGGGCGCGCAGCGCGTCAGCAAGGGGAAGTCGCCGAAGGACCTGCGCGACATCGTGAACGACGATTCGAAGAGCAACATCGAGCGCCAGCGCGCGATGCTCGCCTTGGCGCAGCAGGGCGACGAGAGCCTGAAGGGCAAGGGCGCGGAAATCACCGGCATGGTCGCCAAGGTCGGCGGCTCCAAGGACTTCGAGCTCCAGGCGCGCCAGGCGCTGCTCGCCAAGGGCGACCAGGACGCGATGGTTATGAACGCGAAACAGGTTCAGGACAAGATGGCGAGCGCGTCCGCCAAGGAAAAGGCGAGGATGCTCGAGGGTATAGACCGTGCCGTCGAGCCCGGCGCGGACGGCAGGGCGAAACAGACGCACGCGACCGACCGCCTTTTGGCGCTCGAACAGAAGGACATGGAGCAGTTCTCCGACCGGCTCAAGAAGCAAATCGGCGATGCCTTGCTCAAGGCGACGATGGTCGCGAGCCAGGGCGGCAACGACGAGCTCGCCGCGAATCTCGAGTCGCAATACAAGACGCTGAACGGCCTCGACGTCAACAAGTCGTTGCCCGATGCCGACGTGGCACGCGCCGAGCAGCTCATGGCGTCCATGAACGCCGCGGGCGTCAAGGGCAGGCTCGCCGGAGGCGGGGCGGGCTACTCGGCCGCCGACACCGCGGCCGCGAGCCTGATCGCGGACAACGACAGCGATGCGCGTAGGCGCGCCGACGACCGCGTCAGGAACATCCGCGAGCGCTTGGCGGGTGGGGAATCCGTCGACAGCGTACGCGGCGAAATCGCCGACGTCATGAAGTCGTACGAGGGCATCGGCGCGTTCCAGGCCAGCCAGAAGGGTTCTGACTTGCGTGATGCCTCGGGCAAGAAGATGGAAGGTGACGAAATCGTCCAAGCGGCTTCGTTCTACAAGGACCTTCAAGCCGCTCAGGAGGCGACCGACCCGAAGGCTGCGGCCGATCACATGAAGGCGGCGATGATCGGTCTCGAGGATGCGGCGCGGAAGGGCGGCCAGTCGTTCGGCGACGCGATCACGAAGGCGATGCAGAACGGCGCGAGCGGCCTCCAGCGCGCCCTCGGCGGCTTTGACGCGGCGACGGGTACGGGAAGCGACAGCCAGAAATTGACCGCGGCGAAGAAGGCGACCAGCCAGGCAAATGACACCATCAACTTGATCATCAAGCAGGCGGGCGGCGGCATTTCTCCGGAATTCAAGTCTGAGCTGGAGGGCATCAAGAGCCAGCTCAAGAGCATCAAGAGCATGAAGTCGATCGGCGAGGCGGAAACGCGGACGCTTCAGGAAATCAAGAAAAAGATGACCGCCGCGCAGCGAAAGATAAGCTGATTCCATGGACGCCGGATTTTTCACGTTCAAGGACGATGAGTGGGTTGTCCCCGAGCTGAGGGATTTTTTCGGCGTTCCGGCGACGCGTCAGAAAATCGTCGAAATCGCGGGACGGTACGGGCTTGACCCCGGCAAGACCGAAAAGCTCTTCGAGGCGATTCGTGACATCGTCCGCGGCCGCGTCGGCGAGGATGACATCACCGAGGCGTTCGTCGAGCATGTCGGTCTCGAGTACGAGCAGGCCCTCGACATCCACGGCGACCTCGCCGCGGAACTTTTTCCCGCCGTCGACGAATTCTTGGAGGAACAGGCCGGCATTTACCGCGAAATGCATCCGGAGGATTTTTTGCCGCCCCCGCCGCCCGACGTCGACGTGACCGAAGACGTCGCCCGCAAGCTCGTTGAGACGTCCGGCTTCGCTCCGGCGGATCCCGTGCTGCGTCGGCGGATGGAGTCGATAATCCTTTCCCGCCTCAAGGACGTCCGCGATGAGGCGGAAGCCAGGGCGATGCTCGAGAAGCCGGCGAAGACGGGCGGCATGGGCTTTACGCCCGAGCAGGCCGCCGCGACCATGCTGCTCGTGACCGAAAACCTTTCCAAGGTGGCTGAAGCGCGTACCGAAGCGCAAAAGCAGAAAGAGCAGCACGCGCAACTGCTCCGACAGGCCGGCGAATCGAAAGAGCAGCGCATCAAGGCGCTGGCGGACCGCTTGAAAATCGTCGCGCCGCAGGCCGCCGCCGCGCCGCAGCCGGCAGCGCCCCAAGTCACGAAGGCCGATCTCGGCTTGGACGTCGTTAATGACGAAAAGGAGGCGAAGAAGCTCGAAGCTGAATTGCCGAAGAAAATCGTCGCGGAGGAAGTCACCGAGGCCGCTTCCGCGATGGATACCATGGTCAACGAGGCGTTGTCGGCCGTCGCCGTCACGCTTCCTGACGAGGACATGAAGCGCCGGTTCAGGACGCTCGTGACGCTGTATTTCCGCGACCTCCGTGACGCGCTTGAGACGAAATCCAAATTCACCATGCCGACGACGAGCGGCGGCATGGGCATGCCTGAGGCCGAAGCCGATCGCGTCATGGGCATCCTCAAGGAACGCGTAAAGGGATTCAGCACTGCCGCGGAAGGGCGCGCCGCCGACAGCAAGGCGAAGTTCGTTTCTGAGCAGGCGACGAAGCACATGGAGGGCCAGGCGGCAGGGGAGCGCAAGGAACAGGAGGCGCTTGATCGGCAATACAAGGGACTGCTCGAGAAGACGGGCGTGGCCGCCCCCGCGGGGGCGCAGCGTCTCGCTCCTCCGGCTCCGCCGCGCATCGTTCCCGTCACCGGACCGGAAACGGGATCTTCAGCCCTGCCCCAGGTAAAACCGATTCCGCAAACCGCCCCGTCCGTGTCAGTCGCCGCGCCGGCCGCACCGGCAGCATCTGCGGCGGCTGTGCCGCAGCCGCCCGCGCCGCCCGTCGTTCCGGCAACTGCCGCGCCGCCGACAGCAAGTCCGGCATCGATGGTCGCCGCGCCGACTACCGGAGCCATCCGGCCGACTGTCGCCGACGTCAAATTCGTCCCGAAGCTGATCGGTCCGGTGGATGAGCTTCGCGCGCTCACGTTGAAAGACTTCCGTAAACTTTCAAAGGAGCCGCGGGAAGCCACCCTCAAGGTCAAAGACAAGATTGACCTTTTGGAGGATCAGGGATTTGAGCGCAAGACCGAGGCGATAAAGGCGTGGCAGGACAGCGAGGTAAACAAGATGTATCTCGATATCCTGCGCAAAAGCCTCGAGGGAAAACCGGTCACCGAGGTCATCGCGGAGCGCGAATTGGCCGCCCAAGTCACCCTGAATAAGGCGGAATTTGACGCGATAATGGAGCTTAATCGCAAGCTTCGGTTTGGCTGAGGATAAGGCGGCATTTTTCGGGACAAGCACGTCCTGTCCGTGCTATACTGAATTCCGATAAGGGGGATATGAAATACACGGTCCCGCAATTCATCGACGTCGAGGACAAGATCATCGGGCCGCTCACGACCCGGCAGTTCCTCATCTTGCTTCTTACCGCGGGCTTGATGTTCCTTGATTTCAAACTTTTCGATTTCGGACTTTTCCTCGCGACGGGCCTGCCCACCTTCGCCCTCGGTGGAACGTTCGCCTTCTTCCGCGTGAACGGGCAGCCGTTCCATTTTTTCCTGCTGAACATGGTGCAGACGCTCCGCCGTCCCGGGCTTCGCGTTTGGGACAAGGAGCACACGGAGGAAGAGCTGCGCTTCATCGTCAGGACGCCCCCGCCGCCCCCGCCGCCGAAGCGCATCCGCAAGGAGGCGCTGGCGTCGACGAAGCTGACCGAACTTTCGCTCGTCGTGAACACGGGCGGCGTCTACAACCCCGAAGACTGATATGCCGGAAATGCAGTCAAAAAAACTCGCCGGATCGAAACCGGGTCCCGCGACGCAGCGGTATCTCGACATCAGCGAAATCAAAGAGGACGTCGTCATCATGAAGGACGGTACGCTTCGCGCCGTGCTTCTCGTGGCGAGCATCAACTTCGCGCTGAAGTCGGAGGACGAGCAGAACGCCATCATCGCGGCGTACGTGCAGTTCCTCAACGCCCTGGAGTATCCGCTGCAGGTCGTCATCCAGTCGCGCCGCCTCAACATCGACACGTACGTCGACCGTCTGCGCGAATCGGAAAAGAACCAGACGAACGAGCTCCTGCGCGTGCAGATCGCCGATTACCGCAATTTCGTGCAGGAACTCGTGACGCTCGGACAGATCATGCAGAAGCAGTTCTTCGTCGTCGTGCCGTACAACCCGCTCTCCGACAAGGCGAAGGGCTTCTTCGCCCGGCTTTCGGAAGTCTTCGCTCCGGCATTGTTCGTCCGCCTCGCCGAGGAGAGGTTCCGGCAGCGCAAGAACGACCTGCAGACGCGCGTCGAGCACATCATGGGCAACCTCGGCAGCATGGGCCTCAAGGCGGTTCAGCTCGACACGCAGAGCCTCATCGAGCTGTATTACCGGGTGTACAACCCGGAGGTTTACGACAACGAGAAGATGCAGGACACTTCGAAACTCCGCGTCACTGAGGAAATAACGACGGTCTGACGTATGGCATTCCAGCCCGGACAATTCGGCAAGCTCGAACCGACGGCGACGCAGCCGCCGAAGAAGCTTTCGTCCTCCGAACAGAAGAAATCGCAGGAATCCGCGCAGATCGCGAAGGAAAAGGAGCTGCTCGAGGAGGAGCGCATCTACCGCAAGGGCGTCGTCTCGATCAAGGACGTCATCGCGCCCGCGGGGATGAAGGTCGAACCGACCTACCTCGTGCTGAACGAGTCGTTCGTGCGCACGGTGTTCGTCGTCACGTACCCGCGTTACATCTCCCTCGGCTGGTTCACGCCGATCGTCAACCTGAACCACGCCCTCGATATCGCGATGTTCTTCTACCCGGTGAAGCCGGACGTGATTCTCAAGCAGCTCAAGAAGAAGGTCGGTACGCTCGAGGCGCAGATCCTCTCCGACGCGGAAAAGGGCGCGCCGCGCGACCCGATCAGCGAACAGGCGCTCCGCGACATCGAAGACCTGCGCGACTCGCTTTCGCAGGGCACCGAGCATTTCTTCCAGTTCGCGCTCTACGTCACCATCTACGGCAAGGACAAGAAGGAGCTCGACAAGCTGACCGAGAACGTCGAGGCGCTCTTCGGCGGCAAGCTCATCTACACGAAGCGCGTGTTCTATCAGGCGGAACAGGGATTCAACTCGACCATCCCGCAGGGGAACGACGAGCTGATGATCACGTTCAACATGAACTCGTCGCCGGTCGCGTCGTCTTTCCCTTTCATTTCCGCCGACCTCACCTCCGACAACGGCATCCTTTTCGGCATCAACCGCCACAACAACAGTCTCGTGCTGTTCGACCGCTTCTCGATGCAGAACGCGAACTACATCGTGTTCGCGACGTCGGGCGCCGGTAAGTCCTACACGGTCAAGCTGGAGATTCTCCGCTCATTGATGCTCGGCACCGAGGTCATCGTCATCGACCCGGAAATGGAGTACAAGCACCTTTCCGATGCCGTGGGCGGGACGTACATCAACGTGTCGCTCGCGTCGGACGCGAAGATCAATCCGTTCGACCTCCCGCGCGCGGTGGGCGAGCAGGTGACGACCGAAGACATCATCAGGAGCGCCGTCATCACGGTGAAGGGGCTCCTCCGCATCATGCTCGGCAACGTCACTCCGCAGGAAGACTCCATCCTCGACCGGGCGCTCCTCGAAACCTACGCCAAGAAGGACATCACGCCCGACGCAGACCTCGCCAAGGTGGAGCCGCCGATCATTCAGGACTTCGTCGAGGTGCTCGAGGGCATGGAGGGGACGAAGGACCTCGTCATTCGCCTCAAGAAGTTCACCGAAGGCACGTTCCAGGGGCTGTTCAACTCGCCGACGACGGTGCAGATGAAGAACGTGCTCGTCACCTTCTGCGTCCGCGACCTCGAAGACGAACTCCGCCCGCTCGGCATCTACGCCATCGTCAACTACATCTGGAACACGGTCCGCTCGGAGCGCAAGAAGCGCATCCTGGTCATCGACGAGGCGTGGTGGCTCATGCAGAACGAGGATTCGGCGAAATTCATCTTCGCGCTCTGCAAGCGCTGCCGCAAATACTACCTCGGCGTCACGACCATCACGCAGGACGTCAACGACTTCTTGCGCAATACCTACGGCCAGGCTATCGTCACGAACTCCGCCATGCAGATGCTGCTCAAGCAGTCTCCGGCGGCGGTCGACAACATCGCCAAGACCTTCCTCCTCACGGAAGGGGAGAAATACCTGCTCCTCGAGTGCGGCGTCGGCGAAGGCATCTTTTTCGCCGGGCAGAAGCATGCCGCCATCAAGGTGGTCGCATCGTACGCCGAGGACCAGGTCGTCACGACCAACCCCCAGCAGCTCCTCGAGATCGAGGCGGCGAAGAAGGAATTCCAGGCGTCTCTCGAACAGAAGAAGTGAGCGTAATCCGGACGCCCATGTCACGCCGAACGAAAATCATCATCGCCATCATCGTCATCCTGCTGCTCCTCCTGGGCATGGCGTTGTTTCTCTTGACGCGAGGGACCGCTCCGACGTTGCCTGAGGTCGCGGCACCCGCGGCGAACCAGCCGACGGGCGGGCTCATCAACAGTTCGACGTCGGTAGGGATTCCTTCCACGAACGTGAACGTCGCCTCACCGCCGCCGGAACCGGTAAAGCCTCCCGACGAGAGCACGGGCGTCCGCCAGCTGGCGCGTTCCTTCGCCGAACGGTACGGCAGCTTTTCCAACCAGGGCAATTTCGAAAACTTGCTGGATCTGCGGCCGTTCATGAGTACGGCGCTGGGTGCGAAAACCGACGCCTACGTCGCCGCCGAATCCGCCAAGCCGCCCGCGCAGACCTACTACGGCGTCACTACGAGGTCGATCAACGTCCAACTGGACGCCTTCGACAACGCCGCGGGTACGGCCAAGGCAACGGTCAAGACGCAGCGGCAGGAATTCAGGACGGCGACCGGCAGGCCGGACGTGTACTATCAGGACGTCGTCATCGAGATGGTAAAGGAAGGCGGCACATGGAAAGCGGATTCCGCGACATGGTCACCGAGGTAAAAGAAAAAAGCCGGGCTTTGCCCCGGCTTTTTGGTCGCATGCTTTTTCCGCATTTCTGCGTTTCTTGCGGGGACGAGGGGGCGGTCCTGTGCGATCCGTGCCGCTCTGCTCGGACGCCGCTCGCCGGAGTGTTCGCCTGTCCGGGCTGCCGCGTCGCGACGCCTTTCGGCGTGCACTGCGGCTCGCGGCGCTGCCTGCGTCTGCCGCTCGACGGGCTTGTCGCAGCCGCGCCATACGCTGACCGGGTCGCCAGCGCGCTCCTGCGACTATATAAGTACGAAGGCGTCGACGAGGCGAGACGCGAACTCGTGACGGTGTTCGACGGATTTCTTTCCCGGACCGGACCGACCCTTGGGACCTTATTCGCAGGGGCGAACGTCGTCGCCGTCCCGCTGCACTTCTTTCGGAGGGCGACGAGGGGTTTTAACCAGGCCGATCTTTTCGCCGAAAGGCTGGCGGCCGCCGTCGGTGCGACCTGTCCGGCCGTCGGCGTGCTTCGTCGGGACGGCCTGCCGTCCGCCGCTCAGGCGACGATCACGGACGCTGACGTGCGGAGAGAGAACGTCTCCGGTCGTTTCGCCGCCCGCGTGCCCTGTCGTGGCGACTGGATCGTCGTCGACGACGTCTCGACGACGGGCGCGACGCTGCAAGATTGCGCCCGCGCGCTCAAGGCGGCGGGGGCGGGGCGCGTGTGGGGATTGACGTTGCTCAGGGGATAGCGCCCCACCTGCTTCACCATTTCATTTTCCAAAACTCCATGCGTTCTCTGCCGCCTAGCGCCGGCGATGTAAGCGGCAGGACCCAGTCCCTGTGCGCCAGCGTCCGTTCCGCTTTCGCGAGGTCGGTATTCGGGTCGATGATCCTCTGCGGCGGGCGCCCGCTGAGCGACATCCAGATGTCGGCATACACGCCGACCCTGATGCCGTCGGCTTCGGCCTTCGCCGCGAGGAAATGGGCGAACTGCAAAGCGAGTTCGGGGTCGGTGAGTTCGCGTTGCTGCCATGTCGGAAGGTATTTCGCGACGTCGACTTCGCCGCGTTTGCCCGTACGGGGGTCGCTGACGAAGAATTTGACGTTCGCCCTGCTCGTGTCGATGATCATCCTCCATGAAAACTTGAAACCCTCCTTGGTCCACCGTACCTCGCCGGGATAGAGAAAGTGGCGCAGCGGCAGGAAGAGTTGGACGGCGACAAACGCCGCCGCAAGCGCCATGCCGACGTTTTGCATGCGCGCCTGTCGGTCCCGACCGATGCCCTCGGGAGCGCGTTCGTTTTTTCCCGCCGCCGTGTCGCCCTTCAGGGGAGGGAAGAGGAACAGTCCCGCGAGGCCGATCCACGGAAACGTACCGACGCTGAAGAGGGAGGCGTTGATGAAGTGAAAGGAGATCGCCGCGACGTATGCCCCGAGCCTGGTCCGTTTCCAGAGCAGCGCTGGCACGATGAGCAGGTCGAAGAACATGCCCGCGTACGCCATACCTACGGACAACGCGTGCGGGTCCATGATTTTACGAAACAGGACGAGAAGCGGAGCGTCGGGCACGCCGATAAGCCTGGACTCGATAGGAAAACCGGAAAGCCAGTCGACGTTGATTTTGGCGATGCCGGC
>CAYOXM010000012.1:20504-41063 GCA_964407925.1 uncultured Gammaproteobacteria bacterium
GGGGGGAGCGGCCGGACCCACTCGAAGCCGTAATACGTGAAGTGGAACGCCGGTTCGAGGTAGAATCTTCGCGCCCACCCCGAAAATACGAGGTCGGCAGTTTCCCAGAGCGTCACGATGCCGAAACAGATGCGAAAATAGGCGAGACGCCTCAGATCGACGTCCTTAAAAAGCGTCCCCCTGATTTTTTGCATCCATGCCGTCGCCATCGTCGCTTTAAAAAGTCAACGGGCGCGCCATTCCCGCGGTTCGCAACGGGTTTCGGGAAAAGCCTGACGCCACGGTCCTTACTTGCTTATTTTCAGCTAAAATAGATAATATGTCCATACATTTTGGAGGGTTGCGCCGAATGGTAAGGCAACAGTTTGCTAAACTGTAACTCCGCAAGGGGTTTTGTGGGTTCGAGCCCCACACCCTCCGCCACGTAAAAAGCCCGCTCGGAAGCGGGCTTTTTACGTGTCCACTACGCGGTCAATTCATGCGGGCTGCACGTGTCGCGGCGGCATCGGCGTTGATATGTTATGCGCCGCCCCGTACACTGGGGGCATGGAGAGGTGGCCGAGCGGTTTAAGGCAGCGGTCTTGAAAACCGCCGTGCTGAAAGGCGCCGTGAGTTCGAATCTCACCCTCTCCGCCAAAAATGACCCCGCTTCGGTACCGAAGCGGGGTCATTTTTTGACTGACGCCGTTTCGACGAGGCGTTCCCCCAAAGGGACGATCCAGGGACCGGGACCGTCAGGTGCCGTCGCGAGATTCACGGAAGGGTCGATCATCTGCTGATACGGCCGTCCGTTAAGCGAGACGACGATGTCCGCGTGCACTTCCACGTCCTTGCCCGTCTTGCGTTTGATGACGTATCTCGCGCCGCGCGCGAATTTGACGACAAGTTCCGGTTGGTTCGCCACCTTAATCGCTTGCGCCGGCGTCAGGAAGTCGAGCATGGGTATTTCCGCGAGCCTCGTTCCGGCCGCGTCCGTCGCGTAGAAATGCGCGTCGTACACTCTTTTGTCCCACAGTTTCATGAACCAGGAAAAACGGCTCCCGTATTCATGCCACATGACGTTGCCGGGATAGACGAAACGGCGGAACGGCAGGGCGATCTGCAGCAAAAGGAAGGCGCACGCGAGTGCCGTAATAGCAGCTTTGCGTCCCGCGCCGGTTTCGTGCCGTGCGGGCATCGGTGCGGCCTTGGCCTTTCTCCAGAATGCGGGCAGGGGAACGAGGTCGCGGAGGGGCAGGAAAATCACCGTCGCGGCGAGCATGAACCAGGGGAAAAGGCCGATTTCCGGGAAGATCCAGGAGTTAATCACGTGAAATCCGACGGCTGCGGCGAGCGCCGGTTTTCGCGTTTTTTTATAGAGGAGAAGCGGAACGATGAAAAGGTCGAAGAAGGCGCCGGCGTAACTGAACGCCAGGGCGGCCGGACCAACGCCGACTAGGCCCGCGACGATGGACGCGTGCTCCCGTTCCGCAAACCACAGGCGCAGCGGTTGGCCCTGCAGCCAGTCGCCGTTGAGCTTCGCGAGTCCGGCGTAAAAATAGACGATGGCGATTTGGCATGCCGGCACGAAAACCGTCCATCCGGGCGCCGTTCCTGCCTGCCGCACCGGAGCCTTCTTCCTCCGCAGCAGCGCATCGACCGAAAACTCGTCTGCCGCGGGAGCGCACGCGAGAAGCAGCGCGGCCATCGCCATGAGATAGTGGTGATTGACGTAGCGCGTGACGTCGATCAGGAAGACGTAGCTGAACAGGAGAAAGAACGCCGTCGCGCTCAGCCGGTACAGGGCGCCGACGGCGATACCGGCGGCAAAAAGGCCCATCAGGGCGAAAACCCAGTACATCGCCGGCCCAGGGAGCACCCTCACCCAGTCGAAGCCGGGGTAGGGAAAATACATCCGCGGAGTGACGTACGCATCCCTGATCCATCCGTGGCTGAAGTAACGCGCCACGTGCACGACCATGAGGGAGCCGAAAATGACCCGAAAATAGACGAGCGGCGCGATATCGACCGGCGTATGCAGCCTTATTTTGAGGACCTGCCAGTATTTTTCCGCCTTGGTCGCGAGTCCCATAGCGCTTGCATTGAACCATTTTGCGGGAACGGCTACAAACGGTGACGCATTGGCTTTTGTCCTCGGATACGGTATAAATACTGCAGCATTGTACATCGTCATTCAGCCTTATTTATGGAGGAATCCGTGACGGGAGGCGACCAAAACGGCGTGGAGGCCACCATCGAGGAGTACTACGGTTGGGACTTTTTCGAGTATCCCCGATACGACCGCGGTCGCCTGTGGTACACGCTCATGATCTTGGGAGGGCTGGGGCTCTTGATTTATGCCGTCGCCTCTGCTAACTTTCTCTTTGCGTTCATCATCATCATGTTCGCGCTGGTACTGTACCTGACGACCCTGTCAGAACCGGCGCGCATCCGTTTTGGCATCACCAGTTTCGGGGTCCGCATTGGCACGAGTTTCTATCCGTACAAGGAGATCGTCCGGTTCTGGTTCGTCTATGAGCCGCCGGAGGTCAAAAACCTGTACCTCGAACTCAAGAATCCCCTGCGTGGCAGGGTGGTCGTCGACCTCGATGGCGCGAATCCGAACGAAGTAAGGGGCGTTCTCGGACGGTTCGTCCGGGAAGACCTGAACGAAGATGACGAGCCGCTCGCCGATTTCATCGGCCGCGTGCTGAAGATTTGACGCCGCAAACGCAACGAGACAGAAGAGGCGCCCGTAGCTCAGTTGGATAGAGCGCATCCCTGCGGAGGATGAGGTCAGACGTTCGAATCGTCTCGGGCGCACCACGTAAAAACGCCAGCTTGTCTGGCGTTTTTACGTGTCCATTAGCGTTGCCGACGGCAACGCTTTTACGGAGCCCCTTCATTCTTACGCCGGCGTCCACGTGGCGCGACCTGCGTTGCTCAGTCGCGATTTTTTGTTATGCTTCGGCCATATGGGACTGGATAGCGAGGTCGGCACGCTTGGGCCGTTGGCGCGTCGGCATCGCGCGACGCTCGAGGGCATGGGCATCGTCACGGTGAGCGACCTTCTTTTTCATTTCCCGCACCGCTATGAGGACTTCACCGAGCGGGCGACGGCCGCCGGCATCGCGGAGGGCGGGCATGTCACGCTCGTCGCGACGGTAGGGAAGGTGGCGAACCGGAGGAGCTTCAAGCGCCGAATGACCGTGACCGAGGCTCGGCTCGACGACGGGACGGGGAGCGTCACCGCGCTTTGGTTCAATCAGCCGTACCTCGTGCGGACGCTGACGGTCGGACGGACGTACCGTTTTGCGGGCAAGGCGGCGAAGACCAGGTTCGGCCTGCGGCTGATGAACCCGCTCTACGAGGCCGAGGCGGCCGAGGGCGAGGGGTACGTCGCGCCGCTCATGCCGGTGTATCCGCTCACCGCCGGCATAAGTCAGCACGCGCTTCGAAAGATCGTGCGTCTCGCGGAGGCCGAGGCGGTTGCCATCGCCGATCCGCTTCCCGAGGACGTGCGTGTCCGTTACGGGCTCGAGGGCCTCTCCGACGCGGTGCGCGGGGCGCACTGGCCTGAAGACGCGGGTCAGCGTGACGCGGCGCGACGGCGGCTCGCCTTCGACGAATTGCTTAAGATCCAGCTTTCCATCGGCAAGATGCGCCGCATGCGCGAAGCCAGGCCGGCGCCGAGGATACCGTTCGACGAGGCGGCGACCAAATCCTTCGTCGCGGGGTTGCCGTTCACCCTCACCGATGACCAGCGCAAGGCGGCCTGGGCGGCGTTCAAGGACATGTCCCGCGGCACGCAGATGCACCGCCTGCTCGACGGCGACGTCGGCAGCGGCAAGACCGTCGTCGCGGCGGTCGCTATGATGAACGCGGCGCTCGGCGGCCTGCAGAGCGCGCTCATGGCGCCGACGGAAATCCTCGCGCGGCAGCACTACGAGACGTTACGCAAGCTTTTTGCGGGCCAGCCGTTCACGGTCGCGCTGTGGACGAACGCTTACAAGCGGTCATCGACGGCCGACGGAGAGATCGTCTGCAAGGGAAAAAAAGAATCGGCTATCCTCGGCGCGTCGATCGCGGACGGCGACGTCGCCGTCATCGTGGGGACGCACGCCCTCGTCGAAGAGACGCTGTCGTTCAAGAGGCTCGCGCTCGCCGTCGTTGACGAGCAGCACCGTTTTGGCGTGCGCACGCGCAAGCTGCTGTGCGCGAAGAGCGGCATCCCCGGCTCGGAACCGCATCTGCTCTCCATGACCGCGACGCCGATTCCGCGCTCGCTCGCGCTCACGCTGTTCGGCGATTTGGACCTCTCGCTTCTTCGCGAGAAGCCGAAGGGGAGGAAGGAGATCGAGACGACGCTCGTGCCGCCGAAGGGGAGGAAGAAGGCCTACGGGTTCGTCCGTCGCGAGGTCGCCGAGGGGCGGCAGGCATTCGTCGTCTGCCCGCTCATCGACCCGTCGGACCTGCTTGGTGCCGCCTCGGTGACCGAAGAGTTCGAGCGTCTGCGGACGGAGGACCTTTCCGGCATTCCGATGGGGATGCTGCACGGCAAACTTTCGGCCGACGAAAAGGAGTCGGTGATGCGCGATTTTCTCGAAAAGAAAATCATGGTCCTCGTCTCGACGTCGGTGGTCGAAGTCGGGGTCGACGTGCCGAATGCCACGGTCATGATGATCGAGGGCGCAGAACGCTTCGGGCTCTCGCAGCTGCATCAGTTCCGCGGCCGCGTCGGGCGGAGCGACGCGCAGTCGCACTGCTTCCTGCTTCCCGGAACGATGTCGCTCGGGACGAAGGCACGGCTCGAGGCGGTCGTCAGGCACAAGGACGGCTTCGCGCTCGCCGAGAAGGACCTTGAACTCCGCGGTCCCGGCGACCTGCTCGGCACGGAGCAGTCGGGCTTCCCGGCCCTCCGCATGGCGACCTTCGGCGACGTCCGGCTGATCGCTGACGCCAAGGGCGCAGCGGGGGAGATCCTCGCCGGCGATCCGGAACTCGTCGCCCATCCCGCACTCAAGAAGTACGTCGCGGCGAGCGCGGAGCGCGCGCACCTGGAATGACGCGGCGGACTCACGGAAAACAAAAGGCCGTACGGACAGTCCGTACGGCCTCTTTCATCAGCAGTTCAGCCTATTCCTTGAAGGGACGCCATACGTAGATGAGTCCGGCATTGGGGTTGGTTTTGGGCTTCTGCATGAAGCAGCCCTTTTTCGGATTCACCTCCTTGCACCACGAGGGGAGCCAAGGTTCGGTTTTCGCCTTGATGATCCTGTCGAGCGTCGTCCGTTTCACGCTGACTCCGGACACGCCGCCGAGTCCGGGGACGTTCGCGTAACCGGCCTTTCCTTCGGAAGGGGACGTGGGTTTGCTGCCGCCCATCTCGATGAAGTCCCACGGGATTTCCGGCCTGCCGCCGATGTACATCATCCAGTGCGCGGAATACGCTCCGGGTTCGCCGCCGCAGCACATGTAGATCAAGTCGCCGAACTTCAGCCCGCCCTTGAGCGCCGCTTCGGAGTCCATGTTCTTGTTCATGAACGAGCTGATGATCATCTGCGGGTTGGCGTCGTGCGCGTCGACGGATTTCGCGCTCAAGTACGGCGTCTTCACCATCTTTTTCGTGCGGGGATCCTGCGCCTGTTCGTAGGGGACGTCGTCCCATTTGACGCCCGAGCAGTTCAGGATGGCGCGAACGGTCGTGCCGCAGTCGCCGCGAAAAAACTTGTTTTCGATGAGCGGCTGGACGAAGATCTTCTTGTACGCCTCGTTCGCCGGCCCGATGCATGCCGGCTCAGAGTTCAGGAGGTTGCCCGCGCTGGATTTTGAGTCCGCGTACTTTCCCGCCTTTAGGGCCCTGTCGATGCAGTCGGGCAGCCCGGCGTACACGTCGTTGATGCCCATGTGCGCCGGCACGAGTTTCGGAATCGAGAAGTTCGGAAGGGACGCCCCGCTCCCGCCGCCCTGAACGTAGGCGCACTGTCCGTGTTCGACGCACACCTTGATGTAGCCGAGCACGGCCTTCACGAGCAGCTGGATTTTTTGGTCGTACGTGGTCGCCTCCGCCGCTTTTTTGGGGCTCGTGCAGTACTTGTTGATGTTGGGAATGCCGCCGAGGTCCTTTTCGTACTTTATGCCGGAGACGTCGACGATACCTTCGCCGCCCGGCGGGGGGCCGGATGCCACGGTCGCGCCGGTGATAGGCGGGGGCGGCGCGCTGCCCCCCGACGGCGCAGAACCGCCGGACGGAGGCGTGGAACCGCCGCCGGACGAGGATGATCCTCCTCCTGACGTTGGCGTCGAGCCGCCTCCCGATGGCGGCTTGATTTTGACGCCTTCGTTCGTCCCGCTCCCGACTTGCTCGATGGTGCTCTTGAAATCCTTCGGATCCATGAACGGATCGCCCGTGCCGTTCTTCTCGAAGTACGCCTCGTCGGACGTGACGCGTTTCACGTCGATGCGCTTCAGTCCGACGAGTTCGTCGCTGATGCTCGCGAGGATGACGTACGAGCCGAGGGCGATGAGGATGCCGATGAGCGCGTCTGTGATGCGCTGCTTCGCCGCCTTGACCCTGTTCGAGTCGCCGCCCGCGGTCTGGTATTGGAATCCGCCGATGATGAACATGACGCCGCCGATGATGAGCGCGACGAGCGTCAGGTAGTTGTAGAGCGCGGCGACGTATTCGGCGATCCACGGAATGCCGACGCTTTTCTGGATGAACGCGTTGTCGTCGCCCGTGACCTTGATGTTCGAAAGCTTGAGGTTCGGAATCGGTATCTTGATGTCCGGTGCCTCGCCGAGCGCAAAGGCCGAGGGGGCGGCGACGAGCGCAATGAAGAGGATAAACGCGAAAAAAGCGCCTTGGAGCACTGCGGGCAGCGGCTTTTTTCGGGTAAGGCGCGATTTCAGGGGTAACATGCGACGTCCGAAAACCGGCTTCTCCGCTTATTATACCCTAAAAAAGCCCGTTCTACAAACCGGTTTCAGCGTGCCGCGGCCGTCGCAAAGAGCGTGAGCGCATCCCTCACCGTCCGGACGTCATTTATGACGAGGTTTTTCGGCAGATGCTTCATGCCGGCCTTCGGGACGGGGAAATGGGCCTGCACCATGCCGAGGGCGGCCGCCTCGGCGAGCCGGCGGTCGGATGACGGCGCGGGACGGATTTCTCCGCCGAGTCCGACTTCGCCCCAAGCGACGATGCCGTCCGCGAGAGGGACGTGACGGTGCGCTGAGGCGAGCGCAAGGAGGACGGAGAGGTCTGCCGCGGGTTCCTTTATTTTCAGGCCGCCGACCACGTTGAGGTAGACGTCATGCTGGGAAAAGTCGATGCCGCCGCGGCGAGAGAGGACCGCGAGGAGCATCTCGAGGCGCGCGGCGTCGAAACCCGACGCCTTCCGCGCCGGATAGCCGAATGACGTTTTTTGCACGAGCGCCTGCACCTCGATGAGCACGGGACGCGTCCCCTCGATGACGCAGGAAATGGCTGATCCGGGGATTCCCGCGCGGCGGGCTTCGAGGAGGTATGCGGAAGGATTGGCGATTTCCGCGAGGCCGTCGTCCTGCATCTCGAAAATGCCCGCCTCGTCCGTCGAGCCGAAACGGTTTTTCGTCGTGCGCAGGACGCGGAGCGGGTGCGTGCGTTCGCCCTCGAAGGAGAGGACGGTGTCGACGAGGTGTTCGAGCGTCTTCGGTCCCGCGACGGAGCCGTCCTTCGTGACATGGCCGATGAGGAGCACCGGAGTGCCGCTCGATTTCGCGAACGCGACGAGCCTGCCGGCCGCGCCGCGTATCTGCCCGACGGCGCCGGCTTCGGACGGTATCTCTTCCGTGCGGAGCATCTGGATCGAGTCGATGACCGCGAGCGCCGGTTTTTCCTTCGCGAGCGTCGCGATGACGGCGTCGACGTCGGTCTCGCCGAGGAAGTACATCCCGTCCTGGCGGAGTTTCAGCCGGTCGGCGCGCAGCTTCACCTGCGCGGGGGATTCCTCGCCGGAGACGTAGACGACACGACCTCCGGTTTTCGCCGCCGCCGCGGAAAGCATGAGCGCGAGCGTCGATTTTCCGATGCCCGGTTCGCCGCCGAGGAGGGTCACGGAACCGGCGACGATGCCGCCGCCGAAGACGCGGTCGGCCTCCTTGAGGCCCGTCGGCATGCGACGTTCGCTGCCCGCGGGAATCGCGGAGAAGGCGGTGACGTCGACCGCGCGTGCGCCACTGCCTGCGGCGGGGGATTGCGTCTTGCGCGACGCGGGAGCGGCCCCGGCCTCGAGCGTTCCCCACGCGCCGCACTCGAGGCATTGTCCGGTCCACCTCGGGCTTTGGGCGTCGCAGTTGGAGCAGGAGTAGATGGTGGCGTTTCGCGACATAGTATCGGTACGATACGCGCTCGCCGGGATGATGCAAAGTTCCCGTCAACCCGAGCTCATTGACCGATAGGAACCTGATCGAGAAGGCGTACCATGATTTGCCCGTCGTCCTTCGTGACCTTGAGATCCTTGTCAAGCGTTGCGCGGGCGAAGTAGCTGCCGCCTCCGGGGCCCGCCAGCGCGTTGAACGTATTGATGTACGGGCTGAAATGGATCGACGCACCGGTACTGCAGCCGCCCTCGCCAGGGGGTCGGGGACAGCCCACCTTGCCGTTCGAAACATTGCGCGGCCCTCCAAGGTCCGCAGGACCGCCGCCGCCCATCTCGATCCAGTAGATGGGTTCGCCCTTGGGGCCCTTCAGGTTCATGCCGCCGATATACATGACCGTATGCGACAGCGGACTGTAGGCGGCGCGGCCCAAGTGGTAAACGTCAAACGGTTTCGGACCTTCCTTGGTTTTGATCGCCTCCAGCCAATACTTTGGGTCGATTTTCATTTTCGCCCAGCTCTTCGGGTTTTTGAGCAGGTTCTGCGCCTGCGCGGCATTCACGCCCTTCGGCAAGGTCAGGTCCGCTATGGGGTCACCGGTGGGAAATTTCAGCGTCGCGTCCTTTTCCGCAGATTTCCAACCGCCCTTCGGCCCGAGCGCGCAGGCGGCGAGGGAGAGCACCCAGCCCGTGCACTGCCCGCGGCTGAATCCTTTCAATTTTTCATTTTTGCAGGCCGTGTACGCCTGCTGAAGGCTCGTGTGAACGCTTTTATAGTCACTGACGGGGCACTTTTGCTTATTGATGTCGCACTGGTCGAGGTCTGATACGGAGACTCTCCCCTGCATGCAGTCCGAGCCCTTGTATGCCAGGCGTACGAAGTAGAAATCAGCTGCTGATCCGCGGTCATAGATGGCGCCGCCGTTATAGACGCCTTCGATGATCCACACCCGAGTGATGGCCGCCGCGCGCTTGAGCACGCTCTTCAGGTCGTTAGGACCTTTGTTCTTGAGCCGGGAGACACAAATGTCGTTCATCCGCGAAACGAACGTCGTGTTGGGGCCGGTCCTTACCCACGTGCCGTACTCGTTATTCTTGTCGTAAAGGTCGGGAATGTCGCCGTCGTAATATTGCGTGAAGGACGCGGGGGGTACGCCTTTGGCCTGCTCGTCCGCCTTGTCCGTCTGCACCATGGCGCCGTTCTTCGGCGGTTCGCCCGTTCCGGAGCCGCCAGTGCTCGAAGCGCCGGGGGGCAGCAAGGCCGGTGAGTCGTCGGGGTTGAACGGTTTCGTAAACGCCTCGGGCGGCGCGAAGCCCCCGCCTGCCGCACCATCGGCAAGGATCGTCTTCGCGTCCACGCCCAGTACCGGCTTCACGGCCACGCCGCCGAAACGGACGAGCGCGGGATTGACGGTGTTCAGGATGACGTATGCCCCGAGCGTGAGGAGGAGGCCGATGATCGCGTCGGTGATGCGTTTTTTCGCGGCATTGATGTCCGCTCCGGCTCCCGCGTTCAGGTATTGGAAGCCGGCGATGACCATCATGACGCCGGCGAGCGTGCTCGCGACGCCCGCGGCATATTCGTAGAGGCCGGTGATGTACTGGGCGATGAAGGGGACCCTTCCGGCGGAGCCGTCGGAGGAGAAGCTGACGGTCGGGATCGGTATTGCCAGCTTCGGCGCGATGGCTTCGTTCGCGGCGAGCGCGACGCCCGCGGTGCACACGAAAACGAGGGCCAGCATCAGCAACGGGGGGACGAGGAGCGCGGGCGAGGTCTTGTTTTTGCGTCGGGGCATACTCAGAGGTTTTCCGCGCAGATGATTTCCGAAGTCGGTTCGTCGTACCGGCAGTCCCTGGCGCACCGGTAGCCGTCGTTGATGAAGGCGCCGACGGCGTTCGCGACGTTTTCATCGGTGAAATCAAGGTCGTAGCCGATGAGGTACTCGTTGCCGCCGGTGACGCGATTGCCCCAATCCAGGCACTCGTCCAGCGTTTGGAACCTCTTGGCGTCACGCAGCGCGGCGATTTTTTCTTCCGGCGTCGACGGTACCTTGAAGCCGGGGTAGAAAAAGCCGTACCATCCCTGCCCGACGGCATCGGCGACGACGACGGCCGGCTTCTTGCCCGTCGCGGCGAAATAGAGTCCCGTTACGACGACCGCGAAAATCAGCGCGATGGCGACGGCGATGGCGAGCGTCCTGCCTCGGATCATGACGGTAGGGGTTATCAGTTGCCGCAGGACTCGATGTCGGTGTTAGGCACCGTATCGGACCACTTCACCTTGCTGCAGCATTTCCTCTTTTTTTTCACGACGTCCGGCGAATCGTCCTTCTTCGGCGTGTATATTTCCGTCCACGTGAAGCAGTTCGAGAGTTCCGAATTGCCCTTACCCGAGCACGAGCTGTAGTACTTGGTCTTGATGCACGCGGACATGCGCGCGCTGCAGCCGTTTCCGGCGTACCGGTAGAACAGGCACTGCGGGTTCCCGCCGCAGTTCGCGAGCATGGGTTTCATGAGGTACTTGATCGACGCCGTGATGCTCTTTCTCGGATCGAGCAGGTCGGGGACGGTCAGGCAGTCGCTCGAAGTGAACGGGATGCCCATGTTCCCGTCGGGGCACGTCTTTTCGTTGCGGACGGCACCGATGGTGAGCTGGGTGATGCCGATGCCGTGCGTGAAACGCGGGTCGAGGCCGTAGTTCGGCGGGACCATCGTGTCCGCTTTCGGCGAGTCGTCGTTGACGCATTTCGGATTCTTGTCACCGGAGCAGTCGATCTTCGCGCCGCTGTACTTCGTGCCCGACTTGAAGAAGCGGATGCGCGACCCCACGCCGGTGCCGAGGAAGTTCTCGTCGTGCCCGATGGCGTTAGGCACGCCGCCCGATTCGCCTTTGACGATTTCCGTCGCGATGCACGGGTCCACCTTCTGTTCGACCGCGACGTCGTGCACCATCTTGAAAATTTCACCCCGTGGCGGCGGCGGCGCGCCCGTCGCCTTTTCGAAAACTTGCGGGGAAATTTTCTCGACGTGGAACGGCAGCCCTTTCACCGTCGGGATGCGTATCGGCGAGAGCGAGGTCAGATCGGTGTTTACGGTGTTCAGGATCACGTACGACCCGAGGACCAGGAGGGCGCCGATGAGCGCGTCCGTGATGCGCTGCTTCGCCGCGCTGACCTTGCTCGAGTCGCCGCCCGCGGTCTGGTACTGGAATCCGCCGATGACCACCATGACGCCCGCAAGCGTGAGCGCGACGCCGATCGCGTACTCGTAGACGCCGCCGACGTAGTTCGCGATCCACGGGACCGTGATGAACGCCTGCGATCCCTTGCCTTTGTCGTCGCCGTACTGCTCCGTGGTGGTGTTCAGGTCGGAAATTTTCACCGTCGGTATCTTGATCGACGGGACGAACTGCGGGGCCGCGTTCGCGCCGGCAGAGCCGAACAGGAAAAACGCGATAAGGCCGACTGATGCGGCGACGAGCCGCATTCGCGCCGTTTGCCGTTTTTCGGGGCGATGAATCCGCATGGGGTAAGTATAACAAAAAAACGCGGCCTGCGGAACCGCGTTTTTTCGCTGACGTTAGTGCCAATGGGAACGTCCCCGCTCAGAACCCGTATATCATCTTGAGCAGGCGGGTCATTTTGACGTACTTGTCGTTGCCGTTGTAGCAGCCCAGCTGCTGCATGACGTTGATGACGGGCTTGTTCAGGTAGACGGAAATGCCGAGCGTGCCGCCGAGAAAGCTCACTTTTGCCCGCTGGACGCCGGCCCCGCTGCTACCGGCCTTGCCCGAAGACTCCGCGGAGGGGCCGCCGCCGCCCATCTCTATCCAATGCATGTCCTGGCCTGACGACGTCTTCAGGCCGAGGCCGCCGATGTACATGAAGGAGTGGCAACCGCCGACGGCGTAGAAGTCGAAGGGTTGGGGTCCGCCGATCTTGTTGATTTCCGCCAGCCACGTCTGTCCGTCGAGGCTCGGCGGCGGCGGCGGGACCGGTTTGCCTACCTTATATTGCATGTCCGGCTTCGTCTTGGGCGACCAGTAGACGCCAGGGACGTTTTTTCCGAACGCACATGCGGCGAGCTGCAGGTTGTAGGTGACGCAGTCGCCGCCGAGGATGCCCGCGCTCTTGAGCGGTACGACCCAGCACGCCTCGTACGCCCCGCGAAGGGCGACTTCGACCCTTCCGTTCAGCTTGCAGTCTTCCTCGCTGTTGCCGCAGGTCGCGGCCAGCTTGTCCATCTTCGCCTGATCCTTGCTCTTCTGCTGCTTGAGGGCGGAGAGCGGGCGGCAGGCGTTGCAGCGGGTGATCGTTTCCGCGGTTATGCCCTGACCGGCGAGCTTCTCGCGCATGCACGGTCCGGCGCTCGTGCCGCCGAAGACGTCGCTCGTGAATTCGTACTGCGCATTGCCGGCGTTTCCGGTACCCATGTCGCCGCGCGAATAAATCGCGCCGTTGGACATCGATTCGTTAATCCAGACGCGGGTCACTGCCGCGGCCCGTTCCAAGACCTCCTCCTTGCTGTCGCCGCCGGGGTTCTTCCACAATTTCCCGACGCAGACGGATTTCATCCGCTCCGCCGGCTTCGTTCCCTTGACGATGACGCCGTACTTGTTCGGCTGATACAGGTCGACGACGTCGATTTTTTGATCGCTGCTCGTCGGCGCGGGCGCGCCGCCCTCAGCCGGCTTTGCCCCCTCGGGTTCCACCGTTGCGACGGCGACGTTCTTGATCGGCTTTCCCGGTTCGGGCGCGCCGCTCGGGGGAGGGGTCTGGTCGGCGACCGCTCCGGGGATGCCCTTTTCGAACACGGTCTTGTCGGCGAAACCGGAGCCGCCCTCTTTCGCCATGAGCGTGGCGAGCGGGTCGACGCCGCGGAGGGAGATCGAGCGGAGGGTGACGAGGTCGGGATTGACGGTGTAGAGCACGACGTAGCTGCCGATGAGGAGCAGCATGCCCATGATCGCGTCGGCGATGCGCTGCTTTCCCGCCTTGACCCGGTTCACGTCGCCGCCGGCCGTCAGGTACTGGAAGCCGCCGATGATGATCATCACGGTGCCGATGATGCCGGCGAAGTTCACTGAGTAGCGGTACAGGCCCGAGATGTACTCCGCGATCCACGGCAGGCCGTACGTCGTGCCTGCCGCCGGATTCCCCATGTCCGTGAATTTGATGGTCGGGATGGGAATCGCGAGCTTCGGATTTCCGTCGAAGGCGTATGCGGTCGCGGCGAACGACAACGCGGCCGCGGCAGTGAGGACGAGGAGGGCGGAGAGCGTTCGGATGGCGCGCTTGTTCTTCATGGGCGTCGGAAAACGGCGATCAGGGCGTTTTCGCCTTTGCGCCGTCGGCGAGCGCCGCGTCGATGAACCCCTTGAGCTGCTCGTAGGGGATGGCGCCCTCGACCCTCCGGCCGTTGATGAACATGAAGGGCGTGGAACCGACCCCCAGGCGCAGCGCCTCCTCGAGGTCGCGCTTCACGATCGGGTCGACGTTACGGGCGGCGAGGCAGCTCTGGAAGAGGTCCAGGTCGAGGCCCAGCTGCGCGGCGAACGGGACGTACGCGCTGTCGTTCACTGACGGCTGGTTCGCGAGCAGCAGGTCGTGATACTCCCAGAAGGCGGACTGTTCGGCCGCGCAGCGGGCGGCCGCGGCGGCCTTCGTCGCGTTGGGGTGCATTTTCGCGTTCGGAAAATCCTTCCAGACGACGCGGACCTTGCCGGCGTACTCGAGAAGGGCCTGTGCGAGCGACGTCTCGAGCTGGCTGCACGGCTCGCATTCGAAATCGCCAAATTCGACGATGGTCACCGCCGCGTCCTCGACGCCGCGAACGGGGTTGCCGAACGACACGGTCGGTTTTTCGAGCGGCGTGAGCGCGGGCGCGGCGTTCGTGGACGGCTTCTCCGGCTTCAGCGGCGACAGGGCGGCGATGCCGAACAGGATCAGCAGCGCGGTGGTGATCAGGAGGACGATGCCGATGAAGGCGTTTCCGTAGCGCATAGGGACGTCGCCGTCATTTGGCGAGTTGGACCTTGTTCAGGATGCCGCTGCCCTGGTCGGTGAAGTAGAGCGTCTTCTTGTCGGCGGAGACCATGACCTTGTCGATCGTGTGGCCGCCTTCCGGGGTCGCGATTTTCGTCTGAAGCCCGGTGACGAGGTCGATCTTGTAGAGGTCGTCGACGAGCTGGTTCGCGATTTCCGGCTGCAGGCCGAGGCCGCGCGGCTGGTCCTGCGGCACCGCGCAGAACAGCGTGTCGTCGCCGGAGAACGTGCATTTGTCGATCCAGGTGTTCACGTTGAGGCTCCGGCGGTTCCTGCCGATGTCGTCGCCCTGCGCATCGACGATCCAGAGTTGCGGCTTCCAGTCAGACAGCGAGCCTGCGACGCTGTAGAGCATCTGCTGGCCCGAGGGGGCCCAGGTCGGACGGAAGTCCAGGCCTTCGACGACCATCGATTTGAAGTTTTCGCCGTGCTGGCCGACGAGGTACACCTCCTGCCGGTCGACGCCGGACTTGTCGCCGGTTTCCGACGTCGCGACGACCTGGCCCGTCGGCGAAAAGGAGATCTTCACTTTGTCCGCGTTCGGACCCATTTCCTGGACGGCGCGGGCGCCCGATCCGTCGGGGTTCGACACGACGACGAAGCGGTTCGCCGTGTCGATGCCGATGCTCTTCGCGGCGATCTGCGTGCCCGTGGCGTTGAAATCGAAATCCTCCCAGTGCTTCGGGAGCGTCACTTGCGTGTTCGTCTTGAAGTCGAAGAAAATATTGGAGCCGTCGGGATACTCGAGGATGGCCTTGTTTCCCGTCGGGTCGAACTGCGCGTTCGAGACGTTGAAGAACTCCTTGTTCGACAGCGAGGACACCGTCCCGTCCGGTCCGACGCGGTAGAATTTCCCGTCGATTTGGTTGTAATAGTTCAGGCTCCCCGTCGACGAGAGGGATGCGCCGATCGTCGGGACCGGCGCGACCGGAGAGACGACCGTGACGCCGCCGTCGGCGACCTCGGAGACGCCAGGCGCTCCGGTCGGCGCCCCCGGAACCTCGGGGAGGGGAACGGCGGGTCCGCCCGTCGTCGGGCCGCCCGTGCCGGCTTCGGGAAGTCCGACGCCGGGAACGTTCTCGTTCACTTCCGCGGGCGGAACGGCTTCGGGGCCGACGGCACGGAAGAACAGCGTGTACAGCGCGTAACCGATGCCGATGGTCACCGCGATGAAGAGGATGATCGCGCCAATTTTTTTGAACATACGGTGCGGGTTAGAGGAGTCCGGGAACGAGGCTCGTGATGATGCCGAAGAGGCTGCCGCCGATGGTGAGAAGGAAATCCTTGCCGCAACCGGTGACGTCGAGCATGCAGCTGACCATTCCCTGGATCGCGATGAAGGCCAGTATCATCACCAGCATGACGAAGTCGAAGTAGATGAGGCCGATTTTTTCGATCGCGCGCATCGGCACCGTTCCCCTCGACCGCCCCTCGCTCGCGAAGAAATAGATGTTGAGTATCGCGAGCGGAACGGGCGCGAGGCCGAACAGGAGGATGTTCGACATCGAGATGATGGTGATGGGCCATATCAGGAGGTCGATGACCCACTTCTTGAACTCCTTCGCGGCGAGCTTTTCGACGGCGCCGGCCACATCTCCGCCCGTCAGCGCCTCTTTGGCCGCCTCGGCCGCCGCCTCGGCCGACTCCATCGTCATGCGCGTGAGTTCTTCCGCCGCCGCGCCTCCCACGGGGCCGGCAAGCGATTGGCCTGCGGCGTTCGCGGACTTGGCGATGGCCTCCTTCGCCGCTTCCTTCGCGGCCTGCATGCCCCCGCCGACCACGTCGCCCTTCTGCATCCCGGCCATCGCCTTTTGCGCGCCACCCATGCCGGGCATCCCGCCGCCTCCGCCCCCTCCTCCGCCCAGCGCCGACAATTTGCCCATCAGTTCCTGGGCCTCCTTGCCCGCCTGTTTCGCGGTCCCGCCAATGCCCTGCTCGGCAATCGTCTTGTCACCTTGCTTGAGCATCGCGCCGCCACCGTCGCCGCCACCGCCTCCGCCGCCCTGTCCCATGCTTTGGCCGGCCTGTTGCATGCTCTTGCCAGCCTCCTGGGCTCCCTTGCCGGCTTCCTGCATCCCCTTACCGGCCTGCTGCGCGCCTTTTCCCGCCTGCTGCGCTCCCTTGCCGCCGGCTTCCGCGCCGGCGCCAGCCGCAGTTGCTCCTGCGCCGCCGGCAACGAGACCGCCGCCGACGACGACCATCGGGACCCCGACGATTGCGCCGAGGCCCGTGGCGGAAAGTTCCGCACCCGCTTGTATGGTGCCTTTGCCCGCTTCCATCGTCGCCTTTCCCGCCTCCTTCGTCGCCTGGCCGGCGACCTCCGCACCCTTGCCTGCCATTTCCACGCCCTTGCCGGCGGTCTCCACTCCTTTCCCTGCCGTTTCAACTCCCTTGCCGACTTGTTCGACGCCCTTGCCGGCTGTTTCGACGGCTTGGCCGGCGCGTCGTCCCAGCCCGCCAGACTCTTCCTCATCGCCGCCTCCGCCGGACTGCCGCATGAGTTGATTCGGATCCATGCCGGACGGCGGCTTCGCCGGTTGCGACGGCGGCTTCATTCCGCCGCCCGCGCCGCCCGAAGGAGCGCCACCGCCGCCCGGGGGAGCGGCTGCGGCTGCGGCACCCGGACCGGGAAAGTAGGGGATTCCCGGTTGGTCCATCGCGAGACGCTGATGCCGGTCGCGATCGAGTTCCATCTGCCAACGCAGCTGGTCCGAGAGCGACGGCCCGGCGTCGTCTTCAGGCATTTTGCGGTTCGCGGGCATGAGCCTTGCGTTTCGTTATGACGACGCGGTCGTCCTTGATGCCGACGGTGACGCAGTCGCCGTTCTTGCACGATTCGGAAAGCAGCTCCTTCGCGAGCGGGTTCTCGACCAGGTCCTGGATCTGCCGGCGCACGCCGCGCGCGCCGTAGAGCGGGTTCCAGCTCTTCTCGGCGATGGCAGCGACGGCCTGCGGCTTCACCGCGAGCTCGACGTGATAGTCGCGTTTCACGCGGTCGGCGAGTTCGGCCATCTGGAGCGTGACGATGGTCTTCAGGTTCTCGGAGGAGAGCGGCTGGAACATCACCACCTTGTCGATGCGGTTCACGAATTCGGGGCGGAACGCGGATTCGAGCTCCTTCATGATGCGGTCGCGCGCCTCGGAGACGTCCTCGGCGCTCACTTCGCCAGCGACCTTCGACGAGAAGCCCATCGGTTCCTGGCGGAGCGCGCTCGCGCCGACGTTCGAGGTCATGATGATGATGGCGTTCTTGAAATTCACCTTGCGGCCCGTCGCGTCGGTGACATGGCCGTCCTCGAGGATCTGGAGGAGGAGGTTGTGCACGTCGCCGTGCGCCTTTTCGATTTCGTCGAAGAGCACGAGCGAGTGCGGCTTGCGTTTCACGACGTCGGTGAGCTTCGTCTCGTCGCGGTAGCCGACGTAACCGGCCGGCGCGCCGACGAGCTTGGACATGTTGAAGCCCTCGGAAAATTCCGACATGTCGATGCGGACGAGCGCGTTCGGGTCCTGGAACACGGTTTCGGCGAGCGTCTTGGCGAGCTCGGTCTTGCCGACGCCAGAGGGACCGAGGAACAGGAACGACGCGAGCGGGCGGTTCGGGTGCGAGATGCCGGCTTTGGCGCGGCGCACCATCTCCGCGACGCTCCTCACCGCCTCGTCCTGGCCGACGATGCGTTTCTCGAGATGCGTCTCGAGGTTCAGCAGGCGGTCCTTTTCCTGCATCAGCAGGTCGCTCACCGGAATGCCGGTCGCGCGCGCGATGACCGCGGCGACGTCTTTCTTCCCGATCTTGCCGACGATCGGCTTCTTCTTCGAGCCGTCCTTCTTGTTCAATTGCGTGATTTCGCGCTCGAGGTCCTTCTCCTTCGTCTTCAACTCCAGCGCCTCGATGAAGTTTTCGCCGAGGACGGCCTTCTGCTTGCGGCGGCGGACCTTGTCGAGTTCGTCATCGAGCGCCTGCGCCTTCTTGGCGTCGCCTTCGCCGCCGGCGGCGACGCGGACGCACGCCGCGGCCTCGTCGATGAGGTCGATCGCCTTGTCCGGAAGGAAGCGGTCGGTCAGGTAGCGCTCGGAAAGCGTCACTGCGGACTCGATCGCCTCGTCGGTGATCGTCACGCCGTGATACTCCTCGTAGTTCGAGCGGAGGCCGGAGAGGATCTTGATGGCAACTTCCGGCGGGGGAGGCTCGACCGCGATCGGCTGGAAGCGCCGTTCGAGCGCGCCGTCGGCCTCGATGTGCTTCTTGTACTCGGCGAGCGTCGTCGCGCCGATGCAGCGCATGTCGCCGCGCGCGAGCGCCGGCTTCAAAATGTTGGCGGCATCAAGCGAACCGGAAGTGGATCCGGCGCCCATGATGTTATGCAGCTCGTCGATGAACAAAATGATTTCGGGATTGTTCTTCATCTCGTCGACGATCTGCTTGAGCCGGCCCTCGAATTCGCCGCGGTAAATGGTCCCGGCGAGGATGAGGCCGAGGTCGAGGCTCATGATGCGTTTGTCCGCGAGCACGTCAGGCACTTCGCCCTGCAGAATCTTCTTCGCGAGGCCTTCGACGATGGCGGTCTTGCCGACGCCCGGCTCGCCGAGGAGCACCGGATTGTTCTTGGTGCGGCGGCAGAGGATCTGGATCATCCGTTCGATTTCCCTGTCGCGGCCGATGACCGGGTCGATGTTCTCCTGGAGCTTCGGGTTCGTGAGGTCGGTCGAGAAGAAGTCGAGCGCCGGCGTCTTCGCCTTCTGCGCGCGCTGCACCTTCTTCGCCTCGGCCTTTTTCTCGGCCTTGGCGGCTTCCTCCTTCTTCGCGGTCGGGGCCTTGCCCTGCTCGTAGGTCTCGGTGATTTCGGGGAACTTCGAGGTGCTCTTCAAAATGGTCGCAACTTGTTCCTTGAGGTCGCGCAGGTCGACGTTCTGCTCGGTGAGGATGGCGTCGATGGCGGGGGAATCGATCTGGATGAGTCCGGAGAGCAGGTGTTCGGTGCCGATGTACTTGTGCTCATGGACGTTCGCGGTGAGCACGGCCTTCTCGATCGCGCGTTTCGCGTCCGCCGAAAGCTTCGGCGCGGCGCCGGCTTCCTTCGCCTTCACGCCCTTTCCTTCGGCCTCCATCCGGTCAGCGAGGTGCAGGACGCGGCGGACTTCCTCCACGCTGATGTTCGTCTTGCGCAGGATTTCGCCGCCGATGCTTCCTTTTTGCATCAGAAGCGCGAGCAGGAGGTGCTCGGGATTGATCCCGTGCGACTCCATTTCCACGGCGAGCGAGTACGCCTTCGCCAGGACGTTCTTCAGGTGCGTGGTGAACTTGTCGAGAATGTCCGTGGTCATAGGCGTTAGGCCGGAGTTGATTTAACGTTTCCCATCTCCATCAGTCGCTTGATGCGGTCCTCGACCGGCGGGTGGGTGGAGAAGAGTCCCGCGAGCATCTTTCCGGAGAAGGGGTTGGCGATGAACAGGTGTGCGGTGGACTGCGCGGCGCGCTGCATCGGCATGTTCTCCGCCTGTATCTTCCCGAGCGCTCGCGCGAGGCCTTCGGGGAACCGCGTCATCAGCGCGCCGGACGCGTCCGCCAGGTACTCGCGACGTCTCGATACCGCGAGCTTGATGAGCTGCGCGATGAGCGGCGCGACGATCATGAGCACGAGGGCGATGAGCAGCAGCGCGCCGCCGCCCTTCTCGCGGTCTCGTCCGCGGCCGTGGAATGACGCGCGGAAGAACATATCCGCGAGCACCGACACCACGCCGACGAGCACGATGACGACGGTCATCACGCGGATGTCGTAGTTCTGGATGTGGGAGAGCTCGTGGGCGATGACGCCCTCAAGTTCCTCGTTCTCGAGTTTCTCGATGGCACCCGTCGTGACGGCGATGGACGCGTGCTGCGGATCGCGGCCCGTGGCGAAGGCGTTGATCGCCGGGTCGTCGATGACGTGCACTTTCGGTTTCGGCATGCCGGTCGCGATGCAGAGGTTGTCGACCATGCGCACGACGTAGGGGAGGTCCTTCTCCGTCACCTGCCGCGCGCCGGAGACCGCGAGCGCGACCTTGTCGCCGGCGTAGTAGCTGACGAGCGCGGAAACCGACGAGTAGATCGCGGCGAACGCGACGAAGCCGCCACCGCCGCCGTAGGCCTGGTCGATCACCCAGCCGATGCCGAGCACGAGCGCCGAAAAGACCGCGATGAG
>CAYOXM010000013.1:0-37856 GCA_964407925.1 uncultured Gammaproteobacteria bacterium
TCGCGTCACGAGGAAGGAATACACCAAGCAGGCTCTGCGCTCGGCGCTCATTCATCTGGAGAACGCGGAGGAAAGGGTATGGGAGAAGGAACGCGAGGCGGTCTGAACGGGCTCCGCAAGGAATTGCGCGGGCTCGCCAATCCGGCGAAGGCCAAGCTTCTTGCGCGATTTTTCCGGACCGGAAGAGGGCAATACGGGGAAGGCGACGTCTTCCTGGGCGTCATGGTGCCGCAGACGCGGGAGATCGCGCATCGGCATGAGGACCTCTCGTTCGCGGACGTTCGCCGCCTGCTTGGTTCCGTGTTTCACGAGGAACGTCTGGCGGCGCTTCTGCTGCTCGCCCATCGTTTCCAAAAAGGGAGCGAAAAGGAGAAGAAAAAAATTTTCGATTTTTACCTCGCGCACGCCGAGCGGGCGAACAACTGGGATCTCGTGGACCTGTCCGCGGGCAAGATCGTCGGCGCGTGGCTGCTCGATCGGCCGAAAGGCGTACTCGCGCGGCTGGCACGTTCCCGTTCGTTGTGGCGGCGACGCATCGCCATCGTCTCGACCTCCGCCTTTATCGCCACCGGCCGGTTCGACGAGACCTTCCGCGTCTCCGACATGCTCATCAAGGACGAGCACGACCTCATCCACAAGGCGACGGGCTGGATGCTTCGCGAAGTCGGCAAGCGCGACAAGGCCGCCCTCGTCGGATGGCTCAAGCCGCGCTACGCCCGGATGCCGCGCACGATGCTCCGTTACGCCATCGAGAAATTTCCCGAACCTGAGCGAAGGCGGTATCTTTCAGGAAAGGCATGAAGAAATATCAGAAAAATCCGAAGGACGAGTTGCAGACGATCCCCGGCATCGGTCCGTCGCTTGCCGATGATTTGCGGCTTTTGGGCTACAAGAGGGTCGCCGACCTCAAGGGCGAAGACCCCGAGGCGATGTACCGCCGTTTCGAAAAGAAGGTCGGTAGCCACGTCGACCGGTGCGTCCTCTATACTTTCCGTTGCGCCGTGTATTACGCCACAGCGAAGCGGCGCGATCCGAAAAAGTTGCGGTGGTGGCATTGGCAGGATTCGCCGCG
Organism: uncultured Gammaproteobacteria bacterium; assembly: GCA_964407925.1. GTDB lineage: Bacteria > Patescibacteriota > Patescibacteriia > SG8-24 > SG8-24 > CAYOXM01. The sequence goes on from CAYOXM010000013.1 coordinate 1,073, forward strand.
TGGTGCCCGACGGTTCGGGCAGGGGAAGAAAAAGTGATTTTCGAATAAAGATATCCACTTCCGCGGGCAGGGCCGTCTGCTATCATTGGGCGGCCTTATTTTTGTCTCCGAATATGCAGGACCTGCAATCCGTCTACGTCGAACTTCAGCAGAAAAAGAAGGAGCGCAAGGAAATCGCCAAGATGTTCCAAGACGAGCTCAAGCACAACGGCGACTACCAGGAGCTCCTCAAGGAAATCAAGACGCTTCGCGAGAAGAAGAAGTCCATCGAGGACCAGGCGAAGGCGCATGCGCTCTCCGACGCGCGCCAGCTCGACCGGCTCGGTGACGAGATCAAGGGGTCGACCGAGCTCCTCTCCGACATCGCGCTCGCCAAATTCATGAACGGCGAGACGGTCGAGATGACCGATCAGGAGAACAACCGGCTCGTGCCCGTGTTTTCGGTGAAGTTCAAGAAGGAAGAAGGCGAGTCGTATCAGACGCAGGCCGAGGCCGAGCGCGCCGAGTCGCATCCCGACCGGATGTTCGCTCCCGCGTCGATGGTTGCCGATACGATGGCCGAGACGGAAAAGGACGAGGCGTGAGGATTGACGAAACTGTAACGCTTTGGTATCGTCACACGTCTGAGCAGTCGCGCGTCAGGCGCGCGAACCGGACGTCACTTTATGAACACGCAAAACGAAAACCTCGACCGGAAGGTCGCCGACGTCATCGACACGCCGGGCGTGCTTCGTGACGTCGTCGGTCAGCGTTGGATCGGCGTTTCCCCGCAGGAATAAGTGAAGATTCAAGGCTAATCTCCCTGAATGTTCATGACCTCCTGCCGGGAAACGGCAGGAGGTCTTAGTTCATTTCAGCAAAATGGGATTGAGAGAGAAGGAGACTCGTGATGGATGACCCCCGTGAGAAGAGGAAGCTCGCCGCCAATTGGCGCGAGTACGTCGTCGATTCCGTGAAAGGATTCGGCGTCTACGTCTGGGCGTGGCGCGAGTTCGTCACGCCCAAGGCCAAGCGCTGGATGCGCCGCGGCGTCGGCGCCGTGCTCGCCATGACCTCGCTCGGCATGGTCGAGCCGTGGCTCGTGAAGTCCGTCATCGACGGCCTCATCGGCCACGCGTTCGCGTCCGTCGCGGGCGCGCTCGCCGGCATCGCGGCGCTCATGATCGTCCAGCGGCTCTGCCAATGGGCGTTCGAGCACCACCGCGAGCTGGTCATCATGGAGAACGAGGGCAGCCTCGACGGCCGCGCCTCGGAGCTCTTCTTCGGCAAGTCGCTCGGGCAGCACCTCCAGGACAACGGGGTGCTGAACGCGGCGAACGTCGAGAAGGGCCGCAACCGTGTCCTCGAGATCGAGCACATGATGATCTTCGAGGGCGTTCCCGCGCTCGCCGAGCTCCTGCTCGGTTTCGTCTGTCTCTGGCTGCTTTCCCCGGTCGGCGGCATCGTGATGTCGTTCGTCCTCGCGGTCTACCTGTTCTTCACCGTGTACATGAACCGGCGCGTGTCGGTCACGTGCACGCCGATCGACGCCGAGTTCCGGCGGTTCAACCGGCACCGCGTCGAACGGTGGGACTGCGTGGAGCGCGTGAAGACGAGCGGCAAGGAGGCGGAAGAGCTCCGTTTCATGAGCGGATGGTTCCAGGACATCCTCGCCAAGGACCGGAAGTTCTGGCTCTGGGCGCTCCGCATGTGGAACGTTCGCGGCCTCGTCAACGTGGTAGGCTCCGCGGCGATCATCGCCTACGGCGCCTGGCTCGTCTGGAACGGCGATTGGACCGTCGGTTTCCTGTACCCGTTCTACCAGTGGTCGCGCCGCGTCGGCGACAACCTCTGGCGCGTCGGGCACATCGAGCACCGGCTCAACTGGAACATGCCGTCGGTCGAATCGCTTCGGCGGGCGCTCACCGCGCCGCCGGACGTCGCCGACGCCGCCGGAGCGGTCGCGCTCCCGCCGGACAAATCGGTCCGCATCGAACTCGCCGGCGTCGGCCACGCCTACGCGGGCCGCGACGCGGAGGACGCGGCGACCGGCCGTGACCTCCACGTGCTGAAGCGCGTCACTTTCTCCGTCGAACCCGGCGAACGGGCGGCGCTCATCGGGCCCTCCGGCGCGGGAAAGACGACGGTGATGCGGCTGCTCCAGCGTTACATGGATCCGGAGCAGGGGAGCATCATCGTGAACGGGACCGACCTCCGCAACGTGCGCCTCGCGTCCTGGACCCGGCTCGTCGGGTACATCCCCCAGCAAGCGCAAGTGCTCGACGGCTCGCTCCGTTACAACCTCCTCTACGGGCTTCCCGAAGCGGAGCGCGGAAGCGTCACCGACGACGACTTGTGGAACGTGATGCGCAAGCTGAAGATCGACTTCGGCGAACGCCTCACCGACGGCCTCGACACCGTCGTCGGCCGACGCGGCATCAAATTGTCCGGCGGGCAGGCGCAACGCCTGATGATCGGTGCGGCGGTGCTCAAACGCCCGCGGTTCATGATCGTCGACGAGGCGACGAGCTCGCTCGACTCGACGACCGAACGCGCCGTGCAGGAAGGCCTCGCCGAGGTCCTCCCCGCGGAAACGTCCGCGCTCATCATTACGCACCGGCTCTCGACGGTCCGCACGCTCTGCACGAAGTTCATCGTGCTGAAGCAGGCCGAAGAAGTCGCGAACGGTTGCGGACAGCAGGTCGAGGCGATCGCGGGTTCCTTCGAGGAGCTCTATCGCGTCTCGCCGACCTTCCGCCGCCTCGCCGATGATCAGGGCGTCGTCGTCCATGCGCCGCTCGCGAGCGGCGGGGGCACGCGGCACGTCCCGCTCTAGCCAGCCGCCCTTGCAAGGGGCGGTTTTTTCTTATTAGGTACGCGCATCGGAAAGGAGCGTCCTTTGGCAAACCCCGCACCGCCGTTCGAGGCCGCGCTGTTCGACCTCGACGGCACGGTCGTCGACACGGAACAGGTCCTGTACCGCGCCTGGACGGAACTCGCCGCCCGCGCCGGAGCTGACTTCGCGACGTTCGACTACGCGCGGATCATCGGCAAGCCCGACCTCGAATGCTGTCGGATCGTGAGCGAGCATTACGGGCTCGGGAAAGACCCGGCCCGATGGTTCGCGGAGTACAAGGTCATCACCTACGAGATGATGGACCGCGACCTCGCGCTCCGTCCCGGCGCTCACGCCGTCCTTATGGCGTTCGGCCTGCATCGCGTGCCGACGGCGCTCGTCACTTCAGCGGTGCGCGAGCACGCGGAAAAGGCGCTCGGGAAATTCGGCCTCGCCGGGCTGTTCCGCGCGATGGTGACGGCCGATACGCCCGGACTCGCGGCGCGCAAGCCCGATCCGGCGCCGTACCTGCTGGCCGCATCGCTCCTCGGCGTCGATCCGAAGCGGTGCGTAGCGTTCGAGGATTCGCCGACCGGCGTCCGTTCCGCGCGCGCCGCAGGCTGCTTCGTCTTCGGCACGCCGCACGAGCATTCGCCCGCGGCGAACCTGAGCGAGGCGCACGTCATCCTCGGGAGCCTCTGGGACTTCCGTACCGACCTCGTCCGCATTCCCTGAACGCCGTCCTCACGCGGGCGGCTTTTCTTTTTATCACTCTCTTATTTCGCGCGTTCCTCACATCTTAAATCTATCTCTTACTTCGCGGGCTACTCACCTCATATATTTTCACGGTAGCTCGCGCCCGCCTTTTATTCGGACGCGCCTTTAATAAAAAAGACGGCCGATGGCCGTCTTGTGCGCTATTCACCCGAGGATGGTCTCGAGCAGCGCCGCGCAGACCCGGTACGGGTCCATATTCGCCGCCGGACGGCGGTCCTCGAGGTAGCCGCGGCCGTTCTTCGCCGTCGCGAGCGGAATGCGGACGGAGGCGCCGCGATCCGAGACGCCGTAGCGGAACGTCTTGATGTCGCAGGTCTCGTGGAGGCCGGTCAGCCGCTTCTCGTTGTCCGCGCCGTAGACCGCGATGTGCGCGTCGTGGCGCTTCGCGAGCCTTTTGCAAGCGGCCTTGATCGCCTTGATGCCGCCCTTCGCGCGCATCGCCTTCGTGCTGAAGTTCGTGTGCGCGCCCGTGCCGTTCCAGTCGCCCTTCACCGGTTTCGGCGCGAGGCTGACGCGGATGCCGAGGTCCTCGCCAAGCCGTTCGAGGAGCCAGCGCGCCAGCAGCAGCTGGTCACAGACTTCGAGCGGGCCGAGCGGTCCGACTTGGTACTCCCACTGGCCGAGCAGCACTTCGGCGTTGATGCCGCAGACGTCGAGGCCGGCCTTGAGGCAGGCCTTGAGATGACGTTCGACGAGCTCGCGCGCGGCGACGTTCCCCGCGCCGACGGCGCAGTAGTACGGGCCTTGCGGTTCCGGGAACCCCTTCTTCGGCCACCCTGCCGGACGGTCGCCGACGAGGAGCGTGTACTCCTGTTCGATGCCGAACCACGGCTCGTCGGCGGCATGCCTTTCGGCGAGCGCCCGCAGTTTCGCCCTGGTGTTCGAGGGATGCACCGACCCGTCGGCGTTCATGACCTCGCACATGACGAGGATGTTCTTGCCGCCTCGGATCGGGTCGCGCACGTAGGCGACCGGATTCAGCGCGCAGTCGCTCGACTTGCCTTCGGCCTGCCGAGTGCTCGATCCGTCGAAGCCCCACTCGGGGATGTCGCCGAGGCCCTTCACGGGACCGGCGATGATCTTGGCCTTCGAGCGGAGGCCGGGGGTCGGCTCGTAGCCGTCCAACCAGACGTACTCGGCGATGACCTTGGTGGATTTGCCCATGGTGAACTCCTTTGGAAAGGACCGCTATAATGTGCAGCGCCTCGGCCGCGAGGTCAAGGAACGAAAAACGCGGCCTCGCGGCCGCGTTTTTAACTTGAGAGCTGAAGGTCCTGTTCAGGCGTGACAATGTTACTTGGTCCTGCTGAAGCTTCGGGATAGCGTGCATCCTTTCCTGTGGAATGCTCTCGGTTGTTTTTTCTTCTCTGCCCGTCTGACCGCATGGGCGGGTCTCGGGGCCGGCGCGAGGGATGAAGTTCCGGTTCAGGCTGGTTAACGTCGTTGCTGACTCCTGCCAAAACTCCTGGGCCTGTGCGCCCTCTCGGAGAGGTCCCTTCGCGCGAAGCACGATTGCACAAGGGAGTACTATAGCACCGCAGTGTGATAAAGTCAAGGGGTTCACCTCACGTTTGCCGCTTTTAAGGCTGAATTCATGACGCACACCCCGAAAAAGTACAATAAACTCGTCCGAGACAAGATTCCCGAAATCATCCGTCTCGAGGGGCGGTGCCCGGTCGTCCGAAAGGCAGACGAACAGGAGTATTGGCACAAGCTGGTCGAGAAGCTCGCGGAAGAGGTGCACGAGTTCGCCCGCGCTGAGAATATCGACGAGCGCAAAGAGGAACTCGCGGACGTTCTCGAAGTGGTGAGGGCGATCGCCTGCCACCTCAAGTGCGACGAGAACGAACTCGAAGTCCTGCGCATTAAGAAAGCCGAGGAACGCGGCGGATTCGAAGGCCGCGTCATCCTCGATCAGGTCTGAACCCCCCCATGTCTTTCATCACGAACGTCGCGCGCGAGACGCGCGAGAATCCGAACTTCAGGAAAGTGCTGTGCACCGGGGCGAAGAGCCAGCTCGTCGCGATGCGCATTCCCGCTGGCGGCGAAATCGGCGAGGAGACGCATGACCATGTCGAGCAGACCATCTTCATCCTCTCCGGCGAGGGGAAGGCCGTCCTCGACGGCAAGGAATCGCCGCTCAGCGCGGGCGATGCGCTCGTCGTCACCCCCGGCACGCGGCATAACGTCATGAACGTCGGCGCGGCCGCGCTCGAAATCTGGACGGTCTACGCGCCGCCGAACCATATCGACGGCCGCGTGCACGCGACGAAGGCCGATGCCGATGCCGACCGCGACGACGAGGCGTTCGGCCACGCCGTCCCGTCCTGAACGTCCGAAAGAAAAAACGCCGCCCTTCACGGGGTGGCGTTTCGTTTCGCGAGGCCCAGCATGTGGGCGCTCACGTACGTCATGAGGCCGTCGAGCGTCTTGGCGAGGCCGCCGGGCTCGAACGAGTTTTCGAACTCGATGTCGCAGAGGAATCCCAGTTGCGCGCGTGCGGCGTCGTCCCTGGCGCGCGCTTCGTCCCGTCCCTGGTACGGGCCGGTCGGGATGATGCGCATCGCCGCGACCTCGTAGCCGCCGTTCCGGACGTTCATCACGCCCTGTTCGGTCATGGCGCAGATGCCGTGCAGGCCGCGGAAGAACACGCTGTCGACGTCCCGGTGATCCGTGCCGTAGCGGTTGCCGCCGTAGCGGACGTGCTGGACGAACAGGTTGTTCTCGAGACGCCAGTCGAACTCGGCGTCGTCGACGAAGGTGTAGAAGATGTCGTCTTCGGGTCCGGGCCTTCGCGGCCGGGTCGTCGTCGACTTTACGACGCCGAACGTTTTCGGCATCGCCTTCATCAGTTCCTGAATGAGCGTGCTTTTGCCGGCGCCGCTCGGGGCGACCAGCGCGTAAATGACGTTGCGCATCGGACCTCCTTCTCTGATGCCGCGTTGCGCGGTTCGGTGCGAGGGTGCATCATACGGGAAAATCACCGCATGTCAACCCCGATCGCGCGAAAAAAGATACTGACGCTCTGCCTCGTCCGCAAAGACGGCGCGGTTTTGCTCGGCATGAAGAAACGCGGGTTCGGCGCGGGCCGTTGGAACGGCTTCGGCGGCAAGGTCGAGTCGGGCGAGACGATCGAAGAGGGCGCGCGGCGCGAGCTCCGCGAGGAATCGGGACTGACCGCGCGCGACATGGAACAGGTCGGACTCGTCACGTTTACCTTCGCGGAGGATCCCGTCGCGATGGAGGTGCACGTGTTCCGCGTCGACGCGTGGGACGGCGAGGCGGGGGAGACCGAGGAGATGCGTCCGCGGTGGTTCGCCGAGGACGCGATCCCGTTCGGCGAAATGTGGCCCGACGACAGGTTCTGGTTCCCGCTTTTCTTCGCGGGAAAGAAATTCACCGGCGAATTCGCGTTCGCGGGCGAGGAGACGATAACCGCGTACGACCTCCGCGTGCACGACGAGCTCGTCACGTATCCGGCATGAAAAAGGCGGCCTTCAGGCCGCCTTTTGCTGCGCGTCAGGGTCGCTTTCGCGGTCGTATTGCGCCTTGTCCGCGGGATGCCGGTAGCCGAAAATTTCCTTCGCTTGCTGACGGACGACCTCCTTGTCGCCGTCCGTGAGGAACTCGCTCGGCTCCTTGCCGGTGCGCTGGCCGTCCTTCGTCATCACCGTGCCGTCGGGCGCGAGCGACATCGCGTACTTTTCGGCGAAGCCGCGATACCCGTCGAGCAGGAGGTCGAGGCTTTTTTCCTCGAGCAGCTCCTGGAAGCGCGGATCGTCCTCGAGCGTCATCCTTTCGGCGTCATCGGGAACCGTATCGCGGCCGTCGTCAGGACCGGACGCCCGCCGCCGCTCCTCGAGCGAGATGAGGTCGTTGCTCCACTTGTCGATGAGGTCCGCGTACGCCGCCCGTTCGTCCTCGGGCGCGAGGTTCAGGTCAGCCTCGGCTTCGGCAATGTGCCCCCTGAGCGCGTCGATTTCCTTGGCGATCCCTTCCGGAGTATTTTTTTTCCGTATCGCCCGCTTCATGGATTCGGCTTGCGCGCTGAGCGCATCGACGCGGTCGCGGACCTCAGGTCGCTGCTCGGCCGCCTGCAGTTCGCCGATGGCCTCTTCGAGGCTGGCGACGTCGGACTCCAGCGTGAGCAGCGGAACCGCCTCGTTATCGTCGGTCGGGAATTCTTCGGCGTTTTCGACGAACGCGGGGAACGGCTCGCCGCCGGTCTTTTCGGGACGGTTCGACAGTTTCTTCCCGTCGGCCCGCATTTCGACGATCGTGCCGTCGGCGTACGCGAGCCGCACCGAACCGTCGGGCAGGATGCCCTTCGACGCGATGCCGCCGAACGCGCCTTCGTCGGCGCCGTCATACGCCTCGAGCGCCTTGGCCGCCGTCTCCGGCGGCAGCGCGGCAAGCATCCGTTCGAGGTTCATCCTTTCCTGCGCCGCGCCCGCGACGTCGGGGGCGGGAGGAAGCATCGCCTCGCGGTCGCCCTCGGGCAACGCGTTGTCGTTCGCGGGTTCGCCCTTCGGCAACGCCTCGAGCAGCGCGGCTTGGTTCGCCTTCTCCGTTTCCGCGATGTCGGCCTTCAGGTCGGCGACGCGTTTCGTCAGCCATTCTTTTTCGAACGTCGCGCCGCGCTCGCCGCCAGGGTAGTTCATGAATTCCGTCATTGCCGAAATTTCGGCGAGCTTCGCCTCCGTCTCGGCGAGCGTGCTCGTCAGCGCACGGACGTTCTCCGGTTCCTCCGTCGCCGCGTCGGCGGCCCGCTCGAAGCGTCCTGCCGCGTCGGCGGCGCCGGACTCGAGCGACAGCGCGTCCGCGCGTTCTTCCGGCTTGATCGACGCGTCGTATTCCCGCTGGATGTCGGCCAGCTGCTCTTGGATGTCCTGCACGAAGCCGCCGGACTCGCGTCCGACCTCCCGCGCGATCTCCTCGCGCGTTTCGACGATGGTGTCGCGCGCTTCCTCGGCGGACATCTCCGGCGACGCCTCCCGTTCGCGGACGCCGCTCTCGCGCGCCGCATCCTCAGCGGAGCCGTCTGCCACCTCTTCCGCGGGTTTACCGGACGCCTGTTCCCGTTTTTTCATAGTCAGGTGAGTTTCTCGATGTTCTTCCGCAACTCGTCGATCTTGCCGCGCTCGAGCCGTTCGCGGATGCGTCCGAGGAGTTCGCGCCGTTCTTTTTTCAATACCCCCATTTCAGCGAGAAAGGCGTCATAGGCCGCCTGCAGGCGTTCGGCTTTTTTCCGTGCCGCGGGCGGCAGTGATTTCGACGTTTCTTTGGGCATAGGATACGCCTAGTATTTTATCAGAAATAAGGCCATTTTTGAAGAGCACGTCGCGGGTTGCGTCACTGGGGTCGCACACCTTGCCAAAATGCCGTTTTTCGTGTATCGTGAGCGGTTCTATGGATATCGCGCGCCTCGAAACTGCCCTGAAGAATGCCGGCGAGCCGAAATACCGTCTCGACCAGGCGAAGAAGGCCGTCTACGGACAGCTGATTTCGTCGTGGGGCGAGGCCAGCACGTTCCCGGTGCAACTCCGCGAACGGCTGACGGCCGACGTGCCGATGTCCAGCCTCGAGGTCGTACGAAGTTCCTCCTCGACGCGCGGCGATACGACGAAGGTCGCGTTCAAGCTGGCCGACGGCAACCTCATCGAGACCGTGCTCATGCAGCACTACGGCGAACGCAACACCGTCTGCGTGTCGTCGCAGGCCGGTTGCCCGATGAAGTGCAGCTTCTGCGCCACCGGCACGATGGGACTGAAGCGCAACCTCACGACCGAGGAAATCGTCGATCAGGTGCTTCATTTCGGGCGCGTGCTCAAGGAGCGTGGCGAGCGCGTCACCAACATGGTGTTCATGGGGATGGGCGAGCCGATGCACAATTACGACAACGTGATGGCGGCCATCCGCATCCTGAACGACCAGAAGGGATTCAGTCTCGGCGCGCGCCACATCTCGATTTCGACCTGCGGCATCGTCGCCGGCATCAACCGCATGGCCGACGAGGACCTCCAGGTGAACCTCGCCATTTCGCTCCACGCGCCGAACGACGAATTGCGCACGCGAATGATGCCGGTCAACCGCGCCTACCCGCTTGCGAAGCTCATGGCTGCGGTCGAGGCGTACGTGCAAAAGACCAAGCGCAAGGTGATGTTCGAGTACCTGCTCATCAAGGGGCTGAACGACGGGCTCGACACCGCCGACGAGCTCGCGAAACTCATGACGTACCCGCTCTATCACGTGAACCTCATCAAATACCACACCACCGACGTGCCTGGCGAAGGCGTTCTCGAGACCTCACCGCGCGAACAGCGCTCCGCCTTCATGGACCGCCTTATGAAACACGGCGTCTCCGTCACGCACCGCATCACGTTCGGCGAGGACATCGACGCCGCCTGCGGCCAGCTCGCGAATAAGGAAGCGAAGGCGACGGCTAAAGCCTAGGCAGAGATTCTTTAAAAAGAATCCTTCATCTCAAAAACGGGACCGCCAGGGACCGTTTTTGCATCCCCAGCGAAGCACCCCCTCCGCAGGAACCGTGAACCGCTCGCGAATGCGCCGATCCGAGCAGCAGGGCGCATTCGCGGGTTCCTGCGGCGGTGGGTGCAAGCCGAGTTGCTTTTAAACCCGTCCTTTATTAGGATAATCGGCAGTTGTGGAAACGTTGCGCATCGGAAGACGCGCGCTTTCTTTATTGTTCCGAACTCCGACTATGGCCAAATCCGGCATTTCTACGGCGGTGTCACGCGTCGTCTCGGCTCTCGGTTCGCTCATCGTGCCCAAGACCCCGCGGGGCAAGGTGCGTCAGGGCGTCGCCTTCGTGCTGCTTCTCCTCTTGGCGTCAGCCAATGTCAGCCATCCCTCCGTGTGGGACAAGAAGGCCGACTGGATTAACGCGAAACTCGGCGAGGCGAAAGTTCCGGAGCAGATCCGCGTTCCGCATTTTTGGAACGTGCCGTTCCGTCTCGGCCTCGACCTGCAGGGCGGCACGCATCTCGTGTACGTCGCCGACATGAAGGACATCCCCGACGGCGAACGCGGCGACGCGATGTCCGGCGTGCGCGACGTCATCGAACGCCGCGTCAACGCGTTCGGCGTGGCCGAACCGATCGTCCAAGTGAACAAGTCGGGCGAGGCGTGGCGGCTTATCGTCGACCTCGCCGGCGTGAAGGACATCTCGCAGGCGATCAAGCTCATCGGCGAGACGCCGATTCTCGAGTTCAAGGAACCGAACGACCAGCCCGCGCGCGAACTGACCGCCGACGAGAAAAAGGCGATGGACGAACATAACGCCGACGCCGACAAGCGCGCCAAGGCGCTTCTGAAGGACGCCCTCAAGAAGGACGCCGACTTCGACGCGCTCGCGAAGGAAAAGAGCGAAGACGCGACTGCCAAGGAGAACGGCGGCGACATCGGCTTCGTCAGCAAGGATTCGCCGTACTCCGCGCTCGTCGCCCGCGTCTACGCCATGGATCCCAAGCCCGGCGCGGTACTGAACCAGCTCGTCACCGACGCCGACGGCCATCACGTCGTGAAGTTCGAGGAAAAGAAGGAGGCCGGCAAGGAGGTCCAGGCCTCGCACATCCTCGTCTGCTGGCAGGGCGCCGAGCGCTGCGACCAGACGCGCACGAAGGAAGAAGCCAAGGCCATCATCGACAAGGTGAAGGGCGAGGTGACCCCCGCGAATTTCGGCGCCAAGGCCAAGGAATATTCCGACGACAAGTCGAACAAGGACGCGGGCGGCGACCTCGGCAAGTTCGGCCGCGGCGCGATGGTCGCGGCGTTTGAGGAACCTGCCTTCGCGCTCGAGAAGGGGAAGATTTCCGACGTCGTCGAATCGCCGTTCGGCTACCACCTCATCTACAAGACCGGCGAGGAGCCGACCTACGAGTACAAGCTCAGGCACATCCTCGTGAAGACGAAGAGCGCGGCAGACTACCTGCCCGCGGCCGATCCGTGGAAAAATACCGCCCTCTCCGGCAAGGACCTTAAGCGCTCCACGCTGCAGTTCCACCCGCAGACGAACGAGCCCCAGGTCGGCATCGAGTTCAACGACGAGGGCAAGAAGCTGTTCGCCGACATCACGAGCAGGAGCGTCGGCAAGCCCGTCGCCATCTACCTCGACGGGCAGCCCATCAGCATCCCGACCGTGAACGAGCCGATCCGCGACGGCAACGCCGTCATCTCGGGCAACTTCACCATCCCCGAGGCCAAGCTTCTCGTGCGTCGCCTGAACGCCGGCGCTCTCCCGGTCCCGGTGACGCTCGAGAGCCAGCAGTCCGTCGGCGCGTCGCTCGGCAAGGAGTCGCTCGACTCGTCGCTCAAGGCCGGCCTCATGGGCTTCCTGATCGTCGCGATTTTCATGCTCCTGTACTACCGTCTGCCGGGCCTCATCGCCATCATCGCGCTCGCGCTGTACTCGGCCGTCAACCTCGCACTCTTCAAGCTCATCCCCGTCACGCTGTCGCTTTCGGGAATCGCCGGCTTCATCTTGTCGGTCGGCATGGCGGTGGACGCGAACGTGCTCATCTTCGAACGCATGAAGGAAGAGCTCCTGCGCGGCAGGACGCTCGGATCCGCCATCGACGAGGGGTTCAAGCGCGCCTGGAATTCCATCCGCGACTCCAACTTCACCTCGCTCATCTCCTGCACCATCCTGTTCTACACCAGCTCGTCGCTCATCAAGGGTTTCGCGTTCACGCTGGCGCTGGGCATCCTGGTGTCGATGTTCTCCGCGATCACGGTGAGCCGCACCCTCCTCCGCCTCGTCGCGGGATGGGGCTGGCTTAAGAACCCGAATCTCTACCTGCCGGCGCTCAAGACGATGCCCGCGGCGGAAGGGGAGAAGAACTAACCGCCACCGCCATGCAACTTCCCATCATCAAGCACCGCAACGTCTGGTTTCTCTTCTCCGGCGCGCTCATCGCGGCGAGCTTCGCGATTCTCGCGATTTTTCCGCCGAAGTTCGGCATCGATTTCACCGGCGGCTCGCTCATGGAGGTCGAGTTCACGGCCGAACGGCCGCATCCGTCCGAGGTGGGCGCCGTGCTTTCCGAACTCGGTCTCGGCGAGACGGTCAGTCAGACCGTCGGCGACAAGGAGATGCTCATCCGCATGAAGACGCTTGACGAGCAGACCCATCAGAAGGTCAAGGACGAACTGTCGTCGAAGTTCGGCGGCGCGAACGAGCACCGTTTCGAGTCCGTCGGTCCCACCGTCGGCGACGAACTGCGCAAGAAGGCCGTGTGGTCCATTTCGCTCGTCCTCCTCGGCATCGCGCTCTACGTCGCATATGCCTTCCGCAAGGTGTCCCGCCCCGTCGCGTCCTGGAAGTACGGCCTCGTGACGCTCATCGTCGGCCTGCTCCACGACGTGCTTCTGCCGGTCGCCGCGTTCGCCCTCCTCGGCAAGTTCGCCCACGCGGAAATAAACTCGTCGTTCGTCGCCGCCATCCTCACGGTGCTCGGCTTCTCGGTGCATGACACCATCGTGGTGTTCGACCGCATTCGCGAGAACCTGCTCCGCTCGGGCGGCGCGTTCGAGGAGATCGTCGAGCGCAGCGTCAACGAGACGCTTTCGCGCTCCATCAACACCTCGCTCACCGTCATCTTCCCGCTGGTCGCAATCTTCCTCTGGGGCGGCGAGTCGCTTCACGCCTTCGCCTTCACCCTGGTCGTCGGCATCCTGGCGGGCGTGTACTCTTCGATCTTCCTGGCTTCGCCGCTGCTCGTCGTCATGCAGAAGAAGTCGTCGCGCTGAAACGAGAAAAATCGGCCGGAACCGTCCGGCCGATTTTTGTTTTTTAAAAAATCACGCGGCGGAGCGTCACTCCAAAGACGCCGCGCGGCGGTCGTCCCGTCGAACGGAACCGTGAACCCTTCCCGCTGGCGGGTGTCTGTCCCCGCCAGCGGGGGTTCCGTCGGCGGGATGCCGGCGCGCGGCTTTTCGCCTCGGAGTTGACCGCGTCGCTCCGCTCCGCTAGCGTGTCTTGGCGTCTTCATACCGTGCCGGAGGGTCACCGAATGCCGCAGAGTCCGACGCCTGACCGGGGGAGCGGCCGCATGGTCGCGTTCTCGCTTTCGTTCTTTCTCCCTTTCGCCGTCGCCGCATGGACGTTCTCGTTCCTCGGCACGTTCTCCTCGACGCGCGGCCTCGGCGCCGCAGTCGTGTCCGCGGTCGTCGCGCTTCTCGTGAGCTGCGCCGCGTGCATACGCGACGAGGACGCGTCAGCGACCTACGGCGTCGCCGGGGGCATCTGGGCCGTCGCCGGAGCGTTTTTCGCGATGCCGTTCCTGATGCACGAGCCCGATGCCGCGACTGCGGCGTGGATCGGCGCGTCCGACCTGTCATTCGCCGCGACGATCGTCGCCGACCGGTTCGGCAAGGAATACGGCCACGGCGTGGCGGGGAGAATCATTTCTTCCGCGGTCGCGACGCATGGCGTCCTGCTCGCCGTAGTGTTCTGCGTCGGCAGCCCATGGGGCGCGCTCGCCTACACCGTCGTGATCGCCGCGCATGCCGTGGGCGTACGTCACCGGCTGCGGCTGATCGCGGCGGCCGATGCCGTCACCTCCGTGCGCCTCTAAAGTCCCGCCTTGTGCGGGCTTTTTTTGTTGTCGGAGAAGGAGGGTCGACATTTCGCCTTATTTGTGGTAGAGTATAAGGGTATCGAATGGCCGTTCAGCGCCCGTTTTTTCCGCTGCAATTAGCCAATGCCGACCATCCAATTCAATTTCGACTACTTCATCCAGCTCGGCGCGTTGCCGTTTCCCGTGCTTTTGGCGCGTCTTTTTTTGGACGGCGGGTGGATTATCGTGCTCTGGGTGTTCCTCCAGGGCTGCTGGCTGCTGTGGGTCCAGTCACGCCAGGGAAAATACGCCGCGACCGTTCAGCACGTGATTCTCGCCATCGACATCCCGAAGCTGAACGAACAGACGCCGCTCGCCGTCGAACAGATCTTCAGCCACCTTTCCGGATCGCTGTCGAGCTTCGACAACTACGAGAAGTACTGGCTCGGCAAGTTCAATCCGACGTTCAGTTTCGAAATCGTTTCCATCGACGGGTACGTGCAGTACGTCGTGCATTGCCCGAAGAAATACCGCGACCTCGTCGAGTCGTCGATTTACGCGCAGTATCCCGACGCGGAGATCACGGAGGTGCAGGACTACGCCGACAAGGTGCCCAAAGTCTTTCCGCATCCCGAATGGGACGCGTTCGGCACGGAATTCACGCTCAAGAAGCCCAGCGCGTACCCGATCCGCACGTACCCGATGTTCGAGCATCGCACCGCGGAAGTGATGACGTTCAAGGATCCGATCTCCTCCGTGCTCGAGGTGTTCTCGAACCTGAAGCGCGGCGAGCAGATCTGGCTGCAGGTGCTCATCACGCCGACGGACGACGGCTGGCAGAAAAAGGCCGAAGAGGTCGCCGACAAGATGCTCGGCCGAAAGAAGCCGGCGAAGAAGTCGATGGGCGAGGAAATCATGGAGGCGCCGCTCTGGATCGTTAAGGAGACGGCGACCCAGCTCGCGAATTTCGGTTCCGGCGAGGGCGAGACGAAGAAATCCTCCGACCAGCCGAAGATGCTCGCGCTGTCGCCGGGCGAGCGCGGCGTGCTCGAGGCCATACAGCTGAAGGCGTCCAAAATCGGGTTTAACACGAAAATCCGCGTCGTGTACGTCGGCCGTCGTGACGTCTTCTCGAAGGGTCGCTACACGTCGCTCAAGGGGGCGTTCAACCAGTTCTCCTCGACCAACATGAACGCCTTCAAGGGTTACGGCGCGGTGACGCCGAAGGGGGATTACCCCTGGCAGCGTTGGAGCGAGAACGAGAAGAAGACCGCCATCGTCCGCAATTACCGCAACCGCAGCGGCAAGGGCGCGCCGCCGTTCGTCCTGAACATCGAGGAGCTCGCGACGATCTACCACTTCCCGATGAGCACGGTGAAGGCGCCGCTCGTGAAGAAGACCGAAGCCAAGCGCGCCGAACCGCCGTCGTCACTCCCGACCGACGACCGGTATCCCCGCAAGGTCATCGAGCCGAAGCAGTACGGCAAGACCGGCGGCGACAAGGACGGCGACGGGCTACCCGATAACCTTCCTTTCGCCTAGCGTATGCCGTTCACCGCCCCTCCGTACGACCACGACCACGAGAACGAGGTGACGCTTTTCGGCGAGACCAATTTTCGCAATCAGAACCGCAAGTTCGGCATCAAGACCGACGATCGCCGCCGCCACATGTACGTCGTCGGCAAGACGGGCATGGGCAAGACCACGCTCCTCGAGAACATGGTGCTCTCCGACATCCACGCGGGGCACGGTTTGGCGTACATCGACCCGCACGGCGACACCGCCAAGACGCTCCTCGACTTCATCCCGTCGCACCGCATCAACGACGTCGTGTACGTCAATCCGGCGGACATGGAGTTCCCGATCGGCTTCAACATCCTCGAGACTACCGACGAGTCGCAGAAGCATCTCGTCGCCGCCGGCCTCATGGGCGTGTTCAAGAAGATCTGGCCGGACGTGTGGTCGGCGCGCATGGAGTACATCCTGCTCAACACCATCCTCGCGCTCATCGACTTCCCGGGTTCCACGCTTCTCGGCATCAACCGCCTGCTCTCCGACGAGGAATACCGCAAGCGCGTCATTTCGCTCATCCAGGACCCTGTCGTGAAGACCTTCTGGGTGAAGGAGTTCGCTTCCTTCAGCGAGAAGTACCGCACCGAGGCGATCGCGCCGATTCAGAACAAGGTCGGCCAGTTCCTTTCGGCAACCATCATCCGGAACATCGTCGCGCAGGTGAAGTCGACGATCAACATCCGCGAAATCATGGACACGCGGAAGATTTTCATCGTGAACCTCTCGAAGGGGCTCATCGGCGAGGAGAACTCGCGGCTCCTCGGCGCCATGATCATCACGCGGCTCCAGCTTTCGGCGATGGAACGCGTGGACATGCCTGAGAAGGACCGTCAGGACTTCTACCTGTACGTCGACGAGTTCCAGAACTTCGCCACCGAATCGTTCGCCAACATCCTTTCCGAGGCGCGCAAATACCGTCTGGCCCTCATCGTCGCGCACCAGTACATCGAACAGCTCGAGGAGGAAGTCCGTGACGCCGTGTTCGGCAACGTCGGCACGATCATCGCGTTCCGCGTCGGCGCGGCGGACGCGGCGTACATGGAGAACGAGTTCATGCCGCGGTTCACGCCGGAGGATCTGGTGAACCTGACGAAATTCCAGATTTACCTGAAGCTGATGATCGATGGCGCGTCGTCCGAGCCGTTTTCCGCGAACACGCTCGCGCCGATCGCCCAGCGCACGGATTCGACAGAGAAGGTGATCAAGGTGTCGCGCGAACGGTACGCGTCGAAGCGCGCCACCGTCGAGGAGAAAGTCATCCGCTGGGCCGGTTATGGCACGGCCGACACCGGCAAGCAGCTGCTCGCGGAAGACGAGGAAGAACAGAGCATCGCCGAGCGCATCAGGGAGCTCGAGGCGTCGTCGCCCGACGTCGGCGAAATGGCCGAGCCCGCCGGTGGCGGCGGTTTCGGCGGCGCGAAGAAAAAGAAGCCGGTGCTCTATCAGGTGCCATGCGCGGTCTGCGGCAAGCCGCAGGACCTCACCTTCGAACCGGATTGGTCGAAGCCGTGGCTGTGCAAGGAGCATCTCGAGGCCAAGCAGGCCGGCACGCTTCCGCGCGGCGTGCGGCTCACGCCCGCAGGCGCCGGTCCCGGAGCGCCGCCCGAAGTGCAGGAGCGTTTCAGGGCTGCCGCGCCGTCGCCGCGCCGCGATGACCGTCCGCGCACGCCCCCGCCACCCGCGCCTCGTGCCGAAGTGAAACCGCTCCCGCCGCCTCCTGACGAAAAGCCCGTCTCACTTTCGGCGTTGCCGCCGCGCACCGAGCGGCCGCCGGAGGACAAGTCGCGCCGACAGGATGACCGTCGGCAGCCGCAGCAGCAGGATCGCCGCAGCTCCAAACCGCAGAGCGGTGATCGTCCGCCGCGGCAGGATAACCGCAACGACGGTCGCAACAACGACCGCAACCGCCAACAGGGCCGTGACCAGGCGTCGCGTCCGCCGCGCGTGCCGCCGCCCGCCGCCGTGCATGTCGACGGCGCGCGGCCGCTGCCGACGACGTCGCACAAGCCGCGCATCGTCATTTCCGGCGGTGCCGACGACGACAAGGAGACGCTCGTCCCGTCCGCGCAGGAAAAGAAACCGGACGACGCGCAGAAGCAGCGGCCTCCGGCGTCCGCAATGGCGAAACCGGAACCGAAGGATGAGCCGATGATGCCCGAGCCGCTCGCCGAGCCTGACGACCGCGACGACGATTCTTCCTGGAAGCCCGGCCAAGTCATCACGTTCTAGGTTCTCCCCAAATGAACATCCTCAAGGACCCGCGGTTCAGGTTTCACGCCAAGTGCGCCGCCGTCATCGCCGGCTGCGCGGCGCTCGCGACGTTTCTCGGAGCGATATATTTCCGTTTGGAACGGTATGAGGCGATCGTCGAGGTCCAGCGCGGCTACGAGGCCGACGCGCGCCGTCTTCAGGCGGTGATGGCGCAGCGGTTTCTCGCGCTTGACGCCGCGAACGTCGAAACGCGCCTCGTCCTCGAGGAGAAGCTCATCGAGCTGGCCAACCGGCAGACCGAGACGGACGAGCGTTCCAAGGCCGCGCTCGCCAAGGCGCCGTTCCCGATAGAGGCCGTCATGGCGTCCATCGTCGAGATCGTCTGCATCGACAACAAGGACCGCGACGTCTATTACACCGGTTCCGGCACCGTCATCGACAAGGCAGGCATCATTCTCACGAACCAGCACCTCCTGCTTTCCGACGACGGCACGCTCATCCGCCTGTGCGGCGTCGGTTTCACGTCCGACCTCCATCAGCCGCCGAAGATCGAGTACATCGCGGCGCTCGAGGCGGTGCATGACAAGTCCGACCTCGCCGTGATGCGGATCACGGAGCACCTGCAGCAGAAGGCGGTGCCGCCGGAATTCCCCGCGCTGAATCTCGATGCCTCGACGGCCTCCTCGCTCGACCTGAACCTCGGCGATCCGATTTTCATCGGCGGCTATCCGGGCATCGGCGCCGACACCTTCACTTTCACGCAGGGCGTGGTGAGTGGCCGCGTGGGGAATGCGCTCATCAAGACGTCGGCGCTCATCGACAGCGGCACGTCGGGCGGCGCGGCGTTCGACGCGGGCGGCAACTACGTCGGCGTGCCGACTGCCGCCGCCCGCGGCGATATCGGCGGCAGCCTCGGCTACCTCATCGGCGCCGACGCCATCGAGTCGTTCCTGAAGGACTACCGCGCGGGCACGAACCTCCTGCCCGCGCTCAAGAAGAAGTGAGGCGAGGCGGCGTATGAGCGAAAAAACGGCATTCGTAACCGAAGACGGCGTGACCATCGTCGGGGAATTCCATCCCGCCGGCAACGGTCGCGCCGTCTTGCTTTTGCACATGATGCCGGCGACGAAGGAAAGCTGGCGTCCGTTCGCGGCGTCCCTCGCCGCCCGCGGCATCGCGTCGCTCGCCATCGACCTGCGCGGCCACGGCGAGAGCGTCGTCTCTTCGCGCGGCCCGCTCGCTTATGAAAAATTCACCGACGCCGAACAGCAGGCGAAGGCGCTCGACCTCGCGGCGGCGATGCGTTGGCTTGCCGGGCGCGGCTTCGACGCGAAACGCGTCGCAGTCGCGGGGGCGTCTATCGGCGCCAATCTCGCCATAGCCTGGGCGGCCGGCCATCCCGAGACGCCTGCCGTGCTCGCGCTTTCTCCCGGTCTCGTCTACCGGGGCGTGACGACCGGCGAGGAGGTCGAAGCCGTCGGCGCCGCACGGTTGTTCCTCGCGGCGAGCGCGGAGGACAGATACTCCTTTGAGAGCGTGCGCACGCTCGCCATGCTTGCGCCCGGGGTGCAGGTGAGGGAACTCGACGGGGCCGGCCACGGCACGACGATGTTCGAGCGCGACGCCGCGCTCCTGGACGAGGCCGCCGATTGGCTCGACGGCGCGATACCCCGGCCGGTTGCGCTCACTGGGGGTAGTGGGTAAGGTTTTAGAGGCGCCACCGAACCGCATTTAAATAAAAGAATAGTGAGGATGGCGCGAAATAAGAGATGAATTTTAGGGATATGTTCGAAATCCGCGACCCCATCCATCGCACGATTTCCTTCTCTGAGCGCGAGAAGCGGGTCATCGACCATCCTTTCGTGCAGCGACTGCGCCAAGTCCGACAGCTCGGCCTTTCGTACATCGTCTACCCCGGCGCGACGCATGACCGTTTCACGCACGCGCTCGGCGCGATGCACGTCGCCGGCCGCATGTGGGCGCGCATGGTCGAGACGAGCGGCGACGTCCTTCGCCGGCACTTCAGCGACGACGACCTCGCCTATTTCCGCCAGACCGTCCGCTTCGCCGGACTGCTCCATGACGTCGGGCATCCGCCGTTTTCCCACGTCTCCGAGCGGTTCATGCCGCCGTTCGCGAGCCTCGACATTCCGAAGGGGTGGTACGTGAACCCGAAGCGCGAGGGTCAGGCCGCCCACGAGGACTACAGCATCCTGCTCATCGCGGCGCTCGCCGCCGACGACTCCGCCCCGCTCTCGCGCGACGAGGCGCAGGATATCGCGTCGCTCGTGCATCACGGCGTCGTGCCGTCGGACGCCTGGCGCAAGCGGTTCGGCGAGAACGAGGGGAGCAAGGGCATTCACCGTCTCTTGCGTTCGCTCATCTCGGGCGAACTCGACTGCGACCGCATGGATTACCTCCTGCGCGACGCGTACTACACCGGCGTCGCCTACGGCACGCACGACATCGATCACCTGATCAGCAACGTCGGGGTCGTCGAACTGCCCGACAAGGGATTGCTGCGAACCATCGACGCGACCGCGGTGCGAGCCTTCGAGGATTTCCTTCTCGCGCGCTACCACATGTTCCTGCAGGTGTACCTCCACAAGACCACCATCGCCTTCGACTGGTTCCTCGAGCAGGCCATCCATTCCGGCGAGTTCTCGCTCGAGGTCCCCGGCACCGCCGAGGGATATGCGCGGCTCCGTGACAGCACGATCATCGAGCGCATGTTCACGGCCGCCGAGGATCCGAAGAACGTCTGGTCGCGCCGCCTCGTGAACCGCCAGCCGCCGAAGATGATCCTGTCGTCCGCGAACGCCGTGCCCGAGGAAAAGGATCTCATGGCGAAGGTCATCGGTTCGCTGAGGGACGCCGAGGTTCCGTACTTCGAAATCACCTCGCACCAGTACCTCTCGAAGAGCTCGCCCGCGACCACGGGAACGATGCTCGTCCGGCGCAAGGTGCTGGCGCAGCGCGTCTACGAGCCCATCGAGCGCTTCTCGTCGCTCCTCAAGAAGTACAACGAAGCCATCGACATGACGCACCTCTTCGTCCTGCGCGAGGATTTCGCGGCCGCGAAGGAGGCGTTCGCGAAATACGCCCCTGCCGCCTGAATGCGGAAAGCGTCCTCCGTTTCCGGAGGGCGCTTTTTCGTTGACCGTCGCCGCCGGCCGTGGCAGGATGACCCGTCAGTTCCTTTTCACGCGCCTCGGCGCGACAAGGAGGGCAAATGCCCAAGGAAGTTACTGCCGATTCCCGGCCGTTCGTCACCGTCGTGACGGGCGGCGGCCCGCGCCGCATGGGCCGGGATCTCGGCCGCGCCGTCCGCGGCATCCTGCACGAGCTCGTCGACGAGGCGATTGCGAGCTATCGCGAGCGCTTCGGGAAGGACGCCGACGCGGTGCGTCGCATTGCAGAGTCCGACTTCTTGCCGCACACGAGGCTGGCCTATCCCCGCTACGTCGCGGAGATGGAAGGCATCGCCGAGGGCGCGCGCATCCCGTTCAGGGAACTGTTCTTCATCGCCGCCGACGAGGAGCTCGTCGAGCTCTGGCTGCGCACCGATCACTGCTCCAGCGTCGCCGTACGCACGCCGTCGGGTTTGCGCCTCGGACACAACGAGGACTACCCGCCGCGCTACCTCGGCCGGCTCGTCATCGTCGACGCGAAGCCGGACGACGGACCCGCGTTCCTCGCGCTCACGTACCCCTACGCGCTTGCCGGTCCCGCTTGCGGCCTCAACGCCGCGGGGATGGCGTTCGCCGTGGACTCGCTCTCGTTCCCGCCCGCGCGGCGGAGGGAGGGCGTCCCGACTGTGTTCGCGCTTCGCGACCTGTACCGCGCCCGCTCGCTCGGCGACGTGCCGCGGTTCGCGCGCTGCCCCGACGGCCTCATGGGCTACGCGGTTACCGCCATCTCGGCGTCCGAGAACGCGATGTTCGCGGTCGAGGCCCGTCCGGGGGGTGACGACGTGGCCATGCTTGCTTCGGCGGGCGCCCACGTCATGGCGCATACGAACCACGCGCTCGCGCAGAGCATCGACCGCGCGGGCGAGCGGCCGTCGCAGTCCTCGGTCGACCGCCATGCCGCGCTCGTTCGGCTCTTGCCGAGCGGCCGCACGCACAAGACACGCGCGATCCGCGCCGCGCTGTCGTCGGTCGAGGACGGCCTGCTCCGTCCCGTCGGCCACGCAGACGATTCCTGCACCGTCGCGTCCGTCATCCTCGACCCGTCGGCAGGAACGATGGACGTCGCGAAGCGGGGCCCCTGCGGCCACGGCTTCCGCCGCTACCGCCTCCGCGACCGCTGAACGGCCCCGCTTTTCGCGGGGCTTTTCTTTTCCCCGCGCCGCGGTACGATAGCCGCGTTCATCCACAGGAGGAAACCGATGGACCTCGCGCACCTTGAATCACGGGCCGCCGGCCTCCTCGGCCGCGCCGACCCCGACGGCGTCCGAAAAACGCGGCTCGACCGTCCGTTCGTCGTCGAGCTCACCGGGCCGCCGAAGTCCGGGAAGAGCACGACGAAGGAGAAGCTGCAGCAGCTCTTCCGCCGCAACGGCTTCCTGGTCGAAGCGCCCGAGGAGGGCGCCGAAGCGATCACGTGGGCCAAACGCCTCGACCCGGAGTACAACCTCCAGACGGGGGAGTACGCGCTCTCCGCGACGCGGGAGCTGGCGTACGGCTCGAAGCACAAGAGCTTCCATGTCGTGATCCTCGATCGCGCCATTTACGACGTCGTCATCCGGATGGAGTACAACCGGATGCGGAAGAAGATTTCCGCCGCCCAGCAGCGGGCGGTCGAGAATTACTTCCTCCTCGACGTGAATCGCGCGATGTTCGACTGCCACGTCATCCTCGTCGCCGACGCGAACATCTCGCTCGCGCGGGAGAAGGCGCACGCGCTGTCGAAAAAGGACGGCGAGACGATGAACGCCTCTGCCATTGCCGAAATTCTCGACGCCCACCAGCGCGTCTGGGAACGGCTGAAGCTCGCCGACGATCCCAAACTCTCGTGGCGCGACACGTCGAACGAGTCTCCCGAGGAGACCGCGAGCAACGTGCTCACGTTCGTCCTTGACGCATTCGAGCGTCGTCTCGAAGCGGGCAAGAAACCGTAACGCGCCCCGCGGCATTGCGGGGCTTTTTTTATCTATCCACAGGAGGGGTCTGACCCCCATTGTGGACAACTGCGGAGGGGGACCGTATGCTTGAAGTGAACCCCGTCTGTTATGGCGCACTTCCCGCGCATAGGCATCGACTTGGACGGAGTACTGATTGATCACCGCGAGCATAAGCTCAAGCTGGCGGCTGAGTATGGAATTGTCCTCGAGCCGTGGCAGGCGAATACGAACGTGCTTGCGAAGTACGTGCCCGAGGAGGCTCTTGAGGCGATGCAGGGCCAGCTGTATACGCTCATGACCCCGTCCGCGCCGCCGGTCGCCGGGGCGCTCAAGCAGCTGGCAGCGCTCAAGGCCGAGACGTACATCATCTCCGCGCGGCGCGCCGAGTCCGTGCGGTACGCGCAGGACTGGCTGCTGAAGCATCGCGTGTATGACGCCGTTCCTGCCGAGCGCATCTACTTCTGCGGCGGCGACGACGAGAAGCGCGGGTATTGCGACCGCCTCGGGTTGTCGCTTTTCCTCGATGACCGCATCCGCGTGCTCGATCTCCTGCCCGGCAAGACCAAGCGCGTGCTCTACGACGAGGACGACGTGGCGAAGCTCCTGAACGTCGAGGACCGCCTGCACGTCGCGAAGACCTGGGAAGAATTCAAAAAGCTCGCGAACGGCGAGAAATGAAACGGCCCCGCGGGGCCGTCTTTGCGTATATTGAAAAACCGTCCCGCCGGCAAGGCGGGACGGTTGCGGTCACTGCGTCACTACGGGGGCCGCGACGTCGTGGTCGCGGAACGCGTAGAGCGCGGCGCAGAGGGCGAAGAGGACGCCGCCGACGCCTGCGGCGACGAGCGGCTCGGCGAGGGTGACGACGCCGGCGGTGACGATGATCTGGAGCGCGGCCGCGCCGCGCAGCGCGGCGACGCCGAACCGCGGAGACGGCAGATCGTGGATGATGCGGCAGGTCACCGGCGTGATGCCGGCGAGGAAGCCGATTCCGGAGAACGCGATCGCTCCGGCTGCGTACAGGACGGTCTCCGTCCGCGTCAGCCACGCCGCCACGCCTATGGCGAACGTGACGGGGAGCATCAGCTCGTAGACGCGCTCGACCGCGCACACGGCGAAGTCGTCAAGCATCGTCCAGGCAGCGACGCCGCCCGAGACGGCGAACGCCATGCAGGTCATGCCGAGCCCGAGGAGCGGCACTCCAGTCAGGCTCGCGATCCCGTGCGCGATGAGCGCGCAGGCGATCGGCAGCAACAGGAACGTCAGGCGTCCCAGGGCGTTTTCCAGAAGGTGCGTTTTGAGGTGCGTGATACCGTCGTTCATGTGTTCCTCCTCTGCTCCGCCCTCTCAGGGCGAAACGGCGTACCATAGCCTAAAATGGGCTAAAAGTCAAGATGCCAAGGTCAGAGCCTCAAAGCTTAGAGGTTCAGCGCGTGCGCTCTAGCCTTTGAAGCTTTAACCTCTGAACCTTGCTGATGACGTCGGTCCATGATAGCCTTTTCAGTTATGCAGCCCAGCCGCAAAAAAATCGTGGTAGCCATGTCCGGCGGGGTCGACTCGAGCGTCGCCGCAGCCTTGCTCGTACGCGAGGGGCACGAGGTCGTCGGCGCGTTCATGAAGAACTGGTCGGACGAGGCGGATCCGTGCACGGGGGAGTGCGCGTGGAAGGCCGAGCGGCAGGACGCGCTCCGCGTCGCGACGCATCTCGGCATCCCGTTCGAAACGTTCGATTTCGAAGCCGAGTACCGCGCGCAGGTCGTCGAGTACATGGTCCGCGAGTACGCCGCCGGCCGTACGCCGAATCCCGACGTGATGTGCAACAAGGAGGTGAAGTTCGGCCTGTTCCTCGACCGCGCGCTCGCGCTCGGCGCGGACGCCGTCGCGACGGGCCACTACGCCCGCGTCACGGAGGACGGCGGCACGTTCCGCCTGCGCGTCGGCATCGACGTCAACAAGGACCAGTCGTACTTCCTCCACCGCCTCGATCAGCGGCAGCTCTCGAAGGCGCTCTTTCCGATCGGCCATCTGCCGAAGCCCGAGGTCCGCGCCCTCGCGCGCGAATTCGGCCTGCCGACCGCGGAGAAGAAGGACAGCCAAGGGATCTGCTTCATCGGCAAGGTCGACCTCACCCAGTTTCTCGAGACGAAAATCCCGTCGCGTCAGGGCCCCGTCGTTTCGACCTCGGGCAGCGTCGTCGGCCGCCATCGCGGCATCGCGCCGTTCACCGTCGGCCAGCGCCACGGCCTCGGTATCGGCGGGGGAGCGCCGTACTTCGTCGTCGAGAAGGACGTCCGGCGCAATACGCTCGTCGTCGCCCACGAGGACGATCCCGCCGCGCTCCACTCCCCGGGCCTCGTCGCCGAGGACGCCCATTGGGTATCCGGACGGGAGCCCGCATACCCGCTCGCGTGCAAGGTCCGCATCCGTTACCGTCAGCCCCTCCAGGACGCCGTCGTCGAGAGGGATGGCGCGAAATTGCGCGTGACTTTCGCGTCGCCGCAGCGCGCCGTGAGCCCCGGTCAGTTCGCCGTGTTCCATGACGGCGACGAGTGTCTCGGCGGCGCCGTCATTTCCGGCCGGCTTTGACGGCATAACGCCGCCAGAGTACGGTTGCCGTGGTCCGGCACAGCGCCGTGCCCGTCCGTCTTTCCCCGCAGGAGGAAGTTCCGATGGATTTCACGTTCATTCTTTTCGCCGTCGCCATCATCTGCAGTTTCTGGAGCCGCAGCGCGCTTCAGAAGGGCGACCACGTGAAGGCCAAGCGCCTCGCTTGGGCATCGTTCTGCTGCACGTCGCTTCTCGCGACGCTCTATGCCGCGATCACGGTCCTCGCCCTGACCGCCGGCGCCTTCGGGCCGCTCGCCATGAACGCCTTCATGGCCGCCCTCTGGGGTTTCTTCGCCTACCGGGACTACCAGTTCCTCCAGATGCTCCGCTCGGGCTGACGCTCGCCGGCCCACACGGCCGGCTTTTTCTTTTTCGCGCACTGCGTTATGATGCGCCTGACGGGATCCGCACAGGATTCCTTTTTGCACCAAGTGCCATGACCAACGAAACATCTCCGAAAATTTCCACCAAAGTCGCCGCCGTCGCCATCCCGGTCCTCATGGTGCTCGTCGGCGCGGGCTGCTTCAAAATCGCCGACAAGGCCGCCGAGGACGCCGTCTCGCCGGTCACCGTCCCCGTGAATTCTTACGTCCAGAGCAAGGAAGAACTAGAGAAGATCGCCGCGAAGACCAACGAGGAGAACGAGCGGCTTACCGACGACATCACCATCGCGCTCGTGCTCACCGAAGGCGTCGAACCGCCGCCGGGCGCGACCGTCGTTCCGGGGACGTTCGGGTGCAACGACCGCATCGCCTACGTGAAGACGCACCGCGACAAGCAGACCGACAGCGTGGTGTCTGACGCGCTCGCCACGCTGTTCGCGAGCAAGGACGCGAACGTGCTCGAGGCCTACAACGCGCTCTGGCAGTCCGAGCTCGCCGTCGAGAAGATACAGAGCACCGACGGTACGACGACCGAGGTCTGGATCAAGGGCAAGACCGCTTCCGGCGGCGTCTGCGACGACCCGCGCATCAAGGCCCAACTCGAGCACACCATCAAGCGGTTCCGCCCGAAGTTCAAGATTTTCCTCAACGGCACCGAGGCGAACTACCGCTGTCTCGGCGACATGAGCGGGGAGTGCAAGTGACAGTGCAAAAATGAGGAGGAGTAGCCGCGAGGCTTGCCTCGCTTCACCGTTATGACCGGAAACGAAATAAGAAAGACATTCCTGAAATTCTTCGAGAGCCGGGGCCATAAGGTCATCCCGTCGGCTTCGCTCATCCCGGAAAACGATCCGACCGTGCTGTTCACGACCGCGGGGATGCATCCGCTCGTCCCGTACCTGATGGGGGAGCAGCATCCGGAGGGCAACCGCCTCACCGACAGCCAGAAATGCGTCCGCACCGGCGACATCGACGAGGTCGGCGACAACCGCCACCTGACGTTCTTCGAGATGCTCGGCAACTGGTCGCTCGGCGACTACTTCAAGGATGACGCCATCGCCTGGAGCTACCGCCTGCTCACGTCAAAAGAAGAGGGGTTCGGCCTCGATCCGAAGCGGCTGTACGTTTCCGTCTTCGAGGGCGACGCCGACGCGCCGAGGGACGATGAATCCGTCGCCATCTGGCAGGCGCAGTATGCCGAAGACGGCATCGACGCCAAGTTCGGCGAGCGCGTCTTTGCATACCCGAAGGCGAAGAACTGGTGGGGACCCGCCGGCCAGACCGGCCCGTGCGGCCCCGATACCGAGATGTTTTACGACACGTTGAACCTCGCCGACCCCAAGGCGCACGCGCCCGCGTGGAAGGGGAGCGAAGCGTGCCATCCGAACTGCGACTGCGGTCGCTACGTCGAGATTTGGAACGACGTCTTCATGCAGTACAACAAGACGGCCGAAGGGACGTTCGAGCCGCTCACCCAGCGCAATGTCGATACCGGCATGGGCCTCGAGCGCATGGCGATGATGTTGCAGAACGCCGAAACCGTTTTCGAGACCGACCTCTTCACGCCGCTCATCGCCGAGATCGAGCGCGTGTCCGGAAAATCCTACCGCCATGACGCCGACACCGTCCGCGCCATGCGCGTCGTCGCCGACCACGTGAAGACCGCGACGTTCATCATGGGCGACAGCCGCGGCGTCACGCCGTCGAACACGGATCAGGGCTACATCGTCCGCCGCCTCATCCGCCGTGCGGTCCGTTTCGGCCGCCAACTCGGCATCGAAGGCGCGTTCACCGCCGACATCGCCGACAAGGTCGTCGAGATGTACGGTGACGCCTACCCCGAACTTCGCGGCAACCGCCAGCGCGTCGCGAGCGAACTCCGCAACGAAGAGGAGAAATTCGGCCAGACGCTCCAGCGCGGCCTCCAGGAAGTGAATAAGGTGGGGGAGCAGCACGCGAATGCGGTCGAAATTCCGGGTTCCGCGGCCTTCTATCTCTATGAATCCTTCGGCTTCCCGATGGAACTTACCGAGGAGACGCTCGGCAAGAAGGTCAACGCCCGCGAATGGGAGGATGCGATGAAGAAACATCAGGAGCTCTCCCGCGCCGGCGCGGAGCAGAAGTTCGCGGGCGGCCTCGCCGACCACTCGGAGATCGTCGTGCGCATGCATACCGCGACGCACCTCCTGCACAAGGCGCTCAGGAACGTCCTCGGCGAGCATGTCGAGCAGAAGGGTTCGAACATCACGCAGGAACGGCTGCGCTTCGATTTCTCGCACGGCCAGAAGATGACGCCGGAGCAGATTCAGCAGGTCGAGGAGATGGTGAACCAGCAGATCGCCAAGGACCTCCCCGTGCATTTCTCGATGCTCACCGTCGACGAGGCCAAGGGCGCGGGCGCGATAGGCCTGTTCGAGGACAAGTACGCCCAGCTCGGCAACAAGGTGAAGGTCTACATGGTCGGCGATGACGAGCGCGGCTATTTCTCGAAGGAAATCTGCGGCGGCCCCCACGTGGAACACACCGCCATGGTCGGCAAGTTCAAGATCCTGAAGGAAGAAGCGTCCTCCGCCGGCGTTCGCCGCATCAAGGCGGTGGTGCAATAAGTGAAGCGCGGCAAGCCGCGCAGCTACACGTTCCAAGAACGGCCGTCCTCCCGACGGCGAAAAGCAGAAAATACGACTGTAGCCGCAGGGCTTGCCCTGCTTCACCAATAAAAATCCCCGCGGAAGCGGGGGTTTTCGTTATGCACGTCGCGACCGCAGGGTGTCGGGCGCCCGTTCCTCGTCTTCCTCGCCGTCGTCGTTTGCCGGCGGCCGGCTCACCGGCATCGTCCCGGTGACGCGGATGCGCGACGGCTCGTCGGTTGCGGTGAGCGCGGTGATTTCCCGGTCCGCGTCGTCGTGCCGCGCGCGATGGACGAACAGCAGGTCGGTCACGTCGCGCGTGTCGCGATACCGCCCGTCGGTCGATTCGTCGACCGCCTTCTCGAACAGGCGCAGCGCCTGCTCGCGATAGAGCGTCCGCAGCTCGCGGTCGAGCACGGCGCGTTCCTCCGCGTACTTGCCGACGACCACCTCGTCGATGTCCGCGCCGGCCTCGGCGTTCAGCGAGAAGTGCTGCAGCGCCTCGAGCCGCTTGTCGAAGCTGCGCACCTTCGGGTGCGTCGCCAGGAATCGTTCGTGCCAGGCACGCTCCTCGGACCCGCATTCGGCGCAGGCCTTGCGCCATGCCCGGAAACGCGAGATGCGATAGAGCGCGGCGCACGAGACGAAGGCGAACGCCGCGGCGATGGCGGCGGTAAGGCGGTACGGCGACCCCTCCTCGGACCCGCTTAGGCCGTCACGCCACCAGAACGTCACCATGATGGCGCCGAGCGCGAGAAACATCGCATAAAAGATCCCGAGCGGGATCGACGCGAGCAGCCAATCGCGGACGCGCGGCCGCCGGCAACCGGCCAGCGCCTTTTCCGACCGTTCGCGTTGCTGCCCGAACTCGATGCTCTTGCCGTTGGAAGCGATGAGCGGCGCGATGTCGCAAACCGACCGCCTTCGCGCCGTTTCCACCCTTTTTTCCATGACACCCTCCACGATTCCACGCGTTTTACGCGAGGAGAAGGGGATAGTATCGTTCCCGACTCCTAATCGTCAAGTGCGCCAGAGGCCGTTTTTTTAGCTAAATTTACAATAATCATCGCCCCCGACCGCCCGTGGCCCGTCCCGCCTTGACAGGGGAAAAATCAGTGCTACAATAGGCTGGCTCTGCGGTGTAAGCCGCATGCAAAGGCGTACCCGGGCCGTCTTGCGAATTTTTTTTAGTTTCGGTACAGTACAGCAGTCAATATGGCCGTACGTCACCGACATAAGAAGAAAAAGAACAAGGGCCAGGAACCTCAGACCGAAGGCGCGCAGGCGGTTTCCAAGGGATTCATCGAGATGCATGGCGTCATCGAGGAGTGTCTTCCCGCGGCATCCTTCCGGGTCAAGATGGACAACGGTCAGATCATTCTCGGTCACCTCTCGGGGAAGATGCGCATGAATCGCATCCGTTTGCTTCCCGGCGACGAGGTGAAAATCGAGCTGACTCCGTACGACCTCACGAAAGGCAGGATCGTTTATCGATACTAAGCGCGCCAAGGGACTGCGCTACGGCGGACGGACCGACTGAAGGTTCGTGCGCCGCTTCCATATTAAAATCGCGCACGCGCGACACCGACCACCATGAAAGTCAGGGCTTCCGTCAAGGCAATTTGCAGGAACTGCAAGATCATCCGGCGCTTCGGGCGTCTTCGCGTCGTTTGTAAGACGCCGAAGCATAAGCAGCGTCAGGGCTAACCTTTAGAGTATGGCACGCATCGCCGGCATCACCCTTCCGAACAAGCGCATCGAAATCGCCTTGACGTACGTTTACGGCATCGGCCGCAACCGCGCCTTGGAAATCCTCAAGAAGGTCAAGATCGACAAGAACACCCGCGCGGCCGACCTCTCCGGCGCCGAGGAAAAGCTCCTCCGCGACGAGATCGAGAAGAACTACAAGGTCGAGGGCGAACTTCGCCGCGAGACCCAGGCGAGCATCAAGCGCCTGAAGGAGATCGGCAGCTACCGCGGTTCCCGCCACATGAAGGGCCTTCCGGCACGCGGGCAGCGCACCAAGACCAACTCCCGCACGGTACGCGGCAACGTCCGCAGGACGATGGGCTCGGGCCGCACCAAGCAAGAAAAGAAATAAGCATTGAAGACGGAACCTCCACCTATGGCAGATGAAAAGACCATGACGAGCGCGGAACCGGCGGTTGCGACCGCCGAAGGCGAGGCCAAGAAGGCCGGCGCCGCTTCGCGCGCTCGCGGCAAGAAAAAGAAGGCCGTCAAAATGGTGTCCTCGGGCCGGGCGTACGTCCAGGCCACGTACAACAACACCATCGTCACGCTCACGGACACGAACGGCAACGTGCTGGGTTGGTCGTCCGCCGGCGTCGTCGGCTTCAAGGGGCCGAAGAAGTCGACCCCGTACGCCGCGAGCATGATCGTCAAGGACGTCTGCGACAAGGTGAAGGAAACCGGCCTCCGCGAGGTCGCCGTGTTCGTCTGCGGCGTCGGTTCCGGCCGCGAAGGCGCAGTCCGTGCGCTTCACGCGAACGGCCTGAACGTCACGGGTATCAAGGATATCACTCCGATTCCGCATAACGGCTGCCGCGCTCCTAAGCCGCGCCGCGTCTAAAATAAAGCTATGGGACGACGTCTTGAACCGAAATGCAAACAGTGCCGCCGCGAGGGTGAGAAACTCTACCTCAAGGGCGACAAGTGCTTCACCCCGAAGTGCCCCGTTTCGCGGCGCCCTTTCAAGCCGGGCATGCACGGCCCGACGTCGCGCACCCGCCCGACGCCGTACGGCATCCAGCTTCGCGAGAAGCAGAAGGCCAAGAACACCTACGGCCTGATGGAGCGCCAGTTCCACAATTACTTCGTCAAGGCGACCAAGAAGACCGGTAACACCGGAAGCTTCCTCGTCCAGATGCTCGAGCTCCGCCTCGACAACATCGTTTTCCGCCTCGGCTTCGGGAAGTCCCGCGCCCTCGCGCGCCAGCTGGTCGGTCACGGCCACATCCGCGTGAACGGCAAGAAGATCACCATCCCGTCGTACCAGACGAAGCCCGGCGATCTCATCACCCTTTCCGCCAACATCGACAAGAGCAAGCTCTTCGCCGATGACGCCCAGCGCCTCGAGAAGCACCAGCCCCCGTCGTGGCTCCACCTGGAGGCCGCGAAGAAGACGGGCAAGGTGCTCAACCGGCCGGAAGGCGACGAGCTGAAGCAGAACTTCGATCCGAAGCTCATCGTCGAGTTCTACTCGAGGTAAACGTCCCTTTAAGCGACTCATTTTTAGGAGGAACTACGTCAAACCCTATGGAAGAGATCTTACTTCCGTCGAAAATCGAACTCACCCCGGGAGAGGACGCCAGCAAGGCGATTCTCACGGTCGAGCCGTGCTTTCACGGCTACGGCACGACGCTCGGGAACGCGCTTCGCCGCGTGATGCTGTCCTCGCTTCCGGGCGCGGCCGTCACCGCCGTGAAGATCAAGGGCACCCAGCACGAGTTCTCCGCCATCCCCGGCGTCAAGGAGGACACGCTCGAGGTCATCTTGAACCTCAAGCAGCTGCGCCTGCGCGTCTTCACCGACGAGCCGGTCCGCCTCCACCTCCGCGCCAAGGGCGACAAGGAGGTCACGGGCGCCGACATCGAGGCGACGTCGGAAGTCGAGATCGTGAACCCTGACGTCCACATCGCCACGATGACGGACAAGAAGGCCGAACTCGAGATGGAGATCTTCGTCAACAAGGGCCGCGGCTTCGTCACCGTCGAGGAACGCTCGAAGGAGAAGAACGAGCTCGGCATGCTCGCCATCGACGCCATTTACTCGCCGGTCCGCGACGTCGGTTACCGCGTCGAGAACGTCCGCGTCGGCCAGATCACGAACTACGACAAGCTCATCATGAACATCGAGACCGACGGCACCATCTCGCCCGACGAGGCGGTGGACCAGTCGGTGAAGATCCTCCTCGACCACTTCAGCCTGGTCATGCACCGCGGCGCGTCCGCGGAGCTGCCTGCCGCCGAAGAGGCGACTGAGGAAGCCGCCGAAGAGCCGGCCGCGGCCGAAGAGGCCGAGGCGTCGGACGAGGCTGCCGATGACGACGGCGAGAAGAAAAAGGCCAAGAAGGCCCCGAAGAAGAAGAAATAACCCCTTACGCGGGGTCACTGCGGTCCCGAGACGTTCTCGGGACCGGAAATGACTCCCACGTTAGAATCACTGCTATGCGTCACCGCAATTCAGGAACAATCCTCGACAGGAAGAAGGGCCCGCGCGAATCGCTGCTCCGCAATTTGGCGACCAGCGTCATCCTTTACGAGAAGGTGAAGACGACCAAGGCCAAGGCCAAGGCCGTTCGTCCGCTCGTCGAGCGCATCATCACCGATGGCAAGACCGGCACGCTTACCGGCCGCCGCAAGGTCAGCGCGTTCCTCTACAACAACGAGAACGCGGCCAAGAAGGTCATGGAAGTCCTCGGTCCCCGCTACAAGGACCGCAAGGGCGGCTATACCCGTCTCACCAACCTCGTCCGCCGTCAGGGCGACGGGGCGGAGATGATCCAGATCGAACTGGTGTAATTGACGCATATGCCGCAAAAAGCAATCAAACGCGAAAACGTGAAGATCGACGCCGAGGGCCAGTCCATCGGCCGCGTCGCGAGCCAAGCCGCGAAGCTCCTCCAGGGCAAGCATAAGCCGACCTACGAGGCGCATATCGACGCGGGCGACGTCGTCGAGGTCCGTAACGCCGCGAAGGTCCGCATCACCGGAAACAAGATGGAGGGCACGGTGTTCTACGCCTACTCCGGCTACCCGGGCGGCATGAAGAAGACCCAGCTCAAGACCGTCATGGCCAAGAATCCGGCCGAAGCGATCGAGCACGCGGTCTACTCGATGCTTCCGAAGAACCGCCAGCGCAAGGATCGGATGAAGCGGCTCAAGGTGCATAACGACTAGATGCTATGACGACCAAGAAAACCACCGAAGCCGCCGAAGCCCCGAAGGCCAAGAAGCCGGCTGCCGCCAAGAAGCCGGCTGCCGCCAAGGTTGCCGCGCCGAAGAAGGTCGCCGCCGTCGCCGCGGAACCTGCGATGGCCGCCGCCGAAGCGCCCGCCATGGAAGCGCCGTCCAAGAAGCTCTCCTCCGGCGAATACGTCTACGCGCTCGGCCGCCGCAAGCGCTCCGTCGCCAAGACCCGCGTCTGGGTCGGCGGCAAGGGCGAGGTGACCGTGAACGGCAAGCCGATGGCGCAGTACTTCACGGTGTATGACCTCCAGGAAGAAGTGATGAACCCGCTCCGTCTCGTCGGCGGCGATGCCACGATGGACGTGAAGCTCGAGGTCTCCGGCGGCGGCATGCGCGGCCAGGCCGAAGCGGCCCGCCTCGGCATCTCCCGCGCCCTCGTCGAGCTCAACCCCAACTACCGCAAATCCCTCAAGAAGCTCGGCTACATGACCCGCGATCCCCGCGAAAAGGAGCGCAAAAAGTACGGCTTCAAGAAGGCGCGCAAGGCCCCCCAGTGGGCGAAGCGCTAGAGGAAAAAGGTCCGGCATGCCGGACCTTTTTTTGATGTAAAATCTTATCCACATTTGACCGATTCGCGCTCCTTACGATAAACGTCATGCGCCTGTATCATTCGGATAGCCTGGGTGGCATGTATGTCGAAAAAATTCGCAAAAACCATTGAGGAGCTTGAGGCCAAGGCTATCATGTGGTGGCCAAGCCACTTGTCCGCCCTGGAAGAAAAATCCAGCATTATTCCCTTGCTATTGCGCTCGCAGGAGAGGTTTTTGTCGCTGCTTTGCCTGATTGACGGCGATACGGAAAAAATTTTTTCTGTCATCAGGGCCGCAAAATTTCCGTCAAATCTTTTCGTGAAGCATTTGATCGTGCTCTCTGATTTCGGAGGCGAGCAATTGCAGCGCTTAAACAGGCAATTCTCATCGGTGTTTTCAAAAAAAGACGGAAAATATTTTTTTGAATATGCATGGGAAGGGAAAAAATACGAATACGCCTTTAAGAAATTGCCCTTACGACGGACGTTGAATAACGCCGTGCTCAGCGCGGACGGAAAGGGGCTCCTTGTCGATGATCTTCTCGACGAGACGCAAGAGGATGTCATCGCCATCCTGCTTTTTGGTTCTGCTTGCCTGGACGAGACCGCGGCCGAGACCCTGTCAAAATGCGAAGTCGGCAGTCTTTTGGGACGTAAGGTTGAGCTGGAAAAATACACGAAGGAAAAATACATTTGGGTCAGCCGCATTACCGGCGGCGCGCAGGCGAATGCGCTGGGTCAAGTCGCCCAAACGTTCGTCGTTGAAAGTTTGCGGGCAAAATTAGGGAGGGGATACTCGGTCCAAAGAAATGGGTCAATCAGCGTTGGCGGAAACCAGAAGGACATTCCCTTTGACGTCGTGGTGACAAAAGGACGGAAGGCCGTCGGCGTCGAGGTGACGTTTCAAGTCACCACGAACAGCACCATTGAGAGAAAATCCGGCCAGGCGAAAGCGCGATTCGATCTCATGCACGGTCTCGGACATCGGATTGCGTATGTAGTGGATGGGGCGGGAAATTTTCAGCGAAAAAGCGCGATATCCAACATTTGCAAGTACAGTGACTGCACCGTCGCGTACTCGGAAAGCGAGTTCGACACTTTGGCCGAGTTCATCAAGGACTCACTATGAAGTTGAGGTTTATCGATTTATTTGCGGGCACGGGGGGCATCCGAATCGGTTTCGAGCAAGCGTGCGCTGAATTCGGCATAAAAACCGAATGCGTCTTAAGTTCGGAAATAGACAAAAAAGCTTGCGAGACTTACGCTTTGAATTTTGGAGAAATCCCGCAGGGCGACATCAAGGGCATCAAAGACATTCCTTCTTTCGACTGCCTGCTCGCGGGATTTCCCTGTCAGCCTTTTTCATATGCAGGAAAGCAAAAGGGGTTCGGGGACACCAGGGGCACGTTGTTTTTTGAAATCGAGCGGATTTTAAGCAGGTACAAGCCGAAGTTTTTTTTGCTCGAGAACGTGCGTGGTTTAACGACGCATGATGCAGGAAGGACGTTCGATACGATCATCAAGGCGCTGGAAAAGTTGGGATACGGGGTTACCCCGCTTCTCCTCAACAGTTCGAATTTTTCCGTACCGCAGAATCGCGTTCGCATCTACATTGCGGGCATGCTCGGGCGTAAACCGGAAATGTCACTTGTTTCCGATAAGGGAGCCCCCGACAGCCATGCGTTCAAAGATTTTCGGCAGCAATTTTCAAAGAATTACTCCAGGCGATTTAGGGTCGTGCGCGACATCCTTGAAAAAAGCGTTGACGCAAAGTACCTGTGTTCGAAGCAGTTTACCGACGCCCTGCGGGGGGTCATCGGCTCCGACTTCGGGAAGCTCGCCGGCTACCGGTTCATTGATTATAGAAATGGCAAGGCCATTCATTCTTGGGATCTCGGCTTAAAAGGAAAATGTACCAAGGAGGAAATTGAGTTACTCAACTTGCTCGTAAGGAATCGCAGGAAAAAAATTTTTGGCACGCAACAGGATGGGAAGCGCTTGTCGGTTGGTCAGATAAAAAGTTTTTATAAAAAAAACGGACTTAAATCCGTTTTGGCGTCGCTGGAAAAGAAGGGGTATGTCAAGAGCGTTGATGGAAAGTACAATCCGGTAGCGGGGAACATGTCCTTTGAGGTTTTTAAGATTCTTGATCCCGAATCGATCTCCATCACCCTCGTCTCAAGCGATGCCGACAAACTCGGCGTCGTCGATGACGGCATCCTGCGCAGGATTACTCCCAGAGAAGCGGCCCGCATTCAGGGATTCCCGGAAACCTTCAAGGTTCACCCGAATGATGCCTGTGCGTATCACCAGTTCGGTAACGCCGTTGCCGTTCCTGTCGTGAAGGCGGTCATCGCTGACCTCATCAGCAACAACATCAGGCCGAGGGGTGGTCGCCATGCGGCAAAAGACGCGGCTGCCATGGCGGGTGTTCGATAGAGATGGTGCAGCTCGGGGCATTGATGCCTGACACTTTGGGGACAGATTTGCAAAGAAAGAACCGACCCCCCACGGGGTCGGTTTTAAGAAGGCGCTCACGCGAACTAGGCGCTGGGCGCGGGGCGGGGATGAAC
>CAYOXM010000014.1:0-12423 GCA_964407925.1 uncultured Gammaproteobacteria bacterium
CCCGCGTCCTGAATGCCGATGCCGATCTTGCGGTACTCCGGCGAAAGGATGTTCGCGCGATGCCCCGGGCTGTTCATGAGCCCCGCGTGGGCGAGCGGCACGGTCGGCGACGAGGCAAGGTTCTCGCCGTAGACGTGGTACGCGTATGCCGCGGCGTCGGCGCGGCTCGTCGGCGTCTTGCCGTCAGGCGACACGTGCGAGAAGTAGCCCTGCGCCAGCATGTCGCCGCTGTGCGCCCGCGCGACGAGCACCATCGCCGGCTCGAGCGTCAGCGGAACCAGCCCCAGCTTCCCGCGCTCGGCGTTCACGAGGCCGAGCATCTCCTTCTCCGCTTCGGGAGACGGCATGTAGTCGCGCGTCCGGAACCGCAGGTCGATCGATTCCTCCGACCCCTGATTGACCGTCAGGAACGTGAGCGTCTCCTTCGCCGCGCCGCCGAAAATCGCGTTCATCGCGCCGTCGAGACGTTCGGCGTTGCGTACGAGCGTTCCCGCGACCTTGGCGTCGAAGACGTCCTTCTTGAACGCGGCCGGAAGCGGGAGGGCGAGGCACAGCGAAAGCGCAACCGCGAGGAATAGCGCGCCGTCGAGGACCGCGGGGACTATGCCGAGCATCCGGTTGTACCGCGAAGCGCGCGCCTTCTCCGGAATTTTCTTGAAGAGGCGCTTCGCGACTTGGCCGTAGGCGAACTCCGAAAGAATCCAAACGGCGAAGAACCCCATCGGCTTCGCGAACGGACGCGCGACGTGAAACGCCGACGCGAACGCCTCGCTCATCGGGCCGTACAGGAGAAGGGCGGCGAAGAGGCTCGCGGCGAACCCGACGAACTCGAAGGCGATGACGACGAACCCGCGCCGCCAGCCGTCGATCGCGTACCACGCGAGGACGAGGACGGTCAGCGGATCCGCCCAGTGCCGCGAGAGCCAGGTGATGAAGCCGATCATGCCCTTTTAATGACGGTGACCCTCGTGCGCACCGACGGTCGCCGGACGCGTCGCGAACCACCGCGCCGCGATGAACGTGGAGATGGGCACGGCGAGAATGAGGCAGACGCTGCCGACGAGCGTGCGCACGATTTCCTCGGCGATGATTTCGCTGTTCACGACGAACCAGAGCGGCTGGCCCTTGTTGATGGCGAACAGCAGGAAGAGCGGCAGGGACGCGCCCGCGTACGCGAGGAAGAGCGTGTTGGTGAGCGAGGCGATGTGTTCCTTTCCCACCGACAGGCCGCGCTTGTAAAGGTCGCGGAAACCGAACTTCGGATTCGCGGCCTTCAGCTCCTCGACCACTGCGACCTGCGCGGTCGTGACGTCGTCGAGGATGCCGAGCACGCCGAGCAGGATGCCGCCGAGGAGCAGGCCCTTGAGGTCGATGTTGCCGACGCCGCTCCCCTGCAGGAAAAACGCGTCTTCGCTGCCGAGTCCCATGAGCCACGCCTTACCGACGTACAGATGTTCGATGGCGACGGAGAGCGCCAGCGTGATGAGCGTGCCCGCGAGCGCGAGCGTCGTGCGGACGTTGAAGCCGTGCGCGAGGTACAACGAGAGGAGCGCGGCCGCGACCGTCGCCGCGAGGATGGTCGGGAACACCGCGCCGCCCGCCATGATGCGCGGGACCGCCCAACCGACGATGATGAGCACCGTCGCGCCGAGACCGAACGCCGACGTGAAGCCGCGCCGCCCACCGAACGCCGTGGCCGCGAGAAAGAACAGCAAAGCCATCCAGACGAGCGCGTTCACGCGATAGCGGTCCGCGATGTGATACGACGACGCGCCGTCGAAGCCGACGGTCTTCACGAGCGCGACCTTGTCGCCGATCCTGATCGGCGCGCCCTTCACGGCGGTGTCGAGATCGTTGTCGTCGACGGTCACGATCCTCCCCTTTTCCCTGCCGTTCGTTATCGCGATGACGAATTTCCGGAAGGAGACCTTTACGCCGCCGACGTCCTTCACTTCGCCGTCGTCGACCGACGTGACGCGACCGGCATAGTACTCGTCCGGCGGCAGCGCCTTCAGGGCGTTCGTCGCGGCGCGGTCGGCGCCAATCCGGTTACCGAACTCGTCGAGTTCGCCGTTCGCCGCCTTGAGCTCGTCCAAGTTCGCCCGCAAATCTTTGAGCTGTTCCTCGACCGTCGGTTCGGGAGCGGGGGCGGACGTCTGGGCGAGCGTGGACGCGCCGAAAAAAGCGACGGCGAGCAGGGCGACGGTTCCGGCCTTTTTGGCGAGAGTGAGGCGCATACAGATATGATACCCGAACCGGGACACATCCAGGTAGCAGCTGCTTTTTGTGAGAAAAGTAGCAGCTACCTGTGGATAATGATTGCCATTTTCCGACGACAGGTCTACCGTTCCCGAGTCACGATTTTCGTGCCCGTCCTTTTCCACGGAGGCGCTCGACATGACCGACCCCCGGCATCTTACCGAAGACTCTGCCGATTGCCTTCGGCGCATACTCGATCCGGACGTCGACGTCGTCATCTGGCGGCGTCGCGGCGGACCGGAGATGACGCGACTGTTCCGCCTGAACCCCGCGCCCGAAGACTTCCCGCACGTCACCTTCGTGACGACCGCCGACGGCCTCGCGGACGCGCTCCGGCAACGCGACGCCCTGCAGCGCGCGTACTGGAAGCCGATCGCCGACGACGTCACCGCGATGGTATGCCTGTACGTCGCCGTCGCCGGCGTCGAGCGGGTCCGCGTGCGGCTCGAGTATCCGAAGGACGACGGCTGCCGCCTGTTCCATGTCGACAACGTCCGCCTGCGTCTCGTCGTCACGTACCTCGGCCCCGGCACGGAATGGATCGCCGAGCCCGACCTCGTCCGTGACGGCCTCGAGCGCGGCGACAACGCCCTTGTCATGAACGACGGAAAGCTCGTCATCCGCCGCGTCCCCCGCTTCTCCGTCGCGATGCTCAAGGGCGAAAAGTTCACCGGCGTCCGGAAGTCCGGCGCGGTGCACCGCTCCCCGCCCATCGCCGCCGAACGCCTTCAGCGTTTCCTCGTCGTCATCGACGACGTCGTCGATACGTAAAATCCGCGCTTCTCGCGCGGATTTTTCTTATTCATTTTTGGTGGACCGTCCGGTCAAGTACGGACTCCGGATTTCGGATGCAGCGCTAGGCGCGGGGAGCGCACGGGACCCAGGCGTACTCGACGTACGCCGGTCCCGTGCGGGGGCCCCGCAACAACGCGATGCGCCGAAATCAGGGGTCCCGTCATCAATGGTTTACTGAAGGACAATATGTTCCCAAGGAAACTCATCACGCCCAAAGTGCCCGTATGCCGCGGTCTGCCGGTAAATCGGCCGGCGCAGCGATAACCGCTCCATGATGGCGCGCGGACGGAAATCGAAATGCGTCTTGAGATACGGCGACAAGTCCTTCCCGTCGCCCGCGACCGCGCGAAGCATCAGCGGCTCCTCCTTGCCGATGGCGTACGCGACCGACACGAGGCAGTTCTTCGCGAGGCCATTTGCGACGATGTTCTTCGCGGCGAAGCGGCACATGTATGCGCCCGAGCGGTCCACCTTCGACGGATCCTTGCCGGAGAACGCGCCGCCGCCGTGCGGAATCAACCCGCCATAGGTGTCGACCATCAGTTTGCGTCCGGTGAGTCCGGTGTCCGCCGCGAAACCGCCGCGCACGAATGCGCCGGTCGGATTCACCAAAATCCGCACGCCGTCGGTGTCGCCGATGGCCGGCGCGATCAGATGCTCGGCGAGCAGCCGCCGCATCTCCGCCTGCGGCATGTCCTCGCGATGCTGGCAGGACACGAGCACCGTCGTCACGCGGCCCTTTTCCTCGGTCACCTGCGTCTTGCCGTCCGGCCGCAACCACGAGAAGTCCTTGTGGTTGCGCCGCAAGTCCGCAAGTCCCCACGCCAGGCGATGCGCCTGCACCACGGGACGCGGCAAAAATTCCGGCGTCTCCGCCGTCGCGTAGCCGTACATGATCCCCTGGTCGCCCGCGCCGCCGGAATCCACGCCGCGCGCGATGTCCGGCGACTGCTCCTCGACGTTCGTGAACACCTCGAGCTCGTCCTTGTACCCAATCTCCTTGTACACGCGATGGGCGATCGCCGCGGGATCGAGCTCGGCCGACGAGGTCACCTCGCCGCCGATCATGAGCGCGCCGTGCGAACCGAACACCTCGACCGCCACGCGGCTCGCGGGGTCGCGCGTTAGGTACGCGTCAAGAATGGCATCCGCGATCTGGTCGCAGACTTTGTCGGGATGGCCTTCGGTGACGGATTCGACGGTCTTCATACCCAAAAATACGGCCAAACCTTAGCGGACAAGACCTGTTTTCGCAAGTACGCCAAAAATGGCCGCCCGCCGCGGTGGACAATGCCGGAAGAGGGCGAAATTTAGCCTTAAAAAACGCCTTGACGGCACTTCCTCCGTTGTTAGGATGGAGGTGACTCCATCGACCGATGATTCCGGCCGCGTTAACGGGTCGCGGAGCCATCGCCCATTGACAAGTTACCCGTTTTCAATCGGAGGAAGACCGATGAGCAACCGAAAACAAGGTGGGGCCAAGAAGAAAAGCGCCACCGAGAAGAAGCCTCGCCTGCGCGCGAGCCACGCCAAGGCGGCGTCGAAACCGCCGAAGGCACCCAAGGAACGCGCGCCGGTGACTGACGATCAGCTCGCGCGGTTCATGACCCGCGGCCGGTCCGAGGCCGAGGTCGCTCACGCGTTCAAGCTCGACCGTGAAGAGGTGCACAAGAGGCTCGCCAAGGGCTTCGAGGGCTACGAGCTCTTCCACGGCAAGAAGAACATCGCCGGCGAACAGATGTTCGTCGCGGTTCCCGCGAGCGGCGAAGTGAAGGTTCCGGACCGCGCCTGGGAGTGGGAGCGTCAGAAGAGCGGCCAGCCGTACGGGCTGGTGCGTTTCCCCGACGACTTCAACCACCAGAAGCTCCGGATCATCCCGCTCGACGGCATCCTGTACGGCGAAGCGGCGCACGACGCCGAGCGCTTCGACGCGATCATCAAGAAGATCGCGCGGACGCCGAACACGTTCTGCTTCCTGAACGGCGACATCATCGCCGAAATCAAGGGCGGCAAGCGCGAAGTGCGCGAGCAGCTCATCCTCGACCTCGCGGTCGACTTCGGGAAGAAGATGCGCCCCATCGCCCACAAGATCCTGTGGGCCCAGCAGGGCTGCCTCGAGGCGCGCTCGATGCTCCACCAGGGCTTCGATCCGCTCGAGCACTTCTGCGGGAAGTACGACATCCCGTACTTCAAGGAGCCGGTCTACGCCGACCTGTTCTGGAAGGGCAACCTCTTCACGATCTGGGCCATGCACGGTCACTCGACCGCGCAGGTCAAGGGCGCGAAGATGAACGCCCTCCGGCGACCGGCGCTGGTGCACGAGTACACCCACTTCATGGCCATGGGCCACGTGGGCGACGCGATCACCAACCGGACGATCAAGGTCTGCCGCGATCCCGTCAGCGGACGGCTCGTGCCGCGCGAGGAATTCCACGTCATCCTGGGGAACTTCAAGAAGTACTTCGGGACGCGTGCCGCGCGCCGTGGCGAAGTGCCGCCGTCGAACGAGACCATCGTGTTCTACCTCTACCCCAACGGCGAACATCACGTGAAGACGATGTCCGGCGGGGTGGTCACCCTGGGAGAAGAGCA
Organism: uncultured Gammaproteobacteria bacterium; assembly: GCA_964407925.1. Lineage (GTDB taxonomy): Bacteria > Patescibacteriota > Patescibacteriia > SG8-24 > SG8-24 > CAYOXM01. Next base: position 5,647 of record CAYOXM010000014.1, read on the forward strand.
ATGAGCGCCAAAAAGGCCGACGCAGACCGGGTAGCCGAGCTCCTCGCGAAGCCGCGAACCCTCGCGGAACTGGCGAAAGAGCTCAAGCTCCCCAGCCTCACGCCCGCGAAGGCGCGGACGCTGCCGCTCCCCGAGGGGTTCGCCCTCTTCGAGCAGAAGAACCACCTGAACGTCCCCATTTTCGCCGCCAGCCCCCAGCCCGTGAAGGGCCAGGAGAAGGCGCGGAACTGGGCGCTCTGGATGGGCCACGGCGAGGAGCCGTACATCTGGATCCAGTTCCCCCACGACGACGCGCGGGACCGGATCAAGATCGTGCCCCTCTCCGACGTGCACTACGGCGCGCGCGCCCACAGCAGGAAACGCTTCGGCGAATACCTGCGGTGGATGGCGAACACCGACGAGGTGTACGGCTTCCTGAACGGCGACATCATCGAGAACGCCATCGACGGTTCGATCGGCGGCGCGGTGTACGAGTCCATCCTGACTCCCGACGAGCAGCTCTACGGCTCGAAGGACAGGAAGGAGCCCGGCATCATCGAGCTGCTCCGGCCCGTCGCGCACAAGTTGCTCTGGGCGCAGCCCGGCAACCACGAGTGGCGGACCTGGAAGAAGGCCAACCTCGATCCGCTCAAGGTCATCTGCCGCGAACTCGGCATCCCCTACTTCAGCGAGCCGGTGTACGCCGACGTGCTGGTGTGGGGACACCGGTTCACCTTCTACTGCCACCATGGCACGACCGGGTCCGGCACGAAGGGCGGCAAGATGAACGCGGCGTCGCGTCCGGCCGAATTTCAGGAGGCGGTCAACTTCGTGATCATGGGCCACGTCCATGACTCGATGATGAACCCCACCTCGCGCATCGTGCGCGTACGCTCCTACGACGAGAAGGGCCGGCCCCACATCGGCCAGCTCGTCGAACAGCCGCAGTACGTCGTCGTCTGCCCGTCGTTTCACGGGTACTTCGGCTCCTACGGCTCGCGCGCCGGCTACGCCCCGGGTTCCTGGGGTTCGGTCGCGTGCACGCTGTACAAGGACGGCAACTACCGGGTTTCCGAGTAGTCCTCCGGCCCCGACTCACGTCGGGGCTTTTCTTTTCCCTTTGGCCGGTTCGGACTACAATGCAGGGGTAACCCTTCAACCGACCTATGATCAACAGCTCCACGGAAAAGCTCATCGCGGCGTTCTTCGAGGGAGGAAACGCGGTCGGCATCACGACGCCGGCGACCCTCACCGCGCTGATGCTCGCCATCAAGAACGTCTGCGAGGGGGATGAGCAGAAAAAAGCGGCCTGAACGGGCCGCTCTTTTTTCTGGATTCTTATTCCCGTCCTTTGAACGCCTCCTTGTGCTTCTTGGCGCTCTCGAGCACCTGTTCGCGCAGCTGGTCGAACGTCATTCCCTCGCGCGCCTGCCCGAGCTTGAACGCGCGGCCGATGGAACCGGTCGGGGCGTCCGTCTTCAGGCCCGCGACCCTCCCCTTGTCGTCGAGCTCGACCTCGTCGTCGCCGAACTTGTCGAAAAGCGCGCGGACGCGCTCTTGCGCTTCGGGAGCGAGGCCGGCGAGCTCCTGGCTCATCCTGTTCTTGCGGCCGAGCGCGAAGCCGGCCTGCGATTTGGTGAACCCGAGGATGCGCTTCGCGAAGTACGCCTTCGTCTCGTCATCGTACTTGTCGGGATTCCGCACGGCATCGGCGACGTCCGGATTGTCCTCGAGGAACAGCGCGTCGCCGGCATTGAGGTACGCCTCGGGATCCGTGCCCGCCTCGCCGAGGTCGGCGAGCGCCACGGCGCGAGGAACCTCGCCCGACGTCGCGTTCAGGTTAATCTGCTCGACCGTGCCCGCTTTCACGTCCCAGCCCGGGACCGTCGCGGCAAGCGACTCGAAGACGACCCCGTAGTCCTCTTCCTTGAAGAGCGGTTTCCCGTCCGCTCCCGTCTTGTCCTTCAGGAACGCGAGGAGTTCCCTGGCGCTGTCGAGCTCGTTCGTGCCGAGCGTGCCGAGAGTCTCGAGCGAGTTCAAGTTGGCCGCCTCGGTCTCGGAAAGCGCCTCGCCGCCGAGCTCGCCGCGCGCCTTCTTCTCGCGGAGCTCGTCGCGGAGCTTCGGGTTGGTCGCGCGCATGCGGACCTTTTTGACGAACGGCGTCCCGTCAGCCTTCGCGTTGGCCGGATCGGGAAGCGCGACGATCTCGCTCTCGTTCATGCGGTCATGGAACGCGGCGATGAGCTTGGCCATCTCGATCTTCCGTTCCGCCTCGGGACTGCGGTCCTCGCCGTACATCGCGCGCATCACCGACTCGGTCCTCCGGGCGACGCCTTCGCTGTGCGAGCGGTTATGAAAAAGCAGCTCCTTGTCCTTGCGGTCGGGACCCGGTTCCTCGTAGTCCTCCTTCAGGCCGTCGAACGAGAGGGCCATCCCCTCGCGCACCGCCTCGCGCACCTCGGCGAGCCGTTCCGGCGTCGTTTCATTTTCGACGTTCGCGGCCGTCACGCCGCGCTCGACCGTCGATTTTTCCCCGACCTCGACGATTTCCGAGGAAATCGCCTCGAGGTCGTGCTTCGGCTTGGACTCCGCCGCCCTGTCGCTTTCCGGCTGCTGCCTGCGTGCTGATTCTGGCGAACCCATAGGCAAATGCGGAGTAGGTAATTTCCGTTAAAGTATAACATTTTTTCGCATATATGGCAATCGCGACTTGCTGACGGAAAAATAAAAAACCCCGGCAATCGCCGGGGACGAATCACTTCTTCTGTTTTGCCCTCGCGACGTCGCCCTGCTGCTGCATGCAGGTCGCGGGATTCCAGAGGCCGCGCTTCGCGTCGCGCGCTTCACGCTCGGCGGCGCGGAACTCGTCGCGCTTGGCGTACGCGTGGCCGTAGCCGTTCTCGTGCGCGTAGCCGTCGCGAACGAGCTCGAGGTTCAGGAGCGTGCCGTCCGGAAGGTAGACGTAGCGGAGCAGGCGTCCGTACCGGTCGCGTTCGCCGGCGTGCTGATCAGGTTCGAGCCGCACGGCCTTGCCGTTCAGCAGCTCCGCGGTGTGGCGCGAGGCCTCCTTGCCGAAGCACTCGACGGACTTGCGGGGATCAACGCTCTCGGGCGTGTTCACGCCGACGAGACGGACCTTCTCGTTCCCCTCGGGGGTCGACACGACGATGGTGTCACCGTCGACCACGCGGACGACGTCGTACTGGCCGGCGGGCTTCTTGAAACGGAAGTCGCGGACCCAAAAACCGAAGCCGATACCGAACAGGAACACGCCGAGCAGGCCGAGGACGGCGACGATCGTGAACCATCCTTTACGCTTCGTCACTACGGGCATGCGGTCACCTCCAAGGGTTAACGAACGCAGGGCCGAGCATAACGGAAAATTCGCTTCTTTGCAAGGGTGCGCCGTAGGTGAAGCGCGGCAAGCCGCGCAGCTAATGTCTCCCGCAGTATTGCGGGACCAGAAAATATAACGTAGCCGCAGGGCTTGCCCTGCATCACATTGACCAATCACCCCCAAATCCCTAAAGTCGCCGCGGAGGGTGGAAAAATGCAGCAATGGCACAAAGAGCTTCTGAAGGAGGCGGGGTTGCCGGACGACGCCACGGCGCTCGTCGGCAAGCGCGTGGAGTACGTCATCCCCTCGCCACCGCCGCCGATGTTCCTGCCGCCGCCCGGACCGGAGCAGGGCGTCGTGAGCGGGTTCGCCTTCGCGGGCGGTCCCGAACCGCCGCTCTCGTTCGACTTCCACACGACGTGGAAGATGACGCTGTTCCTCTTCCTCGAGGGTGAGACGGAGGTGTCCCTGCCGGTCCCCTGTCTCGCCTTCAAACGCACGGGCACGTCGTGGCCCGGGGTCTGGTCGCTCATTGAGTACGAACATAATACCGTGGCCGGCCATCACGCCGTCACTTCGCGCGCCATCTACGACGTTCGCTTCCCCTGAACCGCCCATGAGCGGTTTTCTTTTTCTGGATCCTAAATCACGTTCAGGATGACAAAAAAATTTTACGAGATGGTGACGAGAAACCGCCCGCAGACTTCCGCCGGGCGGTTTCCCATTTCTTCTTATTAGCCGAGCGCGGCCGGGGGCTTCGGACCCGCGCCCTGACGGACCGCGCACGCAGGGCGCGGGTCCGAAGCCAGATTCCGCCTTCCACGATACCCTCGACGCAACCGAAAAAAACTGTTTTACTCCCCGAGGTTCTTTCGCAGTTGTAGCTGCGGGGCTCGCCCCGCCGCGACAAGGAGGTCCTCATGAATGCCGCAACCGGCGCCGCCGACAGGCGCACCGCCCTTCCTTCGACCGACCGCAAGAAGCACCGCCTGAAGTGGGCGTTCGCGCTCTTCTTCATCGGGATGCACGTCGGCGCGTGTTTCGCGCCCCTGTTCTTCTCGTGGAAGGCCGTCATCACCGCCGTCGTCATAAACGCGGTGATCGGCACGTTCGGCATCTCGCTCGGGTACCACCGGCTCCTCACCCATCGGAGCTTCAACGTGCCCAAGTGGTTCGAGTACGCGCTCGCCGTCTGCGGCATCATGGCGCTCCAAGGAGGACCGACGACGTGGGTCGGGATGCACCGCATCCACCACGCGAAGTCGGACAAGACGGAAGACCCGCACGACTCCAACAAGGGGTTCTGGTGGAGCCACTGCGGCTGGATGTTCTTCCTGACGCAGAACGCCTACCGCAAGTACGCCCCCCGCTTCATGCGGGAATCGAAGTTCTACCGTTTCTTCGACAAGAGCTTCCTCCTCCAGCTGATGCTGCAGGTCCCGCTCGGCGTGGCGCTGTTCCTGTTCGGCGGATTGCCCTGCGTGTTCTGGGGGCTGTTCGTACGCATCATCGTGCTGTGGCACTGCTCCTTCCTCGTGAACTCCGCGACGCACAAGTGGGGGTACAAGAACTTCCGCGTCGACGACGCGTCGCGCAACACCTGGTGGGTCGCCATCGTCACCTACGGCGAAGGGTGGCACAACAACCACCACGCAGAGCCGCGCGCCGCGAAATTCGGCCGCCGCTGGTGGGAAATCGACGTCTCCTGGTGGGTGCTCAAGGTGTTCGAGCGCGTCGGCCTCGCATGGAACGTCGTCCGTCCGCGCACCGCCCTTTCGTGAACGAAAAACCCCGACCTTCGCGGTCGGGGCTTTTTTTATCACTTGCTTCCCGCGGACGCGGGCGGCATGTGCCGTTTCGCGATCTCGTCGGCGCGAGCCTTGGCCTCCGAGTACGTCACGCTCCACGGCGTGCCGAGATGCTTGAGGAGCCAGTTGTCGAGACCGTAGTACCCCGCGTTCTTCCACGCCATCATCAGCAGGATGCCGGCGAAGAACAGGACGGGATTGGTAGACGCGCTTCCCGCCAGCATGAAGTTGAAATTCATGAACGCGCCGAAGAACGCGGCGATGCCGACGAAGGCGCCGAGGATGAGCGCGATGCCGACGAGGAGCTCGCCGTACGCGATGAGCTTGGCAAACCAGGAGTAGTGATTGCCGTCGAGCAACGTCTGCAGGAACGCACGATACCAATCATACGTGATCGCGGGCCTCGCGGGTGCCGCGGGAATCATCACCGCCTTCTCCCAGTACCCCTTGAGCGCGGAACCGCCCGCCACCCATGCCGGGTTCGTCACCTTATGCCAGCCGGCGGTGAGCCACTCGTACCCGACGTAGACGCGGACCACGGCCCAGACCCAGGCCCACGCGCCGGTTTCCGAAAACATTTTTCTCGCGAACGGCGGATCAGTGATGATGTGGTGCTCGAGCTTTGCCATACGTGCGCGCGGGTTAATTTATCAGGTCGACTATTTTGCGCTCGTCATGTGCCCATGATAGCACTTTTCGCCGCGCCAAAAAAAGAACAACCCGGCCGAAGCCGGGTTGCGTAAACGAGCCGACGGACGCGTCCGTGCTAGCTCGAACCGATCACCTTGAGGTGTTCGAGCGTCCATTTCCGCGAAGCGAGCTTCGCGTTGACGCGCTTGAGGAAATCCGCCGACGACCCCTGTTTGGGATCGAAGACGAACGCCACGACGGCGGGGGTCACGGAAACCTTCACGGGATCCGCATCGACGCCCGGCACCGTGCCGATCATCTTACGAATGTCCGCCACCGCGTCGGCGGCGAACGGGCCCTTGATCTCGGCGAACTCCACGGCCTTTCCCGCCTTCACGGCGTTCGTGACCATGACGTGGTCGTAGACCGCGGCGATCTTGTCCTCGTGGCAGTGACCGCACGCGTCCGCGTCCGTGACGTTCGCGAGCGGCAGGCCGACGGCGACGAGGGCGGCGAGGATGAACCGAAACGCTTTCGAGGGCGCCATGGTCATTCCCCACGCTCGGTCTTGTCGACCTTGTGGAAGTGCGCGAGCACCTGCTTCACCTGCTCTTGCGTCAGGTTCTGCGGGGGCATCTGCGTCTTCCACTGCTCGAGGAGCTGCTTCGCCACCGGGTCGGAGGCGAGCATCTTCGGCGTGTCGTTCAGCCAGTCGGTGAGCCACTGGTCCGTCCGGCGCTTGGTCACGTCGGCGAGGTCCGGCGCGATGCGCGGCGCGCCCGCGGCAGGCACGTGGCACGCGTTGCACCGTTCGGCGACGATCCGCGCGCCGATCTCGGCGGGCGTTCCGCCGGCCGAGCCGGTCGCGTCGATGAGGCCGATGGCGCCCATCGAGGCGTCCGCGAACTCATGGTCGACGATGATGTACTTCCCCTTCTCGGGGATCTTGAACTCGACGATGAGCCCGCTGCTCGCGCCGAGGAGCACCGTCTGCATCCCGCGCAGCTGGTTGTCGGGGTTGCC
>CAYOXM010000014.1:12523-31866 GCA_964407925.1 uncultured Gammaproteobacteria bacterium
TGCGGGTCCGGCTTCGCGTAGAACTCGCTCTGCACGATGGCGTACTCGCGGTCGACCTTGGTCGGGTACCCGTCCTTCGGTTCGACGACGAGCATGCCGTACATGCCCGCGGCGAGGTGCTCGAGGATCATCGGCGTCCCGCAGTGGTACATGTACACGCCCGGGTAGTTCACCGTGAACTCGAACTCGATGGTCTCGCCCGGCACGATGGAGTGGTACTTGTCCTGCGGCGATACCATCGCCGCGTGGAAGTCCATCGAGTGCGGCATCGGCATGCCGAAGTTCATCCCGTTGATGAGCTCGTCGCTCCGGTTCGTCATCACGAACTTGATGCGGTCGCCGACGCGCGCGCGGACCGTGGGTCCGGGAACGCCGTCGCCGAACGCCCAGGCCGAGAACTTCACGCCGGGCGCGAGGTCAATGACCTTGTTCGTGACGTCGAGGCGCACTTCCTTGACCGGGCCCGCGTCGAGCTTGGGCATCGTCGGCAGCTGCGCCGCCGCGGTGCCAATGCCCGTCGGTGCGGGGCGGCCCTGGTAGGACTTGGACGGCTTCGGCGCCAAGTCCATCTTGGTCTCGTCGTAGCGGTCGACCGGCTTCGGCTCTTCCTTCGGCTTGCTGCACGCGAAGACACCGAGCAGAAGCGCCACCATGAACGGAATGCCCGCCCGGGTGGCGCGACGCGGGAGTAGCGGCAACTTCGATGTTTGCTGGGTGACCATGTGGTCCTCCGTTTGGAAAGGGCGCGGCACTAGGGGTGCCTCCGGCGGCGCGCCACTATAGGTGCGCTGTCGGACCTCTGCCTTACCACCAGACGGGCCGTTTGTCAATGCGGCCGCAAACCCAAAAAAGGGCCAAACAGAGGATAAAAAAGACCCCGGCGAATGCCGGGGCTTGTCGTGGCGCGTGCCTACTTGTCGTTCATGTGGAAGTGCGCGATGAGCTGCTGCGACTGCTCGGGGGTGAGGTTCGGCGGCGGCATCGGCGTCTTCCACTGGTCGAGCAGCTGCCGCCCCACGGGATCCGACGTCTGCATGCGCGCGGTGTCGTTCAGCCAGTTCGTGAGCCACTCGTCGGAGCGGCGGTTCGTCACGCCGGCGAGGTCGGGTGCCATCCTTGGCGCGCCGGCCGGCGGCGAGTGGCAGACCGCGCACCGTTCGGCGTAGAGCTGGGCTCCGGCCTTCGCGGCGACGGGGTCGACCTCCTTCTTGCAGCCGGTCGCGGCGAGCGCGGCGGCGAGCAGGAAGGCGGCGGTGCGAACGAGGCGAAAATGAGACGGCGGCGTGTCATTCGGCGGGGTGACCATGAGGTCCTCTGCTGTTGGGGCGGCGGGCGGCGGCAACGGCGTGCCGCCGGAGTCGCGCCATCATGGCGGACGTCGGTGGCTGTGTACCATCGGAAACGGCACGCGTCAACGGCGGACGGTTGACCGCGGGCGACGGCCGTGCTAGAAGGAGCGCAGACTGCGACAACCAACGGAGGAAGTCATGCGTTCATTGGTCATCGTCTCGGGCGTCGTGTCGTGCCTTGCTTTCGCCACCGTCGCGCCGCGCGAGGCGCGCGCGGACGCGCCGAAGCCGGCGGCGTACTTCACCCCCGGCATGGTCGGCGCGTTCACGACGGAAGGCAAGGGATTGCCGCCCGTCGCGCTCCAGACGGTCCTCGTGACCGTCCCCGTGAGCGAGCGCTGGAGCCTGATCGGGAAGGTCGGGTACGCCACCCCGTTCACGGCGTTCCAGCCCGCGCCGCACCTCCAGCTCGGCGCGGCCGTCCGGCTCGCCGATGCCTTCCGGCTCGGCGCGACCGGCCTCTACCGCTACGTCCCCCACTGGAGCGGGACGACGAACGACGCGAACCTCGTCGGCGGCGCGCTCGTGCCCATCATCCCCGTCGCGGGGACGAAGCTCCTGCTCCAGCTCCCCGTCGGCGCCGCGTACAACACGCGCGCGGAAACGTGGAGCATCTCCACCGGCGTGGAGCTGGCCCTGCCGCTGCCGTTCTGAAACGAAACCCCCGACCTTCATGGTCGGGGCGTTTTTATCTCAGGAAGGAGTGAATTTCGTCCGTACTTCCGCGTCGAGCAACGCACGGTACGAATCGAACGCGTCGAAGTAGGTCTTCATGTACTCGTACACATCGAGCTCGCCGATGCCGTTCTCGAAGTCAATGTAGTCGAGATCGCGGTAGTTGGCCTTGATGCGGTACCAGTAGAAGAAGTCCGGCAGCATTAGGGATTCCTTCGCGATGAAATCGGCCTTAGCGGCCTTCCCCTTCTTGGTGCGGAAGTTATTGGTCTTCCCGAGTTCGTGGAGCTTGTAGTCCATGAGCTTGCGGCAGAGTGAGCCGGTGCATTCCGCCTTCTGCCAGAAATCGTGCCTCGTGTTCTGTCCGGCGGAGATCTTTGGGATCGCGCGAACCTGCGTCAGCGGCCTGACGGCGCCGAGTTCGGAAACCGAGAACGTAACCTGCCCGCTCGTGACGAGGGTGGCAATTTTTTTACGTACGCCGGAATGACCCGACTTGCCGAACCCGACCATCGAGCCGTCAATGAGGTGCGCGAGGACGCTCTCGAGGTAGTAAAGGGCGTAGTAGCACTTAACCGGAAACCACGGCGCGGCGATGAGCGCGAAGGCGTGGTCTTCTTGCGCGAGTTCCATGTCCCGCTTGATGCTCTTGCGCGTCACGTCGTACAGCTTCCAAAAGCGGCGTATATCGCCGGTTCGGCGATGACCGTTGCCGAAACAGACGGTCAGTGCGCAGCCGTTAAAGAGCTTCTTCATGTGCTTGATGTAGTTGAGGTGGGTGCGGAATGCTGGCGTCATAGCGATCCGCACCTTAGCAAAATCCGCAAGCAAAAAACCAGCCACTTTTATGGCTGGCTTTTGGCCAAGCGCGTGGGTCGCCCCGCGCGTCTGCTCTTGGACCCGAGGTGGGACTCAAACCTGAACTCTACACATCCCCCAAAAAAGACTTCTTCCTCCAATCCTCATTCACCTTCTTCATCCGCCCCTTCATGCCGGCAAAGGGGTCTTGGGGAACGTCGTCATCGGCGTCCAGTACCACGGCGTCGTCCTCGTAAAATCCGTCCGCATCCACGACGCTCTTCTGCCCCCAATTGGTTTTGCCGCTCCGCGCGATTCCTCCCCCGCCGAAGGATGACCGCTCTTCAACCAAACCGAGGTCCAAGCACTTCGGATCGCATTCCTCGAGGAACGACGACGGCTGTTCCATGCTGAAAGCGTCGCGGCCCATCGTCGCGGGGTAGCTCAAATACAGATGCCGCTTGGCGCGGGTGACGGCGACGTAGAACAAACGGCGCTCTTCCTCCATTCCCCCCTCTTCAATCGCTGCCTTGCGGTTGGGGAATCCGGAATTGACCATATGGATCACGAACACTGCCTCCCACTCGAGCCCCTTGGCCTGGTGGATGGTGGAGAGCACCAGCTTGTCCGCGAGGTCGCGCCGTCGCCCCCTCTGCTGCGCGCGCTGGACCGCGGCGTCGTCGAGCGTCACGTCCACGAGCAGTTCCGCCGCGTTCTCGTAGTTCTCGGCGAACGTCGCGAGCTGTTCCACGTCCTCCATCCGCTCGCGCCAGTTCGGATATTCGTTCTCGAGATAATCGGCGTAGGACGACTTGATAACCGCACGGACGATGTCCGCCGGTTTATTGCCCGCGTCGTGCATCTTCTGGAGCACCTGCCGCAAGTCGCGCCAGCCCGGCGCCGCTCTCGCGCCGCACATCTGTTCGACCGGCGCGAGCAAGGCGTACGCGAGCGACCCCGCCGAGCGCATCATCCCGTAGATCTTTCCGGCCATCACGTCGCCAATGCCGGTCTGGATGCCGAGCACGCGGAGCCACGCCGACTCGTCCACGAAATTCGCGGCGATGCGCACGAAGGCGAGCGCGTCCTTCACGTGCGCGCGCTCGAAGAACTTCATCCCGCCGCGGTAGTCGTAGTCGATGCCGTGCTTCATCAGCTCGAACTCGAGCGCCTGCGAGTGGAAGGTCGCGCGGAACAGCACCGCGATGTGCTCCGGCTTCGTGCCGTCTTCGAGAAGCGCGTGGATGCGGCTCACGACGAACGCCGCCTCCTGGCTCGCGGACGCGGTCGGCACGACGACGGGTTTCGCCTCGCGCGTGATGACGGCCTTCAGGTTCTTGGGATACTGGTCGACGTTCCGGCCGATGACGTCGTTCGCCAAATCGAGGATGTCCGGCGTCGAGCGATAGTTCGTTTCAAGTTTGAAAAGTTTCGCACCGGGGAAATGCCGCGGGAAGTCGAGGATGTTCCTGACGTCGGCCGCGCGAAACGAATAGATGCTCTGCGCGTCGTCGCCGACGACGAGGACGTTGTTCTCCGGTCCCGCGAGCAGCTTCACGACCGCGGCCTGGAGCGGGTTGGTGTCCTGGTACTCGTCGACGAGCACGTAGCGGAAACGCGACGACACCGCCTCGCGGAACGTCACGTCCGTCGCGAGCAGGTGGTGGAGCTTCGCGAGCAGGTCGTCGAAATCCATCGCGTTGGCGTTTTTCTTCTTCGTCTCGTAGGCGACGGTGATGCGCTCGAAGTCCGGGATGAGCGGCAGGAGCTTGGGATTCTTCTTCAGGATCGCCTTCTCGAGCGGCACAATCGCGTTCAGCGCGTACGACAAAATCTCCTTCACGTAGGTGGGCGAAGGGAACTTCTTGGCGTCACCCGTGAGGCCGAGCTCGCGCATGACGGCCTTGAGCAGGTCCTTCGCGTCCTCCTCGTCGAGGATGGTGAAGGACGGGGTGAAGCCGATGCGGTCGGCCGCGCCGCGCAGGATGCGGTTGGAAATCGAGTGGAACGTGCCGCCCCAGACGCCGCGCCCGCCGGCGGCGAGCGCCTCGATGCGCGTCATCATCTCGTTCGCCGCCTTGTTGGTGAAGGTGAGGAGCAGGATTTCCTCGGGACGGACGCCCTTCGACAGGAGGTAGGCCACGCGGTAGACGATGGTGCGGGTCTTGCCCGACCCCGCGCCCGCGATGACCACGCACGGCCCGTCGCCGCCCTCGACCACGGCAAACTGCTCGGCGTTGAGCTCGCCCTTGAAGTCGATGACCCGGCCGGCCGGGTGGTCATTCATGATGGTGAACGTCCTTTGCATGGGGGCACTGTACCTTGTAAAACGGCTGTTTTAAAGCTGAATCTGGGTGCTCCGTCAAGGTGATGCAGGGCAAGCCCTGCGGCTACAGTTTTAAAGCGTGTAGCTGCGCGGCTTGCCGCGCTTCACCATAAGAAAAACCCGCCTTTTGGCGGGTTTACGAGGTCTGGATTCCGGGTCTCGGCCTGGAATGACATAGGGTGAGGGGGCGAAGTGACATCATGGGAACAGGCGACGATGCTGCCGCATCATGCAGTCGTCGACGACGGCGACGAGGCCGGCCTCTTCGGCGCGCTTGGCGGCTTCGGAGTTGCCCGCGCCGTCCTGCATCCAGACGACTTTCGCGCCGATCTTAATCGCGTCCTCGACGATGGCCGGAACCGCATCGGGGTTGCGGAAAATCTGCACGAGGTCGACTTTCTCCGGCACGGACGCGAGGTCGGGATACGCCTTCTCGCCGAGGACCTCGGTCTCGCCGGGGTTCACGGGGATGATGCGGTAGCCGTGGGCCTGAAGGTACTTGCAGACGCCGAACGACGGCCGCTCCATCTTTGAAGACAGGCCGACCGAGGCGATGACTTTCGCCTCTTCGAGGATTTTCTTTATTTGTTCGTCGGTCATGGTTTTTTCCTTACCCGCGGGTTCGTGGTGACGAAGGCCGGTCCCCGTGCCGACCGTCGCGTATGGCGCGAAGCCGCCGCGACCTCCGGTCGCGTAGCGGTTCGCGCCTAGCGTGAGGAAAATCGCGAGAAGCGATTTTCTGCGTCGGCACGCGGGACTGGCCGAGCCCTACCACGACCCGCCTCCCCCGCCTCCTCCTCCGCCGCCCGAAGACCCGCCCCCGCCGAAACCGCTCCCGCCGCTCGATTGCTGGGGCGCGGAACGCATCGCGGTCGTCATCGCCGAGTTCATGGAACCGAGCATGGAATTGAACGCCATCGTGTTGAACGCGCCGTGACTGAACGCGCTCCCCTCGTACCATTTCGGCGGCGCGACGTTCATGCCCTCAAACGCCTTGGACCACTTGTCCGCGACGCCGAATGCCATCGCGTACGGAAGAAACTTCTCGAAGACGTTCTCCTTTTCCTGCCACTGGATACGGTACTTCTCCGCCTTCTCCAGGTATTCGCGGAAACCCATCGCGTGTTCGGACGCCGCGACGCCGTTGGCGGTCCTCTTCGCCATGAAACCGGAGAAAAGCATCACGAACGCGCCGACGATAATGAGCGCGATCATGAGATGCGGCGTGCTCTCGGACATGCCGGTCAATACCGGCGAACCGAAAACCGCCACGGCGACGATGAGCAGGCCGACGCCGATGAAGGTGTTCCTCGTCAGCTCGGGACTCACCGGAAAATGCCCCTGCCTGACCAGCTCGACGTAAATCGACTTTTTGATCCCCGGAAGCCCTTTATAGAAGTCGTGATTCTCCTTGAGATCGGATACCCGGCAAAGCTTGCCGCTCAAGTCGAAGAGCACCATCAGCACCTTTCGCTCATAATCGCGCAGCTCCTTGTCCTCCCTCCATTCCCTGAGCAGTTCGAACTCGTAGTCCTTACTCTTGAGGATCAGGCCCTTCTTCTCGGTCTCGCGGATCTTCAGATAGCCGCGTACGGCAAGATCGACGATCGTCGCGGAAACGTCCTTGAGGCCCGCATCCTCATCGATGAGCGTGCCGACTTCCGCGGGACGCATCCCTTCCGGCGGATCATACTGCACGACGAGCGTCCCCCGCCCTTCGGGGTCGCGGCCGTTCTTCCACCACAGGACGACGAGGGCGAAAAACGCCGCGAGCGGGAGCACGTACGGCCAGAGCGGCAGCCACGGGTTCGGTTTCGGCGGGAGGAGTTTCGCGACGATGCCCGGCGGCCAGCCGACGACGACCGTGAGCGGGCTGTCCGCGGCGAAATGCGCGTTCCTCCCCTGGAGATTCGTAAGGCAGTCCTGTGCCGTCGACCCGGCCTCGCCGGTGTAGCACTTCATGGTGACGGCCGCCGCGTCGACCGCGTTCGGCAGGCGCACGGCGGCGGTGATGCGGCGAATCGGCACCTGCCAGGCGTTGCCCGTCACGTTCCAGTACAGCTCGTCATGGTCCGCGAAGTACCGCAGGGCGCCGACGGCGTCGTACTCGATGGCGTACGTCTGCGCACCGGTGATTTCCCGGTCCGGATCGCCGATCTTTATGCGTATGCCGACGTCGTTCTTGATGACCTGGTACTGCCACGGCCGGCCGTTGCCGTCGGTGACGGAGACGACCTTGAGCGGGATGTCGAAGGTCTCGCCGTCGGCGACGTAGCGCGTCGGGATGTCGCGATAAATGCCGTGACGCGGCGACGGGAAGTAGTACCCGATGCGCTCGGTGATGCCGACCGTGCCGTCTTCGCGTACGAGGATGTCCGCCGCGAATGACGATACCTCTTCGCCGACCTGCGCGTACGCCGGAGCAGCGTACAGGAACAGCGCGGCGACGAGGCCGATGACGACGGAGAGCGCGCGGCGGAGCGGAGTGGGCATAGGTGATGCAGGGCAAGCCCTGCGGCTACAGTTATACCCTGTAGCAAGTAGCTGCGAGGCTTGCCTCGCTTCACTTTAGATACTTCGCCTTGTTGCGGTTGTGCTCCTCGAGCGTGCGGCCGTAGTGGACCTTGCCCTCCTTGTCGGTCAGGAAATACACGTAGGGGTTCGGGAGCGGGTCGACGGCCGCCTGAATCGCCTCGAGGCCGGGACTGCCGATGGGACCGGGGGGCAGGCCGGGGTACTTATAGGTATTATAGCGCGAAACGTTCTTCAGGTCCTCAAAAGTGACGGACGGCAGGTCCTTGCCCGTCGCGTAGTTCACGGTTGAGTCGGCCTGGAGCGCCATCCCCTCCTTCAGCCTGCGCCAGAAAAGGTCCGAGACCATCCGCCGGTCCTCGAGCCCGTGCACCTCGCGCTCGATGATGCTCGCCATCGTCAGCACCTCGTGAATCGTGCGGCCCTGCGCCGCGATGCGCTGACGGATCTTTTGGTCGAGCTTGCGATCGAGGTTACCGATGAGCGTGAGCACGACTTCCTCGGGCGTCGCGTCGCGGTAGAGGCGATACGTGTCGGGGAAAAGGTATCCTTCGAGGCTGACGTACGACGGTTTGTCCTTGAGGAACGGGAACTTCCCCGAAAAATCGTCGGGCTTCGGCGCCTGATCCGACGACAGCGTGCGGTGGTCGGTCGCGGGGATGCCGGTCACGTGGAAAAGCCGACCCGCTTCGGGATAGCCCGCCTTCTCGAGCGCGAGCTGGATGTCGTTCAGGTTCCAGCCCTCGATGATCTTGAGGGTGAATTCGTTCGCCGCGACGCCGCCCTTCGTGAGCCGCGTGACGATCTCGGCGTAGGAATCCGCGCCCTTGAAGTCGTACGTCCCCGGCTGGAGTTTCGTGGCGAGGCCGCTCCCGCGCAGCGTCATCTTGAAAAACGTCTCGCTGCGCACGAAGCCGCGCTCCTTGAGGCCGTCGATGATCTTGTCGGTCGTGTCGCCGGCCGCGACGACGAAGGAAGTGTCGGCCGGCTGGCCCGGGGACGATAAGAACACCGCAGACCAGGCGAAGGCGGTGACGAGGACCATGACGGCGACGAGGATGGCAGTGGCGCGTTTCATGCGGCGGCGTTTAGAGGTATTTCTGCAGCGCGCGGTCCTCCTGCAAAGCGCCGACGATCTTTTTCACGTCCTGCGCGCGATCCTTCGGACAGACGAGGATCGCGTCGGCGGTCTCGATGATGATCATGTCGTGCACGCCGGCCGTCGCGACGAGCTTGCCGCCGTAGCTGTAAATCAGGTTGCCGCCGGAATCGACGCTGACGTGCCTCCCTTTCACCACGTTCGCGGTCGGGTGGACGGAGAGGATGTCCTTCACCGTGCGCCAATGGCCGACGTCCGCCCAGCCGAAATCCGCGGGGATGACGAGCATCTTCTTCTCCTTCTCGAGGATGCCGTAATCGACGCTGACGGCGGGGAGCTTGGCGAACAGCTGGTGCACGCGCTTCTCCGCGGCGCGGACGCCGAGGAGCGGCATCATCTTCCCGAACAGCTCCGCGTGCGCGGGGAGGTGCTTGGCGTACAGCGCGAGGAACGCGTCGACGCGCGCGACGATGAGCGTGGGGTTCCACAGGTAGCCGCCGTGGCTGACGTACTCCTCCGCGGTGCGGCGCTCCGGCTTCTCGACGAACCGCTCGACGGCGAAGACGTGGTCGGTCTTGCCGCCGTGCTCGAGGCGCAACGCGCGTTCCCCCGTCTTGATGTAGCCGTAGCCGGTCTCGGGATACGACGGCGTGATGCCGACGAGCACGACGTGGTCGGGTTTCTCCTCGACGGCGCGCGCCGCGGCGGCGAGGACGCGGTGGTACTCGGGGACGTCGCGGACGTAGGCGTCGGAGTTCACGATGACGAACGTCGCGGCAGGATCGCCCTTCGCGAGATGCGACAGCGCGAACCCGATGGCGGAAGCGGTGTCGCGGCGCGACGGCTCGAGGATCAAATTCTTTTCGGAGAGCGTCGGGAGCTGTGCCAGCACCGCGTCGCGCTGCGACTCGGCGGTCGCGACGAAAATGTCGCGTGCCGCGAACCCCTTGCGCACGCGGTCGTACGTCGCGGCGAGGAGCGTGGCATTGCCGATGATCGGCTCGAACTGCTTGGGCGTGCTCTTGCGCGAGACCGGCCAGAGCCGCGTCCCGCCGCCGCCCGCGAGGATGAGCGCTTTCATGGTCATAGGCGCGTCTTTACCTTGAGGAAACGCTTGAACATCTCGAGGTCGCCGAGGATGGCGCCGCCGAAACGGACGGCGAGCGCCCAGAACAGGCCGACGAAGATGCCGACGACGATGTCGAGCGGATAATGCACGCCGACGTACACGCGGCCGAGCGCGACGGCGCACGCCGCGACGAGGAGCGCGAGGCCGAGCGGAAGGTCGACGAGGAGCATCGAAAACGCGAGCGCGAACGCGACGGACGAGTGGCTCGACGGGAAGGAATGCGGCGAGAGCGGCGGCGGGATGAGCCGATGGACGTCGTGAAGCGCGACGAACGGCCGCCGCCGGAAGATGAACATGCTGAACACCCAATTGCCCACGAACGCGAGCGCGCTGGCCGCGACCGCACGCGCCTCGGTCGAGGCGAGCACGGCGGCGAACGCCCGCGCCTCGGGACGGCGCAGCGCCATGTACAGGCGGACGAACACCGCGGCGAACATCACGAAGATCAGCCAGCGCGCGCAGAACACGCCGACCGCATCGAGCGCGGGATACCGTCCGGCGAGGTTGTTGAGGCGGCGGAACGCCTCGGCGTCGAAGCGGATCATACGCGTGTAGGGTACAACGGATGCCGTGAACGGTAAACGGTCGCCGCTCAACCTAGCATTTTTTTCGCCGAAACGGTGAAGCAGGGCAAGCCCTGCGGCTACAATTTGTAGCTGCGAGGCTTGCCTCGCTTCACTTTTTTACCTTGGACGGCGCGGGCGTCTTTTTCGGATAGCGGCAAAAACGCGCCACGGGGCACGTCCAGCACTTGGGGACGCCGGGGATGCAGACGTCGCGGCCGAACGACACCATCACGCGGTTCACGTCGAGCCAGTGCTTTTGCGGCAGGACGCGACGGAGGTCCTTTTCGGTGCCGACGGGGTCCTTCGCCTTGGCCCAACCGAGGCGGTTCGCGATGCGGTGGACGTGCGTGTCGACGGCGATCGCAGGAATGCCGAAGGCGTACACCAGCACGCAGGACGCGGTCTTCCTGCCGACGGCGGGGAGCTCGACCAGCGCATCGAGGTCGGCGGGAACCGTCCCGCCGTGCCGGCTGACGAGCACCTTGGCGAGCGCGACGACGTTTTTCGCCTTGGTGCGATAGAGGCCGATGGTCTTGAGGACGGCGGCGACGTCCCCCGCTTTCGCCTTGGCGAGCGCGGTTATGGTCGGATAACGCGCCATGAGCCGCCGGAACGCCGGCTCGGTCTGGTCGTCGCGCGTGCGCGCCGACAGCGCGGTGAACAGCAGGACCTCCCACGGCGTGTCCTTTGAGGACGCCGCAGGCTCCCTGTACCGCCGCTTGAGTTCCCGCATCGTCGCGTCGAAACGGTCCATAGGCCTTCAGTATGCCCGCCGGAGGGCGAACGGGGAAACTCCGGTGGCATTTCCGCACGCGGAGGGGTATCATTGCGGGGTATGGCGAAACCAACCGAACAGCGCTCGCAAAAAGTCATTCTCATCGTCGACGACGACGTGTTCATCTCGGGCATCTACGCCACCAAGCTGAATGTCGAAGGGTACGAGGTCCATCAGGCGATCGACGGCGAGGCCGGATTCGCGATGGCGAAGGAAGTCCTGCCGGACGTCATCCTGCTCGACGTGCTGATGCCGAAGATGGACGGCTTCGAGACGCTCAAGAAGCTCAAATCGACCGCGTCGACGAAGCGCATTCCCGTCCTCATGCTCACGAGCATGGGACAGAAAGAAGACATCGACCGCGGCCTGAGCGGCGGCGCGGCCGACTACCTCCTCAAGACGCAGACTCTGCCGACGGACGCGGTCGACAAAATCAAGAAACTCCTCGGATAAGAAAGAACGCCCCGCATGACGCGGGGCGTTTTTGAAAACGAAAGGGAAAGGGCGAGCGCCCTTCCCCATGGACTGTATGTCGACCGCGGCTATGAGAGCGCGCGTTCGAGCGGCCGCTGCTCCCGGAGGGGAACGACGAGCCTTTGGTAAGCGTAGACGATGAACGGATGGGCGCGCACCAGGCAGTAGCGGACGTAGTTGTTGTCGTCCGTGTCCCGCGTGATGACGCCGTGCTCGATCAGGAACTCCAGGCGCCGCTTGACGTCGTCTTCGGTGAGGCCGAGCCCGCGGACTTCCGGGGCGAGGCGGACGGCGTCGAGCATCCTGCGGAATCCCCACTTCGCGCGGTTGATCTCGTACCGCGCGTCGAGCAGTTGGACGAAGGTCGCGAGGACGCGGAAACAGTCGTCGCCCTCGCGGTCGTCCGCGCGGTAGGAACCGCTTGCGAACAAGGAACTGATGCGACCGAGAACCTCGTCCTCGGCTTCCGGCGTGACGTACGGGACGGCGCCGTCGCTGTGCTGCAGGAGTACCGGATTGTCGCGATGCGTCGGCGTGAGGATGCGGACGCGCTTGCCGGCGTCGCGCAGCTGCTGGACGACGCGGATGTAGTCGCGGTCGACGCTGCCGAGGACGACCTCGTCCACGGGCAGGAAGTCGGCGACCTTCTGCATCTTCTCGATGATGGCGGCGTCGACGAGGTCCTTGCACCCGTCGCTTTTCTCGCTGACGAGCTTCGGGCAGTCCTGGATGTCAAACCCTTCCGTGAAGAGCTCGGCGCGACGCGCGTACGGGAGACGTGACGAATCGACGAAGACGGCTGACCAGCACAGCGTACCGACGGTCCGGACGCGACGCTTGATCTTCGCGGCGCTGACCGCGATGCCGCGGTCGGTGCACGAGGTGTGGAAGTTGTCCCAATCGATCAGCACGGCGACGCGTGATGCGCGCTCGCGCGCGCTGCCGGGACACGACGGCGGTTGAACGAGGCCGTTCGCGTTACCTTCCGGTGCAGTCATGAGGCTTGCTCCTCTTCTGTGCGTCGCCGGACCTTTCCGACGACGAGCGGGTGGCGGTTACGCTCAAGAAGTAATGAACGCCGCACGATGATACGCGAGCGGACGCGTTCCGTCAAGGTCAGGCTTGGAAGTTTTGTCCACCGCCCGGACCGGCGGGCGGGGGCGGCGGCGGGAGCGGTTCCGAGGCGGGAGCAGGCTGTGCAGGAGGGGGCGGAGGAACCGGTTCCGCAACCGGTGCCGCCGGCATCGGCATGGCGGGAGCGGGCGGCGGGACAGGGGCCGCAGTCGGCGGTGCGGGCGGCATCTGCGGTTCGGGGGCGGGCTCGGTTTTCTTTACCGGTGCGGCGGCGGGAGGCTTTCCCGCGTCATAACCGGCGCCCATCTTGGTATTCGGCGGCGGCGTCGGACCGGGCGGCGGTACGGGAATGCCCACTTGCACGGCAAGCGGGAGATCGGAAGCGATGACCGTCGGCTCGGTCGTCGCGGAGAGGTCGATGGGATCGGTCTCGGTTTTTTGGAAGCCGGGCTTCGTGACCGTCAGGTAGTAGACGTTGCCGCCGACACGGAAGTGATAGCGGCCGTGGCGGTCGGTGACCTGCGACTCGAGCAGCTTGTTATACTTCGCCTCGAAAATGCGGAGAATCGCGTGCGGTACCGGTCGGCGCGACACCTGCTCGTACACGATGCCCCAGTTCTTCGGTTCGGGCGGGGTGGCGAGGCGGCGGAACAGCAGGTACGTGACGACCTGCGCCGCGAACAGCAGCCCGACGAACACCGACGGCGTGATGACGAACGAGAGGCCGCCGAGCACGGGACTCGCCGCGGCGATGACGCGCTGCAGCTTCCGGCCGCGGTCCTTCTTGAGCACGATGTCGTCCGCCGTTTCGCCCGCGACCGGGTCGAGCGGGATGTTCGGCGTGAGGATCGCGCCCTGCGTCCCCACCTCGATGACCTCGCCGTGATACAGGTCGGTGAACGGACCGTCCTCGCGCTTGTTCGCGGTGAGCGCGCTCGGGAAGGCGAAGCCGTTCTTCGCCGCCTCGATGCGGTAACGGCCGGCCTGGGCGAGGAACGAGAAGCGTCCCTGGATGTCGGTGACGGTGCTCTTCACGATGCGGTTCGTCTGCGCGTCGCGGAGGCGGACGATCACGAGGTCTTCGCCGAGGCGCGACAAGGGATTGTAGACCGTGCCCCAGGCCTTGCGCTTGCGCCGGCCGAACATCAGGAACGGCTGCGACAGGAAGAGGAACGCGTACGACAGCGTCGAGCCGGTGGTGATGGCGGTGTTGGCGATGGCCGCGGCGGCGACCGCGGGCGCCACAGCGACCTGGTTGACCGTCTTCACGTTCTTGTCCTCGACGAACGCCTCGACGGCGAACGTGGTCGAATTCGCGACCTCCGCGAGCTGGGCCTGCACCGCCTTGAGTCCGACGATCTCGCCGCCCGCCTGCTTGATGCCCTCGCCGGCGTAGCCGCCTTCGGCGCCAGCGATGCCCGCCGGAGTCATGGCGTGCGGTCCGGCCAGGTAGTTGCCCTGCGGACGTTCGAGCGAGAACAGGATCGCGTACGCCTCACACCGTCCGGAATCGCAATCCGAACCGTCGCGCTGCAGCGAGCGGTAGACGTACGGGATGCCGTTCGGCGGCGGATTCGCGGGGACGAGGATCATGTACAGCGTCCCGGTCTGCTTCGGCGCGAATCCCGCGTCGGACAGCACCTTGGTGGAATCGACCCCGAGGATCGTCCCCTCCCTGCCCGCGCGGCCGTCCGGCGGGTAGAAGCTGTTGTTTTCGAAAAAAAGCTCGAGCGCGGTCTGGACCTGCTTGAGGTCGGAGACGCGTTTCACGTCTCGTGCGCTCGCGCGGGCGCTCGAATACGAAACCGTGCCCACGGTGGCGAGGGTACCGATGATGCTCATGACGACGAGCAGTTCGGGGAGGGTGAAACCGCGATTTCGTCCTTTGCCGCGCATGAAAAAGGAGGCTTTTGCCTCCGTCATTTTAGCACTTTTCCGGTTTTTGCGCCCCACGGCGGGGCGAGGCAAGCCTCGCGGCTACCGTTGGCAATCGGGGCAGAAATGCGTCCCCCGTCCGGCGAAACGGATTTTCTTCACCGTCCCGCCGCAGCGGACGCAGCGCAACCCTTCGCGGCCGTACACCTTGAGCCGCGGGACGTATTTCCCCTTTTTCCCGTACAGGTCGACGTAATTGTCCGCGGAACTGCCGCGGACCTTCACCGCCTCGGCGAGGTTCTTGCGCACGCCGTCGTAGATGCCGCGAAGTTCCTTTTCGGAAAGCGACGACGTCGCTCGCGTCGGCCGCACGGACGCGGACCAGCATGATTCGTCGGCATAGATGTTGCCGACGCCGGCGATGCAAGACTGCGCCATGAGCATCGGCTTGACCTTCTTCGGCCCGCGTCCGCCCGCGCACATCCGGAATTTTTCGAACGTGAACGACGGATCGAGCGGTTCCGGGCCGTATCCCTCCTTGTCGAACACCTTGGCGTCGAGCTCGTCCGTGCGGAACAGCTTCACGAAACCGAACTTGCGGACGTCTTCGAAAAACAGCGTCCGGCCGCCGGAAAGGCGGAAGACGAGATGCGCATGCTTGCCCGGCGCGGGCGCGCCCTTCGCGAGCAGGAACCGGCCGGTCATCTTCAGATGCACGACGAGCGAGTTGCCGTTCGAAAGATGGACGAGCAGCAGCTTGGCGCGGCGGCCGACGGCCTTCACGCGGCTCCCCGCGACGGCGTTCGCGAACGCCCGCGCGCCGACGTTGAGACGTCCCCCATAGCGAACGTCGACGCCCAGGATGCGGGCGCCGACGATTTCCTTTTCCATTTGACGGCGGATGGTCTCGACTTCCGGAAGTTCGGGCATTCGAAAGGGGTCAAAGCTTCAGAAGTTCGGGGGTCAGAACTCTAACCTCTGACGCTCTGACCTTTGAACCTTAATCTCTATTCTATATGAGCGGGCTCCCCGTCATCTCTTTCGGTTGCGCGACGTTCAGAAGCTTGAGCACCGTCGGCGCGGTGTCGGCAAGCATGCCGACGGGCGGCATGAGCGACAAGTCGCCGCCGATGACCTCGCCCGAGGGCGACGCCTGGCCGCGCCACTGCTCGCCGATGATGAGGAACGGCACCGGGTTGGTGCTGTGTTCCTTGTCGAGCTCGCCGGTCTGGAGGTTCAGGACCTCCTCGCCGTTGCCGTGGTCGGCGGTGATGATGACGATGCCGCCGGCCGCGAGCGCCGCCGGGACGATCTTCCCGAGCGCGGCGTCGATCGCCTCCGCGCCCTTCTTCGTCGCGTCGAACTTGCCGGTGTGCCCGACCATGTCCGCGTTCGCGAGGTTCGTGACGATGAAGTCGTACGTCCCCGCCTGGATTTCCTTCACGATGCGGTCCGCGATCTTCGGCGTCGACATTTCCGGCGCCTGGTCGTACGACGACACGCGCGGCGACGGGATGATGACGCGGTCCTCGCCCGCGTACTCCTCTTCCTGCATGCCGTTGAGGAAGAACGTCACGTGCGCGTACTTTTCGGTCTCGGCGATGTGCAGCTGCTTGAGCCCGGCCTCGGAAACGACCTTGGCGAGGCAGGTGGAAATGACCTCCGGCGGAAACGCGACCTTCGCCGGCGTCCCCTTTTCGTACTCGGTCATCGTCGCGTAGAACAGGTTCTGCATGTACGGGCGCTCGAACTTGGAGAACGACGGGATGGAGAACGCCTGCGCGATCTGGCGCGAACGGTCCGGGCGGAAATTCGCGCAGATGACCGCGTCGCCGTCCTTGATCGGGCCGACGGGCTTGCCGTCCTTCACGATGGTGACGGGGACGAATTCCTCGTCGTACACCTTCGCGGCGTACGACTCCTCTACCGCCTGAACGGGATCCTCGTAGCTCTTCTCCGCGCTCGTGCCCGTCATGACGCGGAACGCCTTCTCGACGCGCTCCCAGCGGTTGTCGCGGTCCATCGCGTAAAAACGTCCGGAAATCGAACCGATGCGCCCGACGCCGATTTCCTTGATCTGCGACTCGAGGGCGCGGACGAACTCGATGCCGGTGTTGTAGATGGTGTCGCGGCCGTCGAGCACCGGATGCACGACGACGTCGGGAAGGCCCTGCTGCTTCGCGAACTGCAGGAGCGCGTGGATATGCTCGTCGGAACCGTGGACGTTGCCGGGGCTCAGGATGCCCATGATGTGGAACGTCGACTTGTTCTTCTTCACGTGGGCCGCGGCGTCGAGGAACACCTGATTCTTGAAGAACTCGCCCGTCTGCACGGCGAGGTTGATGCGCGGCAACGACTGGTAGAAGATCTTCCCCGCGCCGATCGTAAGGTGGCCGACTTCGGAATTGCCCATTTCGCCCCACGACAGGCCCACGGCCTCGCCGCTCGCGCGGACGGTCACGGTCGGAAACGTCGTAACGAGCTCGTCGAAGACGGGCGTGTCGGCCGCCTCGAGGGGGTTGCCTTCGCCCGGCGGGGCGACGCCCCAGCCGTCAAGGACGACGAGGACGAGCGGTTTCGGACGGGAATCGGACATACTTCAAATCGGGTTCACGCTAGCCGAAAATCAGGACCGAAGCAAGGAAAAACCGGTCATGTCGGGCGGTTTCGGCACGTCCATGATGTCGAGGATGGTCGGGGCGACGTCGGCGAGCATGCCGTCGCCGATGCGCTTCTTGCGGAGTTTCTCGCAGGCGACGATGAACGGGACGGGGTTCGCCGTGTGCTCGGTCATCGTTTCGCCGGTCTCCGTGTTGAGCTTGTGCTCGGCGTTGCCGTGGTCGCCGACGATGACGAGGCAGCCGCCCTTGGCGTTGACCGCCTCCGAGAGGCGGGCGAGGCACGCGTCGACGGTCTCGACGGCGCGCACGATGGCCTTGAAGTTGCCGGTGTGCCCGACCATGTCCGCGTTCGCGAAATTGATGGCGATGAAGTCGTGCATCTCCGCCTTGAGCCTGCGGACGACCTCGTCGGTAATCGACTCCGCGCGCATCTCGGGACGCAGGTCGTGATGGGAAACGAACTGCGACGGCACGCGCATGCGCTGCTCGCCGTAGCGCTCCTCGGCGTAGCCGCCGTTCAGGAAGTACGTCACGTGCGCGTACTTCTCGCTCTCCGCGATGAAGAACTGCCGGTACGGCGCGAGCGTCTGCACCAGGCCGTTCGGGATTTCGACGCTGGGATACGCGGTAAGCACGTGCTCGAGGTCCGGTCCGAATTCGGACATCGCCGTGAAACGCGTGTTCTTCGGCACGCGCTTCCGCCTGAACGCGCCCTCGTTCTTCTTTTCGAAATCCTCCTGCACGAAGCTCTTGGTGAGCTGGCGCGCGCGGTCGGAGCGAAGGTTGAAGAACATCACGACGTCGTTGTCCTTCACCTGGCCGATCGGCCGCTTCTTCTCGTCGATGATGACGGTCGGGAGGATGAACTCGTCGCTCTCGCCGCGGTTGTACCCGTGGAAGATGGCCGCGTGCGGGGTCGACGCGACGAGCCCTTCGCCGAGCACGGCCGCGTTGTACGCGAGCTCGGTGCGATGCCAGATCTTGTTGCGGTCCATCGCGTAAAAGCGCCCCATCACCGAAGCGATCTGCTGCCCTGGCCGCAGGTGCTTCTCGACCTCGTGCAGGAACGTCGCCGCGGAAAACGGCGGCGAATCGCGCCCGTCGGTGAAGAGGTGCAGCCGCACGCGCTCGATCCCCTGCTCCTCCATGAGCTGGAGCAGCGCGAAGAGGTGCTCCGGCGCGGCGTGCGCGCTGTTGCCGTTCGACATGAGTCCCATGATGTGGACCGTCGTGCCGTACTTCTTGACGTGCTTGAGCGGTTCGAGAAACGCCGTGTTCTTGAAGAACGTGCGATCGCGGACCGCCTCGGTGACCGTGACGATGTCCTGCCGCACCACGCGGCCGGCGCCGATGTTCATGTGCCCGGCCTCGGAGTTCCCCTCCTGGTCGGGAAGAAGGCCGGCGTACCGGCCGTGGCAATGGATTTCGGTGGAAGGGTAGCGCTTACGCGCGCGATCGAAAAACGGCGTCTTCGCGGCGGTGATGGCGTTACCCGGACCTTCGGGGGCGTTGCCCCAACCGTCGAGAATCGCAAGGACCATCGGTGAAAACCGCGGCTTCGGCGTCGACCCGTTTTTCCCATTTTTGCGCTTCATATGCCCGTAAAGTATAGCCTACCGCGCAGGTACGTTAAAGCGCGCCTGCGGACAAAAACGGGGGCCGTCGGCCCCCGTTCCCGCGGTCCGGCGACTCAGCCGCCGACCTCGTCCTCGATTTCCATGAGGCGGTTGTACTTCTCGAGCCGCTCGCTGCGCGAAAGGCTGCCGGTCTTGATGAACTCGGCGCGCGTCGCGACCGCGAGGTCGGCGATGAAGGCGTCCGCGGTCTCGCCCGAGCGGTGCGAGATGGCGACCTTGTAGGCGTTCTTCTGCGCGAGGAAGATGGCGTCCATCGTCTCGGAGAGCGAACCGATCTGGTTGACCTTGATGAGGATGGCGTTCGCGACGCGGCGCGCGATGCCCTGCTCGAGCCGCTTCACGTTCGTGACGAACAGGTCGTCGCCGACGAGCGTCAGCTTCTTGCCGAGCTTCTTCGTGAAATCCTCCCACGA
>CAYOXM010000015.1:0-29308 GCA_964407925.1 uncultured Gammaproteobacteria bacterium
GGCGAGGAAGCCGATGATGCCGATGACGATGAGGAGCTCGATGAGCGTGAAGCCCCTCGAGGACGCCGAGTGTCGCTTTGCGGAGTGCATAAGGCGGGGAGCCGTAAGGGCGAGATTATGTCGCGGTAACTATAGCAGCGATTGACCGCCCTTCAAAATAACGAAAGCGCCCCGCAGGGGCGGGGCGCTTTCAACCGGGTGGCCTTGACGATTAGCGCTTCACGCTGATCGTGGCGGTCTGTTCGCCGTCGCAGGCACCGATTTCGATACGGTTGCCGTTCGTGCGATGGAGGTAGTAGCCGGTGTTGGTCGAGCCGAGCGTCGTGACGCCGATGGCCGGGTCCGCGCAGTCGGCGGACGTGGCGCAGATGGTCTCACCCGTGCCGCGCGGGTCGATCGGCGCGGAGGCGATGTAGTTCGGGATGAGGCCGTTCTTCATGGCGTTCGTGACCGTGCCAGAGAAGGCGGGCGACGGCGTGGCAGAGCACGTGATGGAGGTCGCGTTGGCGATGGTCGAGACGAGACACGTTCCGCCGGAGGCAGAGGTGAGCGTGTCGCCGACCTGGACCTGCGTGGAGAAGTTCGTGTTCAGGCCGGTGACGGTCGCGCCGGAGCTCGTCGCGGTACCCACGAGCGTGAAGGTGTCGGAGAGGTTCACGACGCAATTCTTCGAGCGGGCGACGACGGTCGCGGAGCTCCATGCCGGAGAAGGGGCAGCTGCGCACGTAAGCGCGGTGTTGCTTGCGATGCTGACGACTTCACACGGGCTGACGCCAGTGCTCGCGATGACGAGCGTGTCGCCGACACGCACCGAGGTGAGAAAGTCAGAACCAGAGCCGGTGACCGCAGTACCCGAGCTCGAGGCGGTTCCCGCAATCGCACGCGCCGTATTGTCGATCGTCACGCCGCAGCCGGGATAGTTCTCGGTGAGGCCGGCCGAGGCGCTGTCGCACTCGATGCCCGCGGTCGAGGTCACGATGACCTGCGAGTTCGTGGCGTGCGTGATCATCGGCGCGTCAGGAGCGCCGCTGTACAGCTTGCGGTCGTCGACCTGCTTGTTGAGGACGGCGTTCAGGATGGCGTTCGCCTCGGAGAAGCGGCGCGCGTCGCGGGAGTCCTGGATGCGCTTGACCGGGTCGACGGCGACGAGGACGGCGGCGGCGAGGAAGCCGATGATGCCGATGACGATGAGGAGCTCGATGAGCGTGAAGCCCTGCTCCTTCTTTTGTGAATTACGGGCGTGCATAAAGGGTGCGTGGGTTATACGCGGAGCGATCCCGGCTACAGGAAAGTTATCCGCAGGTTATTGTCAGGAGTAAATATAGCAGACTTTTCCGCCAACGCCTAAGCCGCTTGTTCCCTCTTTACGGAGCAGGGGCCGGGGCGGGAGCGGCGGCGTCAGGGGCCGAAAGCGGAGCTTCCGGGGCGGGAGCGGCGGCTTCGTCAGCGGGTTGCTCGGGAGCCGGGACGTTGGCCGCATTACTCGGAATGTTCTGCTTGGTCGAACACAATTTGCCTTGGAAAATCATCCACGGGACGAGGATGATGGCCGCGACAGCGGCACCGGCGACGAAACCGGCGAGGGCGGTGGCCCACTTATTGCCGATCTTCATCATGGGCTTGGTACCCATGCCCATCTGCTTGCAGCAGTCGGGATTGCACACGAAGGCCCCGTGGCCCTCCTGTGACGGCTTGGACGGAGCCGAAGGAGCTTGGTTCTCCATAAGGTAGTTAGGGAGCGAATTACCGCCTAAGTATAGCATTTTTTCGGCTCCCCGCCAAGTTTCCTCCTTATTTTTCGCCTTATTGTTTGACGATCGGCGCCTCGATGCGGATTTCCGCCTGTTCCGGCGTCGGGTACGCCTGGACGATATAGAGCGGCGTGCCGAGGGCGTAATCGACGGGGTTCAGGCCGGCGGGGAGGGCGTCAGACATCGCCTTTTCGAGGAGCGGTCCGATGGCCTTCTCGGGGACGAGCATGGCGCGGAAGCGCAGGGAGAGGGTGAGGGTGAACTTCTCCGCCGCAGTACCGACTTTCGGCGCATCCGCGGAGAGCTCGGACGGCGTGACGAGGTCGGCCACGAGTTTTTCGCCGTCCGCGATCATCACGCCGAAGTTCGCTTCGGCTTCCTTCTTCAGCTTTTCGGTAAGCGCGGCCTTGGCGTTATCGATGTCGTCGGCGGAGACGCCCTTGCCCTTTCCGCCGCCGCCCGTCATCGCGACGTCGCTCTTGGCATAAATGTCCTTCTGGACCGACGGCGGCAGCCCGGGGATGGTGAACGTCGTCGGACCGATGTCCCCCGCCGGACCCGGCTGGTCGGCGGCGACCGCGACCTTGACCTCGCCGTTTGCGGGGATGGGCGAACCGGACTTCATACGGAAGAGCACGCCGTCCTTCGAAAGCAGGCGCGTCGTGGCGACGAAGGTGTACGGCTTCGAGGTCGTGTTGACGATGGTCGCGATGCCCGAAGCCTTGCCTGCCGTGGCGGAGGTCTCCCCCGTCGCCGGGAACGTGTCCTTCGCGGTCACGTCGGTCTCGATGATTCGCGTCGCGACGACGGGCTTGTCGCCGGCGCCGTTCGTATTCGCGGCGAGCATCACGACGACGCTCGCAGTCGCCGGCGCTTCTCCGGACGCGCCCGACGGCGGCGGAGCCGGCGCGGCGGGCGCGGCATCCTTCTTGCTGAAAAGGTTCACGATGAACGACGGTGGCTTCGGCACGCCGTTCTTCTTGACGAACATGAAGATTCCCCCGGCGGCGGCAAGGAAGAGCACGACGACGAGGAGGAGCACCCACGGAATGCGCAGTTTTGGACGGTTCACGAATGCCGGCGCGGGAGGACGATGCAGCAGGCCGCGGCGCGGAGCGGGGGTCTTGCTCAGGATGGACTCGATCGATCGGCGGCTCGCGGCCTTCGCGTCGTCAGGCCCGAGGACGTCATCGTCGCTCTCCGGGGGCTTCGTCGCGTCGATTTCCTCGACCGAACCGAGGATGTCGCCGATGCCATGACCGTAATCCAAATCATCGGAGCCTGAACCGGCGGGTTTCGGCGTCGGTTTCGGCAGCTCGAATGCGGGTTCGGGGGTGGTCGGAATCGAAGCGAGGCCGCCCATGACGTCGAGGGCGGAATCGGCCGCCTCCGGCTGCGGCGCGAGTGCGGGTGCGGGCTTGGCCGCCTTCTTGGGCGGCGAGACCGGCGTCGGTTCGGGCGCGGCCAAGACAGGTTCCGGCGCGGGCGGTTCCGACGGGGCAGGAGCCTCTATCTGCATGCGCACCGGTTCCGGCGCGGCGGGCGCGGCCGGTTCCGGCATCGTCACGGCCGGCTCGTCGGCCGCCTTCGACGCTCGCTTCTTCGGTTGTGGCTTTTTTCGTGTGACCATAGAGGTAAGTGATGCGAAGGCGTTACCGATGCCGCTAAAGACTCCCTGCAGCCCCTGCCCGCGTTGCCGCTGATCGGGCATCAGGTTGACCCCGGGCTTGTCGCGCACCCCTGCGGCACGGAGCGCGAGGCCGACCGCCGCGGAGAACACGAGACCGCTTCTCTTGAGCGTTTCCGACTGCGGCACGAGCGACGCGTCGATGTCGCGGAGCGGATCGCCGGCGACCACCTCGATGTCGGAAAAGTTCGAAGCGACGTAGTCGCGGATGCCGGGGGTGAGGCTCGTGCCGCCGGCGAGGATGACCTTGCGGACCGGCCGGCCGGTCCTCTTCGCGTAGAACGCGAGCGTCCGCCGGATGTCGTCGATGATTTCGCCCATCGGGTGTTCCATGATGAGGAACAGCCGCCCGTCGTCGATGCCGGGGTCGAACCCCGCCTTCCGCCGCATCGCCTCGGCCTGCGAGAGCGACACGTTCAGGCGATGCTCGATCGCCGCGTTGAGCGCGTCGCCGCCGGACGCGACGTTCGAGCTGAAACGGATGCCGCCGCGGTCGACGACCGTGATGAGCGTCGTCCGCGCGCCGATGTCGGCGATGATCGCCGGTTCCTGCTCGGTCGGCGCGACGAGCGACCTCGCGAGCGCCATGGACTCCGCATCGAGGAAGAGCGGCTGGATTCCGGCGCGCAGGACGACGTCGCGATAGGCGCGCGCGTTCGGCTTTTCGACAGCCGCGTAGAACACCTCCTGCGTCTCCCCCTGGCGCGAGAGCGGCAGGAGCGCCTGTACCGTGTTCGGAACCGAGACCGGGAAGACGTCCTGCGCCTCGAGCGCGACCGCCTTGGTCGCGAGTTCGGGCGAGAGGGATGACGGCAGCGAGAACGTCTTGGAGTACGTCAGCGTCTCCGGAATCGAGACGCCGGCCTGAAGCTTTCCGAACTTCGGCCCGAACGCTGATCGGACCAGGGTCGCGAGCGCCTGCACGAGCCGGTCGGGCTCCGCGATGACGCCCTGCGTGACGATGCCCGGCGGCAATTCGACGCGGGCGACGTGCGACAGCGCGACTCGGCCTTTCCTTTTAAGGAGCGCCGCAAGTTCCACCGACCTGTCGGAGATGTCCAGCCCGAAGGCCATTGTCCGCATAAGGCGAGACGGTTTCCGGGTTCCGCTTAAACACCCGTTATCGCCTCCATAGTACCACATCAAGGGGTAGCGGCGGAATAACCTCCATCATTACTAAAGAGAGGGCGCGTGCCCTCTCTTATTTCAGATCGAGGTTCGGCGTTCGCCGCTTATGGCGGATCCGTCTCCGACCATGCGGTGACTTCCCACGCCTTCGAGTTCAGCGCCGCGTTCTGCTTGAGGGTGAACGTCGCGGACACGCCCTTCGTATATACGTCGACGGTGGACGACGCGGTGACCGTACGCGTACCGCCCGAGCCGCTGACCGTCACGGTGCACGTGTTCCCGTCGATGGGTACCGTGCCGCCCGTGTAGCTCGAATTGTTTTTCAGGCGGTGGCTCGCCTCCTCGAGGCAGCTCATGGCGAGAGCGAGCGCCTGGCGTTCGCGGCCTGCTCCCGCGGAAATGACGAGCTCCGTCTGGCTGATGAACGCGATGGTAAGGCCGATCGTCAAAAGCGACGCACCCATGATGATGACGGTGATGAGGGCGACGACGCCGCGCTTAAAGCGGGAAGTCGAGAGCGGCGGATGGAGGGTATTGGCGCGCATATCAAGAACCAAAGCCGTCGATGAGCGGGATGCGGACGGTCGTTTCAACGGTCGTTTCCGCGTTCAATTCCTCGAGATTGCCGACGTTCACGTGCTTCACGCGCAGCCGCAGCCGGACCGCGCGCGTCTTGCCCGCGACGGAGACGTTGTCGACCTGGAACTCGAGCACCTCGACTTTGCTCCCCGTGAGCGGCAGGACGGGACCGGTCCCCTGCTTGACCGTCAGCACGCCCGCGGTGAGGGTGAAAATCGTAGGATTCGTGCCGCCGCTCGCCGTCGCGATCGACAGCGTCCCGGGACTCGAGCCAAACGTCGAGGAACCGACGTTTACCCCCGTCGAACCGCGGATTTCCGCTTCCATGCGCGCCATCGCGAACCGCGCGTTCTGCGCCACTTCCGCGACCGCCACGGCCTTGCTCTGCGTGCCGATGAACTCCATCGCGAACCGCGACACGGAAATCAGGATGATCCCGATGATGGCGACGTAAATCAAGAACTCGAGGATGGTCGCTCCCCTGCCCCGCGCCGCGGGTTGTCGCTTATGGAAATTCATTTGCGGTACGTGATTTCGAGCAGGTCGAGCTGCGGGGTCGCCATGATGTCGGTCGTGTTGAGGGTCGCCCGGTACTGCAGGTACTGCGCCGCGGGGACGGGAATGGCGATGCCGGTCGTGGTCGAAATCTCCGAACTCCACGCCGACCAGGTGCCGTCGGGGACGGCGACGTTTCCGGAACGCACGGCGACGGTGAGAGTGGTGTTCGAAGGGATGACCGGAGTGAAGTAGACCGTGTCCCAAGACGCGCTGCCGGCATCGGTATTGAGCACGCTCGATACGAAAGTGCCGTTCGTGTAGTACGGACCGGGGTCCTTGAGGACCGTGCCGGAGAGACCGACGATCCAGCCGTCAGTCGGCGTCTTGACCGTGATGCCGAACAGGTGTTCGGACGACGGCGACGTGTACGTCACCCAGGACGCGCCGTCGTACTTCACGATGACGCCGGCGGTACCGACCGCCCAGGCTTCGCCCGCAGACCGCGCTTCGACGGACTCGAGCTGCACGGTCGTCGGCGACGGCTCGCTGACCCAGGCAGTGCCGTTCCACTTGATGATGACGCCTGACGCGCCGACCGCCCAGCCGAGCGACGTCGACACCATGTTTACGCCGAGCAGGTCCGTCGCGACAGGCGAAGCGACGGTCGTCCAGCTGACGCCGTCCCACCGGACGATGGTGCCGCCGACGCCGACGGCGAACCCGTCAGTGTCGGAGAGCATGGAGACGGCCCTGAGTTCGCTCGCCGTCGGGCTGGGGACGGTGCTCCACGAGCTGCCGTTCCAATGGATGATGTACCCGCCGACGCCGACGGCCGCCGCGAAGGACGCGGAGGGCATGGAGACGCCGTTCAGCGCGGTGGATACCGGTGACGTGTCGAGCGCCCAAGCCGTGCCGTTCCACTTGATGATCTTGCCGATGTCGCCAACCGCGAAACCGAGGGAGGTCGAAGTCATGCTGATCGACTTGAGGTCGCTCACGACCGGTGACGTCTGGCTCGCCCACGTCGTGCCGTTGAAGTAGATGATGGTGCCGGACGCGCCGACCGCCCAGACGTTCGGCTGGTCGATGCCATCGACGTCATACAGGTCGTTGGACGTCGGCTTGCCGCGGACGAGGGTGATGTCGTTCAGGCTCGCCGTATTCATGCCGTTGCCGCTCGTATAAGTGGCGCGATACTGGAGGTAGCGGCCGGCGGGAGACGTGATGACCGAACCGCCGCTGCCGGAAAGCTCCGCGCTCCACGCCGACCACGTGCCGTCGGGGACGGCGACGTTGCCCGTGCGCGTCGCGACGGTTATGGACGTCGTCGCCGGCGAATTCGCGGTCCAGGCGACAGTGTTCCAAATGACCGACGTGCCGGCGTCGATGACCGAACCGGTGAAGGTCGCGGTCGCCGGATACGACGAAGTGCTGTAGTGATCGAACGTCCCCGTCACGCCGCCGGCCCAGGCGTCGGTCGTCGTGCGGGCGAAAACGCAGTTGAGCTGTTGCGTCGTATTCGAGGTCGAGGCGGACCACGTCGCGCCGTCCCAGTGCCGGATCGTCCCTGCCGCGCCGACCGCCCAGCAGTCATTCGCGCCGGTGCAGGAGACGCCGAACAGGTTCTGCGCCGTGCCGCTCGTGACCGCGTTCCAGGCCGTGCCGTTCCAGCGGCGGATGACGCCGCCGTTCGCGACGGTCCAGCCGTCGGTCGCGGAGACCATGTCGACGGCGTTGTACTGCTCGGCCCCCGTGTCGACGAACTGCGACCACGTCGTGCCGACCAGGCGGACGATGCGCCCGCTGTCGGCGACGGCCCAGCAGTCGGTCGCGCTGACGCAGTCGATGCCGCGGAACACGTGCGTGCCGAGCGCGGCGACGAGCGTCCAAGAGCCGCTGTTGCGGCCGAAGACGTTGCCGTTCGCGCTCACGGCGAACAGGCTCGGCGACGAGGTGTCGTAATTCAAAGTGATGTCGTCGAGCGTCGACGTTGCATTTGGATCGGTCGTCGCAAGCGTCGCGCGATACTGGATGTACCTCGCGGACGGGGACGCTATCGCGCTGCCCGACGAGGAGAGTTCCGCGCTCCACGCCGACCACGTGCCGTCGGGGACGGCCACGTTTCCCGTGCGCGTGGCGATGGTGAGCGTCGTGCTTCCCGGGAGCGTGCTCGTCCATGTCGCCGTCCCCCACGTCACGGTGGTTCCGCCATCAAAGACGCTCGAGGCATAGGTGCCGTTCGCGCCGTAATGCAGTTTATATTCGATAATGGTGCCGGCGGCGCCGACGGCGTACGCCTGCGAACCCGAGACCGTGCTTACGCCCGAGAGCGCGTTCGCCGTGGGCGACGTGGCGACGCTCCACGCCGTACCGTTCCATGAAAGGATGACGCCTCCGGCGCCGACCGCCCAGCACTGGCTCGCGCCGGAGCAGGCGATGCCCGTCAGGTTGCTCGCCGTGCCGCTCGTGACCGTGTTCCAGGCCGTGCCGTTCCAGCGGCGGATGACGCCGCCGTTCGCGACGGTCCAGCCGTCGGTCGCGGAGACCATGTCGACGGCGTTGTACTGCTCGGCCCCCGTGTCGACGAACTGCGACCACGTCGTGCCGACCAGGCGGACGATGCGCCCGCTGTCGGCGACGGCCCAGCAGTCGGTCGTCGAAACGCAATCGACGCCCCTGAAGACGTGGGTACCGACGGCCGTGACGAGCGTCCACGAGCTGCCGTTGCGGCCGTAAATGTTGCCGTTCGCGCTCACCGCGAACAGGCTGATGGCCGACGTGTCGTACGTGAGCGTGACAGCGTCGAGCGTCGGCGTCGACCCGAGGGTGGTCGTCGTGAGCGTCACGCGGTACTGGATGTAGCGGTTCCGCGGCGACACGATGGCACCGCCTGCGGGGTTCGTCTGGGTCGCGCTCCACGCCGACCACGTGCCGTCGGGGACGGCGACGCTTCCGGTGCGCGTGGCGATGACGAGATCGGTGTTCGCGGGAAGCGTTTCCGACCAGCTGAGCGTGCCCCATGACGCGGCCGCGCCGGCGTCGAGCACGCTCGAGTCATATGTGCCGCTCGCGCTGTAGTGCAGCCCGTATTCGACGATCGTGCCCGCCGCGCCGACGGCGTACGCGAGCGAGCCGGATACCGGCCAGACGCCGTTCAGCGCGTTCGCCGTGGGTGATGTCGCGGCGGACCACGTCGCGCCGTCCCAGGACCTGATCGTGCCTGCCGCGCCGACGGCCCAGCACTGGCTCGCTCCGGAGCACCGCACGTCGGTCAGGTTCTGCGTCGTGCCCGAAGTGACGGCGTTCCACGCCGTGCCGTTCCAGCGGCGGGTCGCGCCGCCGTTCGCGACGATCCAACCGTCGGTGCCCGAAAGCATATCGATGCCGGCCCACGTTTCGGAACCGGTATCGACGAAACTCGACCACGCGGTACCGTTCCATCGGAAGATCTGGCCGCCATTGGCGGCAGCCCAGCAGTCGGACGCTGAATTGCAGTCGACCGAACTGAGAACCTGGTTGCCAACGTCGACGGTCTGGCTCCATGCCGTGCCGTTCCAGTGTTGTATGCTGCCGCGCGTGCCGCCGCTCCCTCCGGTGACTGCCCACGCGTCGGTCGCGCTGACCGTCTTGATGCCCGTGAGGGTGTGCGCGCCGACGTCGACGAAATTCGACCACGCCGTCCCGTTCCAGCGGATGATCTGGCCGGCGTCGGCCGTCGCCCAGCAATCGGACGCGCTGACGCAGTCGACGGCGAGCAGATTCTGCGCGGTCGGCGAAGTCACTGTCGCCCAGCTCGTCCCGTTCCAGCGGGCGATGACGCCGCCGTTCGCGACGCCCCAGCCGTCGGTGCCCGAGAGCATCCGGACGGCGTTGAACTGGTTGGCGGTCGGCGACGTGAGCGTGGCCCAACCGGTCGACTGCGTGAGGGCGACGGAACCGGCCGCACCGCTGCCGGTCACGGTGACGTTCGTGAGCGCGGACGCACTCGTAAAATCGGTGTCGGTCGTCTCGGTGAACGATCCCGGCGCGGGAGTCGAGACGGTACCGGCGATGCCATTGAGGTTATCTGCGGTTCCCGACGTCTCGGTCGACCAGCTTGACCCGTTCCAGCGGGCAATGATGCCGGCGTTGCCGACGGACCAGCAGTCGGTGGCGGAGTTGCAGATGACCGAATTGAGGTTCTGAGCCGTAGGCGAGGTCGCCGAGGACCAGCTCGTGCCGTTCCAGCGGGCGATGGTGCCGGTGTTCCCCACTCCCCAACCGTCGGTCGCGGAGACCATGGCGACGTCGTTCAGCTGGTTGGCGGTCGGCGAGAGGAGCGTCGCCCAGTTGGTCGCCTGCGTGAGGGCGACGGAACCGGCCGCGCCGCTGCCGATGACGGCGGTGTTCGTAAACGTCAAGGCGCTCGTGAAATCGGCGTCGGTCGTCTCCGAAAACGACGAGGCGCCGCCCGTCGGCGCGGTGCCGGCGATGGCATTGAGGTTGTTCGCCGTGCCCGACGTTTCCGCCGCCCAAGACGTGCCGTTCCAGTGATAGATGACGCCCGCATTGCCGACCGCATAGCAGTCAGTAGCGGAGTTGCACATCACCCCGTTGAGGGCCTGCGCGGTGGGAACGGTGTGTACCCCCCAACCCGTGCCGTCGTAGCGGCTGATGTTGCCGGCCCCGCCGACCGCCCAGCCGTCGGACGCGGAAAGCGAGACGATGCCGTTGACGTTCTGCGTCGTCAAATTGTAGGTGACGGTGATGCTTTGCAGCGCCGGCGTCGCGAGCAAGTTCGTCGTCGTGAGCGTGGCGCGATACTGCAGATACCTGCCCGCGGGCGAGGTCGCCACGTATCCGGCGTACGCGCTGCTCTCGGCGCTCCACGCGGACCACGACCCGTCGGGCACTGCGACGTTTCCCGTGCGCGTGGCGATGGTGAGCGTGGTGTTCGCGGGAAGCGCGCGGTCCCAGTAAATCGTTCCCCACGTGACCGACGAACCGGCATCGAGCACCGTCGACTGGAACGTGCCGGACGGCTTGTAGTTGAGCCCCCAGCACATGGCGAAGCCGGAGTTCGCGGTCGCGCAACCGAAGTTGGACGAGGTCATCGAGACCGCGTTGAGGTGATTGGTGGTCGGCGACGTCACGGTCGTCCAGCTGACGCCGTCCCACTTGAGGATCTCGCCGTTGTTGCCGACGGCATTGCCGTCAACCGCCGATACCATGGAAACGCTGGTAAGGTGGCCCGAGGTCGGCGACGCCACGGTGGACCAATTCACGCCGTCCCACTTGAGAATCGTCCCGTTCGCTCCGACGGCCATGCCGAAGACGCCGTTGACCATCGAGACCGCCGTGAGCTGGCTCGCCGTCGGCGACGCCTCGAGCGCCCACGTGCTGCCGTTCCAGCGGATGATGGTTCCGGCATCGCCGACCGCCATGCCGAAGGACGATGAAACGGCGGACACGCCGTTCAGCGCGTTCGCCGTCGGCGAAGTCTGCGCCGTCCAGCTGACGCCGTCCCACTTGAGCAGGTCGCCCGCATGGCCGAACGCGAAGCCGAAAGTCGTTGTCGCCATCGAGACGCCGGCCAAATGGCCGTTCGTCGGCGAGGACTGCGAAGACCAGCCGGTGCCGTTCCAGTGGA
Source organism: uncultured Gammaproteobacteria bacterium (assembly GCA_964407925.1). Classification (GTDB taxonomy): domain Bacteria; phylum Patescibacteriota; class Patescibacteriia; order SG8-24; family SG8-24; genus CAYOXM01. The sequence continues at coordinate 11,273 of CAYOXM010000015.1, forward strand.
GAATCGTCCCGCTCGCCCCGACGGCCACGCCGAAGGTCGGGTTGACCATCGAGACGCCGTTCAACGCCTTGTTCGTGCCGGACGTGTACGGGGCCCAAGCGTTGCCGTTCCACCGCAGGATGGTCCCCTGGTCGCCGACGATGAATCCGTCGTTCGATGACAGCAGCGAAACGCCATTGAGGTGCTTGTTGACGTTTGTCGGCGTAATGCGCCAGGAGTACTCGGTGTCGAGATTGATTTCGGCGGCTGAACCCGTACCGGACACGACCGTGTTCGTGAGCGTGCCCGGCGAGAAATCCGCGTCGGTCGAATGGAAGAACTGCTGGCCCTGCGAGACGGTCCAGCCGGCCGCTCCGGTCTCGACGACGCTCGCCGGCGTCCCGGTCCCCGTCACGCTGGTAGCCCCGAACGTGCCGGCGTTCCAATCGGTGTCGGTCGTGTGCGTCACCGCGGTACCGCCGTTCTGGGTCCAGTCCTTCGGGCCGCCCGCCGCGGGCGCCAGCTGAACGACCGCCGCCGTGCCGGAACCGTTGAGCGCCGTGTTGGCGTACGTGCCGGCGTTAAAGTCGCCGTCCGTGTCCTGTTTCCAATTGTAGGCGTTCGCGTCGGTGAAGAACGCGGTCGCGGTTTCGGTCTGCGCGAGCCCGAGCCGCGAAATCCACGTGACCTCGCACGTCACCTTCTTGGTGCGCGGATCGGCAGTCCCGCCGCTCGCCACGATGTCGCCGGCGACGTCGCGATTCACGTTCGCCACCGTCGCGACGCGCGTATACAAGAGAGGACCGTCCGACGTGGCGTCGCTCGTTCCCGAAAAGGCCCACGACGAGGTCTTCGCGATGCCGTGCGGGCCGTTCGCGAGCGCCGTCCACCCGTCGTTCCTGATGGCGCGGGCGGCCTCGACGCATTCTTCGGCGAGGAAGATGGCCTTCTGGCGGTCCGTCGACGAACCGCCCGACTGGAGCGGACCGACGACGAGGGTCAGGAGCCCGGCGGCGAGGGAGACGAACACGGCGACGGCGAGGATCGCTTCCACGATCGAAAAACCGGCGGAAACGCGATGCCGTCGAGGTTCTGGGGAGGATTGTCGGGCGCGATCGTCCATGGCTGATTCGGTCAGTGCAAACGGAGAGTGGAGAGTGGAAAGGACGCCGGCTTTCCACTTTCGACTTTCCGCTTTCAACGCTCCGCTACTGCCATTCGGTCATTCCCGCCGCGTTCACGGTCACCGTCCGCACGAGGCTTTCCGAACCGACGAAAGTGACCGTGCCGCTCTCCGTCGGCACGCCCTTGCGGCTCGCAAAATGGACGTCGCAGTTCCCCGTGCCGGCAGGCAGGGTGCAGCTGCCGCCGGGGCTCAGCGTCACGGCCGTGATGACCGAGTCGCCGGTGAACTGGTGGACCACGTTTTCCGGATCGGACGGCGAGTATGCCGCCCCCTGGAAGAGGACGAATTTCGTCGCTTCGAAATGGACGCCGAAACGCGCGTTGTTCTTGCCGCTCATCACGGCCGCCTGCGCCTCGCGCAGCGCGTCGACCGCCTCGGCGGCGTAGCGCTGGACGTCGCTCTTCGTCAGGGTATCGCGAACCAGCGGCGCGACGAGCAGGGAAAGGATGCTCAGCATCGCGACCGCGACCAGCGTCTCGAGGAGCGTGAATCCCTTCTGCATACCGGCGGCGTCAGATGTTACGGATCGCCGAGATGAAGTTGTAGATCGGGATGAGGATCGCGAACGCCATGGCGAGGGCGATCGCGCCGATGAAGAGGAGCAGGACCGGCTCCAGGATGGTCGAAAGGTTCTTCATCGTCGTCTCGACCTCGAGCTCGTAGAACTCGGCGAGGTAGCCGAGCACTTCCTCGAGCTTGCCGGTCTTCTCGCCGACGCCGATCATGCGCGAGGTGATCTTCGGGAACAGGTCGCTCATGTCCGCGAGCACCTCGGAAACCGGGCGTCCGCGCTTCACTTCCACCAGCACCTTGCCGAGCGCCCTCTTATAGTAGACGTTGCCGAGCACGCTCGCGGTGATCTCGAGCGCGCGGATGATGTCGATGCCGCTCCTGAGCAGCGTGCCGAAGACGAGCGAGAAGCGGGCGAGGTTCACGTCCATCACGATCTTGCGGATGACGAACAGCCGGAGGACGAGCATGTGGGTGAGCGGCGCGAGGAACTTCCGCTTCACGAACCAGAACAGGAAGGCGATCGTGCCGAACAGCCCGACGAACGAAAGGAAGGTGTACTGGCGCGCGAACTTGGACACCCGGAGCAGGATGACCGTCACGAGCGGCAGCTTCACGCCGCGCAGCCCCGTGAAAAGGGCGGCGACCTGCGGGAGGACGTACGTCGCGAAGAAGAAACCGATGAACGCCGCCGCGAGGATGACGACGGTCGGGTACATGAGCGCGGTGCGGACCTTCGCGCGCAGCTCGTGCTCCTTGGTGAACTGGATGGCGAGGTGGTCGAGGTTCTCCTCGAGCGTTCCGGACAGTTCGCCGGCGCGGACGATGTTGATGTAGAACTCGGAAAACACCTGCGGGTACTCGGCCAGCGCGTCGGAGAACCGCGTACCGCGTTCGATCTTCTTGAGGATGCCCTTCACGATGATGCGGAAACGCCACGATCCCGACTGCTCGACGAGGATGTTCAGCGCCTCCATGAGCGTGAGGCCGGCGCGGAGCATGACGGAAAGGTGCTTCGTGAACAGCACCTTCTCCACGTGGCTGACCGTGCCGAGGAGCGCGGCGATGAACTTCTGCTCGCCGCGGATGACCGCCGCTTCGTCGACCGAAATGACAAGAAGGCCGCGGGACTCGAGGTCCTGCATGACGGCGTCGCGGCTCGCGAGGTCGGACGTCCCCTTCTTGATGGCGCCGCGCTGGGTGGAAGCGACGTAATTGAATGGCATGGAATTCCCCCTTAATGCCCTCAGTGTAGCATTTTTATGACCGGGCCGGCTATTCAGCGGAGGTCAGAGCGTCAAAGCCGCAAAGGTTAGAGCGCTCTAACCTTTGAACCTCTGAAGCTCTAACCTTAAGCTCAACCGCCGGTGACGCGGATGACCTCCTCCATCGTGGTGAGGCCGGTGAGCACCTTCTGCACGCCGTCCTCGAACATCGTCGTCATGCCCTCGGCGATCGCGAGCTTGGCGATGGCGCCGGCATCGGCGTTCTTCATGATGAGGTCGCGAATTGCGTCGCTGACCTCGAGGATCTCGTAGACGCCGATGCGGCCGCGGTAGCCGGTGTGGTTGCAGTTGTCGCAGCCCTTTCCCTTATAGAGGAGGACCGTCGCCGCGCCCTTCCCCTTTTTGGCCTTGCCGACGAACTTTTCGACGACGTCCTCGGGGAGGTCCTTGCGCAGGTCGTCCACGGTCGCGTCGTAGCTCACGATGCAGCGCTGGCAGAGCTTGCGTGCGAGACGCTGCGCGATGACGCACTTCACGGTCGAGGCGATAAGAAACGGCTCGATCTTCATGTCGCGGAAGCGCGGGAGGGTGGTGGCGGCATCGTTGGTATGCAGCGTCGACAGCACCAAGTGGCCGGTCATGGCGGCGTTCACGGCGATGCTCGCGGTCTCCTCGTCGCGGATTTCGCCGACCATGATGATGTCCGGGTCCTGACGCACGATGGAGCGCAGCCCCGCGGCGAACGTGAGGCCGGTCTTGGTGTTCGCCTGGATCTGATTGACGCCCTCGATGGCGTATTCGATCGGATCCTCGATGGTCGCGATGTTCACGTCGCGCGTGTTGAGGACCTTGAGCACGGCGTACATCGTCGTCGTCTTGCCTGAACCGGTCGGACCGGTGGCGAGGATCATGCCGAACGAGTTCTGCATGTACCGCCGAAGCTTCTTCATGTCGCCCTCGGAGAAGCCGATGTCCTCGAGGTTGAAACGCTTGCCCTTTTCCGTGAGGAGGCGCATCACGACCTTCTCGCCGTCGACGATGGGGAGCACCGACACGCGGATGTCGACGCGTTCCCCGTCCATGATTTCCTGGAGCTTGCCGTCCTGCGACGCGAAATGCTCGTCAGTGCGCAATTTGGCGAGCACCTTGATGCGCGTGACGATGGGATCGACCATCGTGCGCGGAAGCGTGACGACGTCGTGCAGGATGCCGTCGATGCGATAGCGCACGACGACCTCCTTCTCGCGCGGTTCGATATGGATGTCGGACGCGCCGTGCTGGTAGGCGTAATTCAGGATGAGCTCGACGACGTTTACCACCGGCCCCTCCCCCTCCTCTTCGCCGCCCTTCGCGTCGATCGGCTCGCCGTCCATGACGCCCGCGTCCTCGAGCACCTGCTTGATGGCGCTCTCGAGATCCTTGGCGTAGCGCTCGATGGCCGTGCGGATGCCGCGGTCAGTGGCGTAATACGGAATCGCGCGAACGCCGGCGCGCTTCTCTATCAGGCGCACGAGCTCGAGGTTCATCGGATCCTGCATGCCGAGCTTCAGCCGTCCGCCCTCGTCGGACCCGAAGGCGATGACCTTCGACCGGCGGGCGACGCGCTCAGGGACGATCTTGAGCACGTGATCGGGGATCTTCTGGTTCTCGAGCTTCACGTAAGGCAGGCCGAGCTTCTCGGCCATGACCTGGCCGAGATACGTGTCGGGGACGAGGTTCTTGTCGACGAGCACGGTCTCGATCGGAAGCCCTTTCTTCACCGCCTCGCGGTTCGCCTCGTCGAAAGCCAGGGCCTCGACGAGACCCGCTTCCACGAGCGCGGCTTTGAGCTGGTCTATCGGGACGGTCATGGGTGGACATTAGGGAATCCCGCGTCTCGCGGCGCACGGCGCCGTTCGCACGGGATGATTCGCGCTAAGGACATGCGAATCATTTCTTGCTGCGGAGGTGGCGGGCGTAAAGCTCCTTCACCTTCTGCACGACTTCGTTGATGGAAAGGTCGGCCTTCACGAGGAATTCCATGGCGCCGAGTTCGCGGGCGCGGATGATGTCCTCGTCCTGGCCGAGGTTCGAAAGCACGATGACCGGGACGGCCTTGGTCTTCAGGTTCGTCTTGATTTCGGTGAGCACCTCGAAGCCGGTGAGCTTGGGGAGGATGAGGTCGAGCAGCACGAGGGACGGGACGTCCGTCGTCACCTTCTGGACCGCTTCCTCGCCGTCGGACGCGGCGACCACGTCAAACCCTTCCTTGACGAACTTCGTCGTCAGGATCTTCTGGAGGAACTTGTCGTCCTCCACGATCAGGATTTTCAGTTTGACTTCGCCTTCGGCCATATCGTTTGTTTCGAGGGGGTCTCCGCCCCCCGGACCGCCCCGCGTTCGTCGCGGAGCCGTCCGGGAAGCCGAGGCTCACCCTTTTCTCACGAGGCACTCCTCGATGACCTTGCGCACCTCGCTCACCATGCGCGCCGGCGTGAGGTTCGCCTTGGTCAGGAAGCATTCGGCCCCGAGCGCGATGCCCTGCTTCACTTCGTAATCCTGTCCGAGGTTGGAAAGGATGACGACGGGGACCGCGGACGTCTTCGGGTTCGCCTTCAGGTCCTTCAGCACCTCGAAGCCGTTCTTGATGGGCAGAATCACGTCGAGGAGGATGATCTCCGGACCGTCGTGCGCGGCCTTGTCGAGGCCCTCGACGCCGTCCGCCGCCTCGAGCACGTCGAACCCCTCCATGCGGAGCTTGGTCGCGTAGATGTCGCGCAGCGCCGGCTCGTCCTCGATGATGAGGACCCGCGTCAGCTTGGCGTTCAGTTGTGGCTTCAGCGTAGGCATACGATTCGGGAAATCATTTCTTCGCCGCGGGAACCGTGAACGAGAACGTGCTGCCGATGCCCTCCTTCGAGTCGAACCAGATCCTTCCGCCCTGCAGCGCCACCAGCTTGCTCGCGACGTACAGGCCGAGGCCGGCACCCTCGATTTCCTCCGTCAGCACGTTCTTTGCCCGGAAGAACCTCGCGAACACCCTTTCCTGCTCCTGCTTCGGAATGCCGCGACCGCTGTCCTCGACCGACACCTTCAGGTACTTGCCCGCCTTGCCCCCCGGTCCGTCCTCGTCCGACTCCGTCACCATGATCTCGATGTGGCCGTTGTCGCGATTGTACTTCACCGCGTTGCTTACCAGGTTCGCGAGCACCTTGCGGAGCGCCTCCTTGTCCCCGAGCGCGGGAGGGAATCCCTTCTTCGGCCGGTTCCAGTGCAGCGCGATGTTCTTCTCGTGCACGGTGATGGCGATGGCGCCGGCGACCTCGTCGACGAGGTCCTCGATGACGACGGGCGCGATCTTCATGGTGAGTTTTCCCTGGTCGAGGCGCGAGACGTCCTGCAGGTTCTGGACGAGGCGGCTCAGGCGCTCGTTCGTCTGGTGCATCTGTTCGAGCAGCTCGAGCTGTTCCTTCGTCATGCGTCCCGTGTCGCCGAAACGCATCATCTCGAGCGTCCAGCGGAAAACGTTGAGCGGCGCGCGCATGTCACGGACGCTGTGGTCGAGGAAGTCCTGCTGCTGGCGCACCGCCTCGCGCAGGTTCGCCGTGCGTTCGGCGATGGCCGAACTCATGCGGTTGAACGCCGTCGCGAGCTCACCGAGCTCGTCGGGCGAACGGTAGTGGACGTGCACGTCGTAGTCGTCCTTCTCCACCCGTTGCGACGCAGCACGCAGTTCCATGACCGGACGGAGGATGGTCGTCGCGATGGTGAAGATGAGGACCGCGGTCATCAGGATGAGCGCGAGCGTCACGATGAACATCACGACCGCGAGGATGCGGAACACCTCGCTGTCGAGCATCGAGCGGCGGAGGATGATGTAAAAATAGCCGTTCGACGAGCCGTCGGTGGCGCGGACGCGCTCGAGGAAAACGAGGTCGCCGTCGCCGTTCACGCCGGAATACAGCGGAGCGGCGCCGAGGGACCGCTTGAAGAACATCTTCGTGATCGCGTCAACCGTCACGCCCGTCTGGGACACGGTCTCGCCGTTTTCCGCGACGTAGCCGTAGCCGCTCGCGAGAACCGGCGAAATCGCGGTGTAATCCGAGAAATTCAGTGCCTCGGACAAATCGGTGCTGAGAACGACGCCGGCCTGCAGGCCGTCCGCGCCGACGATGGGCACGGCCGCGCGCAGCATCCACTGGCCGAGCTCCTCTTCGCGCTCCGTCGCGGCGACCTTCACGCCGTCGAGCGCCTTGCTGAGCACGCCCGAGGAGAGCGGTTTTCCGACTTCCCGCAACGAGTGGCTGCTGTACCGCACGATGCCGTCGGCGCCCACCACGCGGAGGAGGCGCGACTGTCCGCTGCCGCCGACGAACTCGCGGAGCGCGGGCGGAATCTCGACCGGACCGCCTTCGAGCAGGGCGGCGAGCGCGGGCTGGTCGGCGAGGCGCGTCGTCTCCTCGAGGAAGAGCGCGCTCGAACCGTAGAACGACCGGCTGAAGAAATGCACGTCGCGGCGCAAGCCGATCTTGCGGGTCTCGATGGACGCGGAAACGAAATACGTCGACGTGATGGTGAGCAAGATGAAAGCCAGCAGCCAGAACAGCAAGGCGTTCAGCGCAGCCGCCTTCAGGATGAGCTTCCTCGTGAAATACGCCGTCGGCCTTTCGGCGACGAGCTTGTCGGGATTGTTCTTCGCGACCGCGGCGAAGAAGAAGTAGGCGATGTACGGGAGCTCGAACGCGACGCTCAGGGGGAAGAGCAGCGGAACGGCGAACACGATCGCGGCCTCGCGCAGGATCAGGATGAGGGACGCGCTGACGGCGGCTTTGGCGAAAAACCGGTCCGCGCTCCCTGACGACTTCCTGAAACCCGCAAACAGCATGCAGAGCGACGCGGCGGCAATCGGGGAGAAGACCGAGGCGAACTGCGTGGCATTCATCGCCGGTGCGGCAAGTCCGCTGATAGTGACGACCTCCGACGGCATCAGCAACGCCGCCGTGAAGGAGAGCGTCGGCACGCCGAGCGCGAAGAGGAACAGCGAGCCGCGCGACTTGGACGTATAGAATTCGGCGAGCGCGAGGAGGAGCCAGAGCCCCTCGATGGCGACGAAGTACAGCCTCGACCGGACGAAGAGGGACGCGAGGCCGTGGATGTCGTACGCGTAGAGGATTTGCCCGAAGAAGAACGCCGTGTAGCCGATCCAGAGGGTCATGAGCGCGAGGCCGGCGAACAGCAGGGCGCGCTTACGGCGGACGACGTACTCTTTGAACAAAAAACAAGACGCCATGAAGGCGACCAGCGCCGTCAGGGTCTCGAGGAAAATGACGGAAATTGTGAAGATTACGCCCATCGCAATTCCCCCTTAATCTCGGCTATTTCTCGCTCTGCCGCCTATACTTCTTTATTTTAGCATATTTCAAGGCGGTTTACGAGGGTGGGATGTGTATGAAAAAAGCCGCCCGTTGGCGGCAGATTTCGCTTGCCCGAGCGATTTCAGGTCGAGCGACGAAGCAGATCGATGATACCGTCGACATCCACGAGCGTCACGTCCCCGAACCAGAGGTCATCGGGCATGATGACGACCGTGGGTCCGGTCGGACACATGCCCATGCAACCCGTCTTCGAAACGCGAACCGGCAGGCCGAGTTCCTTAACTTTCGCCTTGAGCGCGTCGCGGACCGGCTCCGAACCGCCGGCGGCGCAGCATTTTTGCCCGTCATCCTTGCAATTCGTGCAGACGAGGACGAGTTTCTTGTAGGCGCGGGGGATGTCGTGCATAGGCGGCCATTGTACCACTCGCAGATTTCGTAACAAAGACAAAACCCCATCGTGGATGGGGTTTTCTCTCTGGTGGGTCGGCCGGGGATCGAACCCGGGACCAAACGCTTAAGAGGCGCTTGCTCTACCAGCTGAGCTACCGACCCGTAGTTTTGAAATGCTGAAACACGTTTACCACTTATAGCACCGCCGTCCAAAAATGTAAAGCGGGAAATGAGGCGTTTTGCATTGACGAAAGGACGCCGGTATGCCCAAATCAACTGACGCTCTTTCACAAGCGCTCTCTTCGCCACCTTAGGCTTGCGTACGGAACCGTCTGGGCGGAAGGAAGGCAAAAATGGCTACGTTTAGCGGTAAATCTCTCACGCGAATCACCCTCGCGTTCGTGACGGCTGGGGCGGTCATCGTCATCGCATCCTGCCAAAGCAGGGGCGCTCCCCCGCCCGAACCTACGCCGTCAGAGGGCGGGTTCGCGGGCGCATCAGGACCTCAAACCAGCGCTCCGAGGCCCGTTGCGCCTCCGGCTCCGATCGTGACGGCAACGGCGAGCCCGCCGCCCACGGCCGGACCCTGTCCGACGAACATGAAGGAGGTCGTCGGCACGTACTGCGCGGACGTCGAACATCTCTGCGTCGAAGGGTGGGCGGACATCAGTTCCCCCTACAAGACCTACCCGGGGGGCGCGAAGGGCATCACGTACTGCCAGAAGTACAAGCCGAGACACGCGGTCTGCGTGCCGCCGACCGTCGCGATGCGCTTCTGCATCGACGAGTACGAGTACCCGAACGTGAAGGGCGAACTCCCCCGTGTGCTCGTGAGCTGGCTCGAAGCGGACAAGCTCTGCAAGGCGCAGGGCAAGCGGCTCTGCAACGACAACGAATGGACGCTCGCCTGCGAGGGTCCGGACCGTCTGCCGTTCGGCTACGGCTGGAACCGCGACGAGGCGGTCTGCAACATCAAGCGGAAAATCCCGCTGCCGAACCGCCAGCTGTTCAGCAAGCCCGACTCGCCCGAGGCGCAAGCCGAACTCCGCCGCGTCGACGGACGTCAGCCGATCGGCTCCCGGCCGGAATGCGTGTCGCCGTTCGGCGTGCACGACATGACCGGCAACGTCGACGAATGGTGCCGGGACGTGACGACGAAGGGCGCGTCCATGACGCACGAGCCGTTCGTGTCGGTCTTCAAGGGCGGACACATGATGGGCCACGTCAGGAACCGCTGCCGGCCGGCGACGACCGCGCACGGTCCGGAGTTCTACGATTTCGTCCAAGGGTTCCGCTGCTGCGCCGAGGCGCGCTGAGCCGGAGACGCGCACGTCGAAGAGGAGGTCACTGATGAACGCCAGAAACGCACCGAGGGCGGCCGCGATCGCCGCCGCAATCCTCGCCGCCATCGCCTGCACGCCGACGAAGACGCTGTCGCCGCCGGAAGACGCCGACCGCGTCACGGCCGCGCCGGAGCCGGTCATCACCGTCTTCCCGGTCACGCGGCCGCAGACGCCGCATCAGGACGCCGAAGCGCCCGCGAAAACAGACCCGCGCTGCCCGACGGGAATGCTGCCGGTCGTCGGCACGTACTGCTCGGCCGTCGAGCACCTGTGCATCGAGGGACGGACGGTCACGATGACTGCGGTAACGCCGGGAGGGATGCGCACGGTGAGCGCGTCGCAACCGGTGCACTGTCCGAACGGCTGCGCGACGCCCTACTTCTGCGACAAGTTCGTGGAGGGGCACGCGGTCTGCAAGGGGAAGGAGACGCCGAAGCGGTTCTGCATCGACGACTACGAGTACCCGAACAAGGTCGGCGATACGCCGGCCGTGATGGTCACGTGGATCGACGCCGACAAACTCTGCAAGGCGCAGGGCAAGCGCCTCTGCGGCGACGACGAATGGACGCTCGCCTGCGAGGGCCCGGAACGCCGGCCCTACGGGTACGGCTGGGAGCGCGACGCGGCGAAGTGCAACATCGACCGCGGGTGGATCGCGCCGAACACGGACGCGCTCTTCTCCAAGAGCAAGGACGTCGCCGCCGCCGAGCTCGCGCGGCTCGACAAGCGCGTCCCCATCGGTTCGACGCCCGCGTGCGTGTCGCCCTACGGCGTGCACGACATGACTGGCAACGTCGACGAGTGGACGCGCAACGTCACGCACGGCGGACGTCCGTACGTCTCGCTCTTCAAGGGCGGGCATTGGGCCGGCGCGCGCAACCGCTGCCGTCCCGACACTGACGCGCACGGGCCGGACTTCGCCTTCTACGCGGAAGGCTTCCGCTGCTGCGCCGACATGCGGCAATGAGGCCGCGCCGACGCGGGGTCGCCGCGTCATCCGCCGGCCGTTCATCCGAACGGCCGGTTTTTGTTTTGCAAAACGAAAAACCCGGCGCGGGGCCGAGTCTTCACGCATGTCGATCATTTTTTCCTCTTCACCGCGGTTCTCTTTTTTTCATAGTACCCGGGCCAGCACTTCGGACAGACCGGACGGACGGCCGTTTTGGTGAACGTATGTCCACGACTGCAAATTTTTTTGGAGGAAATTTTCTTCATTGAAGTGACGATGAATTTGCGTGGTGCGGGCGGAGGGATTTCCGCCGAGCCGCGCCGAATGCGCGGCTCGTTGTCCGGGGCAGCGGTCGAGTGAAGACATTCACTCGACCGGCGCTCCGCTCGTGCGCCCTCGACGGGGCGCACGGTCTCGCTGCTGCCCGTTCGAATCCCTCCGCCCGTTCGATTTTTCAAAAAATTGTGGTGCGGGCGGAGGGATTCGAACCCCCAAAAGCAGCTTCGAAGGCTGCCGTGATATCCATTTCACCACGCCCGCGTGTCGCTGACCTTAGCAATAAAAAACCAAAAAGAAAAGGCCGCGAGGCCTGCTGCTTTTTTCTCCACTCTCCGGCGCGAAAAAAATTCACGGTGAGCGCCGGGGCACGGCCTGTCGGCGGGTAAACCCGAGTCGGAGCGAGGGCTCGACCCGAGGTCGAGCCGCCGACAGGCCTGCTCCGGCGATCACCACCCCTTCTTCTTTTTCGTGCCCCCATCATCCTCGCCGAGCGGCTCGTTCCCGATGACGTACTGCTGGGCGATTTCGCGCTCGACGAGCCCTTCCTTGATGAGCCGTCCGAGGTCCTGCGCGAGCGTCGTCATCCCCTCGGACGCGGACGTCTGCAAGACGTTCTTGATCTGCGGAATCTTGTTCTCGCGGATGAGGTTCGCGACCGCGGGGGTGTTCACGAGAATCTCGCGCGCGGCGACCCGGCCGCCGCCGATCTTCGGCAGGAGCTGCTGGGAAATGACGCCGCGGAGGGTGAGCGCCAGCTGCGAACGGACCTGGCTCTGCTGGTTCGGCGGGAAGGCGTCGATGATGCGGTCGATGGTCTGCGCCGCGCTGTAGGTGTGAAGCGTGGCGAAAGCCAAGTGACCGGTCTCGGCGATGGTGAGCGTCGTGCCGATGGTATCCATGTCGCGCATTTCGCCGACCATCACCACGTCGGGGTCCTGACGGAGGATGTGCTTGAGGCCTTCGCCGAAAGTGAGGAAGTCCTGTCCCAGCTGGCGCTGGCGCACCGCGCCCATCTTGTGGTTGAAGAGGAACTCGATCGGATCCTCGAGCGTGATGATGTTCACGGGTTCCGTGCCGTTAATCTTGTCGATCATCGCGGCGAGCGTCGTGGATTTGCCTGAACCGGTCGGACCGGTGACGAGCACGAGCCCGTGCGGGTACTCGGTCATCCGCTGGACGATCGGCGGCAGCTCGAGCGAATCCATCGACGGGATTTCCGACGGAATCGTACGCGCGGACATGGCGATGTTCGTCTTCTCCCAGTGGAGGTTGACGCGGAAGCGCTTGCCGGAAGCGATCTGGTGGGCGACGTCGAGCTCCTTGGTCTCGATGAGCCGCTGCTTTTCGACTTCGGTGAGGAGGCAGAACACGAGTTCCTTCGCCGCATCGGACGTGAGCACTTTCGCCCCCTCGATCGGCACGAGGTCGCCGGCGATGCGGAGGAGCGGCGGCTTGCCCACGACGATATGGATGTCCGACGCCTCCTTGCTGACGGCGATGTCGAACAGCTTGTCCATCACTTGTAGCGCGTTGCTGGCGGTCGTGCTCATACGCCGTCACTCTACCATACAAAAAGCCGGCCCGACAGGCCGGCTCTCCCGTCACCAGTTTTTCTCCCGCAGGCCCGCTTCGGCGGCGGCGATCTGCGCCTCCTGCTTCGAGGTTCCGACGCCGGTCGCCACGAGCTCGTCGCCCAGGTAGACGCCGACCGTGAATTCCTTGGCGTGATCAGGCCCCTTCTCGTCCATGACGCGGTAGGTCGGCGTGACGCCGACGCGCTCCTGGGCGGATTCCTGGAAGCGGCTCTTCGGATCGAGGTGCAGCTTGTTGTCGAGCACGTGCTGCAGGCGCGACAGCACGAACCGGTCGATGAACTCCCGGACCGGACCGATGCCCTGATCGAGATACATCGCGCCGATGACCGCCTCGATGGCGTTCGCGAGGATGTACATCCGCGCCTTGCTCTTCGCGTCCTTCGACTCGCCGTGCGACAAGTAGAGGTAGGACTCGATGTCCATCTCCCCCGCGATGTCGGCGAGCATCCGCGCGTTCACGAGCGCCGCGCGCCAGTTGGTGAGCTCGCCTTCGGGGTTGGGATAGTTCCGGTACAGGTGCTCGGTCACGACGAGCTCGAGGACCGCGTCGCCGAGGAACTCGAGCCGCTCGTTGTGCCCCATCGGAAACGAGGGGTGCTCGTTGAGATACGAACGGTGGACGAACGCCTGCGTCAGGATCTGCCGGTCCTTGAACGTGAAGCCGATGCCGGCCTCGAACTTCGAGAAATCTTTCATCATGCCGCTTCAGACGCGACCCCGTCGGGCCGCGCGCGAAGCGAGCAATCGTCAATCGTCCGTCATCCTCCGCGGGAGGATGAGAGACCATTTGCGATGCTCGCGGTTGAATTATCGGCGCGGACGCCGGCTCACTCGTGCGTTCCCGCATCGACCGGCGCGTGGCGCCGCTCGCGCGGGATGACGCGCGCGGAAGAAATGCGCGTCATTTCTTCTTCTTTTTCTCGGACGGCTCCTCGGCCTTCTCCTCCGCCTTCGGCTCGCCTTCCTTCGGTTCCTTCTTCGGCTTCTCCACCTTGTCGACCTCCTTCACTTCGCCCTTCACCACCATGTCCTTGTAGATGGCGCCGAGCACGCCGTTCACGAACCGACCCGACGACTCGCCGCCGAACGTCTTGGCGAGCTCGATCGCCTCGTTGATGGCGACCTTCGACGGGATCGATTCCGAGAACTTCAGCTCGTACACCCCGATGCGCAGAATGTTGCGGTCGACGTTCGTGATCTGCTCGATCGGCCAGTCCGGCGCGTACTTCGTGATGATGGCGTCGATCTTCGCGGCGTTCGCGATGACGTTGTCGACGAGCTCGGTCACGAAACCCTTGTCGTCGAAATCCGGCGCGAACTCGTTCAGGTTGGACGTGATGACGTCGGCGACCTGTTCCGTCTGTTTCCCCGTGAAGTCCCACTGGTAGAGGGACTGCATGGCGATTGTCCGAGCGAGGTGGCGGTTAGACATAGGGTGCGTGGGCTAAATGAACGATGAGTAGTTATCGACGGTACGAAAGGACGTGCGGCAACGCGCACGTCCTGCCGGCTACGCGCCGGCTTCGTTTTTCGTTTTCTTCTTGGCAAGGGGGCTCGCGAGATTCAGCACTTTCCGTCCAGCGTACGTTCCGCAGCTGGGGCAGGCGCGGTGCGGCATCATCGGTTCCTTGCACTTGGGGCAGGCGGCGAGCGTCAGCTTCTTCAAGGCGAAGTGCGCCGCGCGGCGGCGCTTGTGCGAGCTCGTCCTGCGATGGCCGGGGAGACCCATAGTTTCAGCGATTCCGTCCTCCTGGAATTAAGGTGCGTTGACCATACCAGCCCTCGGTCCGGCTGTCAATCCTTGGGCTAAGGATAAAGAAAAACCGCCCCGCGAGCGGGGCGGCGTCTTAGCCGGTAATGAACGTGAGCCGCGGCCCGCATTCGAGCGTGTCGCGGAACGTGGGAGCGCAGAGTTCGCCGTTGATCGTCGCGACGGTCGGCTCTTCGTATTCGATCGTGAGCCGCGGAACGACGGCGTCGAACGAATGCGGGAGCGGGAGGCCTGACCAGAGCGCGCCGAGCGTCGTCGGCAGCATGAACTGCCAGAACGAGAGCTGCGTCGACCGGAGCATGAAGTGCCCCGGACGGCTCATGGCGTCGGGCATGCCGCGCATGCCCATGCCGAGCTGGTCGACGGTCGCGACCATGATGCCGGTGTGCTTCATGAACGGCGCGACGGGAGGGTCGTGCCCTTCGGGAAGGCCGATGCGGGCGTAGACCGGACGCGTCAGGCTCTTGCGAAGCTTGCGCGACCAGAAGGCGGACGCGATCACCTTGAGCGCGCGCCACGGTCCGAGGCCTTCCTTCGCGACCTTCCCGCCGCAGCGCGGACAGTCACCGCCGAGCTTCTTCCCGGCGGCCCAGCCGCAGGAAAAGCCGCAACCGTCGCGGTCCTCGCAGCGGTAGCCGACCTTCTCGTACTCCTTGAGGATGTTTACGGGGAGACCGGTGCCGTAGAGGAATCCGTAGCGGTCGCCGTTCACGCGGACGGTGTCGAGCGATGCCGTCTGGAACGGGAGAGCCGCGCCACGGCGCTGCGCCTCGAGCTTCGCCGCGATCATCTTGGCGAAGTCGACGGCGGGCATGCGCGTCAGGTCGATCGAGTGCGCGAGGTTGTTCATCGTCCCGGTCGGGACGTAGAGAAGGCTCGGGAGCGGCGCCTTCATCGCGTCGTACTTCTGGATGAGGCGCGTCACCATCTGGTGCGCGGACCCGTCGCCGCCGGCCCACGCCACGATGTCGGGACGGTCGACGCCGATGACCTCGACGGCGTGATCGAGCTCGCGGAGCGTCGCGGTGTCGTAGTGGCGGTACGGCGTCGCGAGAATCGAGCCGATGACCTTTCCGAGGCCGGCGCGGGGAGTACCCCTGCCGGCGTTCTTGTTCGTCACGACGGTGACCTTCGTCGCCTTCGGGGCGGGCTTCGGTTCAGGAATCACGGCGTGCCTCCTTCAGGTACGTGCGCGTTGTACGGTCAAAGAACGACTGCCGGACAGCGTAGCCGAAACGGCCAAAAAATCAACCCCGCGTCCTCATGCGGGCGCGGGGTTCGGGTTTTTCATTTGGCCGGCTCCGGCGATCACGACGGACGCGCCGGTTTCCCGCCCTCGCGCCGCGCGATTTTCCTGACCCTTTTCTGCCGCGGCGGCGCCGGGGGATCGGGCGGCGGAACGGGACTCGTCCTTTCGTCGGCGATGACGGCGATGACGAACAGGGCGAACACGACGGTGAAGACGAACGGCACGCGTGCGCCGGCCGCCACGAAGGCGAGGTTCAGCAGGTACGGCAACGTGACGGCATGGAAGCTGACCGCCACCCACTGCGCGTACCGCATGCCGACGCCGACGAGCCGGCCGAGCGCGGTGGCCGCGAGCGCCATGAGCAGGGCGAACGTGAGCGACGACGCGAGGGAGAACACCCAGAACAGGACGGCCAAGACCGCGTACGCGACGAGCGCGGCTGGAAGTGCGTATGCCCGCATCCAAGCGAGCACATCGTCCTTGCCGTACGAAAAATCGGGGGCGTCCTTCAGCGGATACGTCCGCCACGCGCCCTCATCGGCCATGAAAATCGCCTCGCGGCCGACGTACAAGCCGCCCTTTTCCCCGAAATCAGGCGGCGGCGAAAATCCCGCGTAGCCCTCGTCGAGGACGACGGGGAAGGACGACTTCTCGTCCCCGAACCGCTGCGGCGACGGGAGGGAGGTGGAGAATTGTCCGGCGCGCACCGTGACGCGCGCACCGTCCGGCACCGCCCGCGCGATGCCGCGCTCGACTTCGCCGACCGTCCGCACCAAGCCGGGGACGGCGGCAAACGCGGCGAGGAAGACGACTGCCGCGTGAAAGGCGATGACGTACGCGAGCGCGCGCGTCCACGGCGCTCGGCGGATGTCGCGGTACAGCTCCATGTCGTAACTGCTCCGGACGACGGTGACGAAAAACCGTCCGATGCCGTTGATGCCGCGCGAGAGGAGGTTCATGGCCATATGATAACAGGTCAAAGCTTCAAAGGTTAGAGGTTAGAGCGGGTCAGGAAAACAAAGCGGCGGTCCGGGGTTTCCGGGCCGCCGCTTTTCAGCTCTAACCTTTCGGTCAGACGAGCGCCACGCTCGCGATGCCGTCCTTCTCCTCCTTGAACTTCATGATTCGGACGCCCTGCGTGTCGCGGCCGAGGGTCGAGATGGACGCGATCGGCACGCGGATGACCTGGCCCTTCTCGGAGATGGCGAGCAGGTCGCGCTCCTCCTTGGAGTTGATGACCATCGCCATGACGATCTTGCCGGTCTTGTCCGTGACGTGGGCGGTCTTGATGCCCGAGCCGCCGCGGCCCTGCGTCTTGTACTGGTCGAGGCCGGTACGCTTTCCGTACCCGCGGTCCATGACCACGAGCAGTTCGTACACGCTCTTCTTCTCGTCGTCGGCGAGGACGATGTCCATGCCGACCACGCGGTCCTTGCCCTTGAGGCGCACGCCGCGCACGCCGGCCGCGGTGCGGCCCATCGGGCGGACGTCCTTCTCGAGGAAACGGATGGACTGGCCTTCCGCGGTGACGATCATCACCGCGTCCTTGCCGGTCGACGGCTTGACCCACTCGAGCACGTCGTCGGGCCGCAGCTTGATGGCGATGAGCCCGTTCTTCCTGACGTTGGCGAAATCCTCGAGCGGCGTCTTCTTGATGTTGCCGGCGCGAGTCTGCATCATCAGGAACTTGCAGTCGGTCATGTCGTCGGTCGACAGCACCGAGGTGACCTTCTCGTTCGGCGCGAGCTGGAGGAAGTTCACGAGCGCCTGGCCCTTCGAGATGCGCGAGCCGGGCGGCACGTCATAAGCCTTCAGCTGGAACACGCGCCCGCGCGTGCTGAAGAACATCAGGTCGGCGTGCGTGTTCGTCGTGAAGAGGTGCTCGACGGCGTCCTCCTCCTTCGTCTTCACGCCGGCGACGCCCTTGCCGCCGCGTTCCTGCGTGCGGAACGTGTCGGGCGGGAGGCGCTTGATGTAGCCGTCCTGCGTGATGAGCACGATCGTCGGCTCGTTCGGGATGAGGTCCTCGGCGGAGAACTCCTTCACGCCGTGCGGGACGATGGACGTACGGCGCTCCTGGCCGTATTTCTCCTTGAGACCCTTCGTCTCGTCCTGGACGATGCCGAGGATGCGCTTCGGCGAGCGGAGGATGGCCTCGAGCTCCTTGATCAGCGCGAGCTTCTCCTTGAGCTCGTCCTCGATCTT
>CAYOXM010000016.1:0-19971 GCA_964407925.1 uncultured Gammaproteobacteria bacterium
AGCGCGACCGCGCCGCCGTTCCCGGAGAACGTGCCGTCGCAGGCGGTCGCCGCGGACTGGGAACCGACGTTCATGGTGAGCAGCGGGTCGACGGCGGCGTTCACGCCGACCTGGTCCTCCGAGGTGATGATGACCGAACCCGAGCCGTTGTCATTCGTCCAGGTGATGACGTACTCGCCCGGAGAGGAAGGGTTCGTGACGGTCGCCCCGCCGAGGGTGACGGTCCCGGAGCAGGCGGTCTTCGTCGCGGTGAGGGTGGTCGCCGTGAAGCCGAAGGAGGACAGGCAGGCGGAGGATGCGCCGCCGGTCCCGGCCGCGGTCACGGTGAAGGCGGCGGGGAAGGTGACCGTGAGCGTGCCAGTCGAGCTTCCCGCGAGGACGAAGGAGAGCTGGAAGCTCGTCGAGACCGAGACCTTGCTGCGGCCGAGGAGCAGCACGCCGCCCGTCGTCTGGCCGGCGACGTTGAAATTCTCCGTGCCGTCGGTCGAACTCGGCGTGGCGTCGTACGCGCGGATTGTCGTCGTGTGCGACCCGCCCGTGAGGAGGCCCACGGTAATCTGGCAGGACGCGGGGGTCTGCGCCGGGCTGAAGTTGCAGGTGTGTTTCAAATTCCCCGCGCCGGTGCCGTCGAGGTATATCTCGATCTTGGTCACGCCCGTGTCGTCGGTCGCGGTGCCGGAGAGGGTGACCGGGGTCGTCGTCGTCGCGGACGACGGCGTATGCGAGACCACGGTGACGACCGGCGGGCCGCCGGTGACTTCCTCATAGCACGTTCCGACGGCACCGTCGGTCGCGGAGCCACCGGCGACTTTCAAGCCGCCATTCACCGTGCAGGTGTTTGAAAAAGTTTTGGAACCGTAATACCAGGCGATGCGGCCGCCTCCGCCGCCGCCCGTGCCGCCGTTGGGCCCGCCGTTCCCGCCGTTCGCGGTGATGGTTCCCGAACCCGCGAGCACTGCCGCGTCGATGCGGATGGAACCGCCCGCGCCGCCGCCGGCCCATGTCGTACCCGTGCCGCCGTTCGACGTGATGGAACCCGCGACCGTGACGGTGCCAGACGCGACGATCTTCACGACGCCGCCGCCGGAGCCGCCAGTGCCGCCGGAGCCGTTGCCGCCGCCGGAGCCAAGCGTCGTCGGGTCGGTGTTCGAACCGTAGGTGATACCGCCGCCGGAGCCGGGGTTAGAATTACCGCCCGTGCCGCCATGGCCGCCGCCCGCGCCGTACGTTCCCGGAGTACCGCCGACGCCAGTGCCATTACCACCCGAGAAACCCTTGGCATTCACGCTGATGGTGCCGCCAGTCTGCACGTCAACCGTCGTCGCGGAGACGTTCAGCTCGTAGAGCTTGGACGTCGTGTTCGCCGTGTGCGTCGCCGTACCGCCGGACTGTACGGTCAGCGTCGTGACGGACGTCGCGCCCAGCCGCCGCTGCTCGAACGTGCCGCCGCTCTGCACGGTGACGGTCGAGAGCGACAGGCCTGTCGTGACGGTAAAGGCGAAAATTCCGGACGACCCGAGCGTGAGCGCAGTCAACGTCGCGCTGAGATTGCCCGAATGCGTGAAGGTCGACGTCGAGAGCGTCAGGTTCGTAACTACGCCAACCGTGCCGTTGTTCGTGACGTCGAGGCCGGAGATGGTCGTCGTCGCGGCGGGAAGATTGAACGTGCCTCCGGAATTCACCGTTAGAATCGGCCGCGTCGCGCCGCCGCCCGTCACCGTTCCCCCGGACGCGACGGTAAGGGTGAACGTGTTCGGGACCTGGTAGATGGCGCCGTTCTTTACGGTGATGTTGTCATACGTCTGCGACGAGGTCGTGACCTGGTCGGTCGTCGAGGTGCTCACGATGGCCGCCTGGTTGTTGTTGTCGACGATCAGGTTACCGTTCGCGAACGCGTCGTCCTTGTCGTCGACGAAGACCGATCCGGCCCCGCCGGTCCTGCCGTTGCTCGTACCGAGCCCGCCGTACGCGGTCTTCGTCACCGTCGAAGAATCGGTGTTGTAGTAAATTGCCACGCGGCCCCCGCCGCCTCCCGCGTAATCGTTGCCGGAGTTCGCGCCGCCGTTCGCACTGACCGTTCCCGCGCCAGCGAGCGTTCCAGCGTCGAGCCAGACCGAGCCGCCCGCGCCGCCGGCCTGTCCGCCGCCGTTGCCGTTCGCGCTGACAGTGCCCGCGACCGTGAGCGTGCCGGACGCGACGAGCTTGACCACGCCGCCGCCGGCGAAGCTGCTCCCGCCCTGTCCGCCGGAGCCGATGGTCGAGGGCGCGGTGACCGAGCCGTAGGTGACGCCGCCGACGTTCGCGCTGTAGTACCCGCCGCGGCCGCCGTGCCCGCCGCCGGTGAAATTGCCCGTGCCGACGCCAGTTCCCTGACCGCCGGAGAATCCCCTGCCTGTGACGTTCACCGTACCGCCGGTTTGGATGTTGATGGTCGTCGCGGAAAGATTCAGCTCGTACAGCTTAGAGGTCGTGTTCGTGGTATGCGTGAGATTGCCGCCCGAATTCACGGTTACGTTCGTCACGGTAATCGCGCCGAGCAGGCGCTGCTCGAACGTGCCGCCGGACTGGACGGTCATGTTCGTCGGCGAGAATGTACTTGCCGTCAACGCGACGAACGTCCCCGTGCTCTGACAGGTGAGGTCAGTGAGCGTCGCGCCGAAGGTGCCGTTGTGGAGGAACGTCGAATCGTTGAGCGACAAGTTCGTAATCGTGTTCAAGGTCCCGTTATTCGTCACGTCGAGGCTCGTGAACGTATACGTTCCCGTCGTCGGCGGGTTGAAGATTGCGCCGGAATTGATGATGAGCGCGGGCTGAGTCGTGCCGCTCGCGGACAGCGTTCCCGTCGAGGGAATCGTCAGCGTCATCGTGTTCGGGATGACGTATTTCGCGCCGTTCCTGATCGTCACGTTGTCGTACGTCTGGCTTGCCGTCGTGACCTGCGTCGTCTCCGACGAGGCGCCGATGCTCGAGTTGTTGTTGTTGTCGACGGTCAGGCTGCCGTTCGCGAGGGAGTCGTCCTTGTCGTCGATGAAGACGGAGCCGGCGCCGCCGGCGAAACCGCCGCTAGTGCCGCTTCCGCCGTATGCCGTTTCGGCGATCGTGGACGAGTCGGTGTTGTAGTACTCGGCGACGCGCCCGCCGGCGCCGCCGCCGTAGCCGCCGGAGGTGTTGTTGCCGGCGTTCGCGGAGACGGTACCCGCGCCGGCGAGCGTGCCGGCGTCGAGCCAAATCGAACCGCCCGAGCCTGTGTTGAGAGCGGCCGACGCGCTGCTCGCCGTTATCGAACCGTTCACGGTGAGGGTCCCCGAGGCCACCAATTTCACCGCGCCGCCGCCGGCGGTGCCGCCGGACGCGCCCGATCCGAGCGTCGTCGGCGCGGTGACCGACCCGTACGTCGGGCCGCCCGCGTTCGACGAGTAGTCGCCGCCGTCGCCGCCGTGGCCCGCGCCGGAGAAGGAGGCCGGGTTCACGCCGGTGCCGCTCCCCGCCTGGAACCCCTTGCTCGTCACGTTCACCGTACCGCCCGTTTGGATGTCGATGGTCGTCGAGGAGATCGAGAGCTCGTACAGCTTCGAGGTCGTGTTGGCGGTATGCGTCAGATTGCCGCCGGAATTCACGGTGACGGTAGTGATCGGAATCGCGCCGAGCATGCGCTGCTCGAACGCGCCGCCCGATTGCGCAGTGAACGTCGAAAGGGAAAGTCCCGTCGTCGTCATCAGAACGAACGTTCCTGCCGATTGCGCGGTGACGTCGGTCACGGTGGCGGGAAACGCGCCGTTATGGAGAAACGTCGAATCGTTCAACGTGAGATTCGTGACCGTGGAAACCGTGCCGTTGTTCGTAACGTCGATGCCGGTGAACGTGAAGGCCGCGGCGTTCGGATTGAAAGTACCGCCCGAGGCGACGGTGATGCCCGACTGAATCGAGCCGCCGCCCGTGAGCGTGCCGCCCGAGGCGAGCGTGAACGTGAACGTGTTCGGAATCAGGTAGATCGCGCCGTTCTTCACCGTGATGTTGTCATACGTCTGCGACGAGGTCGTGACCTGGTCGGTCGTCGAGGTGCTCACGATGGCCGCCTGGTTGTTGTTGTCGACGATCAGGTTACCGTTCGCGAACGCGTCGTCCTTGTCGTCGACGAAGACCGATCCGGCCCCGCCGGTCCTGCCGTTGCTCGTACCGAGCCCGCCGTACGCGGTCTTCGTCACCGTCGAAGAATCGGTGTTGTAGTAAATTGCCACGCGGCCCCCGCCGCCTCCCGCGTAATCGTTGCCGGAGTTCGCGCCGCCGTTCGCACTGACCGTTCCCGCGCCAGCGAGCGTTCCCGCGTCGAGCCAGACCGAACCGCCCGCGCCGCCGGCCTGCGCGCCGCCAGTGCCCGCCGCCGTGACGGTCGTTGACACCGTGAGCGTGCCGGACGCGACGAGCTTGATGGCGCCTCCGCCCGCGAGGGCGCTGCTGTTGTAACCGCCGGAGCCGAGCGTCGTCGGCTGGGTGACCGAGCCGTAGGTGACGCCGCCGACGTTCGCGCCGTAGTAGCCGCCGCGGCCGCCATGGCCGCCGCCGGTGAAGCTGCCGACGCCGACGCCGGTTCCCTGTCCGCCCGAGAATCCCTTGCCTGCCGCGGTGACGGTCGAACCGGCCTGCAAATCGATTGTCGTTCCGGAGAGGCTGAGCTCGTACAGCTTCGAGGTCGTGTTCGCCGTGTGCGTCAGCGTGCCGCCGGAATTCACGGTGACGGTCGTCGCGGAAATCGCCCCGAGCATGCGCTGTTCGAACGTGCCGCCGGACTGGACGGTGAGCGTCGACAACCCGAGGCCCGTCGAGGACGCCGCGACGAACGACGATGACGAACCGAGGGTGAGCGACGACAGCGTCGCCCCGAAACTGCCGCTCTCGACGAAAGCGCACGAGGTGAGCGTCGTCGTCGTAACGCTCGAAATCGTTCCCGCGTTCGTGACGTTGATGTTCGAAAAATTGAACGTCGCCGCGTTCGGGTTGAACGTGCCTCCGGAATTCGTCGCGATGCTCGGCCGCTGGGTCCCTCCGGTCGTGAACGTCCCCGCCGAAGCGAGCGTGAGCGTGTGCGTGCTCGGAATCACGTATTCCGACCCGTCCGCGACCGTGATGTTGTCGTAGGTCTGCGACGCGGTCGTGGCCTGCGTCGTCACGTAACCGTACACGCGGTTGTTGTTCCGGACGATCAGGTCGCCGTTCGTCGCCGCGGCCGCCTTCAGGTAAATCGTTCCCGCGCCGCCTTCCGAGTCGTTGCCGCAGGCGCCCGCGGCGCAGAACGTGCCGTCGTTGCCGCCATAGGCCTGGATGGTGTACGACGACGGACTGCCGGACGTGTAGTAAATCGCGATGCGGCCGCCGCCGCCGCCGGAGCCGCCTTCGGAGGCGGTCTGCTTGCCGTCGCCGCCGTTCGCGCGGATGGTACCCGTGCCCGCGAGCGTGCCGGCATCGATCCAGATGGATCCTCCGGCACCGCCGCCCGCGTCGTCGATGACGGTCGTCGCGAGCGCGCCGCCCGCGGTCACGGTACCCGCGATGGTGATCGTGCCGGACGGCGCGGAAAGCTTTATCGATCCGCCGCCGGTACCGCCCGCTCCCGACTGGTCGGAGCCGCCGCCGGAACCCATGGTCGTCGGCGCCGTCACCGAACCGTAGGTGATGCCGCCGGAGTTGCCGAACGCAGTGCCGCCGTTGCCGCCGTGACCGCCGCCGGAACCGTCGAACGAGTCGATGTCGTTGTTTCCCGGTCCGGGACCGAGGTCAGACGCGAATCCCCTGGCATCGGCGGTAATGGTCCCCTGCACGTCGATGTTGTCAGAAACGATGACGACCTGGCCCGCGCCGACGTCCGACGCCGCGGTGACCGTGACGCCGGAATTGATGGTGAGCGTGCCGGTGAACGTGTACGTCCCCGCGTCAAACTGGCAGTCCACGGAAATCGTGACGTTGCTTCCCGAGGTCGCGCAGGTCGTCGCGTTCACGTTGAAAAACGGCAGGAAGATGCCGACGACGAGCATGGCGGCGAGACCGCCCGAAAAGAGCTTCCGCGTGTGCCGATGCCAAACGCGGCGGACGCGCCGCATCCGACCGCCGTTCGGGCGGGCTTCAGGGAGGCCGGTTTTAGGCAGAGGCAGGCGCATGGGAGTACCGCGTCGTTCTCAACTGTGGATAACTAAATTCCGACAACCGGAAAACCGGGGTCGGAATAAGGCCAAAATTGGCGAATTTTCAGCTTGTGCATAACTTTTTCTCTTTTGTCTCTTTTTTTGACCTCTTTCATATCTTATTTTAGCAAAAAAACGGCCTTTTTGGAAGGCCGTTTTCCACATTTCTGAGGGCTTATTTTTTGATGGTGTAGTGCGTGTACTGCGGATTGAACGAAACGAGTTCTTCGGGCTTGAACCACACGCTCACCTCGGTCTCCCCTTCTTCGGGCGAACCGGAAGCGTGGATGAGGTTGAAGACGCCGATGCCTTTCTCGTCGGCGTACTTGAACGAGACATGCGCGTAGTCGCCGCGGATGGTGCCGGGAGCGGCCGACTTCGGCTCGGTGGCACCGACCATCTTACGGACCACCTCGACGATCTCGACGCCTTCGAGCACGAGCGCCACGATAGGGCCGGAGGTGAGCATGGAGACCATCAGCTCGCGGACCTTCTCACCGCGCCGCTTGGCGAGGTCGTCCGTGTAGTGCTGCATCGCCGTGTCTTTCTCGGACACGAGCATCTTCAGGCCGACGATGGCGGCACCGACCCGCTCGAAGCGGGAGATGATTTCGCCGACGATGCCGCGATCGAGCGCGTCGGGCTTCAGGAGGACGAGTGACCGTTGGATCATAGTCGTAAATAGGCGTGATTAGGCTTGGTTGCGCCAAGTATAGACGCTCCTCCGGCGACTTTCAAGGGGTTGACAAACGCGCCATGAACAGGCACCTTGTCGGGTCGCAAGCGCGACGCACGCAAGGAGAATGACGATGCGAAAAACCACCCTTTGTCTCGCCGTCGCCGCCGTCTCGTCTTCGCTCGCCTCGCCGGCGAGCGCCGACACCACGTTCAACGTGGAGCCGCTCCTCACCCTCGAGTCCAGGAAAAATCCGGACCCGTCGGTCGAGGGATCGCTCGCGCACGTCTTCACTGACTCGAAGTTCGGACTCTCGGGCTTCTGGTGGGTGACGAAGGAGTGGGCCGAGTTCCACGGCGGACCGACGTACGCCGTCACCCCGTGGCTGACGCTCGGCGCCGACCTCGGCATCGAGCAGGACGGCAAGGGCGGCCTTCAGGGCAGGTACGCCGGAAACTTCTGGGTGAACAAGGACAAGTTCGCCGCCGCCGGCTGCTTCGAGTGGGGCACGCCCGCGTATTCCGGCGACTGGAGCGGTTCGTGGTACGACGCGATGGCGACGTACACGCCGTTCAAGCGCCTCACCGCCGGCGCGCGCGGGCGCCGCATGATCGGCGTCGGGCCGTTCACGCAACTGAACTTTCCCGAAGCGCACACGAAGATCTGGCTGCTGTGGGCGGCGGGCGATCCGGAACGCGCGGAACGCGTGCCGTTCTCGACCGGGCTGCTGGGTGCGACGTTCGACTTCTGAAACCGGCCATCACGGCCGGTTTTTTTCCGCCTTCGGGCGGAACCCCGCCCCACTTTGAAGAAGGGTCAATGTGGCGGGGATTTTCCCGTTGCCATGACGGCGACGTTCCCTCCCGAAAACGTTGCCCGCACGTCGCCGTTCCGGTCGGTTCGCCACACGCGGGCGTCCGACGCCTTCAACCGCTCGACGGCCGACCACGCCGGATGACCGTAGGAATTTTTTCCGACTGAAATGACCGCGTCTTTCGCCGACGCCGCGCGCAGGAACGGCGCCGAGGACGAGAACCGGCTGCCGTGATGACCGGCCTTGAGCACGTCCGTGCCGAGGTCCGTGCCGGATTGCAGAAGGCGCTCCTCGACCGCGGCAGGAGCGTCGCCCATGAGGAGCGCGTGACGTCCAGCGACGTTCACGCGAAGCACGACGGACCACGAGTTGGGATCATTGCCGTCGAGCGCGGCATCGTCCGTTCGCGGCGGCCAGAGCACGTCCGCGCGCGCACGTTCGCCGAGCGCGATGCGGTCGCCCGCAGCGATACGGATGACGCGTGCGCCGGAACGGCGGACGGCTTCCATGAACGCCTCGTATTCCGGAGTGTCATTCACGTCCTCGCCGAGCAATACCTCGTTCACCCGATAACGACCGAAGACGGAAATCAGGCCGACGAAGTGATCCGCGTGCGGATGCGTGAGCATGATGGCTTCAATCGTGCGGTCGGTGAACGGCATCGCGCCGCCGAGCTTCGCGAGCACCGTGGCGTCCGGACCGCCGTCCACGAGCATCTGGACGCGGCCGACCGAGACGAGCGCCGCGTCACCCTGTCCGACGTCGAAAAAATCGATGACCGCGTCAGGTTTTTCTCGTCGCGCGCCAGCACAGGCCAACGCGACGGCCGCCGCGGCGAATGCCAGGATAATCGCTGACTTCAGCCTTCCTCTTCGCATAGGGCATCGATGCGGCGCAGGGCGAACCACAGCAGGAAAATCCAGGCGTAAAGGATCGCCATCGTCGGCGTGCCGGTGCGCGCCTCGACGACGGGAAACGTCCGCGCCGAGGCCGTCACGATGGCCACGAGAAGCCGCAGCAACGCCGTTGCCGCGAACGCCGGAGCGAGGGCGAACGGCGTGAGCGCCGAGAGCGCGAGCGTGACGAAGCCGGCGGCCATCGCGAGAGGAACGAGCGGTGCGACGGCGACGTTCGTCAGCACGCCGAAGACGGGAAGGATGCCGAAATCGCGGAGCACGAGCGGCACGGTCATGAGCGTCGCGCCGATCGTCTCGGCAAACGACGAGCGGATGCCGGCGAAATCAGGCAAGAACCGCAACCTGCGCGAAAGCGGCGGACCGAACGCATGCAGCCCAGCGACCGCCGCGAACGACAGGCGGAATCCCGCGTCATGACGGAGGAGGAGCGGCTGGAACGCGAGCATGGATGCCGCCGCGAGCATGAACGCGTTCGTCCCGTGATAACGGCGGCCGAGCGACGTGGCGAGGATGCCCGCGCATCCCATCACGGCGGCGCGCACGACCGACGCCTCGGCGCCGACGAACGCGGCGAAGAGGATGACGGCGGCGGAGATGCCCGCGGACGCGCGACGGCGCGCGATTCCCCCGACCGCGAAGAGGATGACGAACGCCCCGGCGAGCCGCGACACGTTGTACCCGGACACGGCGAGCACGTGTGCCGTTCCCGTGCGGCGGAACGCGTCGGCGACGTCGCGCGGCAGGCCGTCGCGATCGCCGACGAGCAATCCGAGAAGGAGCGATGCCGACGGTTCCGGCACGAGCCGTCCAATGGCGGCGCGCAGCATCCCCTTCGTCGCGACGGCGAACCGCATGACGCCGTTTCCCGTCGTCCCGACGCGTTCGGGTACGGACCGGGAACGGCAACGCCACCCTATGCCGCGCAAAAAGACGGCGGCATCGGAGCGTTCGCCTTCGAGCGGCGACGGTCGGCACGACCAGCGGAAGCGGTCGCCCGGGGCGGCGTCCACTGGCAGTTTCGTCCTGACCTCCATTCGCGCGCCGACGGGTGACGCGCCGCCCGTCGATACGAAAACACGGTCCATGAGCAGGACCGTGCCGTCGATGCCGTGCCGCGGTTCGGACGCGAGCGTGCCGGTAAAATCCCGTTCGACGCCGCCGAGCGCCGCCGGCGCCGGAAGGGGCGAAAGCGCGACGTCGTACCGCGCGACGCCCGCGCATGCCGCGGCGAGAAGGAACGCCGCGAACCGCGGGCCATGCCCGCGGGCGAGGGCCGCGGCGACGAGCGCGACCGACGAGCACGCCGCGAAGGCGAACGCCTGCCAGGGACGCTCGGCAA
This sequence comes from uncultured Gammaproteobacteria bacterium, assembly GCA_964407925.1. Taxonomy (GTDB): domain Bacteria; phylum Patescibacteriota; class Patescibacteriia; order SG8-24; family SG8-24; genus CAYOXM01. Next base: position 9,923 of record CAYOXM010000016.1, read on the forward strand.
GGGAATGCGCGGAGATGCCGACGATGAACGCGACAAGGACCGCGAGAAAGGATTGCGATGGCGATGCGGCGACCCGACCAAACATAAAAGGCCGCGTTCCCTTACCACGCGGCCCTTTTAACGCGCAAGTTTTTCTATCGCCCCTCCCAAGAAACCTCTTCCCCCTCGTGATCATGCTCACAGACGTCCGACGCGGCGGACTCGTGCTTCACGACGCGCATGTGCCGCTGGCTGATCATCTGCGACATCACGAGTATCTCCGCGGAAAAATACGTCGACGGCATCCCTTTCGGCGCGTCCTTTTTCGCCACCCAATGGTCGCCGTCGCCGGTTTCGACGCGGCGGTAATGCTTCAGGAAATCCTTGAGCGGAATGACGCTCTCCCAGTAGCGCTGGAACGCGCCGCGGTACTTTTCGAGCCCCTGCTTCGTCGCGCCGATGAACGGAATGAGGCAGGTGATGAAGTCCATGTCGCCGACGAAGCTGTCCGTCGGGTCGACGAGCATCTCGAGGATGAAATATTCCTTGCGGAACGGGAGGCGCGGCGTCTCGGGGGTCGGCACGGCGTAGATCGCGCCGAGCCTGCTCACGCCCTTCTTCACCATGTGCGCGGGACGGTACCGGTCGAGGAGTTCCATCTCCTGGCGCATCTCGGGATGCCGCACTTCCGGCGACGGCACGGTGAGGCCGTCACGCGCGATGCGGAGCAACTCCTCGCGCGACGATTCGCGGTACACCGATACGTGACCCTTGGGCGCGCCGGAAAAACCCGCGCCGAAAACGGCGCTCATGTCGAGCGCCCTCCCGTCGAAGGCGTGCATGTATCCGTTCGCGCGCTGGCCCATAGGACGATGATTATTATTCGACCACGATGCTGACGAGCTTGTCCTTCACGACGACGACCTTGGCGATGCGCTTGCCCTCGAGGTACGGCTTCACCTTGTCGCTCGCGAACGCGCGCGCCTTGGCGTCTTCCTCGCCGATGCCCGCGGGCATCTCGACGCGGTCGCGTACCTTGCCGTTCACCTGTACCACTACCGCGACGACATCCTCCTTGAGGAGCGACTCGTCGAACGCGGGCCACGAGCTCTTCAGCACGCACTCCTGATGCCCGAGCAGCCGCCACAGTTCGTCCGCGAGGTGCGGCGCGAACGGAGACAGCAGTTTCACGAAATCGCCGGCGAACTTGGGGTCTCCCCCGCCGAGCTCGGACCACTCGTTGAGCAGGATCATCATGCTCGAGATGGCGGTGTTGAACTTGCATGCCTCGATGTCGGCGGACACCTTCTTGATGGTCTTGTGGAGCGCGCGCGCCAATTCGGGCGACGTCTGGTCGCGCTTCTGGTGAACGAGGTCGTGCACGGAGGTCCACATGCGGTCGAGGAAGCGCCGGCAGCCCGAGATGCCCTTCGTGTCCCACGGTTTCGCGGCCTCGAAGTCGCCCATGAACATCTCATACAGCCGCAGCGTGTCGGCGCCGTACTCGGCGACGACGTCGTCGGGATTGACCACGTTGCCGCGCGACTTGGACATCTTCTGTCCGTCCTCGCCGAGGATGAGCCCCTGGCTGCGCAGTTTCAGGAACGGCTCGTCGAACGGCAGGAGCCCGTGATCGAACAGCGCCTTGGTGAAGAAACGCGCGAAGAGGAGATGCAGGACCGCATGCTCCGCGCCGCCGACGTACAGGTCGACGGGCGCCCAATAATTCACCGCGTGCTGCGAGAAGGCACGCTCGCCGTCGTGCGGCGTGGGGTAGCGCAGGAAGTACCAGCTCGAATCCACGAAGGCGTCCATCGTGTCTGACTCGCGACGCGCCCGCTTGCCGCAGTGCGGGCACTGCACGTCCTGGAACTCCTCGGAGCGCGCGAGCGGCGGTTCGCCGGTCGGCCGGAAGTCGACGTCGTACGGCAGGAGCACCGGCAGCGCCTCTTCGGGCACCGGCACTTCGCCGCAGGATTCGCAGTAGATGATCGGAATCGGCGCGCCCCAATAACGCTGGCGCGAAACGAGCCAGTCGCGGAGGTGGTACTGAATCCGACGGCGTCCGAGGCCTTTCGCCTCGAGCGCGTCGGTGATTTTCCGCTTGGCGTCTTCGGACGTCAGGCCGTTGAACTCCTCGGAATTCACGAGGACGCCGGCGTCGGTGTACGCGCGCTCGTTCCCCTCCTTGTGCCGCGCCTCGGAAACGTCGTGCGGCGGCGCGATAACGTACGTCACGGGAAGCCCGTATTTCTTGGCGAAAACGAAGTCGCGATCGTCGTGCGCCGGCACGCCCATGACCGCGCCCGTCCCGTAGATGGCGAGCACGTAGTCGGCGGTCCAGACGGGAATCTCGGCCCCCGTGAGCGGATGGCGCACGGTCACGCCGAGCGGCGCGCCGGTCTTGTCCTTTTCAAGTCCCGTGCGCTCGAGTTCGGACTTGCCGCGTGCGGCCTTCGCGTACGCTTCGACCTCGGCGCGGCGGTCCGGCGCGACGATCTTCATGGTGAGCGGATGCTCCGGCGCGAGGACGACGTACGACACGCCCATGAGCGTGTCGGGACGCGTCGTGAACACCGCGATCTCGTATTCCTTCTCCGACACGCGATACGCGCCGTGCGCTTCGCCCATCGGTTCGGTCGACATCCCGCGGAACGCGATTTCCGACCCCTCGCTCCGGCCGATCCAGTTCACCTGCATCGCCTTGATGCGCTCCGGCCAGTCGACGCGGTCGAGGCCCTCGAGCAGCCGGTCCGCGTACTCGGTCACGCGGAAAAACCACTGCTCGAGCTCCTTCTGGATGACAGGGCTCTTGCAGCGTTCGCACGTGCCGTCGATGACCTGCTCGTTCGCGAGCACCGTCTGGCAGGACGTGCACCAGTTCACCGGCGCCTTCCTCTTGTACGCGAGGCCTTTCTTGTACAGGAACAGAAACAACCACTGCGTCCAGCGGTAATACGCGGGGTCGGCGGTGTTGATCTCGCGCGACCAGTCGTACGAGAAGCCGAGCATCTTCAGTTGGCGGCGGAAGTTGTCGATGTTCTTCCACGTGCTGTCCTTCGGATGCACGCCGGTCTTGATGGCGTAGTTCTCGGCAGGCAACCCGAACGCGTCCCAACCCATCGGATGGAGCACGTTCCACCCTTCCATCCGCCGCTTTCGCGCGACGATGTCGGTAGCGGTGTACCCCTCGGGGTGGCCGACGTGGAGGCCGTTCCCGGAAGGGTACGGAAACATGTCGAGGACGTAGCACTTCTGCCGCCCGGGTTCCTCGACCGTCTTGAACAGGCCGGATTCTTCCCAAATCCGCTGCCACTTCCCTTCGATGTCCTTATGATCGTATCGCTGCATGGACGTAAAAATCGTTTTCAGAACGAAACCAATCGTACGTCGGCGGCGCGGAAAATGCCAGGAGCAGGCCGTGGATCCCGCGTCTCCGGTCGCCATGCGACCGTCGCACGGGATGACGCGCACTTATGTAATGCGCGTCATTTCACCGTTTTTGGCGAACGATAGTCGCGCGGCTTGCCGCCGTGAGCGGCGAAATGCAGGAAACGGACCGTTTCCGCGAACCCGCCGGCGAGGAGGCCGAGCATGACGTAGACGACGAGCGACGACAGGACCGCGTAATACGCCCCTACGACGGGCAGGAAGAAAAAATCGAGCGAGGAGAAGACGCCGACGGCGAGGCCGCACAGGAGTCCGGAAAGCGCCAATCCGAGCCCCCTCGCGTGAAACGCGCCGCCGAAAAAACCCGTCGCGACGGCGATGCCGACAAGGAGCGCCGGATTCATGGCGTCGGGGTCTTTCCGGTCCGCGATCAGGAGCAGTCCTGCCACGAGCACCGTCAGCGCGAGCGAGGTATGCCGCGCTTTCCATCGGCGCCATGGCCGGACGACGTCCTTATTTTCCCCGTTTTGCGCGCTCATGCATCGAGTATACCCGCGGCCGAGCCGCTGAGGAAGGCCGCTCTGGAACGGCGGCGGCCGAGGGTTGACATCCCGCGTCCGTCGAACGTAAGGTCTGGGCAGTCCTTTTCCTAGGTCACCGTCAAATGACGGAAGGAGTCGACATGAGCCGCACGACCGCCCGACGGGCACTCTACAGCGCTTGCGCCGCATGCGCGGCACTGCTCCTGCCCGGCACGGCCGCCGCGGAGGACGAGAAGGACCGCCCGCCGCCCGCGCCGCATGCCGATCCGGCACCGAAGCGGTTCGCGCTGCGTTCGGGGGCGAACTTCATCACCGGCAGGGTCAGCGGCTCGCGCATCACGCGCGGCCAGCTCACGGCGGGCGCGTCCTACGACGTCCTGCCGCGGCTCACGGTCTACGCCGACCTCGGCCTCGACACGACGCGCCTCTCCTATGACGGCGCGATGGACGACCACCTGCACGTGAACGCGTCGCTGTGGTCGTACGCGGGGATGTCCGCCGAGACCGGCTTCAGCGTGAAGCTGCTCCGGCTGCGGCCGTTCGAGCTCGACGCGCACGCGCTGTTCGAGACGTCGCTCATCGACACGACGCCGTCCGTCACGAGCGTGCGCGCGCGCACCGCGCAGGGCACGTTCGACGTCACGCCGTACGCCGAAAGGCAGACCGAGTCGGACTTCCGCTGGAACCGCTTCAGCGTCGGGACGACGTTCCGCGTCGAATTGAGCCGCCGCGTCACTCCGACGCTCACGGTCGCCTTCGAACGGATCGACGCGTCGATGGACCTTCATCTCACCGAGGACAGCCGCACGACGATCACCCGCCTGGGCTACGACCCGCAGGTCATCGAAGGGCGGCATCGCCTCACGTACTTCATGGTGCCGATCACTCCGGGGACGGAGTTCCGACTGAGCGACAACGTCCTTCTGGGCATCAGCACGACCATCGCTCCGGCCGGAGACAGCCTCTTCTGGGGCGGCGCGGCCCACCTGAAAGTCTCGCTGTTCTAGCGAAAAACGGCGCAACCGTCCCCACACCTTCTGGTTGGGGACGTTTCTTTTTTCTCAAAAGAAACGCTCATTAAACGTGCTGATTCACGTTTTACGGAGAGCGTCCTAACCGAAGGTGTGGGGACGGTTTTTTCATTTGACACTCCCCCAGTGCGCGGCTACGGTTACCCCAGTTCATTTCCTTGCTTCGTCGTTGCCGGAAACCCCGGCCTGTGGACCCTCCGTGCCTGTAAGGAGCCGTTATGAAGCTGGTCGTGAGCGTAGTCATTGCGCTCCTCCTGCTCGTCTCTTCGACCGCGCGCGCCGAACCGTCGGCCGCGGGGGACGGGAGTCCCGTACGGCTGGCTACCGGCTTCGGAGTCATGACGTCGAAAGACTCCGACACCACCGTCACGCGGTACCGCTTCACGATGGGCCCCGAAATCGCGTGCGGGGACCGTCTCACGCTCTCGCCGTTCCTGCGGATGAACTCGACCACCATCGACCTCCGCGAAAAGAACGACATGCCGTTCGACCTTTCCCTGACGCTCCCCTGGCAGCCGACCGTCGGCGCCCGCGCGGACGTCCGGCTGTTCGACGCGTGGAAGTTCCGGCTCACCCTCCGCGGCGAGTTCGAGGCTCCGCTCGGCGAAAACAGGGCGAGCATCAACTCGTTCTCCGCGAAGGGCGACCTGGCGAAGGTTCCCATCGACGTCGACACGATCCGCAACCACGTCGAAGTCCAGCACGTGTGGCGCAGCGTCACCGGATCGCTCGTCCTGTCGCTCGAACTCGGACGGTTCCGGCCGTACGTTGACGTCGGATACATGGTGATCGACAGCAGCATCGTCGCGACGTTCGACAACGACGCCTCGCGGCTGCTCGCCGACGCCAAAGTCCGCCCGAACCGCTTCTACAACGACGGCACATCGTCGCTGTTCTACGTCGCGGGGACGAACGTCGACCTCGGCAGGGGCTTCGGCCTCCGCCTTGGCGGCACGATCATTCCGGCCGGCGACAAGTTTTTCTACGCCGGCGAGGGAGCGCTCCTGATCCCTCTCGATATCCCCAAATTCTGACCCTCATACCCTCGGCTTTCGCCGGGGGTTTTCTTTTTTCCGGCTCATTGTCGGGGCTATGCATGCCGGGACACGAGCCGTCCTTGACCTTTGCGGCAGCGGCTGCTACGTTCGACTGTCCTTCTGTTGAAGATATCGCCGCAAGGAGGCACTGATGCCGCGTCCGCCCTTTCCGCTCTTTCTTCCCGCCATCGGAACGTTCCTGTCCGGGTGCGCCGCCGAAGACGGCGTCGACGCCGTCCTGCGTGCCGCGTCCGACCCGAGGCAGATGCTTCTGGCGTACGCGACGGCGACGTGCGCGACCTGCATCGTCCTGCTGCTCCGCGGCGACAGCGGCGAAAACGCGCTGCTCCGCGGCGCGCGCGTCGTCGGCGCGCTTTCGTTCGCGTGCGCGCCCCTGTGCTGGACCGCGACCGGCAGCGCTGCGGTCGGCGTCGCCATGGCGGCGGCGGGCGTCAACGCGTTCGCCTGCGCGACAGTCATCATGCGCGAAACCGCGCGGCGCGGACGCGCGATCGAGCAAAAAAAACGCGAAGAAAACGACCCGTGAACGCAAAACCCGCGACATCCGTCGCGGGCTTTTTTATCTTTTCCTCCCGACGCGCGCGACTCATGCGACGAAACGAATCCGGACCGCGCCCTGCCGGGCCGTTTTCGCAGGCCCGCAGGGTGCGGTCCGGATTCGTTTTATCCGGCCATCTCTTCCTTTTCCAAGAGACGCTGCGCGTCGAGCGCCGCCATGCAGCCGGTCCCCGCGGCCGTGATGGCCTGCCGGTATTTGCGGTCCTGCACGTCGCCGCAGGCGAACACGCCCGCGACCGACGTCGCCGTACCGTCTTTCGTAACGACATACCCGATGTCGTCGAGCGTCAACTTGTCCTTGAAGAGCGACGTGTTCGGCACGTGGCCGATGGCGGCGAACAGGCCGTCGACCCTCATCTCGCCGGCCTCCCCCGTCACGGTATCGCGCAGTTTCACGCCGGTGACCCTGCCCTCGGCGACGCCGAGCACCTCGGTGACCTCGGTATTCCATTTGAACGCGATTTTCGGATTGGCCTGACAGCGCTCCGCCATGATCTTCGACGCGCGCAGCTTGTCGGTACGGACGAGGACGGTCACTTTCGAAGCGAACTTCGTCAGGAAGTTCGCCTCTTCCATCGCCGAGTCGCCGCCGCCGACGACCGCGACTTCCTTGTCCTTGAAGAAAAATCCGTCGCAGGTGGCGCAGGCCGAAACGCCCTTGCCGTAGAGCGCCTTCTCGGACTCGAGGCCGAGCCGGCGCGCCGAAGCGCCCGTCGCGATGATGACGGTCTTCGCGTACTCGACACGGTCGCCGGACTTCACCAGGAATGGCCGCTGGGAGAAATCGACCTCGGTGACCATTTCGCTGACGAGCTCGGTGCCGAACTTCGCCGCCTGTTCGCGCATCGACGCCATGAGGTCGGGGCCCATGACGCCTTTCGGCGAACCGGGCCAATTCTCGACGTCGGTGGTGGTCATGAGCTGGCCGCCGAGCGCGTCGCCCTCGAACATGAGCGGCTTGAGGCTGGCGCGCGACGCGTAGACCGCGGCCGTGTACCCCGCGGGACCTGATCCGATGATGATGACGTTTCGTGCTTCCATAGCTTAGCCGATGGCGCGCTTCAGGTTCTCCTCGAGCTTGTCCTTGCTCTGTACGCCGACCATCTGCGCGACGGGCGCGCCGCCCTTGAAGATCATCAGCGTCGGGATGCTCATCACGCCGAACTGCTCGGCGATGCGGCCGTTCTCGTCGACGTTAAGCTTTGCGATCTTGGCGGTTTTGCCGTCGTAGGTCTTCGAAAGCTCCTCGATGGCCGGGGCGATCATCTTGCACGGGCCGCACCAGGGCGCCCAGAAGTCGACGAGGACCGGGACCTCCGACTTGATGACTTCCTTCTCGAAATTCTCCTGATTGAGGGTCAGCGCCATAGCAAAAAATCGTAAGGGTATATCGTTCCTCGACTGTAGCACTTTCGCGCCCGCCGGTTAAACGGGCAGGACGAGCTTGCGTTCGCGCCTCTCCTCGGAGAAGACGTCGAAGGTGTCGTTCACGAGCACGGGGCGGCGGCAGGAGACCTTGATGCCGCACTCCTGGCCCTGATGCACTTCCTTGGTATCGGATTTTCCCGTCTGGAGTTGGAGGATTTTGCCGTCGTCGACCGGCTGTTCGCCGCGATACACGACGACGTTCGCGCCGACGAGCAGCTTGCCGTCGATGACGCGCCCGCCGACGACCTGGCCGGACTTGTCGCTGCGGAACGAGGCCAGCACTTGGAGCTTGCCGAGGTCGGTACGGATGACTTCCGCGGGGAGGAGGTCCTGCAGGCGGCGCTTGGCGTCGTCGAACAGCTCGTAGATGATCTTGGAAATCTTGATTTCGACCTTCCGCTCGCGCGCCTGGATTTCGGCCTCGCGCGTCGCATGGACGTTGAAGCCGTACACCACGCCGCCGGTCGTTTCCGCGCGGATGACGTCGCCTTCGGTGATGTTGCCGAGGCCCTTGCCCACGACCACCGCCGCGACGTCCGCGGTGCGCATCTTCTCGACCGTGCCCATGATGGCCTCGAGCGAACCGAGCGCGTCGGTCTTCAGCACGATGTTCAGGATCTTCTTGCCGGACTCGTCGCTTTTCTCGTCCTCGGTCTTCTGGACCGAGACGACGGCCGACTGCTTGTCCATCGAGTGCTGCTTTTTCAGTTTCTTCAGATCAGACGCGTCTTCCGGAACCTGCACGATGTCGCCTACGGCCGGCGCGATCTTGAAGCCGAGGATTTTCACCGGCATGCCGGGGACGGCCTCGTCGACGAGGCCGCCGTTCCAGTCCTTCATCGCGCGGACGCGGCCGTAGAGGCCGCCGCCGATGGCGAGTTCCTCGTTCCTGCGGAGCGTGCCGGACTGCACCAGCACCGTCGCGACCGGACCCTCGCCCTTGTCGACGTGCGACTCGATGATGGTGCCGACGGCGCGGCGGTCGGGATTGGCGCGGATCTTGTCCTTGTCGATGTCGGCGACGAGCAAGATGGTCTCAAGCAGGTCGTCGATGCCCTGGCCGGTCTTCGCGGACACGAGCGCGACGGGCGCGTTGCCGCCCCATTCCTCGGGAATCACGCCCTGCTCCGAGAGCTGGGTCTTCACGCGCTGGAGGTCGAGATTCGGCTTGTCAATCTTGTTCAAAGCCACGACGAACGGGAGCTTCGCGGCCTGGATGATCTTGATGACCTCGACGGTCTGCGGCTGGACGCCGTCGTCGGCGGCGACGACGAGCACCGCCACGTCGGCGACGCGCGCGCCGCGCGAACGCATGACGGTGAACGCCTCGTGGCCCGGCGTGTCGATGAACGTCACGTGCCGGCCCTTCTTTTCCACCTGGTACGCGCCGATGTGCTGGGTGATGCCGCCGGCCTCGCCCTTCACCACGTTCGTCTTGCGGATCGTATCGAGGAGCTGGGTCTTGCCGTGGTCGACGTGACCCATGACCACGACGACGGGCGGACGCGTCTTGAGGAGCGACTGGTCCTCAGCACCGAGCATCGTCTTGAGCTCGTCGGCCGAGATGCCGGCGTCGTCCTGCACGTCCTTTTCAGCCTCGGTGCCGACCTCGTACCCCAAATCCTGCGCGACGATGGTCGCGGTCTCGTGGTCGATGCGCTCGTTGAGCGACGCGAGGATGCCGTTCTTCATCAGTTCGCCGATGGCGACGTTGATGGGCAGGCCGAGCTTGGCGGCGAAGTCACGGACGGTGATCACCTTCGGAAGCTCGATGCGCTTCACCTGCGCGACCGCCTCTTCCTTGATCTTCTCCTCGCGAGCGTACTTCACCTTGAGACGCTCGAGTTTGCGCATCTCCGACCACTTCTCCATGATCTTGTTCACGAGACGGTCGTCCACCTTGATGGCCTTGCGGCCCACGTCGAAACCGAGAAGCGGAAGCTTCTCGCGCAGTTCGTCCGGATTGGCGCGCAGGCGCCTGGCGAGCTCGGAGATGTTCATCGTTCCAAAGGTGTCTTGCGCTTATGTGCGTGTATACTATAGATAAACGGCTTATGCGTCAA
>CAYOXM010000016.1:20071-26703 GCA_964407925.1 uncultured Gammaproteobacteria bacterium
AAGGTGTCTTGCGCTTATGTGCGTGTATACTATAGATAAACGGCTTATGCGTCAATGTGACGGCCGCAGGTTAGAGCAGTCGACGCCTCTAACCTCTGAACCTCTCCCAATGGAAGGCTTCCTCCTCATCGATAAGCCGGCAGGCATCACGTCATTCGACGTCATCGCCCGCCTCCGCCGTCTTACGGGCATCAGCCGTATCGGCCACGCCGGCACGCTCGACCCGTTCGCCACGGGCCTCTTGATCGTAGGAATCGGCCGCGGGGCGACGAAACGGCTCGGGGAATATTTGGGCATGAACAAGGAATACGTCGGCACCGCCGTCCTCGGGGCGACGAGCGACACGCAGGATGGGACCGGCGAAATCATCCTCCTTCCCGACCCCGTCATGCCGAGCGAAACCGCGCTCCGCGCAGCGATGGCCACATTCCTCGGGCCGCAGCGGCAAATTCCGCCCATGTACTCGGCAAAGAAAATTGGGGGGAAGAAGCTTTATGAGCTCGCCCGGAAAGGGATGGAAGTCGAACGAAAACCGGCGGAAATCGTCATCGAACGGCTGACGCTCGATGCCTACGCTCCCCCGCACTTCACCTTCACCGTCCTCTGCTCCTCCGGTACCTACGTCCGCACCCTCGCCCACGACATCGGCGCGGCAGTGGGCACGGGGGCTTATCTCGAAGCGCTGCGGCGGACCGCCGTCGGCGGCTACTCCGTCGAACGGGCCGCATCGCCGGAATCGCTGGGACCGAACGACTGGCAAAAACAGCTGATTCCCCTTTCATCTTGATATGTACGCCGCCCTTGCCCTATCCATCGGCGGATGTTACGCTCGAAGTACGGAAATACTTAACGCCTGCAAGGGCGCATCCGGACTGGGGACCACGGCAGAAACGGCAGTCCCAACCAGAGGGTTATGACGCATTCGCACGCTTTCGAAACGACCGGCACACCCCAACATCCAGCTTCGGGACGGGGCGTCAGGAGCTTCGAAACATCTCTATCGACGACCGCCTCGGCCCAATGAGGGCCGCGGCTCTTCGCCGTTCGTGACGCGAAAACGCAGCCCCCGGATATGACCTCGCAGGATTGACGAGGTTTTATTATGTTCGCAGTGTACGCAATCGTCGCGCTCCTCGTGGGCGCGGGCATCGGCGTCGCCGTCGGCTATGCCGCCCGAAAGCAGATAGCGCAGAAGAACGTCGACTCGGCGGAAGCCAACGCGGAAAAGGTCCTCCGCGAGGCGGACGCGAAGGCGCAAAAGGCAATCGCGGAAGCGGAAACCAAGGGGCAGAAACTCGTGTCAGAGGCGACGGCGAAGTCCCTCAAGATGATCGAGGACTCCAAGACGGAGGACGAGAACCGCCGCAAGGAGCTCCGCATCATCCAAGGCAAGCTCCAGAACATCGAAGTCGACCTTGCCAACCGGATGAAGGACCTCCAGCGCAAGCAGGAGGAGCTCTTCGACAAGAACAACAAGGTCGAGGAGCTGCGGCAAGAGCTCGGGAAACAGAAGGAGGAGCAGCTGAAGCGGCTCGAAGCGGTCGCGCAGCTCTCCATGGAGGAGGCGAAGGCCATCATGATGAAGGAGGTCGAGGAGACCGCGAGCGAGGAGATGATGAGCCGCCTCCACAAGGTCGAGCGCGTCAACTCCGAGGAGGTCGAAAAGAAGGCGCGCGGCCTGCTCTCGCTCGTCATCCAGCGCATCGCCTCGTCGCACTCGGTCGAGACGACGACCACCGCCGTGCCGCTCCCGAACGACGAGATGAAGGGCCGCATCATCGGCAAGGAAGGCCGCAACATCAAGGCGGTCGAACACATGACCGGCTGCGAAATCATCGTCGATGACACGCCGGGTGCGATCACGATTTCTGGCTTCTCCCCCATCCGCCGCCAGGTCGCGAAGCTCGCCCTCATGAAGCTCATCGAGGACGGCCGCATCCACCCCGGTCGGATCGAAGAGGCGGTCGAGGAGGCGAAAAAGGACCTCGCGATCGACATCAAGAAGGCCGGCGAGGACGCGCTCTACGAGCTCGGCATCCCGGTCCACTCGCTCGATCCGAAGCTCGTCCAGATTCTCGGCAGGCTCAAGTACCGCACGAGCTACGGCCAGAACGTGCTCCGCCACTCCATCGAGGTCGCGAACATCGCCGCGCTCCTCGCGCAGGAACTCCACGCCGACGTCGCCGTCTGCAAGAAGGGCGGCATCCTCCACGACATCGGCAAGGCGGTCGACCACGACGTGCAGGGCGCGCACCCCGAGATCGGCTACAACATCATGAAGAAGTTCGGCCTCCCCGAGGAGATCTGCTACCAGTCGATCGGCCACCACGAGGACAAGCCGAAGACGCTCGAGGCGATCATCGTGAAGGCCGCCGACGCCATCTCCGGCGCCCGCCCCGGCGCGCGCAAGGACACCTATGAGCTGTACGTCCAGCGCCTCGAGGAGCTCGAGAGCACGGCGTCGAGCTTCCCCGGCGTCGAGAAGGTCTACGCCATCCAGGCCGGCCGCGAGGTGCGCGTGTTCGTCGAACCGAAGGCGGTCGACGATTTCGGCGCCTTCCGCCTGGCGAAGGACATCGCCAAGAAGATCGAGGCGGACCTGAAGTATCCCGGCGAAATCCGCGTGAACGTCATCCGCGAGACGCGCGTCGTGGAGTACGCGAGGTAAGGTTCAAAGCTTAGAGCTTCAGAGGTTAGAGGTTGGAGGTTGGAGGTTGGAAGTTTAGAATCTTTGACTTCATCGAAGACAAGAGGTAGGACGGGGCCGCTATGAAAGCGGCCTCGTTTCGAAATCTTCGAATTTGGCAGGAAGCCTTCTCTTTGACGGTCGAAGTCTATCGATTGTCGTCAGCATTCCCGAAAGCGGAAATCTTCGGCATCACGGCTCAGGTGCGCCGCTCGGCAAATTCGGTCGCCGCGAATATCGCAGAAGGTTCAGGCAGAAGTTCGTCGAAAGACTATGAACATTTCCTCTTCATGGGGCGAGGTTCGGTCAGAGAAACGACCAGTCATCTGCTCCTGGCGCAGGCCCTCGGTTTTTGTGACGAACCATCGACAAAAAGTATCATTTCGCGGTATCAAGGCTTGGATGCGGGAATTCTCGCCTGTGTTGACGGGTTAAAAGCGAAACGCTCTAAGCTTTGAACCTCTAACCTTTGAACCTGCAATGAAGATACTCATATTCGGCGACATCGTCAGCAAGATCGGCCGTGAAGCGGTGAAACGCGTCCTGCCGGGTTTGCGCGCCAAACATGACGCCGACCTCGTCATCGGGAACGCCGAGAACCTGGCCCACGGTAAAGGCGTCACTGTCGACTCACTCAAGGAGATGCTCGACGCGGGCGTGGACGTTTTCACCTCCGGAAACCACGTTTGGGACAAAAAAGAGGTGTTCGACATCTTCTCGGACGCCCGCCTCTCCGACAAGCTCCTCCGGCCGGCAAACTACCCCTCCGGACTGCCGGGCGAAGGGTCGAAATTTCTCACTATTGGCACGAAAAACGTGCTTGTGTTAAACTTTTTGGGAAGGGTGTACAGCAAGGTGCTGACTGACGACCCCTTCCACGCTTTCGACGAACTTTTCGCCTCGTACGCTCATCGCAAACCCTCGGTGGTCCTGGTCGACTTCCACGGCGACGCCACGTCCGAAAAGAACGCTTTCGGGTGGTACGTGGCCGGTCGGGCCTCCGCGGTCTGGGGAACGCACTCCCACGTGCCCACACGGGACGAACGGGTGCTTCCCGGCGGGACCGCCTACATCACCGACGTAGGCATGAGCGGCTACCGCGACGGCGTCATCGGCGTGGACAAGGAAGCCGTTCTCAAGAACTTCACGACCCAGTTGCCCGCGAAGCACGAAATACCGGACTTCGGGGACGCGGTCGTGAACGCGATCGTCATCGACGTCGACGGCTCAGGCCGGGCGACGTCCATCACCCCCTTCCAGGAGGTCATAACCATCTAAGCCGTCATCTAACCTAGGCGACTATGAACAAGGCGGAACTCGTCACCAAACTCGCGGAAAAGGTCGGCATCTCGAAGAAGCAGGCCGAAGACACCATCGAGGCTTACACCGACATCGTGATGGCCACGCTGAAGGCCAACGGCGAGGTCACCATCGCCGGATTCGGCACTTTCTCGGCCAAGCAGCGCGCCGGCCGCATGGGCGTCAATCCGCAGAACCCCAGCGAGAAGATCCAGATTCCGCCGGTCGTCGTGCCGAAGTTCAAGGCCGGCAAGGCGCTCAAGGACGCTTTGAAGGGGAAGAAGTAACGATCCGCTCGTCATCGAGCAAAGAAAATCCCGCCTGGTGGCGGGGTTTTTCTTTTCCGATTGTAGCCGCAGGGCTTGCCCTGCATCACCGCTCGGTGAAGCACGGCAAGCCGCGCGGCTACCCTGCGATAAACGCCTTCACCGATTCGACGGCATCCGCGAGCGGGACCATCTTCGCTTCTGCGGCCGCGCGCTCCTTCCACTCGATGCCGCCCGCCGCGAGCGACTTCTCGGAAACGACGAGGCGGAGCGGCAGGCCGATGAGGTCGGCGTCGGCGAACTTCTCGCCGGCACGCGCGTCCTCACGGTCGTCGACCAGCACCTCGACGCCCTCGGCGACGAGAGACTGTTCAAGTTCCGCGGCGGCGGCCTTCACTTTTTCGGCGGCGGCGGGATCCTTGGCCATGAGCGGGACGAGGTGGACGTGGAACGGCGCGACGGACGCAGGCCAGATCATGCCGCGGTCGTCATGCGAGGCCTCGACGATTGCGCCGACGAGACGCGTGACGCCGATGCCGTAGCAGCCCATGAAGATTTCGCGCTGTTCGGCGTTCGGGCCGGGCACGGTGAACGAGAACGCCTTGGTGAAGCGGTCGCCGAGGTCGAAGATGTTGCCGACCTCGATGCCCTTGGATGCGACGAGCTCCGCGCCGCATGACGGGCAGGCGTCGCCGCCCTTGGTCGTGGCGATCTCGGCGTTCTGGGCGAAGGTGCAAGCGCGGCACAGGACGAGATCGTCCTCCCCAGCCGGGGTCTCGACTTGGAACTCGTGCGACACTTTTTTCGTGAACGAACCGCCGGACGATTCGGTAATCTTCGCCTTCAGCCCGCACCGCTCGAACGCGACGAGATACGCGGCCTTGGCCTTCTCGTAAAACGCCTCAAAGTCCTCGCGGCTCGTGTGGAACGAGTACATGTCCTTCATCAGGAACTCGCGTCCGCGCAGCACGCCGGACTTGGCGCGCAGCTCGTCGCGGAACTTGGTCTGGATCTGATAGACCGCGAGCGGAAGGTCCTTGTACGACCGTGCGAACGACTGCACGAGCGGCGTGACGATGTCCTCGGCGGTCGGGCCGAGCGCGTATTCCTTGCCGGTCTGACTCGGGATCTTGAACAGCACGTCGACCGCGTCCCAACGCTCGGTCTTCACCCAGTTCTCCTTCGGTTGGAGGGCGGTGAGGAGGAGTTCCTGGCCGCCGATGCGGTCCATCTCCTCGCGGATCACGTTTTCGACCTTACGGAGCGTTCTGAGGCCGAGCGGGAGCCAACTGTAGACGCCGGCCATGACCTGGTCGACGAAGCCGGCCTGGGTGAGCAGACGGGCGTTCACGGAATCGGCGTCGCTCGGGACGGTCTTGCTGGTTTTCGTGAAAAGCTGGGAATAGCGCATAACAGAGGCACGATACCGCACCTTCCACGGATGGTAAAGCCGTCCAGACCTGTCCCCATGCTGCCTTAACGGGACCAGGTCCCGATAAGCGAACGCAAAGCGACCCATGTCCCCGCCTCCCCTTAACGAGGCCAGACCCTGGGTAGGGTCTTGGTGTCAGGCACTGAAAGAAAAAAGGACTTGCGTAAACTTCCACGCATGGTATGAGCGGGTCCTATGGGTCGCATGCCACGTGCACTGGACGGGTCGGGAGGCGTCTACCACGTCTATAATCGGGGCAATAACCGGTCATTCATTTTCAATCAGGAAGAGGACGTCTGTGCTTTCCGGAACATCATCTTGCGATACAAAAGAGAAATGAGATTCAAGCTGTTCCATCACGTCATCATGGGGAATCATTTTCACCTGATTATCTGTCCCGACGATCCGTTCTCGCTTTCGGAAATCATGCAACGCATACTGCCCGCCTACACTCGTCACTATAAAAAACGTCACGGTTTCGCGGGTCAACTCTGGCAAGGGAGGTTCAAAAGCAAGATTATCGACGATGACGGTTACTTGCTAACCTGCGGCATCTACGTGGAACTCAATCCCCTTCGCACGGCGACTGCCGAAGAACCGGAACGGTATCGCTGGTCGAGCTATCGTTACTACGCATACGGCGAAAACGACGGGCTGACCGATGCTGACCCGTTTTATGAGACGCTGGGAGGTAATGATGCCGAGCGACGAATCGCTTATCGTGCGATGACGAAAATGTGGCGGTACATGGGCAAGCCTGTCCCCGCCTCCCCTTAGCGGTGACAGGCACAAAAAAAAGGGGGGGGCGGCATCGGGGCGGGTGTGGTAAAATGACTGGGTATTCATTACTAGCGATTTTCACGCCTATGTGGCCGTTTAAGAAGAAGGACGAATTGTCGAAGGACATCCCGATGGCCGCCGCGGCCGCGATCATCATCTCCGCCGTCTC
>CAYOXM010000016.1:26803-27959 GCA_964407925.1 uncultured Gammaproteobacteria bacterium
TGTCGAAGGACATCCCGATGGCCGCCGCGGCCGCGATCATCATCTCCGCCGTCTCCTTGGCCGCCTCGCTCGGGACCGCGCGCTGGGCATGGCTGCTGCTCGACGAGCAAATCAAGATCAGGAAGGAATTCATGGAGATAAGGAACGATCAGAAACAGACGACCCAGCAGTACGAATTCTGGCTCAAACGACTGCAGGACGAGCGCACCGCCAACAAGAACCCCGGGTCGGCTCCAAGCGAGATGATGAAGAAGTGACGCAAAAAACGCCCCGCGACTGCGGGGCGTTTTCATACGTCTTACTGCCGCGTCATTTAGCGCTTCACGCTGATGACGGTCGTCTGTTCGCCGAGGCAGGCGCCGACCTCGAGGCGGTTGCCGTTCGTGCGATGGAGATAGTAGCCGGTATTGGTCGAGCCGAGCGTCGTGACGCCGACGGCGTTCGTCGTGCAGCCGGTCGAGCAAAGGGTCTCACCCGCACCGCGCGGGTCGATCGGCGCGGAGGCAATGTAATTTGGCAGCAGCGGATTCTTGGACGTGATGTCGAACGCTGTCGCGGAGCCGATGGCGGGATTCGCGGCGGCGGTCGTCGTCATGCTCACGGCGCTCGCGATCGTCGCGACGGTGAGTTCCTGGCCGGCGACGGTGACGATGTCGCCGACGTTGAGCTGCCCGCTGAAATTCGTCCCTGAACCGGTGACGAGCGTGCCGGAGGTCGTGATGGTACCCAACCCCGTGCGCGTATCGGACACGTTGGCGACGCATTTCTTGGAACGGGCGACGACGATCGCGCCGGAATACGACACGGAAGACGTGCAAGTGAGCGCGGTATCGGACGCGATACTGACGATCGTGCAGGGCTGAAGGCCCGTGGACGCGATGACGATCGTGTCACCGACGCGCAGCGAGCTGAGGAAGTCCGTACCCGAGCCGGTGACCGCCGTGCCCGAAGCGTTTACCGTCCCCGCGACGACGCGGGCTGAGGTGTCGAGCGTCACGCCGCAACCGGGATAGTTCTCGGCGAGGCCGGCCGAGGCGCTGTCGCACTCGATGCCGGCGTCGCTCGTCACGATGACCTGCGAGTACGTCTGGCTCGTGATGACGGGCGCGCTGGGCGAGGCGGTGTACAGCTTGCGGTCGTCGACCTGCTTGTTGTG
>CAYOXM010000017.1:0-26923 GCA_964407925.1 uncultured Gammaproteobacteria bacterium
GTCACGCCGACTACGTGAAGAACATGATCACGGGTGCCGCCCAGATGGACGGCGCGATTCTCGTGGTTGCCGCGACCGACGGCCCGATGCCGCAGACCCGCGAGCACATCCTTCTCGCCAGCCAGGTCGGCGTGAAGTCCATCGTGGTCTTCCTGAACAAGTGCGACATGGTCGAGGACAAGGAACTCATCGACCTCGTCGAAGAGGAAGTCCGCGAGCTCCTGACCAAGTACAAGTTCGACGGCAAGGCGACGCCGGTCATCCGCGGTTCCGCCCTCAAGGCCCTCAACAACCCGACGGGCGAGGACGCGAAGCCGGTGCTCGACCTCATCGCCGCCTGCGACGAGTACATCCCTGAGCCGGTCCGCGAGACCGACAAGCCGTTCCTCATGCCGGTCGAAGACGTGTTCTCGATCGAAGGCCGCGGCACCGTCGTCACCGGCCGCATCGAGCGCGGTACCATCAAGATCAACGAGGAAGTCGAAATCGTCGGCCTCGGCGAAACCCGCAAGACCGTGGTCACGGGTATCGAAATGTTCAACAAGCAGCTCGACGAGGGTCGCGCCGGTGACAACGCCGGTCTCCTCCTTCGCGGCACGAAGAAGGACGAAATCGAGCGCGGCATGGTTCTCGCGAAGACCGGTTCCATCACCCCGCACACCGAGTTCGAGGCGGAAATGTACGCCCTCACCAAGGAAGAAGGCGGCCGCCACAAGCCGTTCTTCAAGGGCTACAAGCCGCAGTTCTACATCCGCACGACCGACGTGACCGGCGAGGTTACCTTGCCCGCGGGCACGGAAATGGTCATGCCGGGTGACACCGTCAACATCACCGTCAAGCTGATCGTCCCGGTCGCAATGGAAGAGAAGATGCGCTTCGCCATCCGCGAGGGCGGCAGGACCGTCGGCGCCGGCGTGGTCGTGAAGATCCAGAAATAAGCCATTGATGGCAACGATCTTTAGCATCTAACCTCCACGGTGATGGAAGCCCAAAAGAAAACGAAGGAAGAGGAAGCGCGCCAGCGGATTCGCATCCGCATCCGCGCCTACGATCACAAGATCATCGACCAGTCGACGAAGACGATCATCGAGACGGCCGAGCGCTCCGGCGCAACCGTCCGTGGTCCGGTCCCGCTCCCGACCGAGAAGACCAAGTACACGGTCAACCGCTCGACCTTCGTCCACAAGGACGCGCGCGAGCAGTACGAGATGCGGGTGCACAAGCGCCTGGTCGATATCTACGAGCCGACCCCGAAAACCATCGAGTCGCTCACGAACCTCAACCTTCCGGCGGGCGTCGACGTGGAGATCAAGATGTAAAGATCAGCGAGAAGCAAAGCGTACGTTGTCATCAGAAGGAGACGGAGAAAGATCCCGAGAGCGGGGCCGGCGCGAAAGCGCCGGCCTCCGCCGGGAAAACCTCCGCGATCCCGTCGATGACTTTTGGGGGAAATACCCAGCCTCTTACAACGACCTACAATGAAAGCCTGACCTCGCCATGTGATGTGGCGGGGAAGCCCCGCGAAGGGCACGCGCGAAAGACAACCGACGGACGGGAAGCGGAACGATTCATCCTGATGGAACGTTCCGCCGCCCGCCCGTAAGGGTCCGGAGCGATAGAGGCTAGAAGTTTGTTCGACTCTCCGCGGAGACGGAGACGAAGAAACTTCTGGCTTTTCATATATACCGCTAACTCCCTCAACGTCCCGCAGCACTGCCGGACCAATAGAGGACGCATATGAAGTTCATCATCGCCAAGAAACTCGAGATGAGCCAGCGGTTCAAGGAGAACGGCACCGTCGTGCCGGTCACCTTGCTCCAGACTGGTCCCTGCGTCGTGACGCAGGTCAAGACGAAGGAAAAGGACGGCTACGATGCCGTCCAGGTTGGTTTTACCGAAGAGGAAAAACCCAACCTTCCGCAGAAGGGTCACACGAAGGCGGTCGGCAAGGCGTTCAAGACCTACCGCGAGCTCCGTCTCGACGGCGCTGCCGAGCTTAAGGTCGGCGACGTTCTCGATGCCGCGCAGTTCGCCACCGGAGAGTTCGTCCACGTGATGGGCATCTCGAAGGGCAAGGGCTTCCAGGGCGTCGTGAAGCGCCACGGTTTCGGCGGCGGTCCGGCGACCCACGGTCACAAGGACAACCTCCGCATGCCTGGTTCGATCGGTTCCGGCGGCATGCAGCGCGTGTTCAAGGGGCTCCGCATGGGCGGCCGCATGGGCGGCGACCAGGTGACGGTGAAGAATCTTGAAGTGATCGAAGTCGACGCCGCGAAGGGCATCATCGCCGTCAAAGGCGCGGTCCCGGGAGCGGTCGGCGCGGTCCTCGAGCTCACCGGCGGCAACGCGAAGAAAGAATCCTGGAACTAGCCTGAAAACGTATGCCGAAAGTAAAAATCTACAACGTCGAAGGCAAGGCGGTGGGGGAGAAGGAGCTGGACGCGAAGGTGTTCGGCGCGCACGTGAATCCCAACGTCGTCCATGAGGTGATGGTCGGAATCCTGGCCAGCGCCCGCCAGCCCCTCGCGCACACCAAGACGAAGGGCGAAGTCCGCGGCGGTGGCAAGAAGCCGTGGAAGCAGAAGGGTACCGGCCGCGCCCGTCAGGGTTCGACCCGTTCCCCGCAGTGGGTCGGCGGCGGCATCACCTTCGGTCCGCGCAGCGAGCGCGACTACACGAAGAAGATCAACCGCAAGCTGAAGCAGGCCGCGTTCGCCATGACGCTCTCCGACAAGGTCGCGAACGACAGGCTCGTGCTGGTCGAAGGCCTCACCGCCAAGGACGGCAAGACGAAGGCGATCGCCGCGACCGTCGCCAAGCTCCCGGTGAAGGGCAAGCTCGCCCTCGTCACCTCGACGAAGGACGAGATGCTCGCTCGCAGCGTGAAGAACCTCCAGAAGGTCCACCTCTACGGCACGGGCAACATCAGCATGACCGACGTCATCCATGCCGATTACCTCGTCATGACTCCGGAAGCCGCGGAATCGTTCGAGAAGACCTACGGCAAGAAGTAATACCGAACCTATGGGAATCCTCGACAAGATTTCAAAGAAGAAGGCGCCGGCCAAGAAGGCCGATGCCAAGGCCGACGAGAAGAAGGCGGATGCCGCCGTTCCCGTCGAAGCCAAGAAGGCCACCCGCGGCGCGCTCGCCAAGGACGGTTCGGGCGAGGCGCATCGCGTCCTCCTGAAGCCGGTCTTCTCCGAGAAGAGCTCGCTCCTGCAGGCGCAGGGCAAGTACGTCTTCGTCGTCGCGAAGAGCGCCACGAAGGTCGACGTCGCCGCCGCCATCCGCGACCTCTATGGCGTGAAGCCCGCTTCGGTCCGCATCGTCGTCCGCAAGGGCAAGGAAGTCCGTTTCGGCAAGTTCTCCGGTAAGGAGAAGGACGAGAAAAAGGCCATTGTCACGCTGGCTCCCGGTCAGACGCTGACGGTGTTCGAAGGAGCATAAACATATGCCGATCAAGATCTACAAACCGGTCACCAAGGGCCGCCGCATCTCGAGCGTCGACGCTTTTACTGACATCACCAAGACCGAGCCGGAGAAGTCGCTCATCTACGCGAAGAAGCGCGCGAGCGGCCGCAACAGCCAGGGCAAGATCACCGTCCGCCACCGCGGCGGCGGCGCGCACCGCTACGTCCGCATCGTCGACTTCAGGCAGGACAAGCTCGACATCCCCGCGAAGGTCGCGGCGATCGAGTACGATCCGGCCCGCGGCGCCCGCCTCGCGCTCCTCAACTACAAGGACGGCGAGAAGCGCTACATCGTCGCCCCGCAGGGGATGGCGGTCGGGGACGAAATCATGGCCTCGAAGAACCTGATCGAGATCAAGTCCGGCAACCGCATGCCGCTCGAGAAGATCCCCGTCGGCGTCCAGGTCCACAACATCGAGCTCACTCCGGGCACGGGCGGCATGGTCGCCCGCGGCGCCGGCCTCGGTGCGGCGTACATGGCGCTCGAGGGCGACTACGCCCAGTTGAAGCTTCCGTCCGGCGAGGTGCGCATGTTCTCGAAGGATTGCATGGCGACGGTCGGCGTCGTCGGCAACCCGGACCATCGCCTCGTCCGCTGGGGCAAGGCCGGCCGCACCCGCCACCGCGGTCGCAAGCCGGAGGTGCGCGGCAAGGTGATGAACCCGGTCGACCACCCGCACGGCGGCGGCGAAGGCAAGCACCCGATCGGTCTCAAGCATCCGAAGACCAAGTGGGGCAAGCCGGCGCTCGGCGTGAAGACCCGCAACCGCAAGAAGTCGTCGTGGAAGATGATCGTCAAGCGCCGTAAGTAACCGACAACGCCTATGTCTCGCAGTCTCAAGAAGGGGCCGGTCATCGATCCGAAGCTCCTCAAGAAAATCTCGAAGCTCAAGGCCGGCGACAAGACCGTCATCAAGACCTGGTCGCGCTGGGCGCATGTCACGCCGGAGATGGTCGGTTTCACCCTCGGCGTCCACAACGGCAAGCTCCATGTCCCGGTGACCATCGTCGAAAACATGGTCGGCCACAAGCTCGGCGAGTTCTCGCCGACGCGCACGTTCCGCAAGCACGGCGGCAAGATGCAGAAGGACCTCGAGATCAAGAAGGCTGAAGCGGAGACGGCTGCTGCCAAGGCGGCCCAGGCCGCTCCCGCCGGCAAGAAGTAACGCACGCCTATGGAAGTCAAAGCATTCGCGCGTCACATCCGCATGTCGCCCCGCAAGGTCCGCCTCGTCGCTGACCTGGTTCGCGGTCTGGACGTGAGCAAGGCCGAGGCCCAGCTCAAGTTCTTCCGCAAGGCGGCGGCCCGGCCGGTCCTCAAACTGGTCCAGTCCGCGGCGGCCAACGCGACCAACAACTTCAAGCTCAACCCCGACGCGCTCTTCATCAAGAAGATCACCGTCGACGGCGGTCCCGTCCTCAAGCGCTGGCGCGCGCGCGCCTTCGGCCGCGCGGCCGGAATCAAGAAGCGCACGTCGCACATCTCCGTGGTGCTCGACGAACGCGCGGTCCCTGGCACGCTGGGCGACGCGGCGGTCAAGGCCGCGGTCATGAAGCCCGCGGCGAAGGCCGAAGCGAAGAAGCCCGCGGCGAAGAAGGCGGCTCCGAAATCGAAAGCGAAGAACTCCTGAACCTATGGGAAATAAAGTACATCCGCGCGGCCTCCGCACCGGCATCATCTACTCTTGGGAGTCGAAGTGGTTCGCGTCCAAGAAGGATTTCGCCGCCCTGCTTCGCGAGGACACGAAGATCAAGAAGTTCCTCCGCGCCAAGCTGAAGGAGTCGTCCGTCGATCGCATCGAGATCGACCGCACCCCGCGCGCGCTCACCATCACCGTCCACTCCGCCAAGCCCGGTTTCATCATCGGCCGCGGCGGCACCGGCATCGAGGACCTGAAGAAGCAGCTCCGCGACATGCTCGTGAAGGGCAAGGAGAAGCTGAACCTCAACTTCAACGTCGTCGAGATCGGCAACCCGTCGCTCTCCGCGGCGATCGTCGCGCAGTCGATGATTTCCGACATCGAGCGCCGTCTCCCGTTCCGCCGCGTGCTCAAGCAGCACCTCGAGCGCGTGCAGAAGGCCGGCGCGAAGGGCGTGAAGCTCCAGGTCAAGGGCCGCTTGAACGGCGCGGAAATCGCCCGCGACGAGAAGCTCTCCTGGGGAAGCGTCCCGCTCCACAACCTCCGCGCGGACATCAATTACTGCTCGGATTTCGCCCGCACGCTTTTCGGCACGATCGGCGTGAAGGTGTGGATCTACCGCGGTGAGATTTTCGACAAGGACAAGAACGCGACGGCGACCGCCGCCGCGGCTCCTGCCGCCGCCCCCGCGCGTCGAGCTCCGGCCCCCCGGGCCGCCGCCCCCAAGGCGTAAACCCGCAAGCCTATGCTGATTCCCTCCAAAGTAAAATATCGCAAGATGCAGAAGGGCCGCCTCCCGGCGGAACTTCGGCCCGCGACGACCAAGCTCGACGTGAGCTTCGGGAGCTACGGCCTGAAGGCGCTCAAGGGCGCGTTCATCACCTCGCGCCAGATCGAGGCCGCGCGTCGCGCGATGACCCGTTTCATCAAGCGCGGCGGCAAGATCTGGATCCGCATCTTCCCCGACAAGCCGATCACGAACCACGGCAACGAGAGCGTGATGGGCGGCGGCAAGGGCGCCGTCGACCACTATGTCGCCGTCGTCCGCCCCGGCACGGTCATGTTCGAGATGGACGGCGTGAACGAGGAACAGGCGCGCGAAGCGCTCCGTCTCGCGGCGTACAAGCTTCCGATCAAGACGCGTTTCGTGAAAAAGCACTAAGCCGACGCCTATGAAGACCAGCGAATTGCGCGAAAAATCCGACCAGGAACTCGACCGTCTGCTCGCCGAGCTCCGCGACAAGGTCCGCGACATGCGGTTCAAGATCGCGGCGCGCCAGCTGAGCGACGTGCGCGAGGTCCGCGAGGCCCGTCAGGCCATCGCGCGCATCCTGACCCTCAAGCGGTCGCGTCGGTCGGCGTAATCCCTCCATGACACCCCATACTATGGAAAAAAAGATCAGCAAAAAGAGGGTCCTGCAGGGCATCGTCACCTCGAACAAGATGCAGAAGACCCTGGTCGTCCAGGTCGACCGGACGAAGATGAACGCGAAGTACGGAAAGCAGTTCCGCGCCTCGACCAAGTTCCACGTCCACGACGAGAAGGGCGAGTACAAGGTCGGCGACATCGTCCGTTTCGAGGAAACGCGCCCGCTCTCCAAGACGAAGCGGTGGCGCGCCGTCGGTAAGGTAAAGCTCGCGTAATATGGTTCAGCATCGATCAATGCTCGAGGTGGCGGACAACACCGGAGCCAAGAAGCTCCAGGTCATCCGCGTCCTCGGCGGTTATCAGAAGCGCTACGCCGGTCTCGGCGACATCGTCACGGCCGTCGTGAAGGTCGCGGTCCCGCACAGCGCGGTCAAGAAGAGCCAGGTCGTCCACGCCGTGATGGTGCGCGTCCGCAAGGAAACGCGCCGCAAGGACGGGACGTACGTCCGCTTCGACGAGAACGCGGCCGTCATCGTCGACAAGAAGTCGAAGGAACCGAAGGGCACGCGCATCTTCGGACCCATCGCTCGCGAACTTCGCAACGAGGGTTTCTCCAAAATCATCTCCCTCGCTCCCGAGGTCGTCTGACATCATGCCTATGCGAATTAAAAAAGGGGACAACGTGAAAGTCGTCGCCGGCAAGGACCGGGGGAAGACCGGCAAGGTCATCCAGGCCTTTCCGCAGATGGACAAGGTCGTCGTCGAAGGCGTGAACATCACCGCCAAGCACCTCAAGGTGCGCAAGCAGGGCGACAAGGGCCAGAAGGTCGAGTTCGCCGGTCCGCTCCGGGCCTCGAACGTGATGCTCATCTGCCCGAAGTGCGCCAAGCCGACCCGCGTCGGCGCCAAGGTGCTCGAAGAGGGCGGCAAGCGCAAGAAAGTGCGGACCTGCCGCAAGTGCAAGGAAACCATCGAATGATCCCGCTCGTATGAACAAATCCCGCCTCCAATCCAAATACGAGAAGGAGATCGCTCCGCGCCTGATGGAGCAGTTCGGCCTCAAGAACCCGATGGCCGTTCCGGCCATCGCGAAGGTCGTCCTTAACGTCGGCCTGAAGCAGGGTCTCAAGGACCCGAAGTTCGTCGACCACGCGGAGAAGATCCTGACCAAGATCACCGGGCAGAAGCCGGTGCGCACCCTCGCCAAGAAGTCGATTTCGAACTTCAAGATCCGCGAGGGGATGGTCGTCGGCATGATGGTGACGCTTCGCGGCCGCCGGATGTACGACTTCCTCGACAAGTTCATCAACGTCACGTTGCCCCGCGTGCGCGACTTCCGCGGCCTTTCGCCGAAGACGCTCGACGCGCACGGCAACCTCTCCGTCGGCTTCCGCGAGTTCATCGCCTTCCCGGAGATTCGCGCCGAGGACACCGATTACATGCACGGCATGGAAATCACGGTCGTCACGACCGCGCGCGACAAGCAGAAGGGCCTTGCCCTGCTCCGGGCCGCGGGCCTGCCGATTAACGAGAAATAAACGCCGAGACTATGGCTACCGAAGGACAAATCGCCAAATCGAACAGGAAGCCCAAGTACTCGAGCCGCAAGGTTCGGCGTTGCTGGCGCTGCGGCCGGAATCGCGGCTACATCCGCGACTTCGAGCTTTGCCGCATCTGCTTCCGCGAGCTCGCCAACCGCGGCGAGATCCCGGGCGTCAGGAAATCGTCCTGGTAAGCATGACCACATCCCTATGATTACCGACCCGATCTCCGACATGCTCACGCGGATCCGCAACGCCTCCATGGTCAAGAAGGCCGAGGTCCGGATCCCGTTCTCCAAACTGAAATACGCCGTCGCCAAGATTCTCGCCGAGGAAGGCTACGTCGGCGCCGTCGAAAAGGTGGCGACCGGCCACGGCGAAATCCGCCTCATGCTCAAGTACGCGGGCGGCGAAGCGGCCATCCGCAACATCACCCGCGTCTCGAAGCCCGGTCACCGCGCCTACGCCGGCTACGCCGACCTCCCGCGCGTCCTCTCCGATCAGGGCATCGCCATCGTCTCGACGTCACAGGGCGTCATGACGAACAAGGAGGCCCGCAAGCGCAAGCTCGGCGGCGAAGTCCTCTGCGAAGTGTTCTAACCCCACCCTTATGTCCCGAGTTGGAAAAAAACTGCTCGTCATTCCGGCAGGAGTCGACCTCAAGGTCGACGGTGCCGTCGTGCGCGTGAAGGGGCCGAAGGGCGAACTTTCGCTTACGCTTCACCCGCGCGTCTCCGTCAAGGTCGAAGGCAACGAGCTCACGGTCGACGTCAAGGACCATGAGTACGTGAAGGATCGCGCGCTCTGGGGCCTGACGCGCCGCCTCATCGGCAACCTCGTCGAGGGCGTCACCAAGGGCTTCGAGAAGAAGCTCGAGGTGAACGGCGTCGGCTACAAGGTGTCCGTCGCCGGCAAGGTGCTCAAGCTCGACGTCGGCTTCTCGCACGAGGTCGACTTCCCGATTCCGCCGGCCGTGAACATCACGGTCGAGAAGAACGTCATCACGGTCACCGGCATCGACAAGCAGGTCGTCGGCGAGATTTCGGCGCAGATCCGCCGCATCCGCAAGCCGGAGCCGTACAAGGGCAAGGGCATCAAGTACGTCGACGAGGTCATCCGCCGCAAGGCGGGTAAGGCCGCGAAGGCCGGTTCCGCCGCCTAAGGCGCGCTGATACGCAACGACTATGATTGACCGCAATCAAAAGAAGGACTTGGCGCGCAAGCGCCGCCAGCGCCGGGTGAGGGCGAAGGTTCGCGGCACCGCCGAGCGCCCGCGCCTCTGCGTGTTTCGCAGCGCCAAGCACATCTCCGCGCAGCTCATCGACGACGAAGCGGGCAAGACGCTCGCCGCCGCCTCCGACGAGAAGCTCGGCAAGAAGGCCGAAGGCGCCGAGGGGATGAAGGCGAAGGTCGCCGCCGCCTACGCCGTCGGCCAGGCCGTCGCCGAGGCCGGCAAGAAGGCCGGCATCGAGAGCGTCGTCTTCGACCGGAACGGGTTCTCCTACACCGGCCGCGTCGCCGCGCTCGCCGAGGGCGCGCGTAAGAACGGATTGAAATTTTAACCGCACGTGACTATGGCAAAACCGGAAATGGGCCGCGGTCGCGGCCGCGGCGGAAAATTCGACGAGCCGAAGGAGTTTGACCAGCGCATCCTCGAGCTCGCCCGCGTCACGCGCGTGACGAAGGGCGGCAAGCGCATGCGCTTCCGCGCGTGCGTCATCATCGGCGACCGCAAGGGCCGCGTGGGCTACGGGCTCGCCAAGGGCACCGACGTCCAGCAGAGCGTGGCGAAGGCCGCCGCTCAGGCGAAGAAGCGGCTCATCACCGTGCCGCTGACGAACGAGACGATTCCGCACGCCGTCCACCAGAAGTTCGCGGCCGCCTCGATCATCATCAAGCCGGCCCCGAAAGGTACCGGTATCAAGGCCGGCGGCGCGGTGCGCGTCGTGTTCGAGCTCGCCGGCGTGCCGAACGCCGTCGCGAAGATCCTCGGTTCGAACAACAAGATCAACAACACCAAGGCGACGATGATGGCGCTCCGGAAGCTCCGCGTCGCGCCGAAGAAGCAGAAGGCCGCCGAGCAGACCGAGAAGGTCGCCGCGTAAGCCGAAAGGATTTTTATGTCTTCACTTTCAATGCACACCCTGCGTCCCGCTCGCGGCGCCAAGAGCCAGCCGAAGAGGGTCGGCCGCGGCAACGCGTCCGGCAAGGGCACGACCGCCGGTCGCGGCGGCAAGGGCCAGACGGCGCGCACGGGCGGCCGGAACAAGCTCAAGCTCCTCGGCATGCGGCACATGATGCTGCAGACGCCGAAGCTCCGCGGGTTCCAGAGCCATCACCCGAAGGCCGCCGCCATCACCCTCGGCATGCTGAACAAGGCGTTCGTCGACGGCCAGACGGTGAGCCCCGCGACGCTCGCGAAGCGCAAGCTCGTCGCCTCCGCCTCGGCCAAGGCGAAGATCGTCGCCGACGGCAAGCTCAAGAAGAAGCTCACGGTCGTCGGCTGCGCGGTTTCCGAGGCGGCCAAGGAGAAGATCATCGCGGCGGGCGGTTCGGTAAAGTAACGTGGAGGATATGCTGAAGACCCTTCGTCAGATCTGGAAGACGCCGGAACTGCGGAACAGCATCTTCTTCGTGCTCGCCATGCTCGTGGTCTTCCGCGTCATGGCGCACATCCCGATCCCCGGCGTCAACGTCGAGAACCTCCGCGCGTTCTTCGCGCAGAACCAGATTTTCGGCCTCGTGAACGTCTTCTCGGGCGGTGCGATGGAGAACTTCTCCGTCGTCGCGCTCGGCGTCGGTCCGTACATCACGGCGTCCATCATCTTCCAGCTGCTCGCGATGATCATCCCGGCGCTCGAGGAGATGCAGAAGGACGGGGAGAGCGGACAGCAGAAGATCAACCAGTACACCCGCATCGCCACCGTCCCGCTCGCGTTCCTCCAGAGCTACGCCACCATCTCGCTCCTGCGCTCGTCCCAGTTCGCCATCATCGGCGAGCTGAACGCGCTCCAGTACGCGGGCATCATGATTACCATGACGACGGGCACGCTGCTCCTCATGTGGATCGGCGAACTCATCTCGGAGCGCAAGATCGGCAACGGCGTGTCCATCCTCATCTTCGCCGGCATCGTGTCCCGCCTCCCGACGGCGGTCCAGCAGGCGATCGTGTCGTATGACTCGACCCAGCTCGTGACGCTCGTCTCCATCGCGGCGATCGGCGTCATCACGGTCGCCGGCGTGGTGTTCATCACCGAGGGCCAGCGCAACGTTCCCGTCGTCTACGCCAAGCGCATGCGCGGGGCGAAGATGTTCGGCGGCGTCGAGACGCACCTCCCGCTCCGCGCCAACATGGCCGGCGTCATCCCGATCATCTTCGCGGTGTCCATCATCCTGTTCCCGTCGATGGTCGCGCAGTTCTTCGTGAACGCCAAGACCGAATGGGTCGCCAAGGCCGCCCAGCAGACCATCTCGCTGTTCCAGAACCAGACGGTCTACGGCGTGGTGTTCTTCATCCTCGTGTTCGCCTTCACCTACTTCTACACTGCCGTCGTGTTCCACCCGGAGCGCGTGGCGGAGAACCTCCAGAAGCAGGGCGGGTTCATCCCGGGCATCCGTCCGGGGCGTCCCACGGCCGAGTACAT
The DNA here is from genome assembly GCA_964407925.1 of uncultured Gammaproteobacteria bacterium. Lineage (GTDB taxonomy): Bacteria > Patescibacteriota > Patescibacteriia > SG8-24 > SG8-24 > CAYOXM01. The sequence goes on from CAYOXM010000017.1 coordinate 11,668, forward strand.
CATGAAGACGGTCAACCGCATCATCCCGGCAGGAGCGTTCTTCCTCGCCGTCATCGCGGTCCTGCCGCACGTCATGCAGAACCTGACCGGCTCGCAGTCGCTCGTCGTGGGCGGCACGAGCATGCTCATCGTGGTGTCCGTTGCCATCGAAATCGTGAACCAGGTCAACAGCCAGCTCACGATGCGGGAGTACGAATCGTTCTAGGCGGACCCGATAATCCGGCGCGCTGCGTTGTTGCGGGGCCCCCGCATGGGACCGGCGTACGTCGAGTACGCCTGGGTCCCATGCGCTCCCCGCGCCTAGCATCGCATCCGGATTATCAAGTCCGAGAAGTGAAAAGGAGGCTGAGGCCTCCTTTTCTTTAACCCTCTAATAAAAACTATGCTGTTGAAAGATTTTCTCGATCAGTACGTTGAGGGTTATTTGTTTCATGACCTCGATAGCATGGATAAAATCACCCTGCAGGCTGGTCAGACGCACGGCGCAGCAGGTTACCCGATGCTCATTTCAATTCTTGCGGGCATGGAATTACTCGGCTATTTATTGATGCCCGACGATGAGGTTTTCAGCGACAAAAAGGGCGACGCTTATTTTGAAAACTATTGGGACAACTACCTCGTCCAAGAGGAGCCCCTTTACACGGATTTGGGGAAGTTATTCCGCAACCTAGTCCGCCACGGTATCGCGCATACCTTTCTCACAAAGATTGGAATTCTTGTAACAAAGGGGTCGGGCAAAAAGATTGTCGTCGACTCTCAAGCAGGCGAGCTTCTCGTCGACGCCAGCGTCTTGATGAAGGAATTTATCGATTCCTACAATCATTACGTTCAGCCGGTCGCCACAGGCAATCTTAAGGGAAAGACGAATGCTGCGAGAATGCAGGAAAAATTGAACAGCATGATTGGTCATTATGAAGTCCAGTCAAAAAGCTTTTTCGGTAAACTGCAAGGGGGAAAACAAACTGCGCCTGCAGTAGCCGCGCCTCAGGCGAGTCGGGCGGTGCTCAATGCCAGCACATCTCCAATTGCAAGTAGTATTGCAGTGAGCGGCCTTGCCTCTTTGCCCACTCAAACAATCAACCCAGCTCCTGATTGGACAAGGCTGGAAAAGTAACGGAGCGGCGTGTGCAAAAGAGGCCGGCGGCCTCTTTTGTGCTATTATTATCAATATGAAAAAAGAACACATCCTAATTACAGGATTGGCTTTAGCAGGGTTACGGCTAATTTTTCCTGTCTTGCAGTGCCGGTGGTCAGACTACGGCCTTGAGGTGGCTTCGTTTGCCCAGGGAAAGTGCGCCGCCGGTCGCGTGTTATTTTTTTCACCTGGTCCCCGCGTCGACTACGTATTAAGCCAAGCAAGGACAAATTCGCAGGCAATCGCAATTGCCTTAATCGCCGGAGCAGTTTATTTCTATCTTTGGCAAAAAGAAAAAAAGACATCAATGGGTAAACGAAATGAACGTAGCTCGATACCCGGTGCGTCAAAATAGGATGGCGCATGAAAAAGAGGCCAAAAAGCCTCTTTTGTGCTATAATAAGGCCATATGAGCGAGCCCAAGAAGTTCACCAAGGAGCAGGTCGACAAGATGATGTTCAAGATTTCCTCGCTTGATCAGCACCAGCGGGAGACGATGCGGGAGCATCTTCATCAGCTCCTCGAGCATGGCGGAGGGCATCTCTACGAGGAATCCACCCACCTCGCGCTGCTCAAAATGCAGCACGCCGGACAAATCTCCGAGATCGACCGGCAGAACGTGGAATCGGCCCTTTTCGGCTGAACCCGTTCCCCATTTGCCCCAAAAACCCTAATTTGCGATGATGCACCCGTTAAAAGGTTAGAGCTTCAAAGCGTCAGAGGTTAGAGCGCTCTAAGCTCTGAACCTCTAACCTCTGAACCTGCCCCAAACTCTCCTATGTACAACATCCTCATGCTCGGCGCCCAGGGGTCCGGCAAGGGCACCCAGTCCGAGCGGCTCTCCGCCAAGCTCGGCATCCCGACCGTCTCCGTCGGCAAGCTGTTCCGCACGGAAATCGACAAGCACACCGGTCTCGGCCGCGAAATCGTGTCGTACATCGAGAAGGGCGACCGCGTCCCTGATGACATGACGAACCAGCTGATGAGCGGACGCCTCTCCGAGGACGATGCCGCGAACGGCCTCATCCTCGACGGCTATCCGCGCACCTTCGCGCAGAAGGACATCCTCGACAAGATTTTCGAAGAGCACGGCCGCAAGCTCACCCACGTCATCTACATCAAGGTGGACGACGCCGTGTCGATGGCGCGCCTTTCTGGCCGCTGGGTTTGCTCGAACACCAAGTGCGAGGCCAACTACCACGAGACGATGAACCCCCCGCAGAAGGAGGCCGGCAAGTGCGACCGCTGCGGCTCGCTCCTCGTCCAGCGCGATGACGACAAGCCCGAAGCGATCAAGCACCGCCTCGAGCTGTACCACAAGGACACCCAGCCGCTCATCGATCACTACAAGGAACGCGGGATACTCTTCGAGGTCAACGGCGACCAGCCGATTCCCAAGGTCGAGGCCGACATCAACGCCGCGCTCGGCGTCTAAGCAGTAACCGGAAAAGCGATGCGCAACATCGTGATGATCGGTCCGCAAGGCTCGGGAAAGGGGACGCAGTCCGACCTCCTTTCGTCGAAGCTCGGCATCCCGCACATCTCGCTCGGCACGCTGTTCCGTGCCGAAGTCGCGAGGGGGACCGAACTCGGCAAGACGCTCGCGGACATCATGGGCCGCGGCGAAATCGTCCCGATCGCGGTCGCGGATCAGGTCATCACCGGCAGGCTTTCGCAGGCCGACGCCGCGAACGGCGTCATTCTCGACGGTTACCCGCGCACGCTCGAACAGGCCGACTCGCTCGAGAACATCCTGACGCACCTCGGCAAGAAATTGACGCACGTCATCTACCTGAACATCACGGACGACGAGGCGATGAAACGCCTTTCCGGACGCCGCGTCTGCACGAATTCCGCCTGCGAGCGCAACTACCACTTGGAGTACAACCCGCCGATGACGGCGGACGTCTGCGATCATTGCGGCAGCGGCCTCGCGCAGCGCAAGGACGACACGCCCGAGGCGATTCAACACCGCCTCGCGCTGTACCATACCGAGACCACGCCGCTCATCGCGCTGTACCAGGGTCTCGGCGTGCTCCACGAGATTCACGCCATGCGCCCCATCGGCGAGGTCAGCGGCGACGTCGCCAAGGCCCTCGGCACGTGAAAAATTCGCGGCTCGCGCTCCGGCGCGGGCCGCTTGCGTTAATGGGGTTTGCGACGTACTATCCTCGCGGCCCTTTCCAAGGAGGTAAGCATGAGCCTCATCCACGTCTTCGATAGTGTCGTCTGCGTCACCGGTCACAAAGGGGCCGGCAAGGACGAGTTTTGCAAGCAGGCTGCCGAGAAGGGCTACGCCAGCGTGCGGTTTTCCGACCCCATCCGCGAGGAGGCCGTCCGGCGGCATGGGCCGCAGTATACGGTCCAGCAGCTCATCGAGATCGGCAACGAAGGCCGACGCGCCGGCGGGCCTGCGCACTGGGCGACCATCCTCATGACGCTTGCCGCCGAGCGCGGCTGGAAACGCCTCGTCATCAATGGCGCGCGCAATCCCGGTGAGATTGCCGAGGTTCGCGCCCATGCGGGACCCGCGTGCGCCCTCATCGGCATCACCGCGCCCATCTTGATTCGCGCGGCGCGCATCGCGAAACGCGGACAGGTCGAGGATCGCGCCGAGCTCGAGAAGTTCCTCGCGATGGACGACGCCGATCGCGGCCTCGGTCAGCCCCCCGACGGCCAGCAGGTCGACCGGTGCATGGCGATGGTCCCGCACGCCAACCTCTACAACAACGCCGGCACGCTCGACGAGTATCGCGCGTGGATTGACGTGGCTCTCGCCCGCGCCCTCGTCCCCGCGCGCGAATGGCGGGGAGAATTCGGCGGCGGATAAGGCGGTCCGCATGCCAGGGAGGTCTCAGACCTCCCTTTACTTTTGCCTTATTTTGGCGTAACGTGGCCGTATGGCCATCATTTATAAGACCGACGCAGAGATTGCCGCCGCGCGCGAAAGCGGCGCCCTCCTCTCGAAGGTCCTGACCGAACTCGTCTCGCTCGTCCGCCCCGGTGTCACCACCGGTGAGCTTGACGCGCTCGCGGAGAAACGGATGCGCGAGGCCGGCGGCGAACCCTCGTTCAAGGGCTACCGCACCGGCGATGACGTCCGGCCGTTCCCGTCGACCGTCTGCACGTCCATCAACCACGAGGTCGTTCATGCGCCCGCCGATCCGTCGCGGCCCGTGAAAGAGGGCGACCTTTTGAAACTCGACATCGGCGTGCGTTACAAGGACATGTGCACCGACATGGCCGTCACCGTTCCGGTCGGCAGGGTGTCCGACGAGGCGCTGAAGCTCATCCGTGTCACGAAGGAATCGATGATGCTCGGCGTCGAGAAGGCGAAGCGCGGCGCGTGGATCAGCGACATCGGCAAGGCCGTCGACAAGCACGTGCGGCGGAACGGTTTTACGACCGTGAAGGATCTCACCGGCCACGGCGTGGGCAGGTACGTCCACGAGGATCCGCGCATTCCGAACTACCTCGATCACGAACTCGAACCCGTCGAAATCGAAGCCGGCATGCTGCTCGCCATCGAGCCGATGGTGAACATGGGGGAGGAGGACGTTCGCGTCCTGAACGACGACTGGACCATCGTCTCCGCGGATGCCCGCCTGTCGGCGCATTTCGAGGTCACCATCGCCGTCACGAAGAACGGTACGGAAATTATCACGCCGGTTCCGCTCAATGCTTAATGAGAGGTTCAAAGGTTAAAGCTTCAAAGGTTAGAGCGGGACGGCTTCCGCTTCTGAACCTCTAACCTCTGAACCTCTAACCTCACGATGAAGATCCTGGGCATCGATTTCGGCACCAAGCGCATCGGACTCGCGGTCGGCGAATCGACGTCGTGCCTCGTTTTTCCGTTGCGTACCGTCGATGCGGAGCCGGTCGCCGCCGCCATCGACGCGGTGCTCGACGCCGCGCGGTCCGAGTCGGCCACGCATTTCGTCGTCGGCGTACCGCACCGCCTCGCGAAGGGCGAGGGTCCGGCGGGGGAGACGGAAATCCTCGTCGCCGAATTCGTCGAGGCGCTTAAGGCGAAGACCGACCTGACCGTCGACACCGAGGATGAGCGGATGACCTCCGCGCTCGCCGACCGCTGGCGGAAAATGGCCGGTACCAAGAAGGCGAAGTTCGACCGCGACGCCGCCGCCGCCGCGGCCATTCTCGAGTCCTACATCATGCGCCGGTTCGGCGGCGGAAGCGTGGATTGGCTGCCGCAATAACCACCCTCATGCCTACTTACCGCGACCGCGGCATCGTGCTTCGGACGAAATCCCTCCGGGACGCCGACCGCCACTACGTCATTTACACCGAACGGCACGGCAAGATTGTCGTTCTCGCCAAGGGTTCGCGCCGCGGCAAGAGCAAAATGTCCCCGCATCTCGGCACGTTCGGCGTCGTCGACCTGATGATCGCGAAAGGCCGCATCATCGACCGTCTCGCCGGCGCAGGCCTCGCGGAGTCCTGCCGCGCCATCCTCACGTCGCTCCCGAAGACCGCGCTCAGCCAAGGGTTCCTCCTCGCCGTCGACACGATGACGAAGCGCGATCTTCCGGACGAGCGGCTGTTCGCGCTCATCCGCGAATTCCTGCTCACGCTCGATGCCGCGCCGGAGCCCGAACCGGGCGGTCGCAGCCTCGCCTTCGATTGCGCCGCGGCGAAGCTGATGGACCTCCTCGGCTTCGGGCTCGAGCTCGGGGAGTGCGTCTCGTGCCGCGCCCCGCTCGTCCCCGAGGGGAACGTCGTCAACGTCGCCCGCGGCGGTGCCGAGTGCGCGTCGTGCCGCGACCCGTTCGTGCCTCCCGCGTCCGCCGACGCCATCAAGGCCCTGCGTTTCTTCCGGAGCGAGTCCGTGACGGCCGCGACTCTCCTGCGTCTCGGCGACCGCGCGCGCCGCGAAGTCGGGTTCATCGTCGACCTCCTGCTGACGGCGCACCTCGAGGGCCGGTTCTCGGCCCTGCACTACCTCAAAACCGTCGCTTGACCCCCACACCTTTGTGAGGATGTAAGAATCCTTACCGTGCAAAAAGGTGCGGGGGTTTGTTATTGACGCGTCACCCCTCCGCTGCTACGGTCCATTCGGTCCCTTTTACCGCAACTCAGCAACAAGGAGCGTTCTCATGCGCACCCGTTGGTGGCTCCTGCTCCTCCTTCTCACGGGGCTTTTTTCCTCTTGCGGCACCTGCGTCGCCATCGGGTACGGCAGGCTGTCCGCGAAAGTCCGTGGCAAGAACACCCATGTCGAGGAGGCCGAGCAGAAGCGCGTCGCCATCCACGAGGCCGGCCACGCCATCGTCGCCGCGCTCCTTTTCGGCCCCGACGAAGTCGAGGGGCTCACGGTGTTCTCCGAGATCGACGACGGCCTGTTCGGGGTCTGTCACACCAAGGACGAGAACCGCCTCCAGACCGCCGAAGACATAACGAAGGAAGCGGCGGTGTTTCTCGGCGGCCGCGCCGGGGACAAGGTGATCAACGGCGCGCCGACGACGGGCGCGGGATCCGACCTCGCGAACGTCACCGACATGATGTGGCGCAAGCACCTCCGTGCCGGTCTCGGCAACTCCCTCATCGTCGAGGACAAGTCCGAAGCGTCTCCTGCGGTCCGCGCCGCCGTCGAGAAGGACATCAACCGCGCGAACGCGTGCGCCGAGGCGATCGTCTCGTCGAACCGTCCGGCCGTCACCGCCCTCGCGGACGCCGTCATGGCGAAGCCTGCCGTCGACGGCGAACGGACGCTCACGAAGGCGGAGATCCAAGCCTTCCTCGCGTCGCGCAAGATCGCGCTGCCCGTCCCCGACAAGGGACGGGACGGTCCTTGCGACTTTACCGCCCACTGAATGGGCGGCGAGACCCTCCGTTACCACGGAGGGTCTTTTTTTTGAGTCGGCGGCCCTTGCGCGCGTCGTCACGAATCGCTACGGTAGTCGCCGGTCCTTTGCAAATGGAGGCAGTGATGTGGGAAATGCTTAATGAGCACCTCGGATCAGTCATATTTTTGGTCGTCGCCCTTGCTCTCATTGCCGTGGGGATGACGGCGGATGCCAGAACCGAGGCGAAGAACGCCCGACTCGCCGCGTCGTGGGAAATCGTCATGGACGGAGAACTCGATCACGTCGTGTACGGCGGCTATCCCGAACTGCGCAGGGAGGGATCGATGTCCAAGCGCGACGTGACGTACGTCATGAAGATCACGGCGTTTCATTTCTCCGACGGGCGTGCCTGCGTCGCGAACGGGTTTCTCGACCTTCATTTTCCGAAAGGCACTCGTGTCCGTGTCGAACAGAATGGCCTCGGCGGTTTCCGCGTCGAACGGGCTTAGCCGGCAGAAGCCGGCTTTTTCATTGCAGTATCGTTCCATTCTTGCCTTTTTCCGCCTTAAATGGCACGCTCTATGCCTATGGTGACCACGATAAAAGACGCGAAAAAGCATCTCGGCGAAGAGGTCGAAGTCCGCGGCTGGACGCATAATATCCGCTCCTCCGGCGCCATCGCCTTTCTCCAGCTCCGCGACGGCTCGGGCCGTTTTCAGGGCGTCGTCGTGAAGAACGACGTCACCCCCGAGACGTGGGACGCGGCGAAATCGCTCACCATCGAATCGTCCGTCATCGTGCGCGGCACGGTGAAAGAGGATACACGCTCGCCGGGCGCGGTCGAGCTCCAGGTGAAGGAGGTCGTCCCCGTCGCCATCGCGCCGGAGTACCCGATCGGCAAGAAGGAGCACGGCGTCGACTTCCTCATGGACCTGCGCCACCTCTGGATCCGTTCGTCGCGGCAGGAGGCGATCCTCCGCGTGCGCGACGAGATCGAGTTCGCCTTCCGCGAATTCATGAAGGAGCGCGGTTTCGTGCTCACCGACTCGCCGATCTTCACGCCGAACGCCGTCGAAGGCACGTCCGATTTGTTCGAAGTGAAGTACTTCGACGACAAGGCCTACCTGTCGCAGTCCGGCCAGCTCTATCAGGAGGCGACCTCCGCCGCGCTCGGCAAGACCTACTGCTTCGGCCCGACCTTCCGATCCGAGAAGTCGAAGACGCGCCGTCACCTCACCGAATTCTGGATGCTCGAGGCCGAGGCGTCATACATGGACTGGGAGCAGAACATCCAGCTGCAGGAGGACATGGTGGTGCACGTCGTGAAGCGCGTGCTCCGCGAGCGCATGGATGACTTGAAGTTGCTGGAGCGCGCCATCGCGCCGCTCGAGAAAGTCGCCGAGGGCGGATTCATCCGCATGCATCACGCTGACGCGGTGAAAGAACTCCAGGCGATGGGCTCGGACATCAAGGAACGCGACGACCTCGGCGCCGACGACGAGACCATCCTCACGAAGAAGTACGACAAGCCGATCTTCATCCATCACTACCCGAGCGAGGTGAAGGCGTTCTACATGAAGCCCGATCCGAACGAGCCGGACCGCGCGCTCAACGCCGACATGCTCGCGCCCGAAGGCTACGGCGAGGTCATCGGCGGTTCGCAGCGTATCGACGACCTGGCACTCCTCGAGAAACGCATCGAGGAGCACGGCCTCCCCAAGGAGGCGTTCGGCTGGTATCTCGACCTTCGTCGTTACGGCTCGGTCCCGCACTCCGGCTTCGGCATCGGTCTCGAGCGGACCGTCTCCTGGATCTGCGGTCTCGAACACGTCCGCGAGACCATCCCGTTCCCGAGGCTGCTGAACAGGCTTACGCCGTAGCAGTTGACCGTGTTTTTCCGCCCTGTTATCGTCATCAGGTAAAGGCCTTGACGCTGCTGACAACAGCCGAGCCGAGGGAAGAACGCCCCGCACGGGGCAAGTAAAACCCTCCGGGGAGCGCCCGTAACCGCGCCTAATGAGACCAAAGTAAGGTGGCACCGCGATACCCATCGCCCTTACGAACGCCAAGCCCGTTCTAAGGGCGATTTCGTTTCTCCGAATTCACGCATATGCAACGAATCTTCATCACCGAAACCGCGGAACAGGTCGGCAAAGAGGTCGTCGTCAGCGGCTGGGTCCACGCGCGCCGCGACATGGGAAAAATAACCTTCATCGACCTGCGTGACCGCACGGGACTCCTGCAGGTCGTGTTCATCCCGTCGAACAAGGAACTGCTCGAGCAGGCGCGCGTCCTGCGTCCCGAGTTCGTCGTGCGGCTCACGGGTACGATCAACGAACGGCCCGAGAAGCTGCGCAACCCGAAGCTCGCGACCGGCTCCATCGAGATGCTCGCGACCAAGCTCGAGATCCTGAACGAGGCGAAGACGCCGCCGTTCGAGGTCGACAAGGACACCGTCGGCGTCAACGAGGAATTGCGGCTCAAGTACCGCTACCTCGACTTGCGCAGCGAGCGGATGACGAAGAACCTCATCCTTCGCGACAGCCTCTGCCAGTTCTTCCGCCGCTGGCTCGGCGAACGCCGTTTCGTCGAGATCGAGACGCCGATTCTCACGAAGGGCACGCCCGAAGGCTCGCGCGAGTACATGGTCCCGTCGCGCATCCATGCCGGGAAGTTCTACGTCCTCCCGCAGTCGCCGCAGCAGTTCAAGCAGCTCCTCATGGTTGCGGGCATGGAGCGGTACTATCAGATCGCGCGCTGCTTCCGCGACGAAGACCAGCGCGGCGACCGCCAGCCCGAGTTCACCCAGCTCGACCTCGAGATGTCGTTCGTGACGCAGGAAGACGTCCTCGCGACCTGCGAGCAGATGATGATCGACATGGTGAAGGCCGTCGCTCCGGCAAAGAAGATCACCGCCGTCCCGTTCCCGCGGTTCTCCTACAAGGAAGCCGTCGAGAAGTTCGGCAGCGACAAGCCCGACATCCGCGCGGACAAGAACGACCCGAACGAGCTCGGCTTCTGCTGGGTGCTCGACTTCCCGATGTTCGAGAAGAGCGACGACGGCGGCATCCAGGCCGCGCATCACCCGTTCTGCATGATCAATCCCGAAGACGTGCCGCTGCTCGACAGCGAGCCGCTCAAGGTGCGGGCGTGGTCCTACGACATGGTGCTGAACGGCTACGAGATTTCTTCCGGTTCCATCCGCATCCACCAGCGCGAGCTGCAGAACAAGATTTTCAAGATGCTCGGTCTCGACGACGAGACGATCACGAAGCGGTTCGGTCACATGCTCGAGGCGTTCGAATACGGCGCGCCGCCGCATGGCGGCATGGCGCCCGGCATCGACCGTATCGCGATGATCCTGGCGAACGAACCAAACATCCGCGAAATCATCGCCTTCCCCAAGACCGGCGACGCCCGCGATCCGATGATGGGCGCCCCCTCCGACCTGCCACCAAGCCAACTGGCCGAGGCGCACATAGGCATCGAAATGTAGGTCAAAAAATCCGCTCTATTGAGCGGATTTTTTGTTTCCACGAAAATAAGGCGGGAGACGTGCGGAATAAGAGGGGATTTGGTACAGTAAAAAGGTAAATTACTACCGAAAGTCGCGGGGACGGTCCCATCAGGGGGACGGGCCTCGCGCCTCCCTATGTCCGCCTCGAAGAAGATTACCGTCCACCTCGGCAAGAAAAACGTGAAGTTCGAGGTGGTGAAGCATCGAAAGGTCTATACCGCATACGACCTTGCGCAGACGCTCGGGACCGAACTCGACAAGGTCGCGAAGACCCTCCTCGTCCGCGCCGAACTTCCCGCGCTCAAGAAGAAGGACGAGCGGCACTACGTCGTCGTCGTGCCCGCGTCGTACTACCTCGATCTCGGCAAGCTGAAGAAGGCGCTCGGCGCGAAGAAGATCGAACTCGTCTTCGAGAAGGGGATGAAGAAGTTCGGCATCCTGCCCGGTGCGCTCTCGCCGTTCGGCAGCCTTCGCGGCTTCGGCGTCGTCGTCGACAAGGGCCTGCTCAAGACCAAGGAGGCGATCGTCGGCGCGGAGAGCTTCACCGAGTCGCTGCGGATGAAGGTGAAGGACCTCGTCGCCGCCGAGTCGCCGCTCGTCGCGATCATCGGCAAGAAGAACAAGATGAAGCTCCAGGCGAAGGCAAAGCCCAAGAGGAAGCCGCGTAAGGGCAAGGGCAAGCCGAAGAAGGCAACAAAGAAGCCGGGGGCCAAGGGCGGAAAGAGGAAGCGCAGCTAATTTTCTGCCCCCGCAGCACTGCGGAGGCAGCCCCCGACGCCATGTCATACGCCGTGAAGCTCGAACAATTCGAAGGACCGCTCGACCTCCTGCTCGAATTGATCGAGGCGGAGAAGCTGGACGTGTCCCAGCTGTCGCTCGCGCGCGTGACCGACGGCTACCTGCAGCACCTGCACGCCAACCCGCAGATTCCGCCCGAGGAGCTCGCCGACTTCCTCGTCGTCGCGACGCGGCTCCTGTTCATCAAGTCGCGCCTGCTCCTGCCGTTCCTGAACATGATGGACGCGGAGCCCGAGGGCGATCTCGAATCGCAGCTGCGCATTTACAAGGAATACCTCGACGCGGCGAAGGGCATCGAGGCGATGATCGGCAAGCGGCGCTTCCTCTTCGTCCACGAGAAGCTGCCGTACGTCGACATCGGCTTCGCGCCGCCGAAGAAGTTCGAGGCGTCGCAGATGGCCGAGTTCTTCCGTCAGGTCATCATGCGGCTCGAACCGCTGGTGAAAGTCCCGACTGCCGTCGTCGAGAAGACCGTCTCCATCCACGAGAAGATCCGGCAGATACAGGGGATGATTGCGACCGCGCAGAAGATGAGTTTCCGTTCAGTGCTCGTCACCGCGGAATCAAAGACCGAGATCATCGTCAGCTTCCTCGCATTGCTCGAGCTCGTGAAACAACGTTCTGTCAGCGTCGAACAGGACGCGCTCTGGGGAGACATCACGATCTCGAAACTCGAAATTGCCAACGCCTGAAATCCGCTATGTTAAGCTCAAAAATCGAAAGCCTGCTCTTCGTCGCCAACCGCCCGCTCACCGTGAAGCGGCTCATGGAAGTATGCGATGCGTCGAAGGACGACGTCGTGAAGGCGGTCGACGAAATCGCCGTCGCGTACAACGCGTCGGGTCGCGGCGTGCGCATCTTGCGGAACGGCAACGACGTGCAGATGTCGACGTCGCCGGACAACGCGCGGCTCGTGCAGGACTACCTGAAGGACGAGACGACCGGCGAACTCACCAAGCCGTCGCTCGAGACGCTCACCATCATCGCGTACCGCGGCCCCATCACCAAGGCGGAGCTCGAACAGATTCGCGGCGTGAACTGCAGCCTCATCCTCCGAAACCTCCTGATGCGCGGTCTTGCCGAGGCGCAGGGCGAGGCGACCGATCCGCAGGCGACGTTCCGCGTGACGATGGATTTCCTGCGCTTCCTCGGCGTCTCCGGCGTCGAGGAACTGCCGGACTATGACAAGCTCCGTTCGCATGAAAACGTCGTGCGCGTGCTCGAGATGGCCGTGAAAGGAAAGGACGCGACGCCCGCCGACGCCCAGGCTGCGCAGGAAGATTCCGCTCCCGCCGTCGAGGCGTAACCGTCGCGGACGATGTTCTCGCTTCTCGTCGCCCTCACCATGTACGTGGCGCTCGCGCCCGTACGGCCCGCGCAATCGGTCGCGGAGTACCGCCCGCCCGTCATCGCGCGGCGGCAGTCGTTGCCGCTCGCGGCAGTCGCGCCGAAACCGGCGACGCCTCCCGGACCGACGAAAAAGGACCCGAACCGCCTCGGCGTCGAAACGGCGTCGAGGGCGTCGGTCATCGTCGATTGGGCGACCGGCGTGCCGCTTTTCGAGAAGGATGCCGATACGCCGTATCCGATCGCGTCGATCACGAAACTGATGACGGCGCTCGTCGTGGTCGGCGGATCGCCCGACTGGCAAAAGGAAATCGAGACGCTCGCGAGCGACGAACGTCCGGGCGGCATCCCGTACCTCGTTCCCGGCGAAGTCGTGACGGTCGAAAACCTCTTCAACGTCAGCCTCGTCGCCTCCGGCAATGGCGCGACGGTTTCGCTCTCGCGCTCCACCGGCCTGACGGCGGAGGAGTTCGTGGCGAGGATGAACGACACCGCGGCGAAGATCGGCATGACGCACGCGCGTTTCGTCGATCCCACGGGACTCGATCCCGGAAACGTGGCGTCCGCGCGCGACGTGGCGCTTCTCATCCGCACGGCGCTCGCCAATCCCGAAATCCAAGCGGCGGTGATGCGGCAGTCATACGCCTTCAGGGCGAAAACGGGGCTCAACCATGCGGTTCGGAGCACGGACGAGCTCCTCGGGAGCTTCCTTGACACCGCGCCGTACAAGTTCATGGGCGGCAAGACCGGCTACCTCGAGGAGGCCGGCTACTGTTTCGCCGCCAACGCGGAAAACGGGAGCGGCAACCGCGTCATCGCGGTCGTGCTCGGCGCGCCGACGAAGGAGCTGCGGTTCAAGGAAGTGAAGACGCTCATCTACTGGGCGTTCGACGCGTACGCGTGGCCGCCGTCGCGGCTCACGAGGGCGAACTAGCGCGTATGCGCATCGGCATCGACTGCCGCGTGATCCTCGATCCCGCGGCGGGGGAGGGCGCGGGAGTGAGCCACTACGTGCATCACTTGGTCGAGAATCTCATCGCGGAAGATCGGGACGACGAGTTCGTCCTTTTTTTCGACAATCACGCCGCAGCGTCGGCGCGACGCGATCTCGGTCGCAGCCGCCCGAACGTGACGATACGGATGCTGCCGTTCATGGCATTCAAAAAATACCTGCCGTTCGTCCGCGCCCACATGATCGTCGCCGCGGCATTCGGCCGCGAGCGTCTCGACGTCCTGCATGGTCCGGCGAACGTTCTGCCGTTGTTTTATCGAGGGCGCTCCGTCGTCACTATTCACGACCTCGCCATCTACGACCACCCCGAATGGTTTCCGGCGACGCTGCCCGGAAGCCGTACGTTCTCGACGCGCGTCGTCGTGCCGTCGTCCGTCACGCGTGCACGTCGGATTATCGCGGTTTCCGAAAATACCCGTCAGGATATCGTCCGTATTTTTGGCCAAAATAAGGCAAAAATCGATGTCGTTTACGAAGGTGTCGATCCGGCCGGTGAGTCGCCGGACGCACCGGCGGTTCTCGCGCGGTACGGGTTGCATCAGGGGAAATACGTCCTGTTCCTCGGAACCGTGGAGCCGCGAAAGAACGTCGACGTGCTCGTGCGCGCGTTCGCCGATGCCGCGCCGCGAATGCCGGAAGACATGACGCTCGTCATCGCCGGCGCGGACGGTTGGAAATTTTCCGAGACCGCGGCGGCGCTCGAGGAGGCGCGGAAAAAAATCGGCGCTCATCGCGTACTGCGCATCGGATACGTGCCGCACGCGGACAAGAATGCCGTCATCGCCGGCGCCGCGGCGTTCGCTTATCCGTCGTCATACGAGGGATTCGGTTTGCCGCCGCTCGAGGCGATGGCGCACGGCGTGCCGGTGGTCGCGTCGAACGTGTCGTCGCTTCCCGAGGTGCTCGGCGACGCGGCTCTTCTCGTGCCGCCGCGCGACGCATCCGCTTTGGCTGACGTCTTAGTGCGCGTCCTGACGGACGCGCACCTCGCCAAGGAACTCGCGGGGAAGGGGAGGCTCAGGGCCGCGGAGTTGTCGTGGCGTCGCACCGCCAGCGAAACCCTCGCCGTTTATCGCCGCGCCATCTCTGCTTGACGAGGCGGCCCAATTTCTGTACATTACGGGCTACGCAGCGGGGTGGAGAAGTGGCATCTCGCAAGGCCCATAACCTTGAGATCCTGGGTTCGAATCCCAGCCCCGCAACCACGTAAAAACCGCAGCTCGTCTGCGGTTTTTACGTGCCGCGTGAAGCCGAGTTTTGCTCGGCTTTTTACGCGGCTACCACCAACCCAAGCTGCGGTTCACGTGGCGCAGCCATAGGAATCCCAGCCTCGCAACCAAGAAAAACGCCTCTCCCTATCCGGGAGGGGCGCTTTTCTTTTATCCACAGGCGACATTTTAGGAATCAGTCGCTTTCCGATGGGAACCGTCATGGCGTTTCTGTTTGCGGATTTGGCCTTATTTCCATCCCCTTTTTAAGGCTAAACGCGCTTGAAAATGAGCTCAAAAAATGCTATTATATATATGTAAAATAAAAGGCGGGAAAAAGGGGAATTTGTGCGGAGGATACACCTTGGAAAATTTTCGATGTCGTTCGCGCGCGCCAGGCGGGGCATCCTCCCCGTCGTTGGCGCGTTTTTGTTC
>CAYOXM010000018.1:0-13660 GCA_964407925.1 uncultured Gammaproteobacteria bacterium
CCCTTGGACTTGGACATCTTCTGTCCCTTGCCGTCGAGCACGTGACCGAGGCAGATGACGTTCTTGTACGGCGGCGTCTCCTTGCCGAGCAACGTCGACACGGCGAGCAGGGTGTAGAACCAGCCGCGCGTCTGGTCGATGGCCTCGGAAATGTAGTCCGCGGGGAAATTGCCGCCGCCGTCGATGCGCTCGGCGTTCTCGAACGGGTAGTGCCACTGCGCGAACGGCATCGCGCCCGAATCGAACCAGACGTCCACGACGTCGGAGACGCGGCGCATCTCGCCGCCGCACTCGCAGAGCAGGCGCACGTCGTCGATGAACGGGCGATGCACGTCGACCTCGCCGAGCTCGTCGTACGGGAGGTTCTTCGGCGCGGCGAATTCCACGAATTCGCCCACGCCGTTCATGAGCGGCGACGCCTTGATCTGCTCCTTGGTCAGGCCGCGATACGCGGTGCGCAGCATCCAGAGCGGGTCGCCGTGCGTCACGACGACGATGTTCATGCCGAAGCACTCGGCCTCGACGTCCTTCATGAACGACACCACGCGGCGGCGGACGTCATGGAGCGTCTCGCCGGAACCGCCGACCTTCTCTTCGAAGCGGTCCAGGCCCGCGGCGGCGGCGTGAAACTCGGCGACGGGCTTGCCGTTGAAGTCGCCGAAATCGAGCTCGCGCAGCCGTTCGTCATACACGACTTCCAACCCGAGTTCCTTGGCGATGATTTCGGCGGTTTCCTTGGTGCGGACGAGGTCGGAAGAATAGATGCGCTGGATGCCCTTTTCCTTCAGCTTTTTCGCGGCCTCAGCGGCCTGCGCGCGACCGTTCTCGGTGAGCGAAAACGCGCGCTTTTCCGGCCACGAACTCAGCGTGTCCGTCGCGTTCGTCTCGGCCTCGCCGTGCCGCTGGAGGAAGTACGCGTTCGCCGGACGGCGCGACGACTCCATCTCGTCGAGGCTGCCGATCACGCGCTTCGCCTTGCAGTCCTTGCAGTGCCAGACCGGCAGCGGCGTGCCCCAGTACCGCTCGCGAGAGATCGCCCAGTCCTTCACCTCGCGCAGCCATTCGCCGAAACGGCCGTCCTTGATGTGCGACGGCACCCAATTGACCTGGGCGTTGTTCTTCTGGAGGTTTTCACGCAGTTCCGACATCCGGATGTACCACGAACTCTTGGCGTAATACAGGAGCGGCGTGCCGCAGCGCCAGCAAAACGGGTACGAGTGCAGATACGTCTCGCTCTTATATAAGAGACCCCGTTCGGTCAGGTCCGCCTTCACGTCATCATCGGCCTTCTTGAAGAACCTGCCCTTGCCCGGGACGTCCGCCGTCACCATGCCCGTGTTGTCGACCGTGAGGAGCGTCGGGAGCTTCGCCGATTCGCCGAGCCGTGCGTCGTCCTCGCCGAACGCCGGCGCGATGTGGACGATGCCGGTACCGTCGGTCGTGGACACGAAATCCGCCGCGCACACCTTGTACGCGTTCGCCGCGCGCTCGTGCTCCTCGGGCAGCGTCTTATAGAGAGGGCGGTACGCCTGGCCGACAAGCGAACTTCCCGAGTATTCGGCAACCACCTCGAACTCGCCGTCGAGCTTCGACAGCAGGTCCTTCGCGAGCACGAGGGTCTCGTCCGCGTCCTTCATCTTCGCCTCGGCGTACGTCACGTCGTGACCGACGGCGAGCGCGACGTTGCCGGGAAGCGTCCACGGCGTCGTCGTCCAGACGAGGAAGAATTTCTTATTGATGCTCGCGAACGGGAAGCGCACGAACACCGAGGGATCCTCCGTATCCTTATATCCCTGCGCCAGCTCATGCGACGACAAGGACGTCACGCAGCGCGGGCAGTGCGGGGTCACGCGGTAGCCCTGGTACAGCAGACCCTTCTTGTCGACTTCCTTCATGATCCACCAGAGAGACTCCACGAAGTCGTTCTTGTACGTCACGTACGGATCGCCGAGGTCGACCCAGAACGCGACGCGGCGCGTGCTCTTCTCCCAGAGGTCGAGGTATTTCCAGACGGACTTCTTGCATTCGGCATTGAACTTGGCGATGCCGTAGGCCTCGATGTCCTGTTTCTTAGTGAAGCCGAGCTGCTTTTCGACCTCGAGCTCGACCGGGAGCCCGTGCGTGTCCCAACCCGCCTTGCGATCGATGCGGAAACCCCTCATCGTCCGATGCCGCAAAATGACGTCCTTGAATGACCGCGTCAGCAAGTGGTGAATGCCTGGCTTGCCGTTTGCGGTCGGAGGACCTTCGAAAAACGTGAATGACGGGCGCGAAGCGTCCTTATTTCGGTCGAGGACGCGCTTGAACACGGCCTTTTCCTCCCAGGCCTTCAGCTGTTCCTCTTCGATCGTCGGTAGATGGAATTTGGCCATAACAAACTGAAATGTACCGCCTTATCCGTATTCATTCAACCCTCCCGCCGGCGTGATTTAAGGTAAAAAAAACGCCCCGCGCGAAGCGGAACGAACGGTTTCAGGGCGTCTTGACGCTGCATCCCTTGAACCAGGCGCCGCAGCAGACCTTCAGGTCGACATCTGCCCCTTGGGCGTTCTTGGCCTTCAGGTCGAAGGCGACGTCGTCTTCGCTGCCGCACCCGCGGAAGCAGGCGAGGACGTTCTTGCGTGACGCAACTTTCACTTCGGTCATGCCGAGCGCCTCGGCCGCGTGGATCGCGTCCTTGTTGTCCACGAAGAGGCGTCCGAGCGCGCGATAGCCGACGATGATGACGATGCCGGCAAGGGTGAGGGAAATCACGAGCTCGACGAGGGTGAAACCACGGGAATGTCGTGCGACCATTACGGTGCTCCTTCCGGGAAAAGGACGTTCCCGCTCTGTTTAGCGGAAAAACAGGCTTTCGTCAAGCGTTTAACGCAGGTGACAAGAGGCCGTAAAAATGGTAAAATTTCTGAGTATGGGACGCCCGAAACCCGCAACGAAACCGCTCATCTGTCTCGGAACCGATCACGCCGGACTGAAATTGAAGGACGCCGTCAAAGACGAGCTCATCCGCCTCGGATACCACGTCCATGACTTTGGCGCATTCTCCGTCGAGGCGTCAGACTACCCCGACTACGTCCTCCCCGCCGCCGAGGCGGTCGCCGCGTCTAAGGGAAAGGCGGTCGGCATCGTCTTCGGCGGCAGCGGCATCGGCGAATGCGTCGCCGCGAACAAGGTGCGGGGCGTGCGCGCCGCGCTCGTCTCTGACCGCTACGGCGCGAAGATGTCGCGCGAGCACAACGACGCGAACGTCCTCTGCCTCGGCGGACGGACCGTGACGAAGGACGCCAAGCTCGCGAAACGTCTCGTCCGACTCTGGCTTGAGACGCCGTTTTCCGGCGACAAGCGGCACGTGCGACGGCTCAAGAAAATTTCCCGCTATGAAAATGGTTGAAATTCATCCGGCAATCCTGGCGAAAGACGAGGAAGAGTTCCGCCGCAAGGTCGACCTCGTCCGCGCGTTCGGCATGCCGCTCCACATCGACGTGATGGACGGCGTTTTCGTTCCGCAAAAGACGTGGGCGCCGGCCGACCGCATGCGCGAACTGCTCGATGGCATCCCCTTCGAGGCGCATCTCATGGTGTCGAACCCCGAGCATCTCGTCCCGATCTGGCTCGCCTGCGGCGCGAGCAGGGTGCATTTTCACGCCGAGGCGACGACGCGCGATTCGCTCATCTGCCGCGCGACCGCGGAGCAGTGCGTCGACGTCGGCATCGCGCTCAACCCCGAAACGCCCATCTCACGCGTGACCGCCGAACTCAAGGCGTACAATCGCCTTATGGTGATGGGCGTGAAGCCGGGGGCGAGCGGCCAGCCGTTCCAGGACATCGCGCTCGAGAAGATGCGGATGCTCCGCGGCCTGAAACCGTCGGTCATCATCACGGTCGACGGCGGGGTGAAACCGGAGAACGCGCGCATGCTTGCCGATGCGGGCGCAGACGTGCTCGTGGTCGGAAGCGCGCTCACGGACGCCGCGGATCCGGCCGAAGCGTACGCGCTGTTCAGAGACGCGCTCACGTCATGAAAAACGCAAATTACAACCTGGTGAAGCTCCTGCTCAACAAGCTCGACGACACGTGGCGCGTCGAGAAGCACTACGAGAAGGACGCGAAAGCGATGTCCTGCAAGGATTGCCAGGCGATACTCAAACGCATTCTCGACGCGGACAAACGGCACGTCCAGATGCTCCGCAAGGAGCTCTCGAAGCACATCAAAGGGAAGAAATTCGATTGAAAACGACCCCTTTGCGGGGTCGTTTTTTCGTTTTCGCGGCACTGGCGGATAAGCCTAAAAAATGCTAAAATATACGCATATGAGCCATCTTCATGATAACGAGGTGAAGCGGCTGGAGCTGGTGGCGAACAAGCTCCGCCAGCACGTCATCACCTCCGTCGCGAACGCCAAGAGCGGGCATCAGGGCGGGCCGCTTGGCATGGCGGACGTCTTTACCGCCCTCTACTTCCACGAACTTCGGCACGATCCGAAAAACCCGATGTGGGAGGACCGTGACCGGCTCATCCTTTCGAACGGCCACATCTGCCCGATTCGGTACGCCGCGATGGCCGAGGCCGGCTACATGCCCGTCGAAGAACTGTTGACGCTCCGCAAGCTCGGCACACGCCTCCAAGGACACCCGGAGCGCACCAAATTCCCTGCACTCGAGTCGACGTCGGGTCCGCTCGGCGAAGGCATCGCGCAGGCCGTCGGCATGGCATACGCCGCGAAGATGGACGGCAAGAAGTGGCGGACGTACTGCGTCACGGGCGACGGCGAGCATGACGCCGGCATCGTCTGGGAGTCGATTCATTTCGCCGGCAAGTACCGGCTCGACAACCTCGTCTGCATCGTCGACCGCAACTACATCCAGATCGACGGCAAGACGGAGGACGTGATGCCGCTCGACCCGTTCGAGGACAAGTACCGCGCGTTCGGCTGGCACGTCATCGAATGCAACGGCAACGACATCCGCGACGTCGTGCGCGCGTTCGAGGAGGCGAAGGGCATGTACCAGAAGCCGGTCTGCATCGTCGCGCACACGGTCCCCGGCAAGGGCGTGTCGTACATGGAGGGCAACTACCTCTGGCACAGCCAGCCGTTCAAGGCCGGCGAGGCCGAGCAGGCGATGAAAGAACTCAAGGCCGAGGAAGATCGGCTCAGGGCCGACCACGCCGCTGACGCGAAATGACTATGCTGAATCCCAACGCGAAACTCGCCGCGAACGCGCTTGCCGCCGACGTCGCCCAAAAGCCGACGCGCGACGGGTACGGCGCCGGCGTCGTCGAGGCGGCCAAGCTCGACCCGCGCATCGTCGTGATGTGCGCCGACCTCACCGACTCCACGCGCAACATGGAATTCAAGAAGACGTTCCCGGACCGGTTCATCCAGGCGGGCATCCACGAGCAGTTCCTCGCCGCCGGCGCGGCGGGACTCGCGCTCGCGGGAAAAATCCCATTCATTACCTCGTACGCGATGTTCTGCCCCGGACGCTCATGGGAGCAGGTCCGCACGAACATCTGCCTCAACGAGGCGAACGTGAAGATCATCGGCAGCCATGCCGGCGTCTCCGTCGGCCCCGACGGGGCGACCCACCAGGCGATCGAGGACATCGCGATCATGCGCCCCATCCCGAACATGACGATCATCGCGCCGTGCGACGCAATCGAGGCGCGGAAGGCCACGCTCGCCATCGCGAAGTTCGAAGGTCCGTGCTACGTCCGCTTCGCGCGCGAGAAGTCCCCCGTCTTCACGACTGAAGAGACGCCGTTCGAAATCGGCAAGGCGCTCACCCTGCGCGACGGCAAGGACGTCGCCGTCATCGCCTGCGGCCCGCTGACCCATAACGCGCTTCGCGCCGCCGAGGAGCTCGCGGCGGAAGGGCTCGACGTCATGGTCGTCAATTGCCATACCATCAAGCCGCTCGACGAGGCCGCGGTGCTCGTCGCCGCCGAGAAGTGCGGCGCGGTCGTCACGGTCGAGGAACACCAGATCACCGGCGGGCTCGGCGGAGCGGTCGCGGAATACCTCGCGAAGGCCCGCCCTACCCCGATGGAGTTCGTGGGCGTGCCGAACGTGTTCGGCGAGTCCGGCGAGCCGATGCAGCTCGTCGAGCATTTCGGCATGGGCGTTTCCCACGTTAAGGACGCCGTGAAACGCGCCGCGGCCCGAAAGGCCAAGGCCTGAAAAGACTATGTTGGACATCATTTCCGTCGGCGACGCGACGCTCGACGTCTTCCTCCAGATCGACCAGACCGAAGCCGCGCTCAAATGCGAGTTGCGCACCGAGATGTGCCAGATCTGCTTCGATTACGCGGACAAGGTGCCGGTCGAGTCGGTGATAAAGATCCCCGGCGCGGGCAACGCCTCGAATAACGCCGTCGGTTCCTCCCGCCTCGGGATGCGCACCGCGCTGTTCAGCATCCTCGGCGACGACGACGTCGGCAAAAGCATCTATTCGCATTGGCGCAAGGAGAAAATTTCCACCGAGTTCGTCCGTTTCGACAAGAAGCGCGGCACGAACTACTCGACCGTCCTGAACTACGGCGGCGAGCGTACCATCCTCGTCTTCCACGAGAGGCGCGACTACAAGTTCCCCGCGCTCCCCAAGGCGAAATGGATTTACTGGACGTCGCTCGGCAAGGGCAGCGAGAAGATGCACAAGAGCCTCATCGAGTACGTGAAGCGGACCGGCACGAAGCTCTGCTTCCAGCCGGGGACGTTCCAGCTGAAGCTCGGCACCGAGGCCCTGCGTCCGCTCATCGCCGCCTCCGAAGTGACAGTGATGAACAAGGAGGAGGCCGAACGCCTCGTCGGTAACGGCGCGAAGGCGATTCCCGCCCTCCTGAAGCGCATCCATGACGTCGGCTGCCGCATCGCCGTCATCACCGACGGGCCGAAGGGCTCCTACACGTACGACGGCAAGCGCTTCCTCAAGATGGAAATCATGGACGTCCCCGTCGTCGAGCGTACCGGCTGCGGCGACGCGTTCTCGACCGCGTTCGTCGCGGCACTGAACGCCGGCAAGGACATCGCCGAGGCCATGCGCTGGGGCACGGCGAACTCCGCCTCCGTCATCAGTTACATCGGTCCGCAGAAGGGCCTCATGAAGACCTCCGAAATGCGCCGCATGCTCAAGCGTTTCGCCCGCGTGCGCGCCGAAGAAATCTGAACCTATGCTGACCACCCTCAAGAAAATCCTCGCGGCTGCGGACAGGGGCGGCTACGCCGTCGGCGCGTTCAACGTGAACAACCTCGAAATCCTCCAGGCCGTCATCGAGACCGCCGTCGAGGAAAAATCGCCCGTCATCGTCCAGACGAGCGAGGGCGCAATCGAGTACGCGGGCATGAACTACCTTCTCGCCATGATGCGCGAGGCCGCGAAGTCCCCCGTTCCCGTCGTCATCCACGTCGACCACGGCAAGGACCTGAAGGTCATCAAGAAAGCCATCGACGCGGGCTACACCTCGGTGATGTTCGACGGCTCGCTCCTCCCCTACGCCGAAAACGTGAAGGCGACGAAGAAGGTCGTCGCCTGGGCCCGTGCCAAAGGCGCGTCGGTCGAGGCGGAAATCGGCGCCATCAAGGGCGTCGAGGACTTGGTCAGCGTTTCCGAAAAGCAGGCGTTCTTCACCGATCCCGACGAGGCGTCGCGCTTCGCCAAAGAGACGGGCTGCGACGCGCTCGCCATATCCATCGGTACGGCGCACGGCGCGTACAAGTCGAAGACCGCCCCGGAACTCGACATCGCGCGACTCAAGAAGATCGACGCGACGGTGAAGGTCCCGCTCGTGCTTCACGGCGCCTCCGGCATTTCCCCCGAACTCGTCGAAAAGACGAAGATGCTCTGCGATCGCCTTGACGACTGCAACCGCCTTTCCGGCGCGGTCGGCATCCCCGACGCGCAAATCGCGACCGCCATCAAGAACGGCATCCGTAAGATCAACATCGATTCCGACCTCCGCATCGCCTTCACCGCCGGCGTCCGCGACGCGGTCTTGAGCGACAAGAAGGCGATCGACCCGCGCAAGCTCCTCGCGCCGTCGAAAAAGCTGATGAAGGAAGTGGTCCGCCACAAGATGCGGCTGTTCGGTTCCTCCGGACGCGCGTAACCCTATGCAACACGACGTCGTCACCATCGGCGCGGCGACCCGGGACGTGTTCGTGAAGAGCACGGCCTTCGAGGTGCACCAGCGCGGTGCGGACGAGGGCAACGTGCTCGAAGGCTGCTTCCCGCTCGGCGCGAAAATCGAGATTGACGAGCTGGTCTTCGAGACCGGCGGCGGCGCGACGAACGCGGCAGTCACGTTCGCGCGCCTCGGTCACCGCTCCGCCTGCATTTCCGCCGTCGGCGATGACGACAACGGCCGCGGCCTGCTCGACGTCCTCAAGCGCGAGCGCGTTTCCGCATCCTACGTCCAGAAACTCGCGGGGGTGCAGACCGGCACGTCCATCATCGCGGTCGCCGGCACCGGCGAACGCACGGTCCTCGTGTACCGCGGCGCGTCACAGGGCATCGATGCCGGCACCGTTCCCTGGGGCCGCATTCAGGCGCGCTGGTTCTACATCTCCTCGCTCGGCGGCAACGCCGCGCTCATGGAGGCGGCGGTGTCGCACGCCAACCGGCACGGCATCAGTGTCGCCTGGAACCCCGGCGCAAAGGAACTCAAGGACGGCCTCAAAAAGCTCGCTTCGCTTATCAGCCGCGTGGACGTCATGAACCTGAACCGCGAGGAGGCGGCCCAACTCACGGGCCTGCCGGTCTCCGATCACAAAGGCATCTTCGAAGCGCTGCGGGGACTCCCCCGCCGCCTGCTCGTCGTCACCGACGGACAGGCCGGCGCCTATGCCGCGACCAAGAACGAAATCCTCTGGAGCGGAACGATCGACGTCCCCCGCGTGAACGTGACGGGCGCGGGCGACGCGTTCGGCTCCGGCGTCATCGCCGGCCTGCTCAAGAAGG
The DNA here is from genome assembly GCA_964407925.1 of uncultured Gammaproteobacteria bacterium. GTDB lineage: Bacteria > Patescibacteriota > Patescibacteriia > SG8-24 > SG8-24 > CAYOXM01. Next base: position 8,955 of record CAYOXM010000018.1, read on the forward strand.
ACGACGTGCGGTTCGCCCTCGCCGTCGGCACCTGGAACGCGACCGGCGTCGTGCAGCAGATGGGCGCGAAACGCGGCATCATCCGCGCGTATCCGACCGCGGCAGCGATAAAAAAAGTCGACATCAAGCCCTGGAAAGGCTGAAACCTCACCACCCCCTATGGCAACGACCAAACGTGTCTTCGTCACGCGTCGAATTCCCGAAGCGGGCCTCACGTTGCTCCGCGCCCGCAAGGACGTGAAGGTGACGCTCTTTCCGAAGGATCGCGCGATTTCCCGTGCGGAACTGCTGAAGGGCGTGAAAGGCGCGGACGCGCTTCTTTGCCTGCTGACCGAAAAGATCGACAAGGGCGTGCTCGATGCCGCCGGACCGCAGCTGAAGCTCGTCTCGAACTACGCCGTGGGCTACGACAACGTGGACGTCCCGACCTGCGCCAGCCGAGGCGTGATGGTGACCAACACTCCCGGCGTCCTCACCGACGCGGTCGCCGAGCACGCGTTCGCCCTCATGATGGCGATCTGCCGCCGCGTTCCCGAGTCCGACCGCTTCACGCGCGCGGGGAAGTACAAGGGCTGGGGGCCGCTGATGCTCCTCGGCATGGAGCTCAAGGGGAAGACGCTCGGCATCCTCGGCCTCGGCCGCATCGGCGCCGGCGTCGCCCATCGCGCCGCCAAGGGCATGGGCATGAAAATCGCGTACTACGACGTACGACGGAACGAGCAGTTTGAGAAAGACTACGGCGCGACGTACGGCACGGTCGAGGAGGTCCTCGCCACGTCGGACGTCGTCTCGATCCACGTCCCCCTCCTCCCGACGACGCGGCACCTCATCGACGCGAAGAAGCTCGCGCTCATGAAAAAGACCGCCTATCTCGTGAACACCTCGCGCGGGCCGATCGTCGACGAAAAGGCGCTCGTCGCCGCCCTCAGGAAAAAGACGATTGCGGGCGCGGCGCTCGACGTGTTCGAGAACGAACCGGCGCTCGCCCCCGGACTCGCGAAGCTGGAGAACGTCGTGCTCACCCCGCATACCGCGTCGGCCACGAACGAGGCGCGCGACGCGATGGCACGGCTCGCGGCGCAGGCCGTCCTCGACGTCTTTGACGGCAAGACGCCGCAGTACGTCGTCCTTCCCCAAAAGCCATCCTGACGATGACAAAAACGCCCGCGTTACGCGGGCGTTTTTTCGTTCTCCGTCGCGGTCAGTTCTCGCCAATGCTTCTCGTAATGCGCGAACCGGGCGGCGAACTCTTCCTTCGGCGTCAGCGGTACGCCGAGTTCGGCCATTTTTTCCTTGAGCATCGCGACCGTCATCTCCGTGTCCTCCGGCGCCGTCATAACCTCAAGTTCCAGAATTCGTCCGTATCCACGGGTGTCGTCAAGCGAGACGCCGACGCCGTCCCACAGGAAGGTCAGCCGCCGCCGATACCAGATGATTTTCACTCCGTAACCGAGGGCGTCGAAAAGATTCTTCAGCGTAGCGAACTCCTCGCGCGGGACGCGCAGCTCGATCTCCTCGCGCCCCTCGGCATGCATCTCCCCCTTCTTCAGCCAGACCTTGGCGTGCGAGCGCCCCTTCTGGATGCGCAAATCTTGCGGGCAGTCGAAATACCGCGTCTCCTGCTCCTCTTCGCCCACGTACGACGCGTTCGCGACGAAAAAGTCGTACAGCTCGGCGAACTTGCGTTCGTCGACGAAACTGCGGATTTCGCACTCGACGTTCTTGGCGGTAACCATATGGGGTATTAATAGCAGGGTTCGTTCGGCAGCGCCACGTGAGCCGCGCCTCTTCGCGGCCGCGTAAAAATGCCCGCTTTGCGGTCATCCACGCGGCACGTAAAAGCCGCCCCCTTTCGGGCGCGGCTTTTACGTGGTGGACCATGAGGGAATCGAACCCTCGTTTCCCGGATGCAAACCGGGTGCTCTACCATTAAGCTAATGGCCCGCGGGACGCGGTATACAATAGCACGGCCTCATGGCTCGTCAATGGACAAAAGTCCGAAAAATTGCTAAGATATACGCATATATGTCTTGTCGATACTGCGGTTATGAGGCGGGACACGCCAAAGAATGTCCCGCCTACCAACCTGGCGCAAAAATCGAAAAGCCGAAATCCGGCGGCGAAGTGCGCTACTCCGGAACGGAATTCGAATATGACCTTTTCGGCCAAGCCGACATCCGAAATCCGGAGTATGTGAAGTCGCTCCGCGAGGCGGGGGCGGACGCACGCACGGGATACCTGCCATTCGGCAAGGCCGTGGAACTCACCAAGCGATTCCAGCCCGGCGATCCCTCAAACCCGAAAAAAGAGTACCTTCGAGACCTTCTCTTCGCCGTACAAGAGAAACTCGGCATTGACCCGGAGGAAGAGGCCGATTCCGTGCGTGCCTATACCGCCGTAGGAACGCCGCTCGACAAGTTCCACGGCATCGACGCTTTTATCAGCAAAAAGGGCGAACGGAGCGACACGCTCGTCACGCTCGACGCGACGTTACGCCAAGAGAAGCTCAACGAAGGGTGGAAGGCCGACCTCATGATCGGCGAGCTCCCCTCAGTCGAGGATGACGAGGACGGTTATCTAGCCGCCATCGACGACATGGCCGACAAGATAGCCTCAAAATTTCGCGAAAAAGAACGACCGAAAGCCGCATGAGCAGGAGCCGCCGACGGGCGGCTCTTCGATTTCCCGCGGATTGACAAAACTGCCATTCCGTGCTAACGTCAGCGGTTCCCTGAAAGGAGTGGCGATGGAAAATGGACATTGCGTCGTTTGCGAAGTGGTCGGTCGCGGACGGAGCGATTTCGTCTGTGAGAACTGCGGCAACCCCGACGGCGTCGTCGTCTACTGCGCATGCTGCAGGGGATACCGCGAGGGAACTGAGCACCTGCTCGAGCTCATCGAGCGAAGCAGCGGCATGAGCATCCCCCGGCGCGGCGGCATCAGCATCCGCGTAAACGGTTGCGCGACGTGCGCCGTCCCCGACGCGACCATCACGACGGAGCTGTTCTCGCTCCGACGACGGCACTTGCATTGAAGGGCGGACCCTCGCGGTCCGCCTTTTTATGACCTCAATGCGTGACGCGGTCTTTGCCGAGAGTTGTCATTCCCCGCCGTGGGCGTACAGTATTCGCAGCACCTTTACGGCAAGGAGGGACGGCGATGCACGTCGCCACCATCGTCAAAGACAAGAAGGGGCGTTATCACGTCAGGCTCGGAGACGCGCCCAAGACCGAAGGCGACGTGACCGTCGTCGACATCCTGAACGGTGACGACCGCGAGGAGCTCGTCCGCAGGGCACGCCACTACGTTCGAGACCTCATCAGGGAACGCGATGGCTGATCAAATCCCCCTCCCGTTTTTCAAAGGGAAAAAATATTCCGCCGTCATAGCGCGGGCGAAGGACGGCACGATACGCGTTCGCGTGATGCCGGGCGACCCGCATGTCGCCGACGACGAGACGCTCGTCGAAATCCTGTACGGAGACGACGAAGAGGAGCTGAAGGAGCGTGCACTGCGCTTCGTTGACGAACGGATGTGAGAGTCGCGCGCGTCGCGGCTCTTTTCTTTTCCACAGTTTGCGCGACTCTTGACACGGAAGTTCTTGTTGACGTGAAAAAGATGTAGTATACTCCGATCAGGAGCGCTCAGTACGCTTCATGCGACGATAAATGGTCGCGGTTCGCGCATGTCTTGCGCGGCAGCGATCGCATCTATCCGCTCTCAAAGGAGGTGAGAACTATGGCAGCCAAGAAGAAAGCAGCGAAGAGGAAGCCGGCCAAGAAGGCCGCGAAGAAGAAGTCCGGCGGCAAGAAGAAGCGCTAAGCGCTTCGTCTCGCTCCGACGAAAACATCCGCCCTCGGCGGATGTTTTCTTTTCTCGCGTTCAGATGGCAAACGAAGATTGTCCCGCCCGCACCCGCTCCTCGAACACCTTCACCCTGCCGTACACCCCGTCATAGCCGGGAGAAATGACGAGCTTGCCTTCCCTGACGCGTCCGACCGCCTCTGCGAGCCGTGGCGACAATGCCTCGGCAATGCGCTCCAACGGAACGTCGAGGAGGACGTCGAACTCGGGACCGAGGCGGGTAATCGCCGTCTTGTACTGCTGAAATACGGCCTTCGAGGCCCGCCCCTTGCCGACGACGTCGGCGATGACCTCTTCAAACGGCACGATTGCGCGGGAGGGGGCGGCATGCGCCAGCGCGGCGGCCGCGGCTCGATCAGCCAGCGCGTGGACGCGGCCGAGCACCCCGCGAGTGAGCGGCTTGCCGCACTTCGGGCACTTTCCCCCGCGGCGAACGGTTTCCTCGGGCTCGCAGGAAAAATCGCAGGCGCGATGGCCGTCGACGTGGTACTTCCCCTCTTCGGGGAAAAACTCGATGGTGTACGGGAACCGCACCCGCTCGCGTCGACGCAGAACGTTCATGATGCCGTCATAGGACAGCTCCTCGGGATCGAATACGTTCGCCTCGCGACCGAGGTTGCGCACGCCATGCGCATCGGAGTTGGAAATCAGCATGACGCCGTCGAGCTTCGAGAGGCGGGCATTCATCGCCGGATCAGACGACAGTCCGGTCTCGATGGCGTGAACATGCGGCGTCAGTTCTTCGAAACACTCCTCGAGGCTGTCGAATCCCGACTCCGAACCGAACACCGAGAACCACGGCGTCCACGCATGCGCGGGGACCACCATGCACCGCGCGTCGG
>CAYOXM010000018.1:13670-25585 GCA_964407925.1 uncultured Gammaproteobacteria bacterium
CACGTCCTTCGCTTCGAGCCCGAGGATGGGCCGGCCGTCTGCGCGGAGGTTGCACTCGAGCCGCTCGAGTGACGCGACGACGGCATCAACCGCCCTGAACGACGGCGCGAAGACGAGCAGGTGGAGGCGTCGCGTCCGGCCGTTCTTCTTATATATGCACGACACCTCGGTGGCGAGCACGAACCGGACGGGGCGGCCGCCTTCGGGAACCGGCGCGGCCTCGTATGCACCGTCGCCGTCTTCCGCTTCAAACGCCTTTTTGAGGCGAAACAGGCCGGGTTCCGCCTCCTCAAGCCGCTCCCCCATCTCCCTGCGCCACGCGGGATGCGTGAAATCGGACGTCGCGAGGACATCGATGCCCTTCGTCCGCGCCCACGCCGCCAAGTTCGACAGCGTGAGGTTCTTCGAGCAGGCGCGGGAATACTTCGAATGGATGTGGAGGTCCGTAATCAGCCGCATAGCACTCAGCGACGCAGGTGGCCGCCCCGCGTTTCGGGCGGGGGTTCTTTGCCCTCGTGGTCGGACGCGTCACCCATGCTCACTTCGCCACGCACGTCCTTGCCGGGCTCGACGTACCGCTTTTCGCCCTCGCGAAATTCCCGTCCGATTTCGTCCATCTCGCGGCGGAGCTCCCATCCCGTCTCCTTCTCGAGGATGCCGACGAGCTCCCCGATGGTTTCGGCGGTCGGCAGGCGCAAATTTTTCGGCGGAGCCTTCGGGCCGCCCGCCTTGAGGATGTACGTGTGCTCGGGCGCGACTTCGACCATCTCTTCCATCTCCTTGCCGTTGTCATTGACGACGATGACCTTGTCCTGCCCTTCGCCGAGCCCGCGAATGAATTCCTTCTTGTCCTTCTCCGCATAAAGCACGTCGTCGAACATCTTCGCGAGTCCCGAGTGCTCCACCTTGGCCCGCTGCCACGAGGCGTCCCCGAAGGTCATGAGGTCGACGTCGGCCTCGTGACGCCCGAGGGCGGTGACCAGCTCCTTCGCTTCCGGATACAGGTATTTCTCCGTCGTCGCGAGAACGTCGTCAAAACTCTTTCGGGCGGCTTCCGCGGCCGCGTCAGTGAGCAATTCCCGACGCGTGAGTTCCGCAAAAAAAGCCGAGGGCTCGAAAAGTCCCCTGTTGCCTTCGACGGCGGCGTCGTATGCCTTTTTCCACTCCTTCTCGTCCACGCCCGTCGCTTCTACGAGCGCCCGCTTGAAGGCGACGGTGTCCAGAAGCGTATAGTCCAGATCGAATACGATTTTCATACCTCCGGAGTATAGAGCACTACAGCCCCTTTAAACAATTCCGCACGATGAGCGCGGCGAGCGCGTCCGGATCGTGCCGGATGAGCGTCCGCTTGATGGCGTCGCCCGGTTTCTGGACGTAGACTCCCGAACTCACGAGGTCGGCGGCGAGCGGCGTGAGCCCCTGCCGGTCGAGGCTGCCCTCGGGAACCCCGACGGGCGCGCCTTCAGGGGCATAGCGTTCAAGCAGATCGGCGTCGAGCTTCCCGCTGTTGTAGGTGACGCAGTCGACGCGTCCCTTGCCCACATACCGCTCTATTTCCCCGATGAAATCGGCGACGGTGAAGCCGTCCGTATGCCCCTTCTTCGTCATCAGGTTGCAGTTATAGACGACCGTCGCCTTGGAACGGGCGATGGCCTCTGCCACGCCTTTCACGAGCAAGTTCGGGATGATGCTGCAGTAGAGGTTGCCCGGACCGATGACCACGCAGTCGGCCTGCTCGATTGCAGAGACCGCCTTTGGGTTCGCATAGGCTTCGGGTTTGAGGTGAAGGCTCTCACGATCGTTCATGATCGCCTCGTTGATGGCGTGCTCGCCGACGCAGGCGTTCTCCCCGTGCCCGCAGACGAGCGCGATGCTGTTCGTCGTCACGGGGATGACCGAACCCCGCGTCGCGAGCACCATGCCCGACACGCGCACCGCCTCTTCGAAACTCCCGGTGATCTTCTCGAGCGCCGAAAGGAAGATGTTGCCGAAATTATGCCCCTTCATGCCGCCGACGTCGAAGCGGTAATTGAAGAGATCGCGCATGATGGTCTCCGCCTCCGAAAGCGCCACGAGGCACTGACGCACGTCGCCGGGCGGTAGGACGCCGAGCTCGTCGCGGAGCACGCCGGTCGAACCGCCGTCGTCCGCCATGGAGACGATGGCCGTGAGATGTACGGGATACTTTTTAAGGCCGGAAAGCAGCGTGAACTGCCCGGTGCCGCCGCCGATGGTAACGATGGATTTCATGGGAATGGATTCAGCGCGGTGACGCGGCCGCGGCTTCCGCCTTCTGCGATGCAGGATGCTCCGTCGCGAGCGATCCCCAGACATGATCGAAAATCATCCGCTCGGTCTCCGCGACGCCGGCGTCCTCGATGAGCACGCCGACGGGCGAGCCGGTTGCGTCAAGCGAGAAAAAGGCGACTTTTGAGCCGTAGATGATGGAGTACGTCGGCGCGGACTTCTTTGCGGTGAGCCAGCGGCGTTCCGCGAGCGGCTGGTCGTCACCGCCGGCACCGATGGCGATGACACGCACGTTCAGGCGTCGCGCGACGCGCTCCTTCGTGAAGTGCGGGTACTCGCGGTATAGGTATTCGCGCAGCGCGATCGACGAATACACGCGATACAGCTTGTCCGACTGGTCCGCCATCGTCCGCAAGAGATCATCGAGGATGACGGTCACGCCCTTGCTCCCCTCGTAGTACTTCACCGTCGGTTTCGCGCCGCCGTGATCGTAGAGCGACTTGAGTTCCGGCAGCGCTTCGGCGAGATGCCGCTTCAGACCGACGACGGCCTGCTCCTGGCGGGCGATGACTTCGATCAGCTTCTCAGGATCTTCGGCGATGAAAAACTGCTTCTTGTGCTTCTGATACATCCCCGCAAGCGAGCGCTTTTGCAGGGACTTAAGAATCTCGTACACCGTACCGCGATTCAGTTCGGTATCCTTGGCGAGACGCCGCACCGACGAAGGGCCGCCGGTCAGGAGCGTCAGATACACGCGAATCTCCTTGTCGTTGAAGCCGAGCTGCTGAAGGATATGGGGGATCTCCATAGGGCTCAATGGTAGCACGGTGTCATAAAAATTGATACAAAAAAGATTATTTAAGGCTAAAAAACGTCATTTTTACAGTAACAAAAAAGGACCTGCGAGAGGTCCGTTGCTACTCTTTCTTGCGAAGAAGGTTGGGATTCCGCTTGATGTGCCAAGCGAGTGAAATGATACGACCTTCCCTGAACCCCATTCTGCCGTAGCGGATCATCGGAAGCGGCAGGAGCATGGCGATGCAAATCGCCGCTACCCAAAGCCAGATCTTCGGCCCGACCTCCGTGTCAGGACGGAGAATCATGGCGATGATGACGGCAAAAGGCGCGAGACAGGAAGCGAGGACGGCGAGACGGATGCGGCCGTCCTTGCGGTGCCGAACGACCGCCATGGCCACGATTTCCTCGAGCGTCTTGCATTTGGCGAGCGCGATGGCTCGTTCGATGTCCTCGACGGTCATCAGGCGAAACCAAGGGAGGCGCATGGGTCACTCCTTCTGCTGAAATGAACAGGTGCTAACCTTAGCAACAGCCTCTAGAAAAGAACAAGGAGCCCGTCGGATTCGACGGACTCCTGCCTTGCCTTACGGCGAGAAGAATGCGATGACTTCGCCTACTTTTGAACCTTGGTCGTCCTTGCCGGGGTCGATGATGACGACCCCGCGGTCGCCGCCGTCGGGATTCGGCTCCTTGGGCGGCGGGGGCGGCGGACGAGGATCTTCCTCGATCTCGATGCGCGGTTGAGGACGGTCCTCCTTCCGCTTCTTCCGCTCCTCTTCCTTCTTTATCTTTTCGATGATCCAGGGCGGGAGCATGGCGGACCTCCTTTCCGGTCGGCATGCGAAATGAACTGCTTCTCAATGAACCCTAACAGGAAACGATGGCACAAAAATAGCCCCATGTCAATCATGGGACCGTCATTTTCGCTGTACGCAAACAAAAAAGCGCAAAGTTCCGGCGACCACCTACTTTCCCAGGAGCGGGTTGGCTCCAAGTATCATCGGCCCAGCGCTGCTTAACTTCCGTGTTCGGGATGGGAACGGGTGTGACCAGCGTGGACGTGTCACCAGAACCCTGCGCTTTTTAAAAACGAGGGTACTGAATTCGAGAAATCAACATGTTCAAGGCCAAACGTCTTTCCTGCCCCATGCGGCAGGCACAAGCACGTCTTCGTGCTTCAGTGGGTTTAAGTGCGACGGCTTATTAGTACGGCTCGGCTGAAACCCTTGCGGGCCTTACACCTGCCGCCTATCAACCAGGTATTCTCCCTGGAGCCTATGAAATCTGATCTTGGAAGAAGTTTCGCGCTTAGATGCTTTCAGCGCTTATCTCCGCCCAACGTTGCTACCGAGCAGTGCCCTTGGCAGGACAACTCGTACACAAGAGGTTGGTGCTTCTCGGTCCTCTCGTACTAAAGAAGCGTTTCCTCAAATTTCGTCGCCCATAGTGGATAGGAGACCGAACTGTCTCACGACGTTCTGAACCCAGCTCACGTACCGCTTTAATTGGCGAACAGCCAAACCCTTGGGACCTTCTCCAGCCCCAGGATGCGATGAGCCGACATCGAGGTGCCAAACCGGGTCGTCGATGTGGACTCTTGGACCCGATCAGCCTGTTATCCCCGGAGTAGCTTTTATCCGTTGAGCTTCGACCATCCTACTTTGGATCGTCGGATCACTAGCTTCTGCTTTCGCAACTGGTCGACTCGTTGGTCTTCCAGTAAAGCATGCTTATGCGCTTGCACGTCCAGCTCCGTTTCCATCGGAGCTAAGCATACCTTTGTAAACGCCTCCGTTACTTTTTGGGAGGCGACCGCCCCAGTCAAACTACCCACCAGCTACTGTCTCCCGTGACCGCACCGATCGCGAAAAATGTAAAGAACTCGCCCGGCGGAACCGGACAGTACTTTTCGCGACCTGTGAGGTCACAGGATAAGAATTTACACAACACAAGGGAGGTGTCTCATTGGCGCCCGAAGGCTCCCTCCTACGCTGAACATGCGGAGCGTAAATCCAATAGCAAGTTGTAGTAAAGCTTCACGGGGTCTTTTCGTCCAGCTATGGGTAGAGAGCATCTTCACTCCCCTTGCAATTTCGCCGAGTCCATCGTTAAGACAGTCGCTCACTCGTTATGCCATTCGTGCGGGTCGGAACTTACCCGACAAGGAATTTCGCTACCTTAGGACGGTTATAGTTACCGCCGGCGTTCATCAGCGCTTAGATTCGAAGCTACATGCATTGCTGCGTTTCACCCCTCCTCTTAACGTTCTGACACTGGCCAGGCATCAGCTCCTATACATCGCCTTGCGGCTTAGCAGGAACCTGTGTTTTTGGTAAACAGTCGGTAAGCGGACGCTTGCTGCGGCTCCGTATTGCTACGAAGCAGGCCTTATCCCGAAGTTACGGCCACTTTTTTGCCGAGTTCCTAAACGATGGTTCTCTCGTTCACCTTGGCACACTTGTGCCCACCCACCTGTGTCGGATTACGGTACGGTTCCCGTACGTGATAGCTCTTAGAGACTTTTCTAGGCACCCCTGACTCACGAATCGCCAGCCTCGCGGCCAACTTTCCTCGAGCGCTTGGTTTATGACTGCCGGATTTTCCTGGCAATCGCCTTGCGCCCTCAGGACGATCATAGCCGAAGATCGCTCGCAATGAAGAGATGCGTCATCCCATCGACACGTACGGAAGTGCAGGAATATTAACCTGCTGTCCATCGACTACGCGTTTCCGCCTCGTCTTAGGACCGACTAACCCTGGGCCGAGTTGCGTTGCCCAGGAAACCTTGGGTTTACGGTGTGAAGGATTTTCACCTTCATTTGTGCTACTTATGCCAACATTCTCACTTCTCTAGCGTCCACCGGTCCTTACAGATCCGACTTCACTCACTAGAGAACGCTCCGCTACCGCCAGCGACTCATGTCGCCAGCCCTCAACTTCGGTACTCAGTTTTAGCCCCGGTATATTTTCGGCGCGCGATGACTTGACCAGTGAGCTGTTACGCTTTCTTTAAATGATGGCTGCTTCTAAGCCAACATCCTGGTTGTATAAGTCACTGCACCACCTTTTACACTTAACTGAGATTTAGGGACCTTAGTTTGAGATCTGGGCTCTTCCCCTCACGACTAATGGAGCTTGGCCCCCATAGTCTGACTGCCGAGTATTCATGACCGGTATTCGGAGTTTGGTTAGGACGCGTAGGATTGCTCCACCGAATCCCATTCAGTGCTCTACCCCCGATCACTTCGTCACTCGACGCTAGCCCTAAAGCTATTTCGCGGAGAACCAGCTATCACCCAGCTCGATTGGAATTTCACCCCTAGCCACAAATCATCCCATAGTGTTGCACAGCTAACGGGTTCGGACCTCCCCAACATGTTACTGTTGGTTCATCCTGTTCATGGCTAGCTCGCCGGGTTTCGGGTCTTGTGCATGCTACCTGTTAACAATCAGCTCTGCGTCGGACAAGTCCGACGTAGAATTGAAAGTTAACGACGCCCGTTAAGGCTCGCTTTCACTTTGGCTTCATCCCCTCAGGGACTTAACCGAGCAACATGCAGCAAACTCGTTGGCTCATTCTTCAATAGGAACGCCGTGACTCCGTATCTTGCGATACTTAGAGCTCCGACTCCTTGTAAGCGTATGGTTTCAGATACTATTTCATTGCCCTCCCGGGCTGCTTTTCACCTTTCCCTCACGGTACTGGTTCACTATCGATCACAAAAAGTATTTAGCCTTGCGACATAGTCGTCGCTGCTTCATACGGGATTTCTCGAGTCCCGTATTACTTGCGGTAATCCATCACGATGTAACGTGAAATTTCGAATACGGGGCTATCACCCGCTTTGGCTCATCTTTCCAGATGATTCTTCTACCTCACGATCTTTAGCATCGCCGGAACGTTACGAGCGTTCCCAACGGTTACCTATCAACCCCCATCATGCAACGGCTCGTACCTGTACTTGACGCCCGCGGTACGAATATTGCTATCCATACTCGGTGCGACAAGCCACATGATGAGTTTAGGCTGCTCCCCTTTCGCTCGCCACTACTTAGGGAATTGCAGTCATTTAGTCTCGGACGCCCCCGCAGTATTGCGGGGTCTGCCCAAGACTAAAGACTGAGATTTTTTTCTTCTCCTCTGCTTACTGAGATGTTTCACTTCAGCAGGTGCCCACTCTCTGACTCACGTCAGAGCGCGATTCGACTCAACATCGAACCAGGTTTCCCCATTCGGATATCTCCGGGTCAAAGGTTGCTTGCCACCTCACCGGAGCTTTTCGCAGGCTGCTACGTCCTTCATCGGCTTTTTGTGTCGAGGCATCCACCTATACGCCCTTAATGCACTCATTCCACTGAAGCACGAAAACGTCCTTGAAGAGGAAACGCTTCGTGCCTCGTGTTTGGTCGCTTGCTCAGCCATACATACTCGAATTGCTGCGAGTTTTTCGACTGGCAAGTTAACTAGACGTTTGACCTTGAACTTGCTGATTTCTCGATTCAGTTGTCAACGTCCAGGACCTCTTCCCTCATGTCTCTCGCCTCTGATGGAGACGGGACAGTGGAGGGTTTGGCCCCACAAGTGGAAAACGGTAGGAGGATTGTCTTCGGCTTGCGCCTCGGACGGCCGTTTCCCGCTTGTTGGTCCAAATCGTCGTTTCGGTAAGGTACGGTCGGGATAAAAAAACCGCTCTTCCATCAGAGCGGTCGCATCGTACAGGAAAATGGTATTCCTGTCAACCGCTCGATGGATGGTAGGTTACCCGATGCTGCACACGATCTTGATCACGATTTAGGGGCCTCGCCAGCCGTTTCTGTGGATACTTTCTGTCTGAACTTGCATTAGTGTACGGGAGGCAAAAAAAGGTGTCAAGGGCAGGCCGAACCTGAGCGCCGCAACCTTGACAAAATCGCTATTTTAGGCTAAGGTTCGGCGTTCGTTCATTGGTCCTTTGACCGCAGACAGGAGGAAACGCATGAGAGCGAAATTCCCGTATTTGATGGCGCTCGCGGAAAGAATGGTCCCGGGCGCGTTCGAGGACCCGCTCCGCATCATCGGCACGTGCCGCTACTGCGACGATGACGTCACGTACGCCGCCGGCGACACGGACCGACACGGCCGCGCTCGGCACGACGCGTGCGAGAAGATCGTCACGCGCCGCCAATTCGATCGCGTCCGCGCTCCCGCCATCTTCCGCAGCGTGCTCGCCATCGTGCGCGACTTGCCGAACGTGCAACCGCACGCGCTCGACACGCTCCGCGCCATGCCGAAGGGATACGGCCCCGTCGAGATGGCCGGATTCATCGACGCGATGCTGCCGCACATCGAGTGCGAGCAGATGCTCTCCCTGCGCATGCGGAGAGACACCATCGTCGCCCTGCGCGACACCAAGCGGATGCTTCTCGGCCTCGACGCGGGCCGAAACGAAACCCGCCCCTGATCTGGGGCGGGCTTTTTCATATCCATGTTGCGATTAGGCGGCCTTTCGATTTTCTTTTTCGTCCATCTTCCTGGCGAAGCCCAGGTTCATGCGGACGTCCTTCAGCCGGTCGTTCACCGCGACGACGTAGTTGCGCAGCGTCTCGAAGCGGCGCTCGAGCGCCTTGAGCTGTTCCGCCTTGACTGCCTCTGCGTCCTTGCCGCCGGCGGCGGTGACCTCGATGCCTTTCGACATCATCGGCAGCAGCTGAGCGTCGATTTCGCGCATCTCCGCCTTGGTAGCGGGATCGTCAATCAGCGCCGAACGCCCCTTGAGCTGTTCGTAGCGCGTCCGGAGATGCGCCTCCGTCGACTTCTTCAGGGCGTTCATTTTTTCAATGATGTCGACCATCTCCTCGTTGGCATCGTCTGCGACGTCACGAAGGGATTTCTCGAGGGAAGCGAGATCGCCTGACGTCTGTTTCTCGATGATCATGTCGTCGGAGACTTCCATCTCCTCAGGATCTGTCATGAGCGCGTCGAGTTCCTCCGGCTTCGGCACGACATACTCCGCGCGATCCAGAAACGCCTCGTCCGCTTCCTTGCGCACGGGCTCGAGGACGTCCTCGTAAATCCCGAGCAGGTCGTTCTTCTGCCGCTCGAGATTCATGATCCTGTCCGCGGTCTCCCGCGTGACCTTGCCGCCCATCTTGCGGATGTCGGCCGCCATCTCCCGTTCCTTCTCGAGGGAACCCATGACCTTCCCCATCTGCTCGCCCACGTTCGTCATGAGCTCGCCCCAGGGCATCACTTCGGTCTCCTTGTTCTCTTTCTCAAGCTTTTTGCCGTACTCATCAAGGGATTCGCCCCCGAAAAACTGGCGTTCACCACGCATAACGCTGCTGAAGGAGATGATTGAATACCCTTATAATATAGCAAAAAAATGCCTTTAGGGCAAGGACGTCCTTACATATTATATATATAGAAAACCCCGCCGATGAGCATCGGACGGGGTTCCATGTCGGCGTTCAGCCGGTCTTCTTGTCGTGCCGCTCTTTCGGACCAGGCTTCCCGTAAGGGAAACGCTTGAGGTGAACGAGCATGGTGGCGAAGGCGAACAGGACGGCGGGGATGATGAACAGCCCGCGCTCGGGATGGCCTGCGGCGACCTCTGCGACGTCGTACGCCGCAATGGCGAGGCTGAGCGTGACGGTGAGGACGATCATGGCGGTAAGGCCGGGGTCGGCATCCTGGGTCCGCATGACGTTCCCTTCAGCCCAGTCCGTTGCCGTCGCGGCCGCGGCGGACGTACATCTCGACGTTTCGCCGGTGGTTCTCCTCGGTCGCACGGTCGAACTCGCGCCAGTACGCATCGCGTCCTTCGGGCGTCATCGCCTTGAGCCTGCGATGCACGTCGTAGGCACACACGGCGAGCACCAGAAGCGCCGAACCGAGCAGGACGGACTCGAACGACGAATCGCCGGACGTCGCCTTCTCGCGGATGCTGAGCGCCAGCATGAGTGCGCCGAGCAATCCGGCGAGCCATGCGGCGGCGAGCATGTTGGGGTGATCGCTTGCCGCGTCGGGCGCGGATGCGGCCTTTTCGCGGTTTTGGGAATCGTTCTTTTGGTCCATGAATCCTCCTTCGCACGCAGTTGCTGAAAGAACGCTTTATGCGCGAAAGCTAGCATAATTACCGCCACGCGTCAATCCGGTTACTGAAAAGAAAAGGCCCTCCCCGGATGGGGAGGGCCTCGAGGCGGCTAAGCCGCATGCTCTCGGTAGGAGCACGTCCGGTTCCGGCCGGTACGTTTGGCGACGAGCATCGCCTGGTTCGCCTCGGAGATGATCTCCGAGACTTCCCCATCACGCTGGCGGTGCGTGCTCACGCCGATGGACGCGGTGACCCGAAGGTCGCCGATGCCGTCGACGTGAACGCTGATCGCGGCCAGCACGCGCCGGACGCGTTCCGCGAGCTGCCACGCCCCCTGTTCGTCGGTCCCCGGAAGGATGACGACGAACTCTTCGCCTCCGTATCGTGCGGGCGTGTCGATGGTGCGCACCGTTTTGCGGAGCACCGCACCGACCTTCCGCAGGACCTCGTCGCCGACCTGGTGGCCGTACTTCTTGTTGAAGTCGCCGAAGTGGTCGACGTCGAGGAAGAGGAGGGAGAGGGCGTCAACGTGCCCGCGCTTCATGCGCGCGTGCTCGTCGGCGACCTTCCTGTCGAACTCCCGGCGGTTGGCGATGCCGGTCAGCGGATCGGTGCGCGTGAGCGCCTCGACTTCGCTGTTGTCCTTCAGGACCGCGACGATGCTCGGCTTCTCGCCGCTCTCCTTGATGAAGTTGAGCGTGAGCAGGACCGGCACGCGCCGACCCTGGAAACCGACCACCTCCGTGCGGAGGTTGACGATGCTCTGGTTCCGCATGAGCATATCGCCGATGCGCTTCCCTTCGGGAGCGTTATCGGCGAGCATGCGGAACAGGTTGTCGTCGCGCGCGTCGTCCGCCGTGATCTGGAAGAGGTCGCAGGCGCCGGAGTTGAAGACCGAAATCCGACCGTCATGGTCGGCGACGATCATCGCATCCGACGTCGACTCGAGCACGCTGGAGAGGAAAAGCATCTGCGTGCTGAGCCGCATGTTGTGCTGGCTCAGCCGCTTGACCGTTTCCTTGAGCTCCTTCCTCGAGGGTTCGCCTGGCGGCGGATTCGAGGACTGCGTTTTCGTGGCGCTCTCCGTGATTTCCGGCGCGGGGACCATGCTGTACTTCGTGTCCGGCCTCGGCCCGACGGGCTGCGGCACGGTCACGGGGTGGCCGCCGGTAATTTCCTGCGCGGGAGGCGCGGGAAAATGGTGCAAGGTCTTCGACCGAGGCACCGCGGATGGCGGGGAGGCGTCACCCTCACCCGCGACGTGCCGTACTGCTTTGCCGCTGGAACGGCGTGCGGGGGGTTTTTCGCTTCCCATGTCTGACCTCCTGTTGTTGTGGCCTTGCGGCCGTCCTTGGTGCACGGTGACGGTTGGCCGTTTAAAGCCGACCGCCTATTATGGGTGGAGATAAGCTGTAAGGTACGACCCATTTCTGGGTTTGCAATAGTAAAGCAAAAAAACCCCTCTTTGTCAAGGGGGTCAGGGTAAATTTTGGCTTAAATTAACGAAATTATGTTCAAGTGTACGATTATCGCCGTAGGGCGTTTGAAGGAACAGCATTGGCGCGAGGCGCAGGAGGAGTATTTGCGTCGATTGTCGCCGTCGATGCGCGTCGAAGTCGTCGAGGTCGAGGCGGAAGCGCTCAGTGCGACGATGACGGCCGCGGCGGCGATGCGGGCCGAGGCGGAACGGTTGCGCAAAAGGATTCCGGACGGCGCGACGGTCGTGGCGCTCGACCGTACGGGGAAAGCGCCGGACTCGGAAGGGTTCGCCGCGCTCCTCGAGGAGATCGGCGGCCG
>CAYOXM010000019.1:0-22825 GCA_964407925.1 uncultured Gammaproteobacteria bacterium
GTCGTTCGTCTTCGAAGCGACCTCCTTCACGAGCTCGGCGCCGATGTTCTCGAACTTGTCGGCGAGCTCGATTTCCTTCGCGACGGTGACGCCGTCCTTCGTGACCATCGGCGAACCGTAGCCCTTGTCGAGCACGACGTTGCGGCCCTTCGGGCCGAGCGTGACTTTGACGGCGTTCGCGAGCTTGTCGACGCCGATCTTGATCTTCTCGCGCGCCTCGCCGGTGAACAGGATCTGTTTAGCCATAGGAATTTCGGAATAATGCCGTCGTGATTACGCGAGGACGGCCAGGATGTCGGACTCTTCCAGCATGAGCAACGTCTCGCCGTCGACTTTGAACTCGTCCGGCGAATACTTCTTGAACAGCACCTTGTCGCCGGGCTTCACGGACATCGCGGCGCGCTGGCCGTTTTCCATGAGCTTGCCGGGACCGGTCGCGACGACTTCGCCCTTTTCCGGTTTCTCCTTCACCGTATCGGGAATGATGATGCCGGCCTTCGTCGTCTCGGTCTGCTCGAGGGCCTTCACCAAGACGCGGTCGGATAACGGTTTCACCTGCATAGGAAAGCGGTGTCTTAATGAAAAAGTATGATTAGCACTCGGAATACCGGAGTGCCAGTACATAATGAGGCAAGTCGCGACCGACTGTCAAGAATGTGAAAACCCGCAGGTTCAGCGGGTTTTTTCGATGCCTTGGTATGCGGCATGGAGGAGTCCGGCGATGGTCCAGAACAGCAGTTGACCGAACCAGGAACTCCACAGGAAGTGGTCGAATAGGGAGGCGACGAGGAGCGCGACGAAGGCGGAGGCGTAGACGGTCACGCCGGTAGACGCCTCCGTCCGCTTGCGGAGGCGGCGCGCCATCACCGCGACGGTCGCGGCGACGAAGGCGATCCAGGCGGCGAGGCCCAGGATGCCGGTCTCGACGGCGACGAGCGCGGGGACGTTGTGGACGTACTGGTAGCGCCACCACTCGCGGTTCGGGTCGACTTCGCGCCTCAGCGCGAGCGGCATGTCGCCGATGCCGACGCCGAGCACGGGATGGCGGACGAACAGCGCGACGGCGTCGTCGATCTGGGAAACGCGTTCCGAGACCGAACGCGATTCGAGCCGGCCCTCCCCCGCCGCGCGGGTGCGGAGCGGTTCCGCGTAGAGCACGCCGAGCGCCGCGAACGTCATCGCGATGATCATGAACGACGGCACGAGCACGCGGCGGAACCGGGGCGCGGCCTCGCTGCCGTACGCGCTCACGACCATCCACAGGAACCCGACCCCCACGGCGAGGATCGCGCTCTTCGAGAACGAGAACAGGAGTCCCGCGGCGATGAGCGGCTGGAAGGCGAAATATTTCAGGTGCTTCCCGTGCCCGCGGAACGCGGCGAGCCCGATGGCGGCAAGGAGCCCGACGCCGACGTAGAGGCCGAAGACGTTCGGGTGCGCGAGCGAGCCGTAGGCACGGAGCCACCGGCCGCTCGCCGTCTCGACGACGAACGCGCCGAGCTCGTCGGCGGAATGCGCAGCCATGCCGAGCCACTTCGAGGCGAAGGCGTTCTGCGTGTAGAACTGCCACGCGCCGAGGCCGAACTGGAACACCGCGCCGCCGACGAAGGAAACGATCGTCTCGTGCGGATCGGGACGGAACAGCGTGATGGCGACGAAGAGCGCGACGCCCGTCGCGACGAACGAAGCCGCCGTGAGTCCGGCGAGCGGGTCTTGCGCGCGGGTGACCGAAAGGAGCGCGACGAGCGTCAGCGCGAGGCCGGCCGTGCTCGAGGGCGTCTCGAGCGCCGCCATGACCTTGCGCCGCCCCTCCGTCCAAAAGACGAGCGCGATGAACGCGAGCGCGAGAAGCTGCATGCCGAACACGCTCACCGTCCCCGGTTCCACGGGATTGCCGTCGATGGAGCCGGTACGGAGGATGTAGCGCGTACCGCTCGGCGCGAAGGCGACGAGGGCGGTGAACGCGATGGCGGTGATCTTGCGGAGGCGGTTCATGGACGAATCGGAGGCGGAAAGGTTAAGAGGTCGATAGGTCGTAAGAGGAGGCGCTCAACGGCCTTTTAACCTCAAAACCTTTTGACCTTTCGACCTCCGCCAAAGAAATATCGCGCAAGCGTTCCCGGAACTGCCGCTCGAAGTACGCCCTCCGATCCGTGACATGAAACTTTAAGATGTCATCCGAGACGACGACGCGGCTGTCGAGGTTCGCCGCGGCGGCGATTTCCGCGGGGAACATCCTGAGCTGCAGGCGCTTCGCCGGACCGTCGAGGCGGCGGAGGAGCGGAAGAAGGAATCCCGCCGAGCGGACGACGGGGCGCGGGGCGCGGAGGGGCGCCGCCGGCGCGCCGGGGAGCAGATCGGCCGCCCAGGCGTTCGCGGCGAGGAAGGACGCGAAAATCCCGCCGGCGTCGTGGAGCGGCACGAGCGTCGCGATCCAGTAGCGGAGATAGGTGTCTTCGGGACCGATCGACAGGCGCGAAAGGTCCATGGCGTCCTCCGAGACGAAGAAGCTCATGCAGACCTTGTCGGCATGGGACTCCCCCGTCGGACGGAGGCCGAGGACCGCGAGCGCGCCGACCGCGAGGAGCCGGGTGATCCACAGCGCGCCGGGACGGACGACGACGAAGAGGTCGATGTCGCTCTCGGTGTCGGCGTTCGCGAGCGCCAGGCTGTTGCAGACCGCGACCATGCGGACGGACGGGAGCAACCGGAGCCAACGCACGACTGTCCGGGCACGGACGTACTTCTCGCCCGCGAGTCGGAAACGGCGACGGCGCGTCTCGACCGTCGATTCGCGGCCCGCGAGGAACCAATACCCGTCCTTCGCGCCCACGGACGCCCCGTCGAGCGCCTCGAGGACGGCGGAGGCGGTAGCATCCGCGGAGCCGCCGAAACGGAACCGCAAAAGCTCCATCAGCGTCAGCGGGTACTCGAACAAATCGAAGTACGCCAGGGCCGCGAGCAATGATTGCCGTAACGAAAGGGAGTCGGCGCTCATACCGACTCCCAGCGTATCACGTTTCGGATTTTCCTTCCGTGCCGCGGACGCGTCACCCCTTCGCGCTGGACCGGGAAATGCCCGAGGCGGTTCCGGCGGCGTGCTCGCCGAGGTTGATCGCCTTCGCGACCTTCTCGGCCACGGCGTTGTCCTCGACGACCATGCGCTCCTCGTCGACCGACACGACTTGGGCCGGAGCGATGAGCAGGTCGTCCGGAAGGAGCGCGGAGAGCAGCCGCGACTTGGCCACGACGTAATGGACCACCGCGTGAACGTCGATGTCGATCACGACGGCGGCGATCTTTCCCACCTTCTCCCCCCGCTCGGTCACGACCGGCAGGCCGCGTAGTTCCGCGTCACGCATGCGCATATCAGGCGGTCTTTTTTTCCTTGAAGAAGTACCACTGCTGGCCGACGGTGAGCACGTTCATCACGAGCCAGTACAGTCCGAGGCCGCCCGGAAGCGTCCAACCGAGCATCACCGTGAGCACGGGCATGACGTACACCATCTGCTTGTTCATCGCGGCGAGCATTTCCTCGTCCTTCGCGCCCGGCGTGCCCTTCGGCTGCTGGCGCGTGACCATCTGCTTGGCCTGGAAATACTGCGTGATGCCGGCGAGGATCGCGAGGACGTGATTGGGGTTCGCGAGGTCGAAGTAGCCGAGGAACGTCGGATTGATCGTTCCCGGATTCGCGATGAACGGGTACAGCGCGTCAAAGCCGCTCGACTTGAGCCCCTGCGACAGCGCCTTGTAGAGGGCGATGAACACCGGGATCTGGATGAGCACCGGAAGGCAGGACGACGCCGGATTCACCTTCTCCTGCGAGTAGAGCGCCATGAGCGCCTTGGCCATTTCCTCCTGCTTGTCCTTGTACTGTTCCTTGAGCGCGTCGACCTTCGGCTGGAGCCCGGCAAGCGCCTTCTGCGACTTGAGCATCTTCGCCGAGAGCGGCCACATCACCGCCTTCACGAGGACCGTGAGCAGGATGATGGCGATGCCGATGTCGCGGCCGGGGACGACTTCGTAAATGCCGATCAGCAAATTGAAGATCGGCTGGTAGAACACGACGTGGAAGAACGTACCCATGGAGGCGGCGTTATTCCGCGGCGGCTTCGTCCGAAGGCGCGGCCTCTTCCGCCGGAGCGTCTTCCGTCACCGCCTCGTCGGTCGCGACCGGGGCGCCGCCGCCCTCCTCGCGGATGTTTATCTTCCAACCGGTCAGGCGGGAAGCGAGGCGGACGTTCTGGCCGCCCTTGCCGATGGCCAGGGACAGCTGGTCCTCGGGGACGATGACGTCCGCGGTGCGAGAGCCGTCGTCGAGCGTGATGCGCGACACCTTCGCCGGGGACAGCGCGTTCGTGATGTAGCGCGTCGCGTCCTCGTCGAACTGGATGATGTCGATCTTCTCGCCGCCGAGCTCGCCGATGACGGTCTGGATGCGCGTGCCGCGCTGGCCGATGCACGAGCCGATCGGGTCGACGTTCTCCTGTGTCGAGGACACCGCGACCTTCGAGCGCGAACCGGCTTCGCGGGCGATGTTGTGGATCTTCACGACGCCGCTCGCGACCTCCGGAATCTCGAGGCCGAACAGCTTGCGGACGATTTCGGGGTGGGCGCGTGAAACGATGACCTCCGGACCCTTCGTCGTCATGCGGACGTCGGTGACGAACACCTTCACGCGGTCGCCGGGAGCGTAGCGCTCCGTGGGAATCTGCTCCTCGGGCGGCAGCACGGCGGACGAGCGGCCGAGGTCGATGAGGACCATGCGGCCTTCCTTGCGCTGGACGGTGGCGTTGATGAGCTCGCGTTCGCGCTCCTTGTATTCGTTGAACAGCTTGTTGCGCTCCGCCTCACGGATCTTCTGGATGATGACTTGCTTCGCGGTCTGCGCGGCCATGCGGCCGAAGGCGGCCGGGACCTCGAGCTGCGTCTTGATCTCCTCGCCGATTTCCGCGTTCTTCTTCAGCGTCTCGCGGGCGGCGGTGATCATGATCTCGGTCTTCGGGTTGAACTTCTTCTCCTCCCCTTCGGCGGGAACGGCGTCGGCCGCGGGCGCCATGTCGCGGTCGCGGCGGAAACGGCCGCGGTCGTCCTGCGGCTCCTCGGGAGCGACGAGGTCCTCCGGCGGAAGTTCCTGGTCCTCGACGACGGTCTTGATGTCGAACACGTCGAACTCGCCCGATTCGGGGTCAAAAATGACCTTCAGGTTCTGATTGTGGTTGCCGAAATCCTTGCGAAACGCGGCGGCGAGCGCGGCCTCGATGGTCTCGATGACGGATTCGGCCGAAATGTTCTTCTCTTCGCTGATCTGCTTGATGGCCTGGGCAATCGGAGATGACATAGCTGACGGGGTGATAGATTGTTCGATTATGCCGTTTTTTGGCAGAAAAAAGACCAGTTTCATCAGAAACCAGTCTTGAGGCCCAGCATACACGAACCACGTGCCGCTGGCAAGAGGTTGCCGTCATTCGGCATACGAGGCGAACCGGCCGACGAGGCGGGCGAAGTGGGTGTCCGCAAGCCACTCGGTCGCGGCAATGCGCTCGCGTTCCTCGCGGAAGAACGCTTCGAGCTCCGCGACGGGAACGCGGTTCCCGAACGCCTTCGCGTTTACGCCGCGGGCGATGATGGCGATGTCGTCATCGGAGAGTCCGGCGAAATACGACCCGACCACCGTTCGCTGCCCGGCGTGCTCCTCGAGATCGGCCTCGTGCCGTCGCGAAACGACGGCCGCCTGCGGCGCATCAGGTCCGCCATGCGTTTCCATGATGTCGCCGGAGTGCCGTTGTCTCGTTCGCGACCGGATCAGCATGCCGGTCAGTACCTCGTAGTGCTCGAGCACTTTCGCTTCATGCGCGGCGCGCTCGACGCCGCGGCGGTACGCGGGATCGCGGTACGCGCGCCAGCGGCTCGGAAGACGGCGGCACCACGCGTACGCGCGGCGGGCGAAGTAGACGTTCGATCGCCAGGCGAGCGCGGTCACGCCGACCGTGAGCGCAAGGGCGAAAGCGACGATGAGCGCCGCCTTCGCGTAGAGCGGAAAGAGGTCGGACATCGCCTTCTCCTTGCTTCGAAAGGGCCGCCCCAAGCTCAACACGCCGCCATACGACGGTCAACCCCTTCGCAGCGCCCTGCGGAGGGGTCAATCCGCCTCCCCCACCGCGTCGCGGACGTAATGGACCGCCGCCCCCTCGACCGCGACGACGTCGATGCGGTAGGGACGTCCGCTCGCGCGATGCGCGTCGAGCCATGCGAGCGCGGAGCGGCGGAGATGGCCGCGCTTCGCCTTCGTGACCGCCTCTTCGGGGCGGCCGTACGCCCCGCCGCACCGCGTCTTCACCTCGACGAAAACGACCTCGCCGCCGTCCAGGGCAACGAGGTCGAGTTCTCCGTATTTCGTCTTCGCGCGACGGTCGATGACACGGAGTCCCGCCTCCTCCAAATATCGTGCGGCGAGGTCCTCGCCTTCGCGTCCGAGACGGTCGTTGGCGTTCATTTCTTCTTGGGCAGGTACTTCTCGATCTGACGGCGCTCGTCGAGCTGATGCCGCTTCTGCGGATATTCGCGGGCGACGTAAATGACGAAACGCACGAGCAGGACGAGGAAGAGGGCGAACAGGAGGAGGAACCACAGCCGCATCCCGAAGACCGGAAGCTGTTCGTACGTGAAGAAGAGGAACAGCAGGCCGAGCAGGCCGGTCGTCGAAAGCATGCCGGAAAACCGGCGGAACATCTCGGCGCGCAGCGCGTCCTTCTTGCGCAGGCCGTGCGCCGCGATGCGGAGCCCTACAGCGACGATCAGGAACCAGGCGAAAAACGACAGGATGCCGCTCACGAGCGACGGCCCGAGCGGGATCGGATTCGGATTCATCCAATAGCGGTAGTCGAGGAACGCTGCGTATCCGCGGAGAAATGCCATAGCGGTCGGAAGGTAAATTGGTTCGGCAATGGTAGAGGAGGAGGTGAGAAAACGCAAGCGAATACTCGGGGCAGTGACCCCGCAGACACGGCGTAAACCGCTTGCAGCGGTTTCGCCTCACGCTCGGACCGCGACCGCTGCGACCCTAAAGGATCGGCGGCTCGCGTTCCTGCGCGACGGTCTGACGGGGGTCACCGCCCTTCGTCGCTTGCGTTTTCGGCGGTTGGAAGAAAATCGGCGGCTCTCGCGACTCCGCAACGGTCCGCGAAAAGGAGTCCCGAACCGCTTGCGTTTTCGCGGGAGAGGTACAAACGAAAATCCGCCTTTCGGCGGATTTTCTGACGCGTGCGCGTTCAGGGCTTCTTACAGACGAAACCGTAGTGATACGGGCCGGGCACGAAATCCTTGATGATGGTCAGGCCGGCGTCCGTCGCGAGCTTCTTGGCCACGTCCATCTCGACGCGCGTCGCCGGATCGGGACCGAACCCGACGCCTGCCGGTTTCCAGTCGACGATGATCATCGTACCGCCGGATTTCACCATGCGCGTCGGCTCCTTGATGAGCATGTCCTTCTGCTTTGAAAGGAAGAGGTTGTTGATGACGAGGCCGATATCCAGAATCCCGTCGGGCAGGCGGATGCCGTTGATGCGCTCGATGTCCCCCCAGACCATTTCGACGTTCGAGACGCCCTCCATGCGCATGCGGCTCTCGATGCCGTTCAGGACGGACTTGAGGATGTCGACGGCGTACACCTTTCCGGACGGACCGACCATCTTCGCCGCCGCGAAGATGTAATGACCGAGCGTGCCGCAGCCGAAATCCGCGACAGTCATCCCCTCGCGGATGCCGCCTTCTTCGAGGACCTTAAAGGGGTCGATGAGTTCCTTGCCCGTGGGTATGTACATAAGTAGTGCTAGGTCAGCGGCTCATTGCGGCATGGCATTCCTGGCGTCAGGCGGCAGCAGCAGCTGACCGACCGTCGCGAGGAAGAACGCGCCGAAAAGGTTCAGCGCGACCATGATGCCGAGTATGGCGAACGCGATGCCGAGGAGCTTGTAAAAAAGGCGCGAGCCGCCGTCGAGGCCGAGATGCTGCTCGGCCCAAGCGACCTGCCCGAAATTGCTCATGTACCACTCCGTCTTGATGACGAGGTGGCAGCCTACCGCGATGATGATGAGTCCGCCGACGACGCGCAGGATGACTGCCATGAAAATGGGGTTGGTGGACGATGTAGGGATCGAACCTACGGCCTCCTCGGTGTAAACGAGGCGCTCTAACCAGCTGAGCTAATCGTCCGAGGCTCCTCCGTCCGTTTACGAGTATAGCCCAACGGCAACGGTCGGGCAAACAAAATCCCTGACCCGAGGGTCAGGGATTTTGTTCTGGTGCGGTCGGAGAGATTTGAACTCTCACGAGGTTGCCCCCGCCAGCCCCTCAAGCTGGTGCGTCTGCCAGTTTCGCCACGACCGCGTATTCCGACGTGAAGCCAAACTACAGGAAATCCCCGAACTGCGCAAGACCCCGCCCTCAGGAGGCGAATGCCCGTTCCCGACCGGTAATGACCTTGAGGCGATCGGGGACGATTTCGATCGACACCGCCGTATTGGTGTATTCGCGCCCGTCCGCCGTGACGGCAATCGGTTCCTCGCTCGTGACGGAGAGCCTGCGCAACGGAATCACGCTCCCCCGGCCGTCGCGCTTGCGGAAAATGCCGCTGAGGACGCCGCCCGACTTCGGGGTGATGAGCGCGTCGAGCCAGCCGTCCATGGGATCGCCGGCCGCGTATCCGCCCGCGCCGTCCGGCGCCGGCGAACCGTCGCTGCGTAAGTTGCTCACGATGATGTCGCAGTCGGCCGCAAGGGTGGAGATGCGGTACTTGCCGTCGCCCTCGATGAGGACGTTGCCGCTCGGGATGCGCACGTGCGAAAGGAAAAAATGGCCGTTCACCGAACCGAGGTCGATTTTCTGCGTGACGCGCTTCGAGAGCACGTCGCAGGCGTCGACGCCGTCGGGAATGCCGAGGGACGACGCGATGACCGACGGCGCGCCCACGGGGATGATGCCGAGCGTGATGTGCGCGTCGCCCAGCCCCTCGATGACCTTGCCCACCGTCTCGTCGTTGCCGACGACGACGACCGTCTGCGCGCCGCGCTTGGCCTCGTCCCTGATGAGTCCGCGCGCGTTCGTGAACGGCGTCAGCCTCCCGATCTTTCCGCTGATACCCAAATCCGTGAGCCGCGTCTCGATGCCCGCGAGGACGCGCTCGTATTTCTTTTCCGCGAGGAAAGTGTCGTAGAGGTAGTAGTACACACGACCTGACCTACCTGCCGAACAGCGCGTTGACGACCTTCTGCTTCTCCTCCGTCACCTGCTCCTGCTCCATGGCGGCGGAACGCGGCTTGTCCGCGGCGGCCTTCCCCGTGCCGCGCGCCGGACGCTCTTCGGCGGCTTCCGTGCCCATGAGTATCTTGCCGTTGAGCGACGCGCCGCTCGCGACGACGAGCACCTTCGTCCGCACGTCGCCGTAGACGCGTGCGGTCGGCTCGAGCTCGAGCCGTTCGCCGACGATGAGATTCCCCCGCACCTCTCCGGCGATGACGGCGTTCGCCGCCGCGACGTCCGCGGCGATGCGGGCGCGTTCGCCGACGCGGAGGTCCCGTTCCGTGCGCAGGCTCCCCTCGACGACGCCCTCGATGAGGACGTTCCCCTGGCTGGCGAAGTCGCCCTCGACTTTCACCGACGCGGCAATGATCGTTTCCGGCTCGTGTCCGTTCTCGCGGCTGGGCATAGCGTTCTTCTGAAACATAAGCATGGGTGAGTGATATCACGATGAAGTATAACAGCGGCCGATTGAGCGTCAAACCGCCGCGTTCCTGTGGACAAGCGCCGCTAACCGAGCGGGATGCGGAAACCGAACGTCGAGCCTTTCCCCTTCCCCGGCGACTCGATGACCATCTCGCCGCCGTGCGCGTCGACGATGTTCTTCACGATGTACAGGCCGAGCCCGGACCCTCCCGTCTCGTCGAAGCGGACGTTTTCGATGCCGCTGCCGACGAGGTCGCGCACCTTTTTCTTCCCCTGCGGCGAAAGTCCCATGCCCGTATCGCGCACGAGGACGGTCGCGACGCCGGAGGCCGCGCCGACCGAGACCGTGACGCGCCCCCGCGACGTGTACTTGATGGCGTTATGCACCAGGTTCGCGACGGCGTGATACAGCTTTCCCGCGTCACAGGACGCGATCACGCGTGATTTGGAAAAATCGGCGACGAGCCGCAGCCGCTTCCCTTTCGCGAGCGGCGACAACTCCCTGATGACGCGGTCCGCGAGGTCGGCGAGGTCCGCATCCTTCCGGAACAGCTTCGTCCTGCCGAGCTCCACCTTGGCCACGCCGAGAAACGTCTCCACGGTCTCCCCCATCCTGCCTATCGCCTCGGCCGTGGTCGCCACCGCCGCGGACTGGCGTCCGTTGAGCGCGCCCAAATCGCCGCGCTGCAGCATGTCGAGGTAGCTCCGCACGCCGCCGATCGGGGCGCGGAGCTGGTGCGTGACGAACGAGACCAACCGCGACTTCATCTTGTCCGCCTCGATGAGCTGGCCGTTCATGCGCACGAGTTCGCCGTTGAGCATCTCGATTTCGCGGAGCCGCGCGATCTCCCTCGTCGCGGTGCGCACCGAGGCCGAACCGACGAGGACGAGGACGATGAGCATGACGAGCCGCATCGCGAGGCTGAGCGGGGTCTGCGAGATGACGATGTCGATGATGAGCGCGAGGATGGCGAGCAGCGCGAACGCCTCGAGGCCGGACCGGTGGACAGGCACCTGGAACCGCGCCGGTTCGGCGGCGTACGCGACGAGCAGGCCGCCGGCGGCGGTCGTGGCGGCGATGAAATGACCGTACCAGAGCGGGTTCGAAGCCGCGGAAAGGTCGCCGTAATACAGGAAGGCGAAAAGCGGCGGGAAAATCAGGAAAAGGCCGGCCACGAGCGCGGCCATCCGCGAATCCTCCACCGCCTCTTCCCGCGCGACGGCGAGCGCGGCGTCGAACGCGCCGACGATCGAGAGCGCGAAATACGACCCGAGGAGCCGGCCGCCCATCGTGCCGAGGACGTTGGACCCGGACGGCGAAACGACGGCGTCGGTCATGTAGGCGACCCAGAACACCAGGACGCTCGGCGCGAGCAGCGCGGCCGCGAGCGACGCCTTGGGCGCGCCGCCGCGCCGGCGGGCGTCGACGAGCAGGATGAAAAACGGCGGGAGGAACGAGGCGATGAAGAACAGCGTCCGCAGCCAGAATGACGCCTGGAACGGCGTGACGGACGTGCGCCACAGCGCGTACGCGAAGAGCCAGAACGCGGCGGACAGCAGGAGGCCGCCGAGCGGCTCGTTGCGCCGGTCGGCCTTGCGGTCGGAAAACGCCCAAAGTCCGACGACGAGCAGCGTCGTCGCGGCGAGCAGGGTGTTGTGGGTGAGAAGCGCTTGGAGGGGCGGCATGGCGCGTCACGATTTTGCCTTCCCCGGACGAGGTACGCATTCGCCGCCGGCGCGCGAAGGGACGACGAGGGCGAACGTGGTCCCCTTCCCCGGGGCGGTCCGGTCGATCCAGATGTCGCCGCCCATGCTCCGCGTGAACATCGCGCAGATGTACAGGCCGAGTCCCGTGCCGCTCTCGCGGAGCACGCCCGGTTCGCGCGCGCGGTAGAACTTCTGGAACACCTGCCGCGCCTCGTCGGAGGTCATGCCGATGCCCTCGTCCTTGACGGTGATCATGATGCCCCTGCGGCGCGACGCCGCGCGCGCCGACACCTCGATGGTCCCGCCTTCGGAATACTTGATGGCGTTGTCGATGAGGTTGGTCAGGACCTCGTGCAGCTTCTCCTGGTCCACGAAGGCTTCGATCGGCTTTTCCGGACGGCCCACGAAGGCGACCTCGACGCGCCGCTGGCGCGCCTTGATCGCCATCTCCTCGACCGCCTGATCGATGACCAGCCGCACGTCGACCATGGCGCAGACGTACTCGAGCTTGTTCTTCTCGATGCGCGTCACGTTGAGCATGTTGTTGACCATCTGCACGAGCCGCTCGTTCATCGAATACATCTGCTCCATCTTGTCCTTCATCGCGCCGTCGAGCGCCCCGTACGCGCCCTCGAGGATGAGCGAGAGGTAGCCCTTGATGACGGATATCGGCGTGCGGAGCTGATGCGAGGCGATGGAGATGAACTCGCTCTTCAGCTGGTCCATCTGCTTCAGGTCCTCGTTGGCCGCGGCGAGCATTTCGGAAAGCGCATGCAGCTCTTCGCTTCGCCGCACTTCGTCGAGGACGCTCTTGACGAGCAGCGCGGCGACGGCGGCGGTCGCCACGAAGATGCACGAATTGATCGCGAGATCGTACGTCGAGGGCGACCGGAAGATCTGAATGAAGTTGAAAAACACGAACGAAGACGCGAACACCTCGGTCGCGATGACCTTGAGGTTGAGCAGGCCGTGTTTCACGATGGCGTACATCGTGAGAACGACGAAGAACAGCGTGGCGGCCGGCCCGATGACGCTCGCGCGCGTGTAGTTAAAGACGAGCGGGAGGACGAGGTTGGTCACGATGCCCGAAGACACGACGAGCGCCATGCCCGTGTAGAGGAAGACGATCTGCTTCTTCGTGATTGGACTGTCGGTTTTCTTCCACGTCTTGTACAAGTTCCGCGCCGCGAGTCCGAAATACAGGAGCAGGTGCAAAAAAAGCGCCGCGTAGAGGGGGCCTGGCGTGAAGTCGGTGCCCCAGTACTCCAGACGGACGGACTCGACGTTCACTTTCGTCGGAACGAGGAAAAGCGCGATGATGCTCGGCAAGAAAATGAGCGCCGCCTTGGGCAAAGACAGGTTCGCCACTTTCTGGGGGAAATAATAGGAAAGGACGAGGAATCCCGCCGAAAGGAAGAACGGCCCGATGATGGCCATTTGCGCCCAAAAAAGGGCGCCGGAATCGGTATGGATGACGTCCGCCATCGTGGACGAAAAAGTCCAAAAGCCGGTATTGAAGGCGACGAGGAAGAACAGCTGGTTGATCGGGCTCCTTTTGTCTCGCCACAGGACCAGCGCGCCGATGGCGAATGCCAAAAACGC
Source organism: uncultured Gammaproteobacteria bacterium (assembly GCA_964407925.1). Lineage (GTDB taxonomy): Bacteria > Patescibacteriota > Patescibacteriia > SG8-24 > SG8-24 > CAYOXM01. The sequence continues at coordinate 13,033 of CAYOXM010000019.1, forward strand.
CACCGAAAAATTGACGATGGACGTCAGCGTCACGAGCGTCGGTGTGGAGAGCAGGGTTGACAACATCGCCGAAAAGTTCTAAATTTCCCAGTCAACGTCCTTTTGCAAAGGGAGGAACGGCATGAGCACGAACGTTTCCGTCATCACTCACGAAATCGTTTCCGACGGGGCGCTGCGCAAGGCCCTCTGGGACGTCTACGCCGCGGCCTTCGCGGGAGCAGCGACGCAGTGCATCCAGGACCAGCTCTGCTATACGGAGCAGACGTTCTCGGACGCGCTCGCCGATCCAGGCTATACGAAGTTCGTGGTCTACGCCGACGGCGTCGTCGCGGGGTTCATCCTCTGCACGACCGACCTCGAGAAGGCGCGCGTCGCGTACGTCAACCCGAAACGGCTCGAGCTCGACTTCCCCGTCGAATACGCGGAACGGCGCATCTGCTACTACACCGCGATCGCCGTGCGACCGGACCGGCAGGGCCGCCGCGCGGCGACCGCGCTCATCCAAGCGGCCGGTGAAATCATGGACCGCGAGAGGATGCTGATCGCCTTCGACTTCTCGACGGAAAAGAATCCGGACCTTCCCAAACTCGTCGCGGGCGGACTCATCGAGGGGCAGAAGACCCTCGGCTGGAGCACGAACCGCGCCGACTTCACCGCTTTGGGCGGCCAGACCTACGGGGTCATCAGGCTGTCGAAGGCGTGACCGTCGACGTTCTAAAAAACGGCGGGGATGCGTCCCCGCCGTCATTTTTTTCCCGGCGCGGAAAAAGCCGCGACCGGATGCATTTGCGCGGCACGCATGCCGGCCGCGGAATGCACATGAGGGAAGGGGAACCCGTTGTATTCCTGATAGGAGTTGGTGTACGCGCCGGCGCAGGCGAAGACGATGCGGTCCCCGACCTCGAGGGTCGGGAGCGTTATCGCGTCCGCGATGACGTCGACGCTGTCGCACGTGGATCCCACGAGCGAAACCGTCTCCATGCCGGCCGGCGTTCTTCCGCCGGTCAGGCATTCTACAGGATACCAGAAACCTTCATAGGCCTCCATCAGCCCCTGGAAGATTCCCCCGTCGAGAAAGAGCATTTTCTTGCCGGCGCGAGTCGCGCGGCCGATGACCGCGGCGACGTAGATGCCTGCGTCCGCGACCAGGAACCGGCCCGGTTCGATCATGAGCCGGCTGACGTCGGGGAGATGCCGCGCGAGCGCCGCGCGGACCTCGTCGGCGGTATCCTGGAGCGTCGGCGTGTTGCCGCGGTTGTAGTGCGGCGACGGCAGTCCCCCGCCGAGGTTGAGCGTATCGAGCGCGATGCCCTTGGCGGCCGCGGCGCGCCAGATGTCAGCGCATCGCTCGATGGCGAGCTCCCAGTTCTTCACGTTCTCGCACTGCGACCCGACGTGAAACGTCAGTCCGGCAGGGACGAGTCCGGCGGCTTTCGCCTCTCCGATGAGACGGACGGTCTCGGGACCGTCGGCACCGAACTTTCCGGCGAGCGGCCAGCCGCTGCCGGCGTTGTCGACCGCCACCCTGAAAATGACGCGGCTGCCCGGCGCGAACCTGTCGAGTTTGGCAATTTCATCGTCGGTGTCCGCGGCGAAAAGCCGGACGCCGTTCGCGAAGGCGAACGCGACGTCCGCGGACCGCTTTACCGGATTCGAGAACGTCACGCGCGAGCCGTCGATGCCGAACGCGAGCAGCTGGCGGATTTCTCCGGCGGAAGCGACGTCGAAGTTGCCGCCGCATTTTTCGATCGCGGAAATGGCGAGAGGGTGGTTGTTCGCCTTTACGGCGAAAAAGACCTCCATGCCCTCGCCGAACGCGGCCTTCACCGCGCGGTAGTTCGCGGCAATCCGTTCATCGTCGAGCACGATGAACGGCGTTTCGATGTCCGCCTCTCGTGCGAGGTCGATGAGACCGGTTGGGCGTGTCGGGAATGACATGGCATTTAAAGCGTACACTGCCGACCCAGCGTCGGGCAAACGGACCTACATTTCCTCCGGAGCCCTGATGCCGAGGAGCTGGAGTCCGCGGGCGAGCGCGTCTTTCGCCGCGCCGGCGATGGCGAGGCGGCGGCCGCGGTCTTCGCCTTCGGCGGAAAGCACGTGGACGTCGCGATAAAAGGCGCTGGCCTCCTGCGCGAGGTCGAACAGGTATTGCGCGAGCAGCGACGGCTTGCGCGCCTCGGCGGCGCGAAGCACGACTTCGGGGAAATCGGCGACGACACGCAGGAGCGCGAATTCCGCGGGGTCCTCGGACGCGCGACAGACGGAAACGGTTTCCCCTTCGGCTTTTGCGAGGATCGAGGAGAGGCGGGCGTGGGCGTACTGGATGTACGGCCCCGTGAACCCGTCGAACGACAACGCATCCTGCATGTCGAAGACGATGGGCCGCTCGGTATCCTGCTTGAGCATCCCGAATTTCATCGCGCCTTCGGCGACTGCCCAAGCGGTCTCGTCGACCTTCTCGTCGCTCCAGTCGGCACGGCGGTTCCGCGTTTCCGTCTTGGCCATTTCCTTCATCTGGTCGCGGAAATCCTCGTAGGTGACGATGTTCCCCTTGCGCGACGACATCGCGCCTTCCTTGAGGGTGACGAACTCGTACGCGAGGTGGTGCATCTCCTTGTCGAACCCCATGCGCTTCAAGGTCGCGAAGAACTGCCTGAAGTACAGCGACTGGCGCGTGTCGACGACGTGCACGCTCGTATCGATAGCGGTGTAGTCCTCGAATTTCGTGACGGCGAGCGCGAGCTCCTTCGTCGAATACAGCGCGCTGCCGTCGGACTTGAGCACGAGGAAAATGCCGAGGCCTTCGTTCTCGAGGTCGACGATGAGCGCGCCGCGCTCCCCTTCCTTGGCGATGCCGCGCCCCACGAGTTCGCGGACGAGCTCCTTGCCGGGGCCTTCGACCTCGGATTCGAAATACATCCGTTCGAAGAAGCAACCGAGTTCGTTGAAGATGCCGTTCAATTCGTCGATGCTCCACTGCCGCGTCTCGTTCCACAGCGCGTCCCAATCGGGATCGCGTGCCTCGAGCTTGCGCTGGACCTCGGCGATTTCTTCCTTATATGCCTCATTCTCCTCGACCTTGCGCGTCGCCTCGGCGTAAATCTGCCCGAGGAACTTTCCGCGCTCGGCGGGCGGCGTGTCGTCGGCGTGGAATTTCTTGAACGCCCACAGGCACTTGGCGACGTGCGCGCCGATGTCGCCGATGTAGCTCACCGGCACGACGTCGAGCCCGGCGGCGCGGGTCAGGTTCACGACCGAAAGGCCGAGACTGAAGTTGCGCAGATGGCCGACGTGGATTTCCTTATGCGTGTTCGGCGAACCGTACTCGATGAGCACGCGGCCGTTCCGCTTCGGCGCGTCGCCGTACTCCCCCGCGCGGCCGAGCACGTCCTCGAGCACCGACGTCGCGAACGCGGCGCGGTGGAAGAAAAAATTCACGTACGGTCCGACGGCGCGGATTTCGCCGACGAGTCCGGATGGCGCGAGCTTGTCCGCGAGGTCCTTCGCGAGCGCGGCCGGATTCCCCTTGAGCGTCTTCGCGAGGCCGAAGCACGGGTACGACAAATCGCCCATGTCCTTCTGCGGCGGACGCACGAGCTCGTCGACGGTCACGGAAACTTCGGGCGGCAGCGCGGCCACGAGGGCGGCGATTATTTCTTTTTTGGCTTTGTCGAGGGTGTACATCTATTTCACGATCACGTTCACGAAGTGCCGCTTTCCCTTCTGGATGAGCGTCGCCTTCTTGCCGACCTTCACCGTCGCGCCGACGTCCTTCACGACCTCGCCCGCGACGCGCACGCCGCCCTCGCTGACCACGCGACGCGCTTCGCCCTTCGAGGCCGAGAATTTCGCAGCGACGAGCAGGTCGAGCAGCGCGTGCTCTCCCGACTTCACGACGAGCTCGGGCACGTCGTCCGGCACTTCCTTCTTTTGGAACACCTTCTTGAACTGTTCCTCCGCGGCGTCGGCGTCCTTGGCCGAGTGGTACTGGCGGATGACGTCCTTCGCGAGCCGGACCTTCGCGTCGCGCGGGTTCATCTTGCCCGACGCGCAGGCGTCCATGATTTCCTTCACTTCGTCCGAGGAAACGTCGGTCACGAGCAGGAACCAGTCGCGCATCGCCGCGTCGGGAATCGACATCACCTTGCCGAACATCTCCTCCGGCGCGTCCATCACGCCGACGTAGTTGCCGAGCGACTTGGACATCTTCTTCGTCCCGTCGGTACCGACGAGGATGGGGCCCATGAACAGGCATTCCTGCTCGCGCTTGCCCATCTTCCGCTGCAGGTCGCGCCCGGCGAGGATGTTGAACATCTGGTCCGTGCCGCCGATCTCCACGTCCGCGTCGATCATGATCGAGTCGTACGCCTGCATCATCGGGTACAGCAGTTCGTGCATGTGCACGTCGGTCCCCTCCTTCATGCGGTTGGCGAAGTCCTCGCGCTCGATCATCCGCGCGACGGTGAACTGCGCGCAGAGCTTGAGGATGTCATCGAAGCCCATCTTCGAGAACCATTCGCCGTTCCAACGGATCTCCGTCTTCTTGAGGTCGAGGATTTTCCCGACCTGCGCCAAGTACGTCTCGGCGTTCTTCTTCACGTCCTCGTCCGAGAGCATCGGACGCGTCTTCGATTTGCCGGACGGGTCGCCGACCTTCGCGGTGTAGTCGCCGATGATGAACACGACCTGATGACCGAGCTCCTGAAACTCGCGAAGCTTGCGCAGCGGAACGGTGTGCCCGAGGTGAAGATCGGGCGCAGTCGGGTCCGCACCGAACTTCACCCGGAGTTTCTTTCCGGATTCAAGGCGCTTCCTGAGTTCGCCCGCCTGCCGCTCGACGTTGCGCGAGAGGAGGTGATCGATCTTTTTCTTGTCGGTTGAGACGGCCATACCCGAAAAATGTAGCGGAATAAGCGGGAAATGGGAAGGGTTGACCGCGACGCCGGACGCGGGTACGGTAAGGCGTCGCCCTTTCCAAGGAGGTTTCCGATGACCGAAGCCGTCCGCTGGCTGTTTACCTTCTCGTCGCCCTACCACCTGTTCTGGTTCCTCCTCTCGATGTCGTGGCTCTGCGTCACGCTCGCCTTGCGGGGACGGCGCTGGCCCGCGACGTACGGGTGCATCGGCCACGCGGTGACAGTCATCGATGCCGTGCTCACGCTGGCATCCGGCTACGAAGGACCGGTCTACTCGGTCCACTGCGTCTGGTTCAACGCTCTCATGGCCCTCGCACACTGGGGCATCGTGGAGTATCGCGCCATCAGCGACGACAATGACTAAACCGCCCCGCAGTACTGCGGGGCGGTTTTTTGTTCACTTCAGCGCGGCGATTTGTTCTTTAAGCTTCGCGATCTTGTCCTGCGTAATCGCGAGCTTTTCCCTTTCGCCGGCGACCACCTTCTCCGGCGCGCGCGCCGCGAAGTCGGGATTGCCGAGCTTCCCCTCGAGCGCGGCGGCGTACTTCTCGGCCTGCGCCAATTCGTCGGCGAGACGTTTGCGTTCGGCGTCGAAATCCACCAGCGAACCGAGCGGCACGAACAGTTGCATGCCCCGTACCACCGCGCTCGCCGCCTTGTCCGGCCGGTCGCCGCTTTCTGAGACCTCGAGCGTCGCGATCCTGCCGAGCCCGGCAATGACCGCCGCATGTTCCTTGACGAGCGCCATGCTCTCGCCGGCGAACACCTTCGCGTCGATTTTCTTCGCGGGCGAGACGTTGGAGGTCGCGCGGATGTTGCGGATGGCGATGACGAGATCCTGAATCGCGCCGAAATCGTCGGCCGTCGCCTTCGGCATCGCGCGGCCGCCTTCCGGCCACGACGACACCATCAGGAAGTCGCGCTCCTCTGCTGCGAAAGCGCGGCGGTAAATTTCCTCGGTCACGAACGGCATGAACGGATGCCAGAGCGCGAGCACCTCGCGCAGGAGGTACGACAGCAGTTCCTCCTTGCCCCCTTCGATCTTGGCGATTTCCAAGTACCAATCGGCGAGCTCGTTCCAAGTGAAGTCGCGCAATGTCTCGCCGGGACGCGAGAAGTTGTAGGTCTCGATGTCCTTCGTCACCGACGTCACGATCTCGTCGAGCCGTCCGAGAATCCAACGGTCGGCGAGCGTCTTCGGCTTCGGTCTTTCAACCTTTCCACCTTTCAAACTCTCAACCTCTCCAACTTGCATGATGATGAACCGCGCGACGTTCCAGAGCTTGTTCGTGAAATTGCGGAAGTAGGCGATCTTCTCCTCGGACATCCGCAGGTCGTTCCCTGGCGTGTTGCCGATGACGAGCGACAGGCGCACGGCGTCCGTGCCGAACTTCTCGGCCACGTCGAGCGGGTCGATGATGTTCTCGAGCGACTTCGACATTTTCCTCCCCTGCTCGTCGCGGACGAGGCCGTGCAGGTACACCGTCTCGAACGGGATCTGCCCCGTGGCGTACGTCGACATCAGGATCATGCGCGCGATCCAGAAGAACAGGATGTCGTAGCCGGTCTCGAGGACGTTCGTCGGATGGAAGCGCTTCAGGTCCTTGGCCTTCTCGTTCGGCCAGCCGAGCGTCGAGAACGTCCACGTGCCCGAAGAGAACCACGTGTCGAGCGTGTCGGGATCCTCGGAAAGCTCGGTGCCGCCGCAGTCCTTGCAGGCCTTCGGCGCGTCGACGCCGACGTTGATGCCGGTATGGCGGCGCGTCTCGTCCGACGGGGCGCCGGCGCGCGGCGCGGCATCCTCCTCGACGTAGCAGTGCTGGCAGTACCAGACCGGGATGCGGTGGCCGAACCAGATCTGGCGCGAGATGCACCAGTCGCGCAGGTTCTCCATCCAGTGGAAGTACACCTTCTCGAAGCGGTCGGGAACGATGGTAATCTCGCCGCCGCGCACGGCGTCGATGGACATCCGCTTCAGCGACTTCTTGTACTTCGGCACCATGCGGTCGACGTCGACGAACCACTGCTTCGACGTGAGCGGCTCGACCGGCGTGCCGCAGCGGTAGCAGACGGAGAGGTTGTGCGTCATCTCCTCGACCTTCTCGATGAGGCCCTTCGCCTCGAGCGCGGCGACGAACTTCGCACGTGCCTCGGCGACCGGGAGGCCGGCGTACTTGCCCGCGAGCTTCGTCATCTTGCCATCCTCGCCGATGACCTTCTTCACCGGAAGCAGGTTCTTTTCGGCCATGGCGAAGTCGACCGCGGAATGCGCGGGCGTGACGCCGACGATGCCCGAGCCGAACGCCATGTCGACGCCGGCGTCGGTGATGACCTTGATGTCCTGGTCGCCGATGCCGAAGTCCACGGTGAACGACTTGCCGTGCCACTTCTTGTAGCGCTTGTCGTCGGGATGCACCGCGACCGCGGTGTCGCCGAGCTTCGTTTCCGGACGCGTGGTCGCGACCGTGAACGGGCCGTACTTCATGTACCAGAGCTTGCCCTTCGCTTCCTTATATTCCACCTCGTCGTCGGCGAGCGTCGATTCGCAGTGCGGGCACCAGTTCACGATGCGGTTGCCGCGATAGATGAGGCCGTCGGCGTACATGCGCGAAAAAATCTCGCGCACGGCGCGGGAACGCGGCTCGTCGAAGGTGTAGGCCTCGCGCGACCAGTCGCACGACGAGCCCATCTTGCGGATCTGCTTGCGGATGGTCCCCTGCGAGCCGGCGATGAACTCCTTCACGCGCTCGATGAACCCCTCGCGGCCGAGGTCGTACTTGGTCTTCCCTTCCTTGGCGATGATCTTCTCGACTTTCGCGTTGGTCGCGATCGCCGCGTGGTCGGTGCCGGGCACCCAGAGCGCCGCCTTGCCGCGCATGCGGTGAAAGCGCGTCATCAGGTCCTCGAGCGTCATGAACATGGCGTGCCCGATGTGGAGCGTGCCGGTCGCGTTCGGCGGCGGCATCATGATGGTGAACGGCTCGGTGCGCTTTCCCGGGAGGTTGTCGGGATTGAAAAATCCGCTCTTCTCCCATTCGGCGTAGATGCGGTCCTCGACCGCCTTCGGCTCATAGGCCTTATCGAGCTCGGCGGCCTTTTTCTGGTTGTCCTCGGCGGGCTTCTTCATAGAAGAGAGGCGTTTGAATACTTATTATATGAATCCCCCAGCCGATTGCAACTGGTGCAGGAGCGACGGGATAGGGCGGGTTGACAGTGATTTAAGCCCGCGTTAAGGTGTCTCCTTATATCGAATTCGACGATGGCCATTCAAACGGAGCGACAATTCATCGAGGCGGTGAAACGGGCCGGGCACGTGCTCGTGACCTTCCGCAAAGAATGGACCGTCGACGGCGTCGCGACGTCGCTCGCGCTCGGCCGCGTACTTCGCAAGATGGGCAAGAAGGTCGACGTGGTCGCCGACGGCTTCGCCGCGCCGAAAAGCATCGCCTTCCTCCCCGGCGTCGCCGATGTCGCGCCGAGATTCAAGAAGCTCCAGAAGTTCATCATCGCGCTCGACATCGCCAAGACCAAACTCGACGAGCTGTCGTATGACGTCGCCGGCGACAAGCTGAACATCCACGTCACGCCGAAGGAAGGCCGTTTCGAAGCGAAGGACGTCACGACGTCCGCCTCGGATTTCAAATACGACCTCGTCATCAGCGTCGACTCGCCCGACTACGGTTCGCTCGGCGCATTGTTTTCCGAAAACACCGAGTTTTTCTACGCGCGTCCGACGGTGAACGTCGATCACGACGCGTCGAACGAGCAGTACGGCAACATGAACTACGTCGACATCACCGCGACGTCGTGTGCCGAGGTCGTCTACGACCTGCTCAAGGCGTCCGGCGAGCATTTCCTCGATGAGGACGTGGCGACCTGCCTGCTCGCGGGCATCATCTCGAAGACGCGCAGCTTCAAGACCGCGACCGTCACCCCGAAGGCGCTCGAAATCTCCTCCGCGCTCGTCGCCGCGGGCGGGCGGCGCGAGGAAGTCGTCCAGAACTTGTACCGCACGCGCTCCATCGCGACGCTGAAGCTGTGGGGCCGCGCGCTTTCGCGGTTGAAATTTGAACCGGTGACGAAGACGGCGTGGGCGCTCCTCGTGCGTCAGGATTTTGTTCACTCCGGCGCGGGCGAAGAGCACCTGCCTGACGTCATCGACGAGCTGATGCTCAACTCCCCCGAAGCCGATATCGTCGGCCTGCTCTACGAGCAGGAACCTGCGGGCGGTGCGGCGGGCATCTGCGCGCTTGTCTCGACCGAGAAGCACGCGAGCGCGATGAACCTGGTCGCGGGACTGAAACCCGACGGCACGCGCAGCCTCGCGCGGCTCTGCTTCCCCGGCATGGGCATCCTCGACGCGGAGAAGGCCGTGCTCGGCGCGATTCACAAGTCGCTCGGCAAGCAGATGAAGGCGCTGCCGGTCACCCCGCCAGCAGTAAACGCGGAATCGGTGGCGTAGACTTCGGACGCCTCCCCGCGGCGACACAGAAAATCGCCTCGCGCGATTTTCCTCAAGCTAGGCGCGAACCGCATCGCGACGTAAAGTCGCGGCGGCTTCGCGCCATGCGCTACGGTCGGCGCGGGGAGGCGACCGAAGCCGTCCGACGCGCCAGTCAGGATGAAAGAAAAAATGAAACCGGCCTGTCGACGGCCGGTTTTTGTCACCCGCTCCTATCATCCCGCTCTTACTTCGGAGTCGAGATTGGAGATACTTCGAGAAATCCGACCCGCCGAGGCAGACTGGGCGGCGCATGGGCCGATGGTCGGATTTCCATCCCCTCTTACACTTCCCGGACGTTCGGAATTGGCATGCGCATGGGGAAGGCCCGACCGGTCCCCCAGTGCCGACCATTGCGAATGGCGCGAAGCCG
>CAYOXM010000020.1:0-21838 GCA_964407925.1 uncultured Gammaproteobacteria bacterium
CGTCGCCGACGAGCGTCAGCTTCTTGCCGAGCTTCTTCGTGAAATCCTCCCACGATTCCCAATCGTCCTCGGCGAGCCCGTCCTCGAGCGTCATGATGGGGTACTTCTTGAGCCAACGCTCGTACATGGCGATCATTTCTGCCGAAGAGAGCGTCTTCTTGTCGACTTTCATCACGTACTTGCGCTTCTTGGCGTCGTAGAATTCCGACGCGGCCACGTCGGCGCCGAGCGACACGTCGCGGCCGGGCGCGTAGCCCGCCTCCTCGATGGCGTCGAGCGCGAACTGGAACGCCTTCTCGTTCTGCGGGAGCTTCGGCGCGTAGCCGCCCTCGTCGCCGACGGTCGTGACGTAGCCGCGCTTCTTGAGCAACTTGCCGAGCGCGTGGAAAATCTCGCTGCCGGCGCGGACGCGTTCGCGGAAGGTCTTCTGGCGCGGGATGAGCATCGTTTCCTGCATGTCGAGCGCGAAATCGGCGTGCGCGCCGCCGTTCAGCACGTTCATCATCGGCATCGGCATCGGATGGTCCTTCGCGGCGATGCCGAAGGCCGCGCGGAGATAGGCGTAAAGCGGCATCCCCTGGCTCGCGGCCGCGGCGCGCGCGACGGCGAGTGACACGCCGAGGATGGCGTTCGCGCCGTAGCGGGACTTGTTCTCGCTGCCGTCGCCGGCGAGCATCGACTGGTCGATCTTGCGCTGGCTCGTGACGTCCGAGCCCACCAGCCGCTTCTTGATGACGTTGTTGACGTTCGCGACCGCCTTGAGGACGCCCTTGCCGCCGTACCGCGCATCATCGCCGTCGCGCAGTTCGAGCGCCTCGTGCGTGCCCGTGGATGCGCCGGACGGGACCGAAGCCTTGGCGGAAATCCCGCCCTCGACCGTGACCTTCACCTCTACGGTGGGATTGCCGCGGGAGTCGAGGATCTCGCGGGCCTGGATGTCAGTGATTTTCGGCATAGCGTTTATTCGATTTCGTACGTAAGGGTGACGTTCACGGTGATTTCGGAGCTGCCGGCCTCGATCGCGGGAGCCGGGGCGGCATCCATCGCGCCGCCCATGCCGTAGGCCTTCTCAAGATACGCCGGCTGCGGGTAACCGCCCGACTGCGACTCGGCGAAATTCACGACGCGGCGGAGCTTCACGCCCGCGATCTCCGCGAGGTCGTTCGCCTTCTCCTTCGCGTTGATGAGCGCCTCCTCGCGGGCCTCCGCCTTGAGCGCCTCGGGATCGTCGACCGTGAACTGGATGCCGCCGATCTGGTTGGCGCCGAGTTCGCCGGCCTTGCCGAGGATGCCGCTCACGCCGTCGAGGTCGCGGATTTTCACGTGGACGTTCTGGGACACGGTGTAGCTCCGGAGCTTCTGTTTGCCGTTGTTCCAATCGTAATTCGGGTAGACCGAGTACGCGGTCGTCTGCAGGTCCTTGCCGTCGACGCCCGACGCCTTCAATTTGGCGATGAGCTCGTTCATCACGCGGGTGTTCTCCTTCTGCGCTTCGGCGACGGTGGGCCGCTCGACCGTCATGCCGAGGTCGATGGTGGCGACGTCGGGAATGCCGACGACCTTGCCCTCGCCCGAGACCGTGATGACGTTGCGTTCGACCGGAACGCCGATGAAGTCGTACGTCCGCCACTCGTTGCGCGCCTTGAGGCCGAGCCACGCCGCGAGCGCGAGGAGCGCGAGCGACATGAACGCCTTTTTCGCGTGCCATCCGTGATGGCCGCCGCCCGCTCCGCAGGCGCATTTGCCGCCGCAGCCGCCCGTCATGTTTCCGTCATGCATACGTTCTTTCGGAAAAGGTGTCGTTAGGGAAAGGACGTCATTTCATCAAAGGAACCAGTCCGGGAAGCTTCTTGCCCGCCAGGAAATCGAGCATCGCGCCGCCGCCGGTCGAGACGTGGTCGACGAACTCCGCCATGCCGGTCCGCTCGAGGCACTGCACCGTCTCGCCGCCGCCGACGACGCCGAACGCCTTGCCCGACGAGCGGGCGGCGATGACGCGGCCGAGCGCGACGGAACCGTGGCTGAACTTCTTCACCTCGAACAGGCCGATGGGGCCATTCCAGACGATGGTCCGCGCGGCCTTGAGGATCGACGCCCAATGCCGGACCGTCTCGGTGCCGACGTCGACGACATGCTCGCCCTTCTCGATTTCGCCGGGCTTTCGCACCTGCGGATTCGCCCCTTCGTCGAGCCGCGTCGCGACGAGGACGTCGAGCGGGAGCACGAGGTTGCGCTTGCCCAGGAGACGTTTCGCGAGACGGACGTCCGCGGGGGAGACGAGCGAATCCCCCACCTTCATGCCCTTGGCCTTGAAGAAGTTGTTCGCCATGCCGCCGCCGACGAGCACCCTGTCCGCGACCTTGAGCAGCTTCTCGAGCGTCGGGAGCTTCGAGGCGATTTTCGCCCCGCCCATGAGCACCACAAACGGACGCTTCGGCTTTTCGAGCACGTGGGAGAGATGCCTCACTTCCTGTTCGACAAGCAGGCCGGCGACCGACGGGAGAAATTTCGCGACGCCGACGTTCGACGCGTGGGCGCGGTGGGCGACGGCGAACGCGTCGTTCACGAAAATGTCCGCGAACGAGGCAAGCCGCCGCGCGAGGAAGACGCTGTTCTTCTCCTCGCCGGAGTAGAAACGGATGTTCTCGAGCAGGGCGATCTCGCCGTCCTTGAGAAGGGCGAGCTTGCGTTCGACCTTCTCGTCGTCCTCGATGCTGTCAGGGACGAATCGCACGCGGGCGTCGACGAGCTTGGCGAGGTGCTTGGCCACCGGTTCGAGCGAGTACTTCGCCTCGCGGCCCTCCGGCCGGCCGAGATGCGACACGGCGATGACCCTGGCGCCGGCCTTGAGCAGGCGTTCGATGGTCGGAAGGCAGGCGCGGATGCGCGCGTCCTCCTCCGGGCCGATCTTCCCCTTCGGGCCGAGCGGCACGTTGAAATCCACGCGCAAAAGCACGCGTTTTCCCTTGAGATTCTTGAATTTTGCGAGCGTGGCGAGCTTCATGGCCGTGGGGTTGAAATACCGCGACAGTATACCACGACGAGTGGCGCACCGCACGCCGTCTTGACATGGATCGATTTTTGGCTTAAATTGGCCCGTCACGTTCCTTCCTTGCCCTCGAAACGACGAACAAGACGAGGACGAACATGAACAACCCCGCAACGCAGGCCATCGGCACGAACGAGCCGTCGGAGACCGACGCGGCCGAGAAACCGAAGAAGAAGCGCGGCTTCGCGGTGATGGACCCGAACCGCGTCAAGGAAATCGCGAGCGCGGGCGGCAAAGCCGCGCACCGCGCAGGCACCGCCCACCGTTTCTCGACGGAAGAGGCGCGCGAAGCCGGCCGCAAGGGCGGCAAGGCGTCACGCAGGCGTAGGAGGACGGAGAACGCCGCCGAAGGAACCTAGTCCGAAACGAAAGCCCCGCGACATCCGTCGTGGGGCTCTTTGTATGGACGAAACGCCCGCGCTAGTCGTTTTTGGCGTACATGACGGTCCCCCGCCACCACAGGCCGAGCGCGCTCCAGAAAGGAAGGATGGTCATGAAGTAGCGCAGCGCCGCGAGTTCGTGGATGACCCAGCCGGAGAGGCCGCGGAATTTGCGTCGGCCGACCTTCGCCGCGGCGAACTTGCCGCCGAGCGGGACGACGACGGGGTACGCCGGAAAACGGTACGGGACGTCGGGGCGGCCGGCCATGCGGCTGATGACGGTATCGGCGACGGTGCGGCCCATCACCATCGCGGACTGCGCGAGCCACGGGACGGGAAGTTTCGTCTTCGGGTCGATGAGCAGCGCGGAATCGCCGATGACGAAGGCGTCCTTCCGGCCGGGGACGGCGAGCGTCGCGTCGGTCGGAATGCGGCGGCCGCGCTCGTCGAGCGGGACGTCGAGACGCTCGAGCGTCGAGGAACCGCGAATGCCGCCGGACCAGACGATGATGTCGGCGTCCATCGTCTTCGGACCTTCGTACTTGAAGTCGCACAGCAGCTGATCGACGGTCTCGCCCGGACGGCAGGGGCGCGCCATGAGCGTGACCTTGCCGTGCGCGACCTCTTTTACCGCCGTGTCGAGATGCACGTGGACGCCGAGCGTCTTCAGCCGCTGGAGCGCGAATGCCGAGAGGTCGGGATCCATCGCGCCGAGCACGCGCGATTGCGCCTCGACGAGCGTGATGTGGAAGTCGCCGGGGGCGAGATGCCTCTTCGCGAGATGCTGGCGCAGGAACATCGTCATTTCGCTCGCGAGCTCGACGCCGGTCGCGCCGCCGCCGCCGATGACGACGTTGACCGCCTGCCGCTTCCCTTCCGCCTTCATGTGCAGGCAGTCGTGGACGCGCTGGCGCAACCGGTCGGCGTCGCGCGAGGTCTTGAGCACGAGGGCGTGCTCCTGCATCCCTTTTATGCCGAAATAATTCGTCTCGGCGCCGAGCGCGATGACGAGATGATCGAAGCCGATCTGCCCGTCGCGCAGGACGACCTGACGCCGTTCCCAGTCGAGGCCCGTGACCTCGTCTTCGACGAAATCGACGCCGTGCGGCGAAAGGAGCGCCGCGGTGTCGATGGCGACTCCTGAAGCGAGGAGCTTCGCGCTGCCGACGTTCTCGTGCTCCATGAAGCCGGTCGCCGCTTCGTAGAGGAGCGGCGCGAACGTGTGGAAGGGCGAGCGGTCGACGACGGTGATGCGGCAGCGCCCCCTGCCCGGGCCCTTCTTCGCGAGCGCGAGCGCGGCGGCGATGCCGCCGAATCCGGCGCCGAGGATGACGACTGAGGTGCGTTGTGCGTCGGGCATAGCGTTTAGAAAGTGAGGTGGAGGACGGAAATTTCCGGCGGATCGAACAGGCGTGCGCGAGGACCGGATTCGCCGACGCCGGGCGTGATGAACAGGCGCGTCGGACCGATGGCGAAGGTCCCCTTGTCGAAGAATTTACCGAGCTTCGTGGGCAGCGGCGGGACGGGACCGAGGAGCGGGAGCCTGATCTGGCCGGCATGCGTGTGTCCCGCGACGACGAGCGGGATGCCGCGGACTTCCGCGACCGGGGCGGCGTCGGGATTGTGCACGAGGAGCACGGTAAACGCGTCCGGCGGAACGTCGCGGAGCGCCGCGTCCCAATCAGGCTTGCCGTAACGGACGTCGTCGAGTCCCGCGATCCGTAACTCGCGCCCGCCGACGTCGATGCCGACCGACTCGTTCGTGAGGACTTCGACGCCCGTCGCCTCGACCGCCCGCCGCACGTCGACGGCACCGGTGAGGTAATCCCAATTGCCGAGCGCGGCATACGCGCCGTAACGGGATCGCAGCCCTCGGAGCGCGCCGAATTCCTTGATGCCCGCTGCGTTCGACGCAAGGTCCCCCGCAAGGAGCACGAGGTCGGGCTTCGCGGCGTTCACGCGGTCGACGACGGTCTGCACCCATTCCGCGTGCCGGTACGTGCCGAGATGCAGGTCGGAAATCACCGCTACGGTGAGCGTCCGCGGCTCGACGCCGCGCGCGGCGAGCGGCAGGTCGTAGTCGCGCGTGACGAGAAGCCGCGGCTCGACGAAACTTCCGTACCCGACGACGAGCCACGCGAGCGTCAGGATCGCGCCGAGGAGGTCCGGTCCGCCGGCCCCGCCCGCCTTCCGCCGTCGCCACGACAGCACCCAGTACAGCGGCACTGCCGCCATGACCGAGGCGATGATGGCATCGAAGACGAGCTCGTACATCCTCGTGACGACCTACTTCTTCAATGATTTCCCTACCAGTAACGCCATCTCGCCGAGGCGGCAGGAGTACCCCCACTCGTTGTCGTACCACGCGACGACCTTCACGAAGTCGCCGTCGATGACCTTGGTCAGGCCGAGGTCGACGATGGACGAGTACGGATTCTTGATGAAGTCCGACGACACGAGCGGCTCCTCGGTCACCGCGAGCACGCCCTTCCACCGCGCGGACTTCGCCTCCTTCTTGAACAGCGCATTGATCTCTTCCGCCGTGGTCTTCTTCTTGAGGAGGAAGGTGAAATCGGAGAGCGAGACCACCGGCACCGGAACGCGGAGGGCAAGACCGTCGAACAGGCCCTTGAGTTCGGGAATCGCCTCGGTGACCGCTATGGCGGCGCCGGTCGACGTCGGCACGATGTTCGCTGCGGCGGCGCGGGCGCGGCGCAGGTCCTTGTGCGGACCGTCCTGCAGGTTCTGGTCCGCGGTATAGCCGTGCGTCGTCGTCATGAGCGCCTTCTTGATGCCGAACGCCTGGTGCATGATGGCGGCCACCGGCGCGATGCAGTTCGTGGTGCACGACGCGTTGTTGATGATCTTCGGCTTGCCCGCCCCCTCGGGGTTCACGCCGAGCACGTGCGTCGGGATGCCCTTTGCCGGAGCCGAGATGATGACGCGCTTCGCGCCCGCGGTGAGGTGCTGTCCGGCGCCCGCCTCGTCGGTGAAGCGGCCGGTGCACTCGAGCACGACGTCGATTTTCTCCGCGGCCCACGGCAGCTTCGTGGGGTCCTTCTCGGCGTAGACGCGGAGCTTCTTGCCGTCGATGATCAGGTTCTTGTCGTCGTGCGACACCTCGTGGTCGTACGCGCCATAGCTCGTGTCGTGCTTCAGGAGGTGCGCGAGGGTCTTCGTGTCCGTGAGGTCATTGACGGCGACGAACTCGAGATCCTTGAGGCGGCCGAAGGCGGCCTTGAACGTGTTCCTGCCGATGCGGCCGAAGCCGTTGATGGCGACGCGGATAGCCATAGGGACGATTAGATATATAGAGACGCCAAAAAGTATAGCAAAAAGCGGACGTACCAGGTACGTCCGCAAAAAATCAGAAGCCGCCGCGCTCGGTCACCTCGAGATAGGTCTCGATGGCGACGTAGGACGGGTCGCGCCGTCCCGTCTTGTCGAGGAACTCGCAGACCGTATGCCAAGTGATGCCGTGACAGTCTTCGGGAGAGAGCGTCGAGAGGTCGACCCATTCGGGATTCCCCTCGTCCTCGTCCCCGGCATCGGGATCGAGGTCGAAACCGCCGGCCTTCGGCTCGCACTCCCAGCAGAACGCGTAGCCGTGCCAGGCCCGATCTTGGGGATCGTAGTAATGGAAGTTCTCCCACACGCCGATGAAGCGGCCGACGACGACGTCGAGGCCGGACTCCTCCTTGATCTCCCGCGTCAGCGCGTCGAGCGCGGGCTCGCCGAGATCGATGCCGCCGCCGGGCAGGCAGTACTTGCCGTTCAGGCGCATCTTCACGAACAGCATCTTGCCGTCGCGAAAGACGAAGCCGTACGCGCCGGGACGGAACTGCAGGCGGGAACGCGGGACGCGCACGGTCTTGCCGTGCACGGACAGACAATCGACGTGGCCGTCGCGGGGCTTGTCGGACATGATCTCCTCCGGGGAAAAGAACCGTCGGGAGAATCGCACGACCGCGCCGTCCCGTCAACGCAAAAGAAAAACCCCGCGAAGTCGCGGGGCCGTCCGTCAGTAGACGAAGAGGACGTGCGTGCCGGCGGGAATGCCGTTCTCGAGGTACGTCGTTTCGACGTACCTGCCGTCGCCGTCCCCGGAGAGGCCGATGGCGGTCGCGGACGACGGCCATACCGGATCGACGTCGATGACGCCGAGCGCGAGGACGAAGTTGCGCCGCTGGTGGTCCGGATACCGCGCGCCGAACGCGAGCAGTTCCTCGGGCCGCGCGGCCTTCACCTTTCGTTCGGCGCAGGCGGCGACGATCTCCTCGTAAATCGAGTCCTTGAAGACGTGCAAGAGGCCCATGCGGACGTCGCGGCGGGGGCCGGGCGTGACCGCGAACCGGAACGGATCGAGGTCCGGGATTTCCCGGAAATCACCCGCGGAGAGCAGCTCCGCGAGCGTCTTGGTGCAGTCGACGGTCGCGACGAAACCGTCGGGGTTCAGGCAGTCGCAGTGGAACGCGTCCCTCATCGTGTCCTCCTTGCCGTCGCGAACGACGACGGTGGACAGTAACGCCGGAACTCCGAAGAGTCAACCCCTCTGCAGCGCCCTGCAGCGGGGTCAACGCCAAAGCCGCCCCTTCGGAGGGCGGCTTTCTTGGCCGGAGCGGGTTATTCCGCACCGAGGGCGAAACGGCTGAATCGCTTGATCTGCACGTTCTCGCCGGTCTTGGCGATGATTTCCTTCAGGTACTCGCCGACGGTCTTGTCCTCGTCCTTGATGTACGCCTGGTTGAGGAGGCAGACCTCGGAGTAGTACTTCTCGATCTTGCCGGAGGCGATCTTCTCGATGACCTCGCGCGGCTTGGACGAGCCGGCGAACTCTGCCATCGCGAGCTCCTTCTCCTTCTCGATCACTTCCGCGGGAATCTGGTCGGGAGAAACGTAGAGCGGGTTCGTCGCGGCGATCTGCATCGCGACCTCGTGGACGAATTCCTTGAACTGCTCGGTGCGGGCGACGAAGTCGGTCTCGCAGAGCACCTCGACGAGCACGCCGACGCGGCCGCCGCCGTGGATGTAGGAATCGACGAGGCCTTCCTTGGTGGCGCGCTCGCCCTTGTTGCCGGCCTTGGCGATGCCCTTCTTGCGGAGCAGCTCGGCGGCCTTCTGCATGTCGCCGCCGGTCTCTTCGAGCGCCTTCTTGCAGTCGACGATGCCGGCGCCGGTCATGGCACGCAGTTCGGACACGGTCTTGGAATCGATGGTCATAAAAATAACAGGTTAGAGGTTCAGAGGTTAGAGGTTAGAGCTTTGTAACCGCTCTAACCTTTGAAGCTTTGCAGCTCTAACCTGAACTATTTGCCGACCGGGGCATCCGCCGCGACGGCCTTGAGCTTCTCCTTGTCGGCCTCGGCCGACTTCTGCATGCGGAGCGCCTTGCCTTCCTTCACCGCCTCGGCGACGAGCCGGGTCATGAGGTCGATCGTCTTCACCGCGTCGTCGTTCGACGGGATGGGATGCTGGACCAGTTCCGGATTCACATTCGTGTCAACGAGCGCGATGATCGGGACCTTCTTCACGATCGCCTCGGCGAGCGCGGTCTTCTCCTTCTTGAGGTCGATGATGAAGACGGCGTCGGGCGGGCGGACGATGTTGGCGATGCCGCCGACCTTGCCTTCGAGGTCCTCGATCTCCTTGGCGAAGTTCGCCTGCTCCTTCTTGGTGTACTTGGCGAGCGCGCCGGAGGCCTGCTTGGCCTTCAGGTCGTTGAAATGGCGGACGAGGTTCATGACCTCGCCGTAGTTGGTGAGCGTGCCGCCGAGCCAGCGGCCCGAGACGTACGGCATGCCGCACTCCTCGGCGTACTTCTTCACGATGTCCTTGGCCTGGCGCTTGGTGCCGAGGAAAAGGATGGTGCCGCCGCGGGCGACGGTGTCGCGCGTGTATTCGAGCGCGTCCTTAAGCAGGACGAGGGTCTTGTCGAGGTCCACGATGTGGATCCCGTTCCTCGCGCCGAAAATGTTCTGCTGCATCTTGGGGTGCCAGCGGGACTCACGGTGCCCGAAGTGCACGCCGGCCTGGAGCAGCTCCAGGAGTGTCGGTAACTGCGGCATAAAATAAGAAAAAATGCCCTTAATTCCTCTACGCTTCAGCGCCGCGACCCCCCACTTACTTTGACACCAGCTTTTCCCAGGCCGCCTCGTCATCAGCATGATGATCGTGATCGACTTGAGGCTCCATGACAAAGTAAGTGGGGGGCAGGACACGCCGCCTTTTACGAAGCGTATGAGAGATGATTAGAAGGAAGGCGGTCATCCCGCTTTCCACGGCGGTACTCTATAGAAGAAGGCCGAAAAAAGCAAGGCCCCGCACCGGATGGTGCGGGGCTTCGGTCATTCGGCGTCGGCCGGACCGGGGTGCGGAACCTCGATGCGGATGAAGTCCCACTGCAGGCGGATCCCGTGCGGGTCCACGTTGAGCTCCCGGAGGAGCGGCTTCTCCGCGGCGATGGCGCTCATGATGAGCGGTAGGTGTTCTTCGGTCCTCGCGGAGACCAGGAAGACGAAGGTGCCGTCGCGCTGGTCGAGGAACAGGATGTCGCACCGGTCGACCGTCTCGAGAAAGTAACTGATGCGGTCGCGGACGCTGCGGACGAACTGCGGGTCCGGGCTTCGCGCCTCGTCATCGTCGAGCGCGGACGGGGAAAAGCCGGCGAACAGGAGCTGCAGGGCGATGGTGTCTCGGTTCAAAGGAGCCTCCTCTGGTTGATGGTTTTGTCGCACGCGCGCGGGCGGGCACGACGGCTGAACGTAGCACGAATTCCGTCAAAAGTCAATCCTCCCGGGACAGGAAAAAACCGCCCCGCGCGAAGCGGGACGGTCGGTACGTAACGCGGCGACGGGCTAGCCTGCCGTCGCGGAACGGGTCGTCGCGGGCTTGCCGCCGCCGTTGCCGGCCGAGGAGGAGGGCGACTTGGCGGAGGACTTCCTCGACGATGACTTGCGCTGGTACGTGATGGTGAGCGTCGCCTTGACCCTGGCCTTTCCGGCCTTGATCTCAACGGGCGGCGGTCCGCCGCCGTCATGGGCGACGGACTCCATCGCCATCGCCGCGCGCATCGGCCGCGCGCCCGCCGACTCCGAGTCGTCGTAGCGCACGTCCCATGACGCGAGCGCGCAGTCGGTCTCGCGGACGCCGAGCACGGCGCACTGGTCGTCGAAGCGCCGGTCGACCTTGGCCTTCGCGTCGATGAGCGCCTTGCGCTGAAGCCCGGCGAGATCGAGGATCTTGAAGTCGGGCGGAGCGACCTGCGCGTCGGGAATCGACGTCAGCTTGTCCTGGATGTCGCTCGCCTTGTCGACGGACGTGCTGCTGAACGTGACGGTGTACGTCGCGAGGTAGCCGTCCTTCTTGTGCTCGCCGGACTGACGGTCGTACTTCTGATGCGCGTTCACCGACAACGAGGCCTTCAGGCGATCCCGATCGACGTTGACGCCATCGGCCTCGAGCGCCTTGATCGTCGCCGTCGTCGCGTCGATGCCGGCACGGGCGTTCTCCTTCGCCGCCGGGCCGGTCTTCCCCTTCCCTTCGATGGTGACGCTGAACCGCACGACATCGTAGTCCGCCTCCGCCACGCCGGTGTCGCTGACGCTCGTGAGCTTGTCTTGGTTGCTCATTCTCTCGACTCCTGTTCGCACCCGTCGGCCGTCTTTCGGCCGGTGCGGGGCGTAATCTAGCGGAAACCGGCCTGAAAGTCAATCCCCTGCCGCCGCCTTGCCAAAAAACGCGACCGGTGCTATTCTCGCCCTGTTGTATTTAGCCGCCGTTATGAAGAAGGATACCCATCCGACCTACTACCCCGACGCCAAGGTGATTTGCGCCTGCGGCAACGAGTTCACCGTGGGCTCGACCGTGAAGGAGATTCAGATCGAATTGTGCTCGAACTGCCACCCGTTCTACACGGGCAAGCAGAAGCTCGTCGACACGGCCCGCCGCGTCGAGAAGTTCCAAGAGCGCAAGGACAAGAAGGCCGCCGCGAAGGCGCCCGGCAAGAAGGCCAAGACCGCCGCACGCAAGGCGAAGAAGGACGCCAAGTAACTTCGGTCGGACAAAGGGTGACAAGGGCGTTACGCTCTGTCACTCTTTGTTTATACTTTCCTTATGGACCTGACGAACGCCACGGAAAAAAAGCGCGTCCGCGCCAAGGAGATCGAAACCGCTCTCGCCGATCCGGCCACTTTTGGCGATTCCCGGAAACTGAAGTCGCTCAACCAGGAATACAACGACGTGAAACTCTGCCTCGAGCTGGCCGACAGGCACGAGGCCGTCGTCTCGGCGAAGAACGAGGCCGAACGTACCGTCGCGGAAACCGGCGATGCCGAGCTCAAGGAGATGGCGAAGGAGGAGCTCGTCCGCCTGACGGCCGAGGAGGAACGCGTGCGCGAGGAACTCGAGGCCGCGCTCGTCCCGCCCGAACCGATGGACAGCAAGAACTGCTACTTCGAAATTCGCGCCGGCACCGGCGGCGACGAGGCGGCGCTGTTCGCCGCGGAACTGTTCCGGATGTATTCGCGCTTCGCGGAACGTCGCGGGTGGAAGACCAAGCTGTCGTCGTCGAACCGCACCGAGCTCGGCGGCTACAAGGAAATCATCTTCATGGTCGAGGGTTCGAACGCCTATCGCGATTTGAAATTCGAAAGCGGCGTGCACCGCGTCCAGCGCGTGCCCGACACCGAGAAGGCCGGACGCATCCATACGTCGACCGTCACGGTCGCGGTGATGCCGGAGGCCGAGGACATCGACATCAAGATCGAACAGAAGGACTTGCGCATCGACACCTTCCTCGCCGGCGGCCACGGCGGCCAGGGCGTGCAGACGACCTATTCCGCCGTCCGCGTCACCTACCTGCCGACCGGCATGATCGTGCAGTGCCAGGACGAACGTTCGCAGACGCAGAACAAGGAGCGCGCGATGAGCATCCTCCGCGCGCGGCTCTACGCCATCGAGGAGGAAAAGCGCCGTGCGGCCGAAAAGGCCTTGCGGTCCGGACAGGTCGGTACGGGCGAACGGTCCGAGAAAATCCGCACCTACAACTACCCGCAGGACCGCGTCACCGACCATCGCATCAAGAAGTCGTGGCACGGCATCCCCGACATCCTCGACGGCAACATCGACCCGCTCATCGCCGCAGTGCGTTCGGCGTCGATGAACGGCGCGCTCGCCGCGGCCGGCGGGGAGGACGATGACGAATAAAAAAGTATGCAAGCGGTCATCATGGCCGCCGGCCTCGGCACGAGGCTCCGGCCGCACACCCTCACCACGCCGAAACCGATGCTTCCCGTCGCGGGACGCCCGATTCTCGAATGGACGATCGACGGGCTGCCGGAAGAAATCGACGAGGTCATCCTCGTGGTCGGCTACCTGAAGGAACGCGTCATCGGGCATTTCGGCGCCGAATGGCACGGACGGAAAATGACGTACGTCGCGCAGAAGGCGCTCGACGGCACGGGCGGCGCCATCGCCGCGTGCGAACCCGTCCTCAACGACCGGTTCGTCGTGCTGAACGGCGACGACCTGTACGCGACCGACGACATACGCGCCCTCATGGGCCAAGGCCTCGCGGTCGCGGTACAGGAAACCGGACCGCAGGACCGGTTCGGCCTGCTCGCGACCGGCGCGGACGGCCGCCTTCTCGAAATCGTCGAGGCGACTGCCGGCACGCCGAAGGCAGGACTCGTGAACGTCGGCATGTACTCCCTCGACCGGCGATTCTTCGACTACCCCCTCGTGCCCATCAGGAACGGCGCCGAATTCGGCCTGCCGCAGACCGTCGCGACGATGACCGAGGACCACCCCGTCGCGGTCGTGAAGACGACGTTCTGGCTTCCCATCGGAATACCCGAGGACCTCGAACGGGCGGCGACGGCTTTGCGCGAACGCGCGGCGCGGACATGACGGTCCGCGACGCCATCCTTTTCGGCGCGCGCCGGCTCGCCGGACACCGGTGCGACGGAGCCGATGCCGCGCGCGAAACCGAAGCGCTGCTTGCCCACGCGACGCGCCGCTCGCGCGAGGAACTGCTGACGCGCTCCGAGCGCCCGCTCGGCCGCGCCGCGGAAAGGCGTTTCCGCACGCTCGTCACCCGCCGCCGCGGCCACGAGCCGCTGGCCTACCTGCTGGGCAACGCCTGGTTCATGGGCCGTGAATTTCGTGTCACGCGTGCGACGCTCATCCCCCGCCCCGCGACGGAAACGCTCGTCGAGACCGCGCTCGAGGGCATGGAGGACGTCACGACCGCCGTCGACGTCGGCACCGGTTCCGGCTGCATCGCGGTATCGCTCGCGTCCGCGCTGCCACGCGCGACCGTCGCCGCCACCGACGTCTCGGCGGCCGCGATACGCGTCGCCCGCGCCAACGCGAAACGGCACGGCGTGCGCGTCGTCTTCAAAAAAGGCGACCTGCTCGCGCCGGCCCGACGGTTCCTGGCCGAAGGCCCCGCGCTCGTCGTCGCCAACCTCCCGTACCTGCCCGCGCCGACGTGGCGCTCGCTCGCGCCGGACATCCGCCGCTTCGAACCGAAATCTGCGCTGCTTTCCGGCCGCGACGGACTCGAAGCCTCACGGAAGCTCGTCGACCAGATCGCGGCGGCGCGTCCCGCTCCCGGTTCCCGAATCGTCTTCGAAATACTGCCGCGACAATACGTGCCGCTCTTGGCGTACGTGCGACGGGCGTTCCCCGGCGCGTCCGTCGCCCGCATCCGCAACCCCGCCGGCGTCGTCATCGGCCTCCGCGCGGACATTCCCTGAACGAAAAACGCTCCGATGCCATCGGAGCGTTTTCTTTGCCGTTACGGGTTACGGAACCACCGTATGATCACCTGCCGCCCCGGCGGCGGAGTCCTGTTCGAGCGTATAGCGAAGCGTATATTTGGAACCGTTGCTGTCGTAGTAGTAACATTTCGTCACGTCGGTCGGGAATTTCGGATCAACCAGGCTCGCCCCCGCCCCGATGAAGGCGTTCGTCTTGAGCCCGGTCGTGACGGGATCCGCTCCGGTGATGCAGCCCGTATAGACGACGTACGTTTGGACCTTCGCGAGATACAGGGAAATCGCCTTCTGCAGCTCCACGATGTTCGATACGCGTTTCACGTCGCGACGCTTCGCCTGAGCGCTGCTCTGGCCGACCAGGGCGACAGTCGCAATGACGCCGATGATGGCGATGACGAGCAGGAGCTCGATGAGCGTGAAGCCGCGGGCCGAGTGCCTGGTGTCGTGCATAGGGTGTTCCGATTGGGAGCCGCGCGCCGCTCAGTGCGTCACGGGCGTGTCATTAGGTACCACTTCGATCCACGTCGGTCCCGCGACGAATGAAAATTCGTTGCCGGCGGCGTCGACGAACCGCGTGCGTCCGCCGACGACCTTCCACCGTCCGCCGACGACCCTGCCGTCGATGGCGGCGAGCGCTTCGCCCCCGCCCTTCGTATCTATGCGGCGGCGGCCGACTTCGTCGAGGACCTTGGTCTCGACGAATTGTATCACGACGTTTTTCGCCCGTACAGGAACGCCCCCGGCATCCTTTTCTTCCTTGCCGCCCCGCACGCGGACGAACTGGTTCGCGCCGCGATCGTAGCGCCACGCCACCCTATACGCGTCGGCGTACCCGATGGCGAGTTCCGCGCCGCCTTCCGGCCGTTCGCCCTCGGGGGCGTCGTCCTTGAACTTCCACGCGGCAACCTCCTTGCGCTCGCGGTCGGCGAATCGCGCCTCATGCGCCTGACGGAGGAGTTCCATCGACGTGAACGTGCTGTGCGGCGCGGACCGCGCCTTGTCGCGCCAGAAGTATTTTCCGGCGTACATCTCGTTGAGGTCCATGAACCCGGCCGTCGCCTTGATCTGGTCGAGCGCTTCCGGACTGCCGCCGACGTGGACGTACGCGGCGTCGAGTTCGGCGGCCCAGTCGAGGTAGTACGGTCGGGCCGAACGGACCGGGCCGATGCGTTCGGCCTTCGCCTCCGCAGGGAACACCGCGAGCAGGCGCGTGATGCCGCCCTCGACCGGAGCCTCGTACACGAGCGACGCCTCCGCGACGCCGGCCTGCGGACGCGCGTCCGAATGGTTGTCGATCATCACCGCGTAGTACCCGCCCTCCGGCGTCCCTTCGGGCACGGGCATGCCGTCGATGACGCGCCGCACCGTCGGGGGCGCGGGAGGCGGCACCGGCGTCTCGGCACCCGCCGCGAGCTTCGCCGCGCGCGTCGCGCTCCGGCGGGAACTGAAACCGGCCCACGTGCCGTCGCCCGAGAGGTACGTCCACGTGATGCCCGCGACCGCGAGCGCCGCGACGAACAGCAGGACGCTGAACCCCGCGGACTCGCGCCAGAACCACTCCCGGAAACTGAAAACCGCCCTCTGCGGCTCAGGCTGCTGACGGGCGGTTTTGTTTTCTTCCATGGGTTCCATGGCGTGGCTGTTGCCGGCGCTATCCCGCCGTTCGTCTTCATGAGACCACTGAACGGCGGGGGTCCGCAAGGGGCTTTTACTCCTTCGCGTCCGCCTCGGCGGCGGCGTCGCGCTCGGCCTTCTTTTCCTCGTTGGCGGCCTTCACCGCGGTGACGTCGGCTTCCGGCTTCGCCTCGAGCGCGGCGAGCTCGTCTTCCGAGATCGGCTGCTGCGCGAGCACGATGAGTTCCTCGGGACCGTTCATGAACTCCATGCCTTCCGGCGGGGTGATGTCGCCCACCTTGATGCTGTCGTCGAAGTTCTTGAGCGTGCCGAGGTCGACCTCGATCTCGTGGACGAGGTACTGCGGGAGACAGCGCACCGTAACGGCGTTCAGGTTGCGGACGAGGATGGCGCCAAGGGCCTTCACTGCCGGCGCTTCGCCGACGAGCTTCAGGATGACGTCGGCCTCGAGCTTCTCCTTCATGTTGACCTGGCGGAAGTCGGCGTGGATGGCCCTGCTCTTCAGCGGGTCGTACTGGACGTCCTGGATGAGGACCTTCACCGCCTCGTCGCCGTTGATGACGAGGTCAACGAGGGACGACTCGCCGGCCTGGCGAAGCGCCTTCTCGAACGCGCGGAAATCGACCGTGATGTTCTTGGCTTCGACGCCGTGACCGTACACGACGGCCGGAATCACGCCCTCCTCACGGAGCTGTTTGACCTGTTTGCCGACCACGTCGCGCTTCTTTGCTTCAAGTTTGAGTGCCTCCATATGCGGAGAGGATATTTTAGGGCGAGTCCCCGTCCCGCCACCCGAACCTCTTTTCAGAGAAGGGCGGGACCCCGCCTGAAATGGCGGGGAAAATAAAAAAGGGGCTTTCGCTATCCCTCTGTATATACAGGAAGGTTCCGGATTTGGCAAGAGGCTGGGGCCCGCCCTCGTCGCCCCGTTCAAGGTTGACCCGCGCCCGCGCGTGCCATAACGTTCGTCCGCACCCCGCGCATCGGAGGCGGATAGCGATGGAAAAAGACCTGAGGCTCATGTATGACTCGCTCCTGGCGCTGCTCACGAAGCGCGAACGAAGCATCACGCGATTGCTGCTCATGCTCATCGTGAGCCAGGTCGCGCTCGCCGCGTACGCCTGGTCGCACGGCGACCGGCTCATGGCCGCCGTCGCCATGGCGACCGTCGCGCTCGTCGTGTTCCGTCTCGCCGCCCACCTGCTCGGGTGACGACTGCCGACCGGCTTCGGTCGGTTTTTCTTTGATCAGAAAATCAAAAACCCCGCCGTGCGGCGGGGTTCAGGTATCTTGTTCACTCGCTCAGGCGAACAGCCGTTCGAAGAGCCGGCCTTCGTCGCGCAGGAGATGATGCGTCTCGATGACGTCATCGGTGGAAACCGCGGGCGCGTCCTTGTACCGGTTCACTTCCTCGTAACCGAGGTCCGTCACCATGCCGACCGAGCTGACGCCGACGGTCGAGATCAGCACGAGCGCGATGATCGCGTTCGAGCAATTGCCGCACTGGATGTGCAGCAGGTGGCTGTCCTCCTTCTCGCCGAGGACTTTCGCTTGCGACGGGTTGTAGCTCGACTCGCACAACGGACAGTACGAGATCAGCTTGACGCCCTCGTCGAAGAATTGCGACGGCTGGTTGGACGGGACCGGCATAACGTTTTTGTTTTGCCCGGCCGCGGATGCGCGCGACCTTATTTTTGTTTTTGCCGGCGGGTTGTCCACCGACCGCATCCTTGTGAGTAAATACTATCATTTTTTGACCCTCGGGTCAATCGGATTTGTGCACATCGGAAACTTAGAGCTGCAAAGCGACAAAGGTTAGAGCGCTTTGAAAGCTCTAACCTTTGAACCTCTGAAGCTTCAACCTATCGCCGCACCGCGATGGATTCGAGCACTCCGATCATCAAAAACTTCACGAGAAGCGAGCTGCCGCCGTAACTCAGGAACGGCAGGGTGACGCCGGTCACGGGCATGATGCGCAGGTTGCCGCCGACGTTCACGACCGCCTCGACGGCAAGGGACACCATGATGCCCATGACGAGGAAGACGGAAAAATCGTCACGGCCGTTCGACGCGAGTTTATAGCCGCGATAGAAGATGGTCCCGAACAGCGCCATCACGAACAGCACGCCGAGGAAGCCGAGCTCCTCCGCCACGACGGCGAAGATGAAGTCGGTCTGCCGCTCCGGGAGGAAGCGCAGCTGGCTCTGCGAACCGAAGCCGAGACCCTTCCCCGTCAGCCCCCCGGAGCCGATGGCGATGATGGACTGCGTCACGTTGTAGCCCTTGCCGAGCGGATCGACGCTCGGATCCCAGAACGCGGTGATGCGATCCTTCTGGTACGGCTTCAGCACGAACCCCCACGCGAGGATGGCGGTCGCGACGCACAGGAGCGCGATGACGAGGAGGTGCGAACGTTTGATGCCGGAGACGAGCAGGAGCGAGCCCCACACGCAGAGCAGGAGAAATCCCGAACCGAAGTCCGGCTGGAGTATGACGAGGAAGAACACGCCGGCGAGCGCGAGCCCGGAACCTAAAATCTGCTTGAGACCACCGGCGTGCCGGGCGTAGTCGCTGAAGAACTTGGCGAGAAAAATGATGAGACAGAGCTTCACGAGTTCGACCGGCTGTATGCCGAATCCCCCGACGCCGAACCAGCCGCGCGTACCGCGTACCGTCGTGCCGAAGACGAGTACCGCGCCGAGCAGGACGATGGCGCCCGCGTAAAACACCTTCGACAGCCCCGCGAGAGTGCGGTAGTTCACGAGCGGTACCGCGAGGGCGAGGATGACGCCCGCGCCGGCGAACGCCGCCTGCTTCCAAAAATTGGAAAAGTCCCCGCCGGTCGCGCCCGCGCCGAGCGAGGTGCTGTAAATCGCCGACAGCCCGAAGATCGTGAGCAGCACGGCCGCACCGAAAAGCACCCAGTCGAATTTCCTGAAGTACCCGGCAATCATGGAAAACAAATAAACTCCCTGAGGAGTTTATAACGGAATTGCCCGGTGATGAACAGGACGACGGCCGGTCAACCACGGAGCCGTCCTGCCGGATGGAGCGCTGGGCGCAATTCCGGAGTCGATGCAGCTCATCGATGAGGAATTGTAACGACGCGATCCGCCGGCAGGACGGCTCGCTCACTTTCCTGGAGGGATGTACACGCGATCATCAAATATGTTCACCTCAGGTTTCACGTCGACCTTCGACACCGTCGGCAGGTCGAAGAACCAGCTCGCCTCGACAGTGCGGCGATCGCCGGGCCGGAGGTCGCTGATGACGATGCGGTTCACGCCGACGATGCGCGAGCCGGAGTACAGCGTGACGAAAAACCCGACGTTGTAGTAGCCGAAGCCGGTGTCGTTCGTCAGCGTGAACGTCGCGCGGCTCACCGCGATGGGATCGCTCGGGGCGGGCGGCGCGTACTTCACGTCGCTGACGAGGAAGTTCAGCCGCGAACCGGACCACGTGGCGTAATCGGGGCGCGTCTCGTGCAGGTTCACCTTGTGCCACGCGACGTTCTCGACGATGAGCTCGACCGTCGACGGACGGACGTCCGATTTCACGCCGAGCGCGTTGAGGTGCTTGGTTTCGCCGGGCAGCAGGTATCCCCGCTTCGTCTGCGTCTCGAACGCGCCCGACTTGAACCGGTAGTCGAACTCCACCCACCACTGCGCGTTCGGATTCGCGGACTTGGCGAAATAGTCGTACGTCTTGTCTCCGGCGCCGAGCACCGTCGCCTTGTCGAGCGCGACCGGCTTGGGCGTGTTCTTCTGGCGGAAGAAGGAGAAGTCCGTCGGCGACTTCGTGAGCTGCGCGATCTGCGCCCGTTCGCGTTCGCCGGAACCGAAGAACCAGTCGGCGAAACCGAAGATGGCGAAACCGCACAGGAAGATGTCGACGACGACGAGGAAAACGGAGAACCACTTCCGCACCTGCAGCTTGTGCGTGACCCACCAGTAGCCCCAGTTCAGCTTGTCCTCCGTGAGCTGCGCCTCGCGTGAAGGTTCGAACGCCATATTGCGTATATATATGATAGCTTCATTTTACCAGAAAACCGCCCCTTCCGCCACCCGCTTTGACGGGTCGCGGCCGGCGTGATACGAAAAAACGTTCCTTTCAGCAAAGGAGTTCGCATGGAAAAGACCGTCGCGAGCGCGTACTATCGCGCGCTCATCAGCAGCCTCGCCGGCGTGGGCCTCGTCTGGCTCGCGCTCCGTTTCGTCGTCGCGGCCCCGGCAGGGACGTTGGCCCTCGTCGCCATGGGCGCGCTCGCGCTCAAGACGCCGCTCCTCGTCCGCTGGTCGGCCAGCCGGGAACATGCGGCGGCGCGGCTTCTCGCGGGCGCATCGACGATTCTCGGCGTCTGCCTCGGCACGGCGAGCGCGACCGAGAACGGCTTGTATCTGTTCGCCGGCTTCATGCTCGGCATCGGATACGGCGTCTACGCGCTCATGAAGAACATCGACGATCACGTCGCGCCAAGTCGCATCCTCGTCACGACGCTGGTGCAGGCCGCGCTCGCGTTCTACCTCGCCTCGTCCTGAAGCCCCGCCCCGCGTTCCCGCGGGGTTTTTCTTTTGCCATGCGCGACGGCAGACCGACGTCCGCAGTTTATCTTGCCCCTACCCCACCCCCGTGGTACGATTTTCGCGAAATCACATCCGCTATCGCGGATTTTCAGTTGCCTACCATATCTATGGCGGACAAGAAGAAGGACAAGGACGAGAAGGGTTCCGGATACAGCGCGAAACAGATCACCGTCCTCGAAGGCCTCGAGGCGGTGCGCCGCCGACCGGGCATGTACATCGGCTCGACCGGACCTGACGGCCTACATCATTTGATCTGGGAAGTCGTCGACAACTCGTTCGACGAAGCGATGGCCGGCCACTGTGACGAGATCGTCATCACGCTCCTCCCCGACAACTACGTGTCCGTCGAGGACAACGGCCGCGGCATCCCCGTCGACCTCCACAAGGAGTACAAGGTCTCGGCGCTCGAACTCGTGCTCACCAAGCTCCACGCCGGCGGAAAATTCGGCGACGGCGGATACAAGGTGTCCGGCGGCCTCCACGGCGTCGGCGTCTCCGTCGTGAACGCGCTCTCCACGCACGTGAAGGCCGAGGTGAAGCGCGACGGCAAGCTCTGGGTGCAGGAGTACAAACGGGGCGTCCCGACGGGCAAGGTGAAGCCGGTCGGCAACGCGCGCGGCACCGGCACGACCATCACCTTCCAGGCCGACCCTGAAATCTTCCAGACCGTCGAATACGACTGGAACACGATCCTCAACCATCTCCGCCAGCAGGCATACCTCACCGCCGGCATCCGCCTGCGCATCATCGACAAGCGCGCGCGAGGAAAGGAGAAGGCGTACGGCTTCTACTTCGAGGGCGGCACGCGCTCCTACGTGCGCCACCTCAACCACCAGAAGGAATCGAAGCACCCGAACATCTTTTATGTTCACAAGGAAGCTGAGGGCGTGGATTGCGAAATCGCGTTCCAGTACGTCGACGACTACAAGGAAAGCGTCTACGCCTTCGCGAACAACATCTTCAATCCCGAAGGCGGCACGCACGTCGCCGGTTTCCGCTCCGCGCTCACGCGCGTCCTGAACACCTACGCGCGCAAACAGAACTTCCTGAAGGAGAAGGACGAGAACATCACGGGCGACGACGCGCGCGAGGGCCTCACCGCGGTCATCAGCGTGAAGATCAGGGAGCCGCAGTTCGAGGGCCAGACCAAGGCGAAGCTCGGCAACACCGAAGCCAAGACCGCCGTCGAATCGGTGTTCTCCTCCGCGCTCGAAATCTTCCTCGAAGAACATCCGAAAGACGGCCAGGGAATCATCGAGAAATGCGTCCTCGCCTCCCGCGCGCGCCTCGCCGCGCGCGCCGCGCGCGACACCGTCTTGCGCAAGGGCGCGCTCGAGGGGCTCACGCTCCCCGGCAAGCTCTCCGACTGCTCGTCGAAAGACGCGTCGCGTTCGGAACTCTTCATCGTCGAGG
>CAYOXM010000021.1:0-20513 GCA_964407925.1 uncultured Gammaproteobacteria bacterium
CCGCGTCCTCGCTCGTCGAATACGGGACGGGTGCAGCGCTCGGTTCGCGCGCCTCCGCGTCCGGTCGCGTCACGAGCCACAAGGTGACGGTCGCGAACGTGCTGCCCGGAGCGACCTACCGCTATCGCGTGTCCGGTACCGACCAATACGCGCAAAATTCCGTTTCCGAAACGCTGACTTTCGTCACGCCCGCCGACGTCACGCCGCCGCCCGACGTCATCGACCTCAGGGCGACCGCCGGCGACGGCAAGGCGACGCTCGAGTGGCAGAAACCGTCCGGCACCGACTGGCGCGGGGCATACGTCGTCAGGAAAGCCGGCTCCGAGCCGCAATCGAGGACCGACGGCACACGCGTGTACAACAGCTCCGGCACGTTCTTCACGAGCGCCGGACTCAGGAACGGCACGACGTACTTCTTCAAGGCGTTCTCTTTCGACCGCGTGCCGAACTACTCCGCGGGAGTGGCGGTATCCGTGACTCCCGCAAAGCCGGGCGTCTGCCTCGACACCGACGCCGCCGACGAGGCGGCCGTCGGATCCGCGAAGTCCGGCGACAACGAGGTGAAGGACGAATGCGCGAACGGCAACGCCGTGCGCGAGGCCGTCTGCAAGGACGGCATCGCCACGGCCGTCGAGCGCGCGTGCGACGGCGGCTTCGCCTGCGTGGCGGGCGCGTGCGTGCGCGTCGGAACCGGCGTGATCCTTAACTGCGGCGACGCGCTTTGCTCGGAAGGGGAGACTCCCGAATCCTGTCCGGCAGACTGCATCGCGCCTCCCTCCGCCGCACCGACGCCGGAAACCCCGTCAGAAACGCCCGCGGGACAAGGCGGGCAGGCGACGCCCGAAGAAGAAATCCCGCCCGCGCCTGACGCCGTTCCCGAGGCGCAGGGCATCCGCGGCAACGACGTCCGTTTCTTCTCGAGCGCCGGCCCCGGCCTGAACTTCGGGCCCGACGGCGCGATTCACGCCCTGCCGAAGATGCCCGTCCGCGTCTACGTCCCCGATTCCGCGACGACGAAACCCGTCCTCGGCGGGTACGTGCTCCTGGGCGGCGAGAAGTACCCGCTCCGCGAGACGCATAGCTGGGAAGCGACAATTCCCGCCCCGCCCAGCGAGGGCGAATACCTGCTGACGCTCGTCATGGACTTCCAGGACGGCTCGTCCGATTCGTGGCTCGCCAACGTGAAGGTGGAATCATACGGTTCGATCTTCGAGACGAAGGGCGGCAAGCGCGTTCCCGTCGCGGGCGCGACGATAATCCTCCTCAGGAAAATCGCCGGCGTCTGGGTCGTCGCCGAGGCGGTCGGCAATCCGGCAACGTCGGCGGATGACGGCTCTTTCGCCTTCGTTCCCGGCCCCGGCACGTACAAGCTCCGCGTCGAGAAGGCCGGGTACGGATACCGCGAGACGCTGCCGGTCGACGTTGACGGCGTCGTGCGCGCCGACGTCGAACTCGTCGCCGTGCCGCCTCCCATCAAGGAGGAGATAGCGAAGGCCCTCGAGAAGGGGACTGCCGCGGAGAAGACTGCTGCCGTCGCCAAGGTCGTGACGCGCCAGGCCGCCGCCAGCGCGAAGATCGCCGTCGTCGAGGTGCGCGACGCGGCGGACAATCCCATCGTCGAGGAGAAGACCGAACAGGTCGCCGTCCCGGCCGCCGCGGCAGTGGCCGCCGTGAACGTGGCGACGACGGCGACCGCCACCGCGACCGCGGCGCCGTACGCCCTCTACCTCTGGAGCTTCCTCGCGCACCCGACGCTGCTCATCGCGCGCCGCAAGCGGAAGAAGTGGGGCGTGGTGTACAACAGCCTCACCAAGCTCCCCGTCGACCTCGCCATCGTCCGCCTGCTCGACGCGAAGACGGGACGGATCATCCGTTCGGCAGTCACCGACAAGGACGGGCGGTACTTCTTCATCGTCGGCCCCGGAGCGTACCGGCTCGCCGTCGTGAAGGCCGGACATGCCTTCCCGACCGCCTTCCTCAAGGGCGTGAAGGAGGACGTGATGCTTCCCGACCTGTACCACGGCGAGGACCTCACGGTGACCGACGAGACGTCGTCGATTACGGCGAACGTGCCCATGGACCCGTCGGCGCCGGAGAAGACGCCGCAGCGCGTCGTGCTGGAAGGCATCGCGCGGAGGGCACAGTCAGCCGTCGGCATCGGCGTCATCATCGCCGTCGGCATCGGCGCGCTCGTCGTGCAATCCGCCGTCGTCTTCGCGATCCTCGCGGCGAACGTCGTCATGTACCTCGCGATGCGCCGCCTCGCGACCACGAAGAAGCCGAAATCGTGGGGCATCGTCCTCGACGAGGGCACGGGCAAGCCTCTCGCTTCGGCCGTCGCGCGCATCTTCGACAGCAAGTACAACAAGCTGCTCGAGACGCAGGTCACCGACGGTCGCGGCCGGTACGCCTTCCTCGTCGGCGCGAGCGTCTACTACGTCACCTTCGAGAAGCCAGGATACGAGAAGCGTCAGCGCGGTCCGATGGACCTCGCCTCGGGGGAGAGGAAAAAGGCCCTTGAAGAGCGTGTCGTCGCGGTCGACGTGAAGCTCGCGCACAAACCCGCGGACGGGGCATCCAAGACGCCTCCTGCCGCGCCGCCCGCCCCGCCGCCACCGTCCGGTCCTCCTCCGGCGCCCGGGCCGGAACCTCCTGGGTCGCCACGTCCGCCATCGCCGGTCATGCCGGCGGCGCCGGCGGGTCCGGGTCCGGCAGTCCCGACCCCGTATCAGGGGATTGCAGGGAAGACTGACATTCCGCCGACCGGCCAAAAACAACCATAAAAACGGACGCCCGCGTCCGTTTTTTGGTCTTTTAAAATGACCGCGCCACAGGTACGCTAAGTCACGTTATGGTCGCCGTGCCGCTGCCGACATTCGCCGAAGAACGCGCCTTGATCGCCCGAGGCATCACCCGGATCGCCGGCGTCGACGAGGCGGGTTGCGGCTGCTGGGCGGGTCCCGTGTTCGCCGCCGCCGTCATTCTGCCGCTCGATTCGCGCATCGGCCTCATTCGCGACTCCAAGACGCTCTCGCTTTCCCAGCGCGAGCGCGTGGCCGAGCGGGTGAAGGAGGAAGCCACGGCATGGGCGGTCGGTACCGCATCCGCCGCGGAAATCGACACGATGAACATCCGGCGGGCCGGAGCCCTCGCCATGCGGCGGGCGATAGAGGGGCTCGCGACCGTTCCCGAATTCGTCCTCATCGACGCGTTCGCGATTCCCGGTCTCGGCATACCGTCGAAAAGCATCATCAAGGGCGATTTGAAGGTGAAGTCCATCGCAGCGGCATCGGTCATCGCCAAGGTCAGCAGGGACCTGCATTTGCACGAGCTCGACAAGGCGCATCCCGGGTACGGATTCGCGAATCACAAGGGTTACGGCACGAAGGAGCATCAAGAGGCGCTTTGCCGGCTCGGCCCCAGTGCGGAACACCGGATGAGCTATGCGCCGGTCAAGGCGGTCGCCGCCGAGATAAAAAAATGAACGCCGTCCGGAGGGACGGCGTTTTCGTTACCACTGAGCCGAGAGCGTGACCGTGTAGGATGCGGCATAGCGGCCGCCGGCGCCCGTAGGCTTGCCGTAATGGACGCTCGCGGGCATGGAACCGTTGTGCAGCATCGCGAGCGCTTCGCGAGCCGCGGGGTGCTGCCTCGCGACGAAGTCGCGGAATTCGCCGCGGAACTTCCGCATGCCGACGGAATGGACCACGACTTCGGCCTCGCGCGTGCCGCGCTTTCCGGCGGCATCCATGGCCCGTAACAAGCGTTGCATCCAGCGGTATCCCCGTTTTTCGGCGGCCGTTTGGCGCCGCGCGCGTCTTCCCTGCATGTCGCTCCTCCTTGGCAAGGGACGTTCGTGGACAGGTTACGGTATGCGGGCCTGCGGGTCAAGCCGGCCTTCAGGCGAGCGAGGCGAAGACTCGCTCAAGCCTCGCCGCGCTTTCTTGCCAGGAAAACCGCTTCGCGCGTTCGCGTCCGCGCCGGCCGAGCTCGGCAACGAGCGCCGCGTCATCGGCGACGGCCCGCATCGCGTCGGCGATTTCGCCGACGGCGTACGGGTCGACGAGCAGGCCCGCGTCGCCGACGACTTCGCCGAGCGACGAAACGTGGCTCGCGACGACCGGCGTGCCGACGGCCATCGCCTCGAGCGGCGGCATGCCGAAACCCTCGTAGAAGGACGGGTAAACGAGCGCGAGCGCGGCGGCATAGAGCGCGGGCTTGTCGGCTTCGTCGACGTAGCCGAGGAAGCGGATGCGGTCCGATTTCGGCGACGCCGCGGCGCGGCGGAAGACGTCCTCGTTGAGCCAGCCGCCGCCGCCGGCGATGACGAGGTCCGCGTCGCCGACGGTCCGGTCGAACGCGGCGATGACGCCGTCGATGTTCTTGCGCGGCTCGAGCGCGCCGAGGTAGAGGTAGAATTTTTCCGGCAGCCGGAGGGCGGCACGGACGCGCGCGACCTCGGCGGGGGATTGGGGTCGGAAGCGCGGATCCGCGGCAGGGTGCGCCACGTGGACCCGTTCGGCGGGAATGCCGAACGTCTCGACGACGTCGGCCTTCGTGTGGGCGGAAACCGCGATGACGGCGTCGGCGCGGCGGAGCGTCTTTTTCGCGTCGACGAGCCGGTGCCAGAGCCGCTGCTTGGCGGTGAAGAACCGCGGGCTCCGTACGAATGAAAGGTCATGCACCGTGACGACGAGCGGCTTCTTGGTCGCGACGAAATTCAGGTTCGGCAGCCATACGGCATCGACGTCGCCCGTGAGCGACTCGACCGTCGGCGCGCCGAGGAAGGCGAGCGATGCGTTGAAGAGCCTGTTCGGATAGCGGAAAAAACGGTGCGTTACCGTCGGCGATTCCCGAGGGACGTCGGTCGGTACGCGGCCGCGGGCGTTGCTGAACAGCACGTAGTCGTGGCTGCCGCGGCTCACGAGCGCACGAACCGTCTCGGCGGCGTAAATGGAAACGCCGCCGCGCCTTTCCTCAAGAAGCGGCCGGATGTCGATCGCGACGCGCATAGTCGGAGAGGTTCACGCGGAAACGCTCAGCGGGTTGCGCCTCGCCGGACTTCCATTCGGCGTACGCGTTCTCCACGTACTCCTTCATCGTCTCCTTGAAAAGTTCGGTATCGTAGCGGAGCGCGTGCTCGCGGATGCGGCGGCTGTCGAATTTTTCCGGTTCGAAGCGGATGATGACGTTCGCGAGTTCCTCCCAGCTTTGCTCCTCGATGAACGTGCCCGTTTCGCCGTCGATGACGGTCTCGGTCGCGCCGCCCTTGCGGTAGGCGATGACGGGGCGTCCGGCGGCCATCGCCTCGACGGCAGTAATGCCGAAATCCTCCTCCTGCGGGTGAAGGTAGGCGATCGCCTTCCCGTACAAGTCGGCCTTCTGATGTTCGGGGATGCGGCCGACGAACTCGATGTTCGGCTTCGCGGCGGCGCGCAGCTTCGCGAGCTCAGGCCCCTCGCCGAAAATCTTGAGCGGGATGCCGAGCTTGTTGAACGCGCGGACGATGACGTCGAACCGCTTGTACGCCACGAGCCGGCCGCCGGCGAGGTAGTATCCGCCGGAGCCGTCGCCCGCGTGATAGCGCGCGGTCTCGACCGGGGGATGGATGACGTCGCTGCCGCGCTGGTAGTACTTGGCGATGCGGCGTTCGACGGTGCGCGAGTTCGCGATGAAGCGGTCGACGCGGTCGGCGGCGAGCCGGTCCCAGACGCGGATGTCGGTGAGCATCAGCGGGACGAGGCGGCGGATCGGGCCGGGCAGGCCGATTTCGTTGATGTAGGAATGCGTGTCCGACCACAAGTAGCGGGTCGGCGTGTGGCAATAGCAGACGTGCAACGTGTCAGGGCGGGTGATGACCCCCTTCGCGAACGCCGACGTGCTCGACAGCACGACGTCGTACCCCGAAAGGTCGTGACGTTCCGTCGCCATCGGCATGAGCGGCATGAACCACTTGTAGCGCTTGAGCGCGAACGGCACGTCCTGCAGGAACGACGTGCGGATGTCCTTGTCGCGAAAGCTCCGGCCCATCCGATCAGGGTCGTACAGCAGCGCGAACGTCGGCGCGTCGGGCCAGATTTCCTGGAAGGCCTTCAAGACGCGTTCGGCGCCGCCGTCCTGGACGAGATAGTCGTGGACCAGCGCGATCTTCATACGGCTCTAATAGGCGCCCTTGCGGCCGAAGACGACGAGGGGAGTGCGGAGGAGGATGGCGAGGTCGAGCCACGGCGTCCAGTTCTCGAGGTAGAACATGTCGATGCGGACCTCTTCCTCGAAGGTCAGGTCGGCGCGGCCTGAGACCTGCGCCATGCCGGTGATGCCGGGCTTCACCGAGAGGACGCGGCGATGGCGGTCGTCATATTTCGCGACTTCCTCGGGGAGGTGCGGACGCGGACCGACGAGACTCATCTTTCCCGAAAGCACGAGGAAAAACTCCGGCAGTTCGTCGATGGAGTACTTGCGGAGGAACGCGCCGACTTTCGTGACGCGCGGATCGTCCTTGATCTTCACGAGCGGCCCCTCCTTACGCGTGTCCTTTTCGGCGAGCTCACCGTAACGCATGTTGTGCGTCCCCGGTCGCATCGAGCGGAACTTGAAGTAGCGGAACGGCTTGCCGCCCTCGCCCACCCGTTTGACGGGGGAGCCGTCGTCGAGGCTGCTGAAGAGTATCGGTCCGCGCGAGTCGAGCTTGATGGCGATCGCCGCAAGCAGCATGACCGGCGAGGTCAGGATGATGAGGGCGAGCGAACCGACGATGTCGAACACGCGTTTGAAAATGCGGCCCCATCCCTCGAGGCGGGTACCCTTCACTTCGACGATGGGGATGCCGGCGATGGCGCCGATTTCGATGTTCTTCGCGTGCGTCGCGAGGAGATCGGCGGAATACTTGAAGGCGAGATGGCGGGACTGCGCGAAGGCGAGGATGCGGGCGAGCGCCTCGCGGTCCGCGGCGGGGTCGGTGACGAGCAGCTCGTCGAGGCCGTCCGTTTTGGCGAGCGCGTCGAGGTCCCTCTCGGTCGCCTCGTCGAACGCGTTCGCCCGTTTCACGACTTTGTAGCCCATCGCGGGATTCCGTCCGAATTCGCCGAGCAGTAGGCCCGTCGTCCGGTCGTCGCCGCCGATGACCGCCACGCGGCGCGTGCCGATGTCGAGACGCAGGAGGAGGCGTTGGACGAAGCGGATGACGATGCGTCCGGCGGAGACGTAGAGGAAGGCGAAGAACCAGGCCGCGAGGACGATGAAACGCGAGGCGAACAGGTCGCCCTTGAAGAAGATCATCACGACGACGCACATGATTGCCGTCGAGCAGGCGAG
The DNA here is from genome assembly GCA_964407925.1 of uncultured Gammaproteobacteria bacterium. Taxonomy (GTDB): domain Bacteria; phylum Patescibacteriota; class Patescibacteriia; order SG8-24; family SG8-24; genus CAYOXM01. Next base: position 7,315 of record CAYOXM010000021.1, read on the forward strand.
GAAGATGCGCGACACCTCGATCTTGATGCGGCGCGGACCGGAGACGGCGTAGAGGCCGGCGATGGCGAAGCACAGCACGAACACCCCGGCGACGACGGCCGAGAAGGCGGTGTATTCCCGGAAGGGGATTTCGAAGACGGCCGGGCGCCATCCGGCGAGCTGCCGGTAGCGGAGGGAGTAGGCCGTCATGGCGGCGGCGAACACCAAAAGCAAGTCGATCGGGACGAGGAGTGCGGTGAAGGTCAGTTCGCTCTTCTTCATAAGGCGAGGATAGCCTCCTTATCTTATGGCGAATCGGGGGTATAAGCAACCGAGTTTTCCCCCGAATGACGGTTGACAATCGGTCCTGTTGTGCTATGCTCATCCGCGTTCCCTACGGGGGACATATGGTTTGCCGGGTGATCGCCCCCACACCTTTCAGGCGTGCGCCGTAATGTACTACGTTTACCTCCTCAAAAGCATGAAAGACGGCCGATGTTACATCGGCTTTACCCATGACTTAAAGAGGCGGTTTGCGGAGCATAACGCGGCAAGCGTCACTTCAACAAAACGTTCGATTCCGTACGAGCTCATCTATTATGAGGCGTACAAGTCGAAGACCGATGCCTTACGGCGCGAACGGATGCTCAAGCTTCGTTCCAGGGCTCATGGTCAGTTGAGGCAGAGGATATCAGGTAGCCTATCGGGCGCCTGAAAGGTGTGGGGGAGGAAAGTCCGAACACCCCTTCAGACGCAAGTTTGGAGGAAGTGGAGAGCCGCTAACGGCGGCCGGGAGCAAGGAATCGAGCCGTTTCTCGGGTGCGCAAGCGACGAGAAAACCCTCGATGCCCCAAGCCCAGGGAAAGTGCAACAGAAAATACACCGCCTGACCCCCACACCTTTGCAATGTTGCAGTTCTGCTACTCTGCAAAGGTGTGGGGGGAGGTCCCCGCAAGGGGCCGGGTAAGGTTGAAATCGTGTCCCCAACCTTCAGAAATGAAAGACGGGGAGCCCGTAGAAATGCGGGCGGGTAAGAGCCCACGCGGGACCGCCCTGAGAAGGGCGCCGTGGAAAACCCTCTCCGGTGCAAGAGCAAGATTTGGTAGCTCGCATGAGGCCTCGAGCAATCGCGGCCCAAGAGAGATGATCGCCGTACGTCGCGAAAGCGTCGTATACGGAATTCGGCTTATAGGCCAACCATAGAAAAAGCCGCCCTCGCAAGAGGGCGGTTTTTTTATTCGTGCCGGTGCAGTTCGCCGTGAATCACGTAGGCTTCTTGCCATCGAAATTCACGACCATGTACCAGCGTTCGACCTTGTCGCTGCCGGGACCATCGGTGTCCCACCAGAGCTTCTTGAAGCGCTCGATCGGCATGCGGCGACGTCCGCCGCGGTCGGATTCCGGATCCATCATCAGGACGTGCGTATCCGAGACGTGGTAGACGACCGAGAAGTGGTCGTCGTCGACGGGTTCCTTGGCGGGGTCGGGGAGCGGGCGGTGCGGGTAGGAAGGGGAGAACCAGCCGACGATGACCGGCAGCCGCTTCTTTCCCGTCCAGCGGCGCAGTTCGGCGACGGTCCCACCGGACTTGGCGAAAACCGTCGCGCCGAGCGCCTTCGCTCCGGCGAGCATCCCCGAGTGGTCGGTGCCGTGCTCGAAGGTGGTACCACAGAGTTCGCCGACGCGCATCTCGTCGTAGTCGCGTCCGAAGAACGAGCAGGCGATCTTCAGGCTCGCGGGCCCGCAGTAGGCGGGGCGCTGCCGGAACGGCTTGAGCCGCAGCGGCTTGTCGCGCGATGCGGCCTTGCGGCGTTTCAGCTCGGCGACGGTCGCCGACTTGTGCGCGTCGGCGTACGACCAGCCTTTGGCCATCAGCGCGCGTTCGTGCAGCTCATGGAAAAGCGTGTACGGGACTTCGCGCGGGTCCTGCCGGACGTCGATCCAGATTTCATTTTTCGGGACGTACGGGTATACGAGGTCGTGCCCGCCGAAGATGAAGCAGGGGTCGACGTAGCGCCGGACGACTTCGCCGCGGACGTACTTGAGCGTCAGCCGGCCGTGCCGTTTCGTGCGGACGACGAAATCCGGAGGAGCGCCCTTGCGGCAGAGCTTCTCCTTCAGGTAGGCGCGGACTTTGTCGTACGGCCAGTGCTGCTTCAACTGCTCGATGCGGTGCAGCTCGAGCAGGAACGCCTTCTCCTTGCGGAAGCGGCGGTCGATCCAGATCTCGTTTTCCGGGATGAACGGCGTCGACATTCCGTCGCGACGGCCTCCGGACGTGGAGAAGGATTCGATGACGTCGAGGTCGGGGAAGACGTTGCGGATGGCAAAGCCGTCCACGTAGCGGATCTTCTTCTTCTTCCTGTAGGCCACGGTCCACCTCCTCTCGTCGGAGGATGAAAAAGGAACCGTCCTCATCGTGCGGGAAATGCCCATAACGGTCAAAACGGGGTCCTTTAGCGGACCCCGATGATCTTGCGGACGTCTTCCATGGTCGCTTGGGCGACTTTGCGGGCCTTTTTTGCGCCCGCATCGAGGATTTCTCGGACCCTTGCCGGCTCCTTCGCGAGCGCCTTGCGCCGTTCGCGGAAGTCGGCGAAGTGTTCGGCGATGCGCGTCGCGACGAGCTTCTTGAGGTCGCCGTACTTGATGGGCTGGGTCGCGGCGATGCGGTCGGCTTCGTGCGGCTGGCCGAAAATGCGGAGCAGCGCGAGGAGGTTCCAGACGCCGGCATAGCCGCGACGATCCTCTTCCGGCCGCGACGCGATTTTTTCGAGGAAGTCCTCGGCGCAAGGGTCAAAGGGAAGCGTGCCCGTCGTCTCGGTGACGGCCTTCTTGAGTTTCGACAGGATGTCTTCCGGCTCGTCGTTGATGTAGATGCACGACTTGTCGCCGTGCGACTTGGACATCTTCTTGAGCGGGTCGGCAAGCGACAGGATTTTCGGCGTGTCAGTGAGTTTCGGCTTGGTTTCGGGGAAGAACGCCGTCTTGTACTTGTTATTGAAGAACCGCGCGATGTCGCGGGTGAGCTCCACGTGCTGGACCTGGTCCATGCCGACCGGAACGAAGTCGCCTTTGTACATCAGGATGTCCGCGGCCTGAAGCACGGGGTAGTCGAAGATGCCCATGTTCACGTTCTTGTCCTGATGCGCCGCCTTGTCCTTGAACTGGGTCATCCGTTCGAGAAATGACACCGGCGTGACGGTATTGAAAATCCAGCACAGTTCGGTGTGCTCGGGGACGTCGGATTGCACGAAAAGCGTGCACTTCTTCGGGTCGATGCCGAGCGCGAGGAGGTCGGTCGCGATGTCGAGTACCTGCTGACGTTTTTCGTCGGGATCGTAGTCGCCGGAAATCGAGTGATAGTCGGCGATGAAGAAGTAGGCGTCGAGACCCGAGTCTTGGAGTTCAAGCCAGTTCCGCTGCGCGCCGCAATAGTTGCCGACGTGCAGTTTGCCCGACGGTTGGATTCCCGACACGATGACCTGTTTCTTCTTGGCAGACGTCATATGGGGGAAGTATAGGGCCTGGAGGTTAAAAGGTTAAGAGGTTAAAAGGTTGACCGCGAATCGAAAAACAACGGCCTTTCAGCCGTTGTCTTTCCACCTTTTGACCTTTCAACCTTTAAACTTCGATGATCACCGGAAGCACCATCGGGCGACGCTTGGTGGCGTGGAAGAGGAACGCGCCGACGTCGTTGCGGATCTTGTTCCGCAGGTGCTCGTCGAACGCGCCGGACTTGGGGTCCTTGTCCTTGAGGAGCTTCTTCACGAACGCGCGCGAGCGCTCGATGAGCTCCTTGTTCTCGCGCATGTAGACGAAGCCGCGGGAGATGATGTCGGGGGAGCCGACAAGCGCGCCGGTCTTCTTCTCGATGGTCGCGATGACGACGAACACGCCGTCTTCGGCGAGCGCCACGCGGTCGCGCAGCACCACGTCGGAGACGTCGCCGACGCCGAGACCGTCGACCATGACGTACTCGCTCGAGACCTTCTCCTTGGTGAGGCGGGCGCCTTTCTCGTCGAACTCCATTATTTGGCCGTTGTCCGCGACGAAGATGTTCTCGCGCGGGATGCCGACCTCGGCGCCGATGTCCGCATGCGCCTCGAGGAGGAAGCGGTTGCCGTGGATGGGGACGAGGTACTTCGGCTTGGTGAGCCGCATCATCAGCTTGAGGTCCTCCTGCTTGGCGTGGCCGCCCGCGTGCACGTCGAGGTTCTTGTAGTGGAACACCTTCGCGCCCTTGCGGACGAGCGTGTCCTTGAGCGACTGCACGGTGCGCTCGTTGCCCGGGATGACGGACGACGAGAACACGATACCGTCGCCCGGCTTGATCTTGAGGAAGCGGTGCTCGTCGGTCGCGATGCGCATGAGGGCGGCGTTCTTTTCGCCCTGCGCGCCGGTGCAGACCACGACGAGTTTCTCGTCGGGGATGCGGCCGTACTCGTGCTCCTCGGCGATGGTGCCGGGCTTGATGTGCATGTAGCCCATCTGGTGCGCGAGCTCGACGTTGTTGTTCATGCTCCGGCCCTCGATCATCAGTCGGCGGCCGTACTTTTCGCACAGCCAGATGATCTGCTGGACGCGGGTCAGGAGCGAGCTGAACGTGCCGATGATGAGGCGGCCCTTGTGGTTCTGGAAGATGCGCTCCATCTCGTCGCTGACGGTCTTCTCGGAGATCTGGTGGCCAGGGCTCTCCGCGTTCGTCGAGTCGGAGAACAGCGCGAGCGACCCGCGCATGCCGAAGGTGGCGATGTGCGTCAGGTCGGCCGGCTCGTCGTTCACCGGCGAGAAGTCGAACTTGAAGTCGCCCGTGATGAGGATCGTGCCGTACGGCGTGTGGAGCGCGGCACCGAACGCGTCGGAGATGTTGTGGTTGACGTGAAACGGCTCGAAGGTGAAGTGCCGGCCGAGCGCGATCTTGGAATCGGCGTCGACGAGCTGGATCTTCAGGTTCTGCGCGTTGCCGAACTCCTCCTGCCGTTTGCGGATGATGCCGGCGGTGAGGGGCGCGGTGTAGATCGTCGGGAAGCCGAGGCGGCTGATGACGAGCGGGATGCCGCCGATGTGGTCCATGTGGCCGTGCGTCACGACGAGGCCGCGGATGTTCTTCTCCTTGCCGCGGAACGAGGAGATGTTCGGGATGATGTAGTCAATGCCCGGCATGCCTTCCTCGGGGAACATCAAACCCATGTCGACGATGACGATGTCATCGCCGCACTCGAACACGGTGCAGTTGCGGCCGATCTCCTCGAGACCGCCGAGGGCGTAGACCTTCAGCGGGGGAGTGCCCGGCGGGACGACGAGCGGGGCGGCGGCCGTGGCCGGCGTCTGCCGGCTGGACGGCCTCACGTTCTTTACCGGTTCCTTAGGGCCGGTGCTGCCGCTCGTGAGCGAGCTGCCGGCGCGATGCCGCGATGGCGGGCGGCCGCCGAAATGGCCTCCCCGGCGCGGCCCCCGATCGCCGTGCGGTCGGGATGTCGTGCGTTTTTCTTCAGTCATACGTAATGAAGAGTGCGCGCATGAGCGCGCTGCCGGATAACGGCAAGAAAGCCGTTTCCGGAAACAATTAGGTAATTCAGTTTTCCCTACTGCATGCCCCGCGGACGCGTGGTCCTGCGGCGGCGAGAAGTGGAAAGGTGACAAGGCATCTGCATGCGCTGTCATCTGGCCGCTTCTTCATTCAGAGGAAGTATAACAGAAAGGACTTTTTTTGTCGACCCTTTTGTCTGAATCACCCGGCCGCGCCACGTGAACGGCAGCCTGCGCATGGCCCCGTAAAGCATCCCGCTCCGCGGTCTGCCACGGGGCACGTAAAAACGGCAGACGAGCTGCCGTTTTTACGTGGTGCGGTCGGAGGGACTTGAACCCTCATGGGCTTGCGCCCGCTAGCTCCTGAAGCTAGTGCGTCTGCCAGTTTCGCCACGACCGCACGTTGTTGAGAACTCGATCCGGTCCTCGATCAACCCATCAAGGAACGGAGCGAATCTTCTCGGCGGCACGGAGGCCCCGCGACTCTGACCTTTTTCAAGGCAGCGCGGGGTCCCGCCCGGAGGCGGGAGACTTGAACCCTCATGAGCTTGCGCCCGCTAGCTCCTGAAGCTAGTGCGTCCGCCAGTTTCGCCACGTCCGCATGCCGTTGAATGAACATTCGTTTGCCCACGCGGTGAAGCGAGGCAAGCCTCGCAGCTACACGCTTTGTAGCCGCAGGGCTTGCCCTGCTTCACCATGCTATCGCCATACCCGTTTCGTTTCCACATACCAACCGGTGACGCCGCCGAAGCGGTCCGCCGGAGTGAATACCGTGCCGGTGTCGATGCCGCCGACCTTCCGCGCGACCGCGTAGGTGTACGTCGGGCTGTAGAGGAAGATGGCGGGGACCTCCTCCGCGAGGATGTCTTGGAATTCCTTATACATCGGCTCACGGTCCTCCGGTTTCGTCGCGCCTCGCGCCTTCTCGAGAAGTTCGTCGACGCGGCGGTTCGAGAACACGGCCAAGTTCAGGCCGCCGCCCTCGTTCTGCGAGGAGTGCCAGAACGGATACGGATCCGGGTCGGGGCCGACGATTTCCCCGTAGAGGAGCGCGTCGTACTCGCGGGCGCGGATCTTGTCCTTCTGGATGCGGGAGCCGGGAACGATCTCGAGTTCGGTCTTCACGCCGATTGATTCCCAGTCGCGCTTGATGAGCTGGGCGACCGTGATGTTCTCCTTCGCGTCGACCGTCGTGAGCGTGACGGAGAGCGGCTGCTGGACCTTCTGCTTCTTCTCGTCGGTGACGGTCTTTTTGCGGAAACCGTCGGTCTCGTCGAGCTTCCAGCCGTCGTCCTCGAGGAGTTTCGCCGCGGCCGCGAGGTCGTAGGCGCGTTTTTTCACGTCGGGGTGGAAGCCGACGAACCCTGCGAGAATCGGACCGTGCACCAGCACGCCGTTGTCGCCGAGCGTCTCGCGGAGGATGCGGTCACGGTCGACCGCCTGGGCGAGCGCTTGGCGCACCTCCTTCGCACGCAGCTGCGGATTCTTCTTCTGGTTGAAGAAGACGGCGGTGTACTGCGGCAGGCGGAGCGTGTACGTGCGCACCGACCGCAGTTTCTCCACGGCGTCGCGGAACTCTAACGGCAGGAAGCTCAATCCGTCAACCTTGCGCTTGGTGAGCGCCTCGTCGGCCGCCGCGAAGTCGGGATAGAAGCGGAACGTCACCGCGTCGAGGTGCGGACGGTCGCCGTAATAGGCGTCGTTGCGTATCAGCGTATAGGTGCGGATGACGCCCTTCTTGTCCTTGGTGAAGTTCTTGAACTTGAACGGGCCGGTGCCGACCGGTTTCAGGTTGAGTTCGGCCCGGACCGCGTTTTCGGGCTTCACGTCCTGCCAGAGGTGTTCGGGGACGATGCCGACCGTGAGGAGCGACAGGAACGGCGCGAACGGTTCGGCAAGCGTGAACCGGACGGTCTTGTCGTCGGGCGCCTCGACGACGACGTTCTTGAACTGGGAGGCGAGCGGGCTCTTCCAGGCGGGTTCCTTTATGTAGGAAATGGTCGCGGCGACGTCCTTCGCGGTGAAGGCGGTGCCGTCGTGCCAAGAGAGGTTGTCACGCAGCGTGAAGGTGTACGTCTTGCCGTCGTCGGACACCTGGTAGGACGCCGCGAGGTCGGGGATGAGCTCGCCCTTCGTCGTCGTGCGCATCAGTCCGGAGAAGACGAGCTTCGCGATGTCGAGGTCGGCGTCGTTCGTCGCGGCGAGCACGGGGTTCGCGAACCGCGGGCTGCCGATCGAGGCCTCGACGTACTCGCCGCCATCGTCGGGAACCGTGGCGACGTGTTCGGAAGCGAACTTGCCGCCGATGGCGAGCAGGCTGATGCCCGCCGCCGCGAGGAGGAGGGAGACCGTCTTCTTTTCCTTCGAAGAAAGGTAACGGGGCAGATGCTTGAGTTGTTTGAACGAAGGAATCCGCCCGCGCGATCCGCGGGTGAGCGACAGCAGGAGCTTCTTGTCGAGGCTCATGTGCGCGTCAGTCGTGCTGCCGGCGGGGGTCCGCCGGTCCGAGCGCCTCAGGAAAGAGGTGACGCGTTCAAAAAATGCCACAGGAGGAGGGACGCCCGAAAGCGCCAGCCGAGGCTTCGCCTAGGCTTGGGGAACGACGACCGTCGCGAGCGCGAGGCCGAGGAAGATGACCGCGAAGGCGATCGTCGAGCGGAACAGCACCTTTTCGACGCCGCGCTTGGTGCGGTAGACGTTGCCTTCGCCGCCGAACGAGGCGCCGAGGCCCGTGCCGCGGGACTGGAGCAGGATGGCGGTGACGAGAAGGACGGAGACGGCGATTTGGGCGATGTTGAGATACGTTTTCATGGCAGTCATGGCCGTTGCGGCCGTTCGGTGTGTCAGCGATTTCCTCACAAAAGTCTGCGGTCAGGCTATCACGCGGAGGTTGGAGTGTCAACGATGCGTCGCGCGTTGTCCGGCGGTTGCGCTTCGGTTATACTCCTTACATATATGGAAGAGAATCGTTTCCGAACGCCCCTGCCCGAAGACCGCCGCATCGGCTGCTCCATCCTCGGCTGGGTCGCGTTTCTCGCCGCTTTCGCGGTGATCCTTTATCTCGGATACCGGACGAAGACCTATTACGATTACTTGCGCGCGGGCAACATCGTCGAGCTTCCGCAGTTCACGAGCCGGTTCACCGCTCCCGCGGGGAGCAAGAAGGCGATTGCCGTCGCGGCCGACAGGGCGAAGGTCGAGGCGGACGACGAGCCCGTGCTCGGTCTTGAAAAGGACGCGAAGCTCACCATCGTCGAATTCGCCGATTTCGAGTGCCCGTACTCGAAGGAAGAGGCTCCGATAATACGGACGCTGATGGCGAAGTACGGCGACCGCGTGCGGTTCATCTACCGCGACCTTCCGCTCGACAGCATCCACCGGAACGCCCGTCAGGCCGCGTCAGCGGCGGAGTGCGCGCGCGAGCAGGGGAAGTTCTGGGCGTACCACGACAAGCTCTACCTGAACGCTCCGGCGCTCGGCTTCAAGGACCTCCTGCGTTACGGCGAGGAGATCGGCATGGACGCGCGCCAGTTCGAGAAGTGTCTCACCGAGGACCGGTATCGCGACGCGGTCGCGAGGGACGAGGAGGCGGCGAAATCCGTCGGGGTCACGGGAACGCCGACCTTCTTCCTCAACGGGCAGAAGATCGAAGGCGCGATTCCCGCCGACGCGCTCGAGGGTCTCGTCGAAAAGATGACGCGCTAAACCGCGAATGACGACTATGCAGGCATTCAGCGCCGGAAAGAAGCTTCTCGCCGGATACGACCGCCGCACGGCGTTCGCCGGTTTCGTCCTGGGCATGCTCATGGCGACCGGCGCGTTGTTCGTCGGCGGGACCGCGCTGCTCGTCCCGAAAAAGGCGGAAGCCGCGCCGCCGGTGACGTGCTTCTTCCGCGCGGAGTGCCTCAAGCAGGAAACGAAGAAGGGGGACAACTGCGACGACAAGTGCAACGAGCCCGGCGTCGTCTGTCATTGCTTCGAGCCCGGACACGGCTGCAAGGACGGCGGGGGAGCGTGCTACGTCAAATGGCCGGCGGTGAAGCTGTCGGTGAGCATCGGCGGCGCGACGAAGGTGCTGGATTTCGCCGACTACGTGGCGAAGGTGTTCAACTACGCGATCTACGTCTCGCTCACCGTCGCCGGAGTGATGTTCGTCGTCGGCGGCTTCCGGTGGCTGAACGCGGGGATGAGCGCCGACGCGGTGAACGCGGGAAAGAAGCACATCAAGGACGCGATCATCGGCACGCTGCTCACGGTCGGGGCGGTCGTGATTCTGAACACCATCAATCCCGACATCCTGCTGCTGCGGCTGCCGAAGATACCCTTGATCAAAAAACAGTACCTCGCCGTATGCACGCAGACCGAGCAGTGCGTGCCGTGCGGGAAGCCGTACGTCGTGATGCGGCCGATAGGTTCCACGGCGAGTTCCGCGACCCCCGGGTGCGGCAGCGTCGCGTACCGTCCCGACGACGGGCCGATTCCGACGACGGAATGCAAAAAAGACTGTCCGCAGAAGTGGTCCGACAAACTGGCCGAGAAGTACGAACTCTCGGCGGAATGCATCGGCAAGAGCTGCAAGCTCGCCGGGTGCACCACGGACGCGAAATTCCGCTGCCGCGTGGCCGCGCCGAACGAAAAAACCGACTTCCCCGAATGCAAGGCCCCGCCGGGTTCCGATCCCGCCGCGCCCGCGGCGACGGGCCCGAAATACGCCTGCCTGCCCTGCAAGCAGGACGGCGAGAAATGCTCGCCCGGGGGGAGGAATAACGAGTGCTGCGGCGGATTCTGCGGCGGTGAGTCCTGCACCGCCGGTCTCCCCGGCGATCCGTGCAAGAGCGGCGCGGACTGCCAGAACGGCCTTTGCACCACCGAATTCTTCGACCTTCTCGGCGCTGGGTCGAAGGTGTTCCCGTACAGCTGTTCCTCGGGCGGCATCGGCGCGCCGTGCAACAAGGACTCCCAGTGCGCCAGCGGGTACAAGTGCAGCACCTTCGGCAGGAACACCTGTTCGCCGGGCACGCACTATTCCTACTGCGACGGCGACGACGAATGCCAGTCGGGACTCAAGTGCGGGAAGAAGGGCTGGTTCATGGCGAACGTGTGCCTGTACCCCGGCGAGGAAAAACTCGAGTGCGCGACCGCGGTGAGCCAGGCGATACTGATCGCGAAGTGCATTTACGAATGCGACAAGAAGGGCGCGAACATGATCGGTTACAACGAATGGTGTCCGGAAAAGATGTGCGTGCAGTCTCCCGCGGACATTTCGCCGGGCGGCGTCATCGGCAGCATCTGCTCGAGCGGCGCGCCGGGCACGCCGTGCGGGGCGGACAAGCAATGCACGTCGCCGGCGTGGAAGGCGTCCGCGAACAACCCCGGCATCTGCATCGACAACATCTGCATGAACGGGCAGCTCGGCGAACTCTGCAGGTCGAACGCCGATTGCGAGAGCGGCCGCTGCTATGCCGGCAAGCAGAGGACAGTCGAGGGCAAGCTGCGGACGGGGAGCGTCTGCGTGAGCGGCGGCATCGGCAGCCGGTGCGACGGCAACGCGAAGTGCGACGAGGAGAAGGGCCTGTCCTGCCAAGGCGGCCTCTGCAGGTTCAAGTGAGACGTCGGCGGCCTGTCCCGAAAGGGGCCGGCCGTCTTATTTTCGGACCGGAACCCCGCACTCTTGCACGAACCTTGACGAGCCGATATACTGGCTATCAATTGCGTTTATTCGCCTTGCAACGATGCGGATGCCGACCAGCAACAACACCAACGCCATCGTCATCAAGGGGGCTCGCGTCCACAACCTGCGCAACGTCGACGCGCGCATCCCGAAAGGGAAGTTCACCGTCATCACCGGGCTTTCGGGGTCCGGAAAGTCGTCGCTCGCCTTCGATACCATCTACGCCGAGGGCCAACGCCGCTACGTCGAATCGCTGTCCTCCTACGCCCGTCAGTTCCTGGAACTCCAGGACAAGCCGGACGTGGACGAGATCCACGGCCTTTCGCCGACCATCGCCATCGAGCAACGCACGACCTCGTCGAACCCCCGTTCGACCGTGGGTACGATTACGGAGATTTACGATTATCTCCGTCTTTTGTTCGCGCGCGCCGGCCGTCCGCACTGCCCGCAGTGCGGCAGCCCCGTCGTGCAGGAGGGCGCGCACGAGATCGCGAAGCGCATCCGCGCCATCATCGAGGATTCGGCCGTCGCCATCCTCGCGCCGATGGTCCGCGACGAGAAGGGCGTGCACAAGCACCTTCTCGAGTGGGCGGGGAAGAGCGGCTACGCGGAAGCGCGTTTCAACGGCCTGTTCGCCACGCTCGACGAAATCCGCGGGATGCGCCGCGACAAGGAACAGCGCTCCACGATCGAGGTCGTCATCGGCCGCTACAACCAGCAGGACGAGTCAGCGAGCCTCGAGGCGCAGATCGCCAAGGCGTTCGACCTCGCCGACGGGTTCCTGACCGTGGTCCGCGAGGACACGGGGGAGGACATGAATTTCAGCCAGCGCCTCACCTGCGCCAAGTGCAACATCCACCTGCCCGAGCTCGAGCCGCGCATTTTCTCGTTCAACAGCCCGCACGGCGCGTGTCCGGCCTGTACCGGCCTCGGCACCAAGCTCGAAGTGCAGCCTGACCTCGTCATCCCGAACCCGCGCCTTACGCTCGCGCAGGGCGCGATCAAGCCGTGGACGCGCATTGCCGGCAACCAGCAGTGGTACATGAAGCTGCTCGCGGCGGTCGCCAAGACCCACGGGTTTTCCATCGACGCGCCGGTCGAGAAGCTCGACAAGAAATCGTTCGACATCCTGCTCTACGGCACGGGTGACGAGACCTACCAGGTCGACGGCACGCCGACGCCGTTCGACGGCATCATCCCGAACCTCGAGAAGCGGTACAAGGAGACGGATTCGGATTACGTGATGAAGGAGATCGAGGGGTACATGAACGTCGTCACCTGCCCGTCCTGCAAAGGCAAGCGCCTGCGCCCCGAGGTGCTCGGCATCACGTTCGGCGGCCGCACCATCGCCGACGTCGTCGGGTATTCCATCGACGCCGCGAACGAGTTTTTCGGCAGCCTCGCCGCGCCGCAGAAGCCGGGCGCGAAGAAGGGCAAGGAAACCGCGCTGCTTTCCGAGCGCGAGGCGAAGATCGCCGGTCAGGCGCTCCGCGAATGCGCGCTCCGGCTCAAGAACCTCTCCGAGGTCGGCCTCGGCTACCTGACGCTTGATCGCGCCGCCATCACGCTCTCCGGCGGCGAACTCCAGCGCGTCCGCCTCGCGACCCAGCTCGGAACGGACCTGTCCGGTGTCATCTACATCCTCGACGAGCCGTCCATCGGCCTGCATCCGCGCGACAACGACAAGCTCATCGACGCGCTCAAGAAGCTGCGCGACATCGGCAACACCGTGCTCGTCGTCGAGCATGACGAGGCGACCATCGAGGCCGCGGACTACGTCATCGACATGGGTCCTGGCGCCGGCACGTTCGGCGGCAAGATCATCGCCGAAGGCACGCCTGCCGAGATCAAGCGCGACAAGAATTCCCTCACCGGCAAGTACCTCACCGGCCGCGAGTCCATCCCGGTTCCCGCGCGTTACCGCAAGGGGAACGGCAAGGCGCTCGTCGTGAAGGGCGCGTCGGAGTTCAACCTGAAGAACGTCACCGTACGGTTCCCGCTCGGGATGCTCGTCTGC
>CAYOXM010000022.1:0-19813 GCA_964407925.1 uncultured Gammaproteobacteria bacterium
GAACGTGCGGCCCGCGCTTCTCCCGACATCGGCCGCACCAGCGGTCGTCTTCGGCGAAACGGCGGCCGCAGTGGCACGCGGGCGCCTCGCCTTCGGTGTCAATCGTCCCGCCGCAGCGGGGACAGAACGTCCAGTTAGACTGGAGCCGGAATCCGCAGCACGGACAGAACCCGAGGTCGTGGGGAATGGGGTTGTTTACGACGTCGCGCATGGAAGGACCTCCTTGTGACGCGGCATTGTCTCCTCGCGAAGACAACAAAAAAGCCGCGTGTATACGCGACGCATCCTTTTCGTATCTGTCCCCGCACCATGCGGAGACGGATTTCGCACCTTGCCTTTCGGTAGGTTGCGGGCAGGGCTTCGGGCCGATCCCTTAGCATCCCTGCGCTCTGGATACGTCGTGGGGGGAGCATAGCACGGCACAAGAGAACTTGGCAATCATTCCGGATTCCGACGCAAATGCCCCGTCGTTTTCCACAGCCGTGCAAAATCGTGATAGGATTACCCGCGTGAAACGCCTCCCGAGAATCTCCACGTTGCTTCTCCTCTGCACGTTCCTCGTGACCGCGGTCACGACGAGCATTTTCATCGTCGCCTACGGTCGGAACGCCATCATGCAGGAGAAGCGGCTCATCGAGGAGCGCGACAAGCTGTTCGCCAAGACGCTGGCGAGGAGCGTCGAGATTTTCATCCGAGGCAACGTCCAGACGGTCGAGACGCTCGCGGCTTCGGCATCGCTGTATCCGAACACCACGGAAGCCTTGGTTCCGCCCGTTGAAATTGCGACCGTCAATAACCCCGACTTTTTCACCCTGCTTTTCGCGGACAAGGAGGGCGCAATCTATGCCGCGCACAATGTCCAAGGCGCGACGGACGCCGAGCGGCGTCTTGAGGGCATTCACATCGGCGAGCGTCAGTACTTCAAGGACGTGGTCGCGACGAGAAAAACGGTCGTCTCGGACGCCATCACGTCAAAGGTGAATCCCATCCCCACCATCGCCATAGCGTCGCCCATCTTCGACGAAAAGAAGGAGCTGGTCGGCGCGGCGGTCGGCGGGCTGTTTCTCGATCCGTTGTACCGGCTCGCGGAGGCGGCGCTCGGGAGCGAGTTCGCCGTTCCGGTCGTCGTGGACCGTCAGGGGCAAGTCATCGTGCATCCGAACAAGGCCTACGTGAAAGAACATAAGAATTTCGCCGGATTCGAGCCCGCGAAGCGCGCGCTCGCCGGCGAAGAGGGGTTCCTGCCGTCGTTCCAGGACGCGGACGGCAAGATGCGCAGTGCCGCCTACGTCCCGATTCCCGAGCTCGGTTGGGGCGTGTGGATCGCCCAGGATGCCGATCAGTTCGCGCCCACCGAGCGGCGCGTGATGATTGCCGGCATCATCTGGGGATCGGCGACCCTTCTCGGCGTTTTCGTCATCTTCGCCCTGTTGTCGGGGCTCTTCTTCAAGCCGTTCGGCAGGGTGACCGATCAGGCGATATCGATCGTCGAGAGCAACGATTTCGGTCGAAAAATCGATATGCTCGGCCCGTGGAACCTTCACGAGATAGCGAGCGTCACGGACACCTTCAATCTGCTGATTGCGAAAATCCGCAAGTCGTTCGAAGACCAGAAACAGAGCCTGACCGTCAAGACGAAGTTCCTCACTGTCGCGACGCACGCGTTCCGTACGCCTATCACCGTCTTGCAATGGACGCTGTCGTCGATGATGGCGAAAATAGACGCGTACAAGCCCGACCAGAGGGAGGAGATCCAGGACCTGTACGAGGGCACGCAGCGGCTCACGTTCGGATTCGAAAACCTTTTCACGTCGCTCCAGATCCAGGAAAAGACGTCGCGTCTGGAACCCAAAGAAGTGAAACTCACGTCGCTCGTCGCCGAATGCATGGCGAAGTTGAAGCCCATCGTGGTGCGCCAGGGCATCGAGATGAGTCTCGAGGGCGGCGAACACGTCGCGGCGCTCGATGAGGGGAAAATCCGCCGGGTCATTGAGATCCTGCTGTCGAACGCGGTGTTCTATAACCGCAAGGGCGGTGACGTGACCGTTTCCGTGTCGCGCGACGACGGTCACGTGGTGGTCGTGGTGCGTGACTCGGGCATCGGCATGACGGAGGACGAGATGGAGCACGCTTTCGAGCCGTTCTTCCGCGGCGAGGTGGCGGCGAAGAAGTATACCGACGGTACCGGCCTCGGCCTGTACATAGCCAAGGCGTTCGTCGATTTGCATCGCGGATCAATTACTCTCCGCTCCAAGGAAGGTCGGGAGACCACGGTTACCGTCCGCTTACCGGTGGAGCTCACTTTCAACGAGGGTCAGGCTTAATGGACTGGATTCCCCCTCCGGGGACTACTTTTCTGAAAACTTCTGAATGTCGGTCGCCGGCTCGGGGGCAGGAATGACAAGGGGACCGGCTTTTTTAAAGCTAAAAAGTGCATATCTCCGCATTGCGGTAAGGCGGAAATAAGCGTAAACTGACCTTCGATATCGATGTATGTCTGAAGGTCGGGTCGCGAAGAACACCGCCTATCTCGTCGGCGCGTTCGTGGGACAGAAAATCCTGTCCTTCGTCTATTTCACGTTGGCCGCGCGGGCCGTCGGGCTCGACGGGGCGGGGAAGTACGTTGCCGCGACGGCGTTCACGACGATTTTCTCGGTGTTCGTCGACCTGGGGCTCGCGAACGTGCTCGTCCGAGAAGTCGCCAAGTTCCCCGACAAGGCGGAGGAGCTCCTCGCGAACGTCCTCGGCATCAAGTCCGTTCTCGCCGTCGGCGCGGTCGTCGCCGCGACCGTCGTGGCGCGGCTCCTCGGCTACCACGGCGACACGCTCACCATGATCGGCATCGCCTCGGCGGTGATGGTGCTCGATTCCATCCATCTCGTCTTCTACGCCGTGATGCGCGGGTTTCAGGACCTGCGCTGGGAGGCGGTCGGCGTCGTGACCGGCCAGCTCGTCACCATCGTCTCGGGCGCGATTTTCCTTTTCGGCCTGCACCTGCCGCTCCCGTTCCTCATCGTCGCGCTTCTCCTCGGCTCCACGTGGAACGTCATCTGGTCGGCCTGGTCGGTGACCCGCCGTTTCCCGGTGCGCCTGTCGCTCAAGTGGGACCGCACCATCGTCGGCTTCCTCGCCTCCGTCGCTGTACCGTTCGCGCTCGCCGGCGTGTTCTCTCGCGTCTATTCGTACCTTGACTCCGTGATGCTGTCGCGCCTCGCGACCGATGCCGAAGTCGGCGCGTACGGCGTCGCCTACAAGCTCGCCTTCGCCTTCCAGTTCCTGCCGATGTCGTTCGCCGCCGCGGTGTACCCGGCGATGAGCGAGTACTACGTCTCGGACCGCAAGAAGCTCGGGACGGTGTTCGCCGCGTCCATCAAGTACCTGCTCCTCATCGTCGTGCCGCTCGCGTGCGGCGTCGCGGTACTAGCCGAACCCATCATCGCCGCGCTCTACGGCCCATCGTTCGCCGCCGCGGCCGGGCCGCTGCAGGTGCTCATCTTTTCGCTCATCTTCGCGTTTTTATACTGGCCGGGCGGATCGCTCCTGAACGCCTGTGACCGTCAGTCGCAGAACACCGGCGTCATGTTCGCAACGATGGCATCGAACCTCGCGCTGAATGTCTTCCTCATCCCGCGCTATGGCGCGATGGGGGCCGCCTTCGCCGCGCTCGCGGGGAACGTCATCCTGTGGGGGAGCTCGGCGGTGCTCGCGGGACGGCTCGCGGTGTATGACCGTGGCGCTCTGCTGCGGACCGCGCTTTCCATCGCGTTCGCCGGCTCGTTCATGACCGTCACGCTCTACCTGCTCCGTCCTTACACGCATTTCGCGTTGCTCATCCCCGTGGGTGCGGCGGTCTACGCCTCGGTGCTCGTCGGCGTCGGCGGCATCACGACGGGGGAGATTCGCGACCTTGCGAACGTCTTCCTGCGCCGCGGGAAGAAGATTTCCGACATCGTCGCCTGACCTATGAAATCCGTCGCGCTCGTCACGCTCGAGTATCCTCCACAGGTCGGCGGCATCGCCACCTACCTTTCGCGACTCGCGGAGTGTTTTCCGCACGGGACGGTGCACGTGCTGGCGTCAGAGGACCGCAGGCGCGAAAAAGAGACGCACCTGTACGACGTGAGTTCCGAAATCCCGATTTACCGTCGCGGCCTGATCGGCAGGTTCATCCGTCCGCGCTGGCTTCCCGCGCTGTACTGGGCCGACTGGCTGTGGCGCAAGGAGAAGCCGTCGCTCTTCCTCGTGAGCCACCTCCTTCCGATGGGGACGGTCGCGCGCATCATGAAGAAGCGGCGCGGCGTGCCGTATGCCGTCATCGTGCACGGCATGGATGTCGCGCTCGCGATGGAGGCGGGCGGGAAGAAGCTCGCGGAAGCCAAGCTCGTGCTCGCGGAGGCGAAGCTCGTCGTCGCGAACAGCGCGTACACTGCGGGACTCGTTTCCGGCCTCGGCGTGCCGAAGGAGCGGCTCGTCATCGTCCGCCCGTCACCGCATTTTTCTCCAGACGTCGTCGTGCCCGCGGAGAAGTCAGCGGAACTGCGCACGCGGTTCGGCATCGCGTTCGACGACTTCCTCGTGCTCACGGCCGGACGGCTCGTGGCGCGCAAGGGGTTCGCGACGGCGATCGAGGCTGCCGCCATCCTGAAAGAGCGGGGGATTCATGACGTGAAGCTGCTCGTCGTCGGCGACGGTCCGGAGCGGAAGGCGCTCGAAAAGCTGGCGCGCGACAAAAAAGTGACCGACAGGGTACGGTTCGCCGGCAGCCTCCCCGACGCGGACATGCCCGCGGCGTTCGCGGCCTGCGAGACGTTCGCCATGGCGCCGAAGAGCGCGGGAGCGGACGTGGAGGGATTCGGCATCGTGTATCTGGAGGCGGGCGCCCTCGGCAAGCCGGTCATCGGATCGCGCGCGGGCGGCGTGCCCGACGCGGTCCTCGACGGCAAGACCGGCCTCCTCGTGGAGCCGGGGAACGCGAAGGAGCTCGCGGACGCCATCGACCGGCTGCGGACCGACCAGACGCTCCGGGAGCGGCTCGGGGTCGAGGGTCAGCGCCGCGTGCGTGAGGAGTTCGGCTGGAAACGGCAGGCGCGGCCGCTCATCGAGGCGCTTTTGAACGACTGATATGGCCGAACCGACCATCAGCATCGTCATTCCCACCTACCAACACGCCGGAGAGCTCCCCCTGTGCCTGGAGAGCATCTTCGCGCAAGACCGGAAGGACTACGAGGTCATCGTCGTGAACGACGGTTCGACCGACAACACGCTCGAGGTGCTGAAGCCGTTCGAGGGGCGCGTGACGGTCATCACGCAGGAGAACAGGGGAGGCAATGCGGCAAGGAACCGCGGCTGGCAGGAGGCGAAGGGGAAGTACGTCCTCTTCTGCGACGCCGACGTCATCATGCGGCCGGACATGCTGTCGCAAATGGTCGCCGCGCTCGAGCGGAACTCGGGCGCGTCGTACGCGTATTCGTCCTTCAAGTTCGGCTGGAAGAAGTTCAAGCTCTGGCCGTTTGACGGGGACAAATTGCGCCGGCTCAATTACATCCATACCACCTCGCTCATCCGTCGGGAGCATTTCCCCGGGTTCGACGAGAAGATCCGTCGGCTCCAGGACTGGGACCTGTGGCTCACGATGCTCGAGCGGGGGAACGTCGGCGTGTGGATTCCCGAATTCCTGTTCCAGTGCCTGCCGCACAAGGGCGGCATCAGCCTGTGGGTACCGGGAATCTTCTACCGCATCCCGTGGCGGGCGTTCGGCATCCGCATCGCGACGGTCGAGAAGTTCCACGAGGCGCGACGCATTATGGTGGAAAAGCATAAGCTGCCCTGACTATGTGGTTCGCCCTCGCGTTCTCCGCGGCGATGCTGTGGGGACTCACCTACGCCGTGAGCGGACGGCTTCTCAAGGACATCTCCGTGCCGACCCTGCTCTTCCTGTCCTCGGCGGTGTCGACCGTCGCCATGTTTGCCTACGCGGTCGTCACGAAGCGGCTCGGCGGCGACCTGCGCACGCTCGCCTCGTCGCGGTATCTCCTGTCGCTCATGGTCGCGAGCATCGCGGCGTATCTCCTCGCGAACGTGGCGATCAGCCATTCCATCGCCGGCAAGAACGCGACGCTCGCGGCGATCATCGAAATCGCGTATCCGCTCTCGACCGCGCTCGCCGCGTGGCTGCTCTTCGGCGAGAAACAGTTCACCGCGGCGACGCTCGCCGGCGGCCTGCTCATCGTCGCGGGATCGGCCGTCATCGTGACGGCGAAATAAAATTGTAGCCGCAGGGCTTGCCCTGCTTCACCCAAGGTGATGCGCGGCAAGCCGCGCGGCTACAGTTGACATCAAATATCCATGGACGTCTCCGTCGTCATCGTCAATTGGAAGGTGAAGGACCTGCTCCGCCGGTGCCTTGCTTCGCTGTGGCGGGAGACGAAGGGCGTGTCGTTCGAGGCGCTCGTCGTCGACAACGATTCGCGCGACGGGAGCGTCGAGATGATCGCGAGGGAGTTTCCCGAGGCGACGCTCCTCGCGAATAACCGCAACGTCGGGTTCGCGGCAGGCAACAACCCGGCCATCGCCCGCGCTAGGGGGGAGTTCGTGCTCCTGCTGAACCCCGACACCGAACTCACCGAGGACACGCTCGCGAAGTTGGTCGCGTTCATGCGACAGAACCCGCACGTCGCGCTCCTCGGGCCGCGGCTCGTCGGCGGGGACGGTAAGCTGCAGCCGTCCGTACGGCGGTTTCCGACGTTCGCGTCGCAGGCGCTCATCATGCTGAAGCTGCATCACGCCTTTCCACGGCTTGGCGCGCTCCGGCAGTATTTCGCCGCGGATTTCGACTATGCGAAGGCGGCATCGGTCGATCAGGTGATGGGCGCGGCGTTCCTCATTCGTCGGACGCTCCTCGAGGAGATCGGCCTTTTGGACGAGCGGTTCTTCATCTGGTTCGAGGAGGTCGATTTCTGCAAGCGCGCCAAGGACGCGGGGTTCCAGGTGTGGTATTCTCCCGCGGCCACGGTCCTGCACCACGGGGGAGAGTCGTTCAGCCAGGAATTCGGCCCCAAGAAGCAGGGGTATTTCAACGACAGCCTGCGGAAGTACTTCTTGAAGCATCACGGCGTCCTCCCGTGGCTCGGCCTGACGGTGCTGCATCCGATATCCATGGCGCTCGCCTGGTGGGTGTCGTGGTCGAAGCGGAAGCCGCACGGAACGCGATAGCCTTATGGACGGCATCAGCAAAGATTTCAAGGAAACCTACCGGAAGAGCCTGCTCTTCATCGTGCTGTTCGAGCTGGTCTCGCTCTGCGCGTTTTTGATACCGCAAATTTCGACTTTCGCGTTTTTCGTCATCGTCATCACGACTGCGGTTTTGGCGTTCAAGCGGTTCGAGTCGGCGTTGCTGGTGCTCCTCGCCGAGCTGTTCATCGGCTCGCAGGGGGGATACATGGTCGCGCTCGGGCTCGAGTCGGGCTTGGCGCTGTCGCTACGCATCGGTTTGTTTCTCGCGGTATTCGGCGGCTGGGCGGCCAAGACCGCGGCCGGGCTCGTCACCAAGGAAAAGCGCAAGGACGCGCTCGCGCCGTTCGCGCTCATGGAACGGAAGCGGCTCCTCAAGCCGTACGTGCTGCTCCTCGCCGTGCTCGCGTTCGGCGTCATACGCGGGGTCGTGGCGGGGAACGGCTTCGGCAACGTCTTCTTCGACGCGAACGCCTACGCCTTCTACGCCCTCCTTCCGGCGTTCGTGGCCGGCCTCGCGAAACCGGAGACTCGTTCGCGGGCGCTCGCCGTGCTCCTCGCCGCGGTGACCGACTCGGTCGGCAAGGCGCTCGCGGTGCTGTTCTTTTTCTCGCACCGCGTGTTCGTCGTCGCGTCGAACGTGTACGTCTGGATCCGCGACACGCGGGTGGGGGAAATCACCATCATGGAAGCGGACTTCTACCGCATCTTCTTCCAGTCGCAGATCTTCGCGCTCGCGCTCATCGTTGCCGCGGCGCTGTATGCCGCGTACCGGCCTTCGTGGAAGGACGGGCGCGCCAAAGTGGCGGCAGCGGCGGTCGACTGGGCGATGGTGAGCATGGTGCTCTCGCTCTCGCGGAGCTTCTGGTTCGGCGGGGCGTGCGCCGCGCTCGTCTTCACGGCGCTCCTCGTCTGGGGGAGGGCGAAGGCAGTCGTGTGGCGGCGGACCGTCGGCCTCGCGCTGGCATCGGTCGTTTTTTCCGTCGCCGTCATCGGCGTGCTCTACTCGTTCCCGTATCCTCGCAAGAGCGGCGAGTTGTCGCTCACGGGCCTGCTCGGTTCGCGGGCGATGTCGCTCGGCGACGACGCCGCGACCAGCCGTTGGGCGCTCCTGCCGCTCTTGAACGAGGCAGCCATGCGCCACCCGGCGTTCGGCAACGGCCTCGGGACGACGGTGACGTACACCACGAGCGATCCGCGCCTCCTCGCCACGAATCCGACGGGCGCGTACACCACGTTCGCCTTCGAGTGGGGGTATCACGACCTGTGGGTGAAGTTCGGCGCGCTCGGCCTCGTGGTCTACGCTTGGTTCATCGCCTCTGTCCTGCGGCCTGCCGTCGCCGCGGTGAAACTGAATCGCGCCGCGTTCCGCGAACCGGGTGAGTGGGACCGCGCGAAGGAGGGGGCGGTGCTCGCCGCCGGCGCGTGCCTCGCCGTCGTCGCGCTCCTTGCGACGAACGTGTTCAGCCCGTACCTGAATCACCCGCTCGGCATCGGCCTGTTGATGCTCGTCTCGGCGGCCGGATTGCACGGGGCTTTTGAGGGGGAAAATGTAAGGTGAGGCGAGGCAAGCCTCGCGGCTACATTTTAGAAGTAGCTGCAGGGCTTGCCCTGCTTCACGAAATAAAAAAGACGCCGTGTTATCGCGGCGTCTCTTCGTTTTCGAGGATTGAACCGATGAGGTCGGGATACCCGTTCAGGAACGCCTTCCACGGCATTGGCTTCTTCCCTTCCGGTTGGATCTCGCGGAGGATCAGCGCCCCGTCCTTCGCGGCGACGAGTGGTGCGCCGTCAGTGGCCTTTGTGACGGCTCCGGCGACCGCGCCAGGCGGTGCGGCGGCGACCTCGACGTCGAGGAGTTTCAGTCGCAGTGGCGATCCTTTGCAGTTCCAGAGGGCGTATACGCCCGGCCAGGGAGTGAAGGCGCGCAGTTTTCGTTCGATGGCCTCGGCGTCCTCGTTCGCCCACGAGACGAACCCGTCCTCGCGGGAGAGGATTCGCGTGAAGGTCGCGCGGTCGTGTTCCTGCTCTTTCGCAGTGAGCCGTCCCTCTGCGTATTCCACGAGGTTGTCGGCGAGGAGTCCCGCTGCCGCGCCGCCGAGCTTCGCCTCGAGCGTGGCGTGCGTGTCGTCGGGGGCGATGGGGATGCTGACGGTCGCGAGCATCGCGCCGTGATCGACTTCTTCATCCATGAGCATGAGCGTCACGCCGGTCTCCGCGTCGCCGGCGGCGATTGCCGCTTGGATCGGCGAAGCGCCGCGGTGCAGGGGGAGGAGCGAACCATGCAGGTTCACGCAGCCGAGGCGGGGGATGTCGAGGACGGCCTTCGGAAGGATTTTTCCGAAGGCGGCGACCACGAAGACGTCCGCGTCTAGTCCGGCGAGCTGTTGCTGGATCGCGGCGTCCTTGAGCGTCTTTGGCTGGAGGAGGGCGACACCGCGCGCTCGTGCGGCCGCGGCGACGGGGGAGGCCGTCACCTCGCCCTTGCGTCCCGCCGGTTTGTCCGGCTGCGAGACGGCTGCGACGACCGAAAAACGCTCCGGTGAGCCGAGGAGCGCCTCGAGCGGCTGAACCGCGAAGTCGGCGGTGCCGAAATAGACGATGCGGAGGGGACCCATTGGCTAAGGTTCAAAGGTTAGAGGTTCAAAGGTTAAAGCATCGTCGCCCTAGCCTCCGAAGCTTTGAAGCTCTACGCTTTTTTCTTCTGTTCCTTCACCCGATCGACGTACAGGAAACCGTCCAGGTGGTCCATCTCGTGCTGGAGGATCCTCGCGAAAAAATTCTCGGCTTCGAAGGAAATCTTTTCACCGTTCGCGGTGAGCGCCGCGACGGTGACCGTCTTGTGCCGTTTCAGCTTGTCGTACTTGCCGGGGACGGAAAGGCAGCCCTCCTCGCCGTTCAGCATCTTCCACGACTTCTTGGTGAACGTCGGGTTCACGAGGGCGATGGGACCGTCGCTGCTCTCCGCGATGAACAGGCGGACGCTCTCGCCGACCTGCGGTGCGGCGATGCCGACGCCGTTCGCGGCATACATCGTCTCGAGCATGTCCTCGAGCAGTTTCTTGAATTTGGCGGTCTTGAGGGCGGCCGGATCGATGTCCTTCGCGCGCACGCGGAGTACCGGATCGCCGTCTTTTACGATGGGGAGCACTGCCATAGGTCTTATCCAAGATATTCCGGGTCGCGGTCGATGAGATAGTCTTCGGTGAGCGTCGCGAGGCGCGCGAGAAGGTCCGGCTTCAGCTTTTGCGCTGCCTTCACGACGACGAGGCTGCGCCACGTGCCGTGACGGAGCGGGGTGGACGGTCGGAGGGGCCCCCAGACCCATACGTCCTTCGGAACGGCGAACGACCGGCGGAGTCCGGCGGCGAGGCGTTCGGCCTTGGCGCCCGCATCCTCTTCGGTCGCGCCGAGCGCGGTGATCGTGAGCAGTTCCGCCGCTGGCGGGAACACCGTCCTGCGGCGTTCCGCGATTTCCGTCCTCATGAACGCCTCGGCGTCCATGAGGAGCGTGCGGATTTTCTGGTCGTCTCCGCCCATCGCCTGGAGCACGAGTTTCGCCTTCGAAGCGGCAGCGATGTCCTTCAGCGTGCGCACCGTCCGCCACGCGTTTTCCGTGACGCGGAATCCGGGATGGGCGAGCAGGTCGTCGAGGCTCGTTGCTATGACCGCGCCGAACGTCGCGTCCGCGCCGGGAAGTTCCGCGACGTCGTGGAGGAGGAGTTGGGTGCCGATGAGCACGTCCGCGGCGAGGAGTTTCGCCTTGCCGCCGGCTGCACGGGCGTCGGCGTCGATGCGCGCGATGGTCGCCTCGGGGAAGGCGTCCTTGATGATGCGCTCGAGGCGGGTCGTGCCGATGCCGAGCATTCGGAGCGACGGTCCGCCGCACTTCGGGCACTGGAGCGGGAGTTCCGCGGTCGTGCCGCAGCGGTGACAGTGCAGCGTCTGGCCGTGTGCCGTGCGCGCCACGCCGCAGGAAAGGCAGCGGAAAACGTGCTTGCAATCGCTACAGACGACGGCATTCGCGTTCCCTCGTCGGTTGTGGAACAGTAGCACCCGTTTTCCGCTCTGTAAAGCCTCGGAAACGGCCTCGAGGGCCGACGGCGTCAGCACCCGTTCTTCGTCCGTTTTGGCGCTGCCGGCGATGTCCACGAGTAAGGAATCGGGCTCGGCGCGGCCGTCGCGGTCGGAGGCGGACGGGACGTAGGCATGGCCGGGCTTCGCGAGGAGGGCGTAGTCCTCGGCGCGCGGGCCACGGCTCATGAGGGTGACGGAGGCTCCGGCCTTTTCGGCGCGGCGGAGCGCGACTGCGCGGGCGTCGAAGCGCGGGTTCTGATCGTACTGTTTCAGGTCGGGACTGTCGGCTTCGAGGACGACGATCGCCGCGAGGCGGCTCACGGGCGCCATCGCCGCCATGCGGGTACCGACGACGATGCTCGGCTCGTCCGCGAGCGCGCGCTCCCATGACGCCCAAAGTTTCGTCGCGGGGAGGTCGCCGCGCAACTCCGTCACTTCCTCGCCCAGCGTCTCGCGCAGGAACGACGCGACTGACGCCGCGTCCGCGAGGTGCGGCGTGACGATGACGGTCGAGCCGTTTTTCTCGAAAGCCGCCCTCGCGATTTCCGCGGCAGCGGAAAGCTTCTCGTCGGCGGTCGCGTAGCGGCGCATGGTGACGGTTCGCGCGGAGCGTTCCCGCGCTTTTGCGAATGCCGGCAGTGCGACGCCGTCGAGCTTCAGCGGGTCGACGACGCGTTTCCGTTTCGGCGCCTGCGGCACGAGCGCCTGCAGCACCGTCGCCGGGGAAATGACGCACCGTTCGCCGATCCATTCGATCGCGTCGACCGTATCCTCCGGAAGCGGCCGCAACGACGTGATGCCGACAAGCGGTTTCACCTTCGCCGCGTCGAAGCCGGGCGTTTTCGAAACAGCCACGACAAGGCCGTCGATTTTCCGTCCGCGCCACGGGATGACGACGGTCGAACCGCGCGCGACAAACCGCGCGAACCCCTCGGGAATCGCGTAATCGAAGATGGCGTTGCCGCGGGGGAGCCGCAGCGAGGGGATGACCGAGGCGAACATAGCACGGTCAGTTTACCATTTCCGCTAGCAAAAAAGCGCGACTTTCGTCGCGCTCCCATGGTGAAGCGCGGCGAGCCGCGCAGCTACGTTTTCTAAACTGTAGTTGCAGGGCTTGCCCTGCTTCCCGGCCTAACCGATCTTCATCTGTGCCACGAGATACCCGACGCCAAACGGCTTTTCGTAGGAGAGCACCTTGGCTTCGTGCCGTACGTCATCGAGGATGCCGCAGAGCGTAGCGACGACTTTCGCGCCGCAGGCCTTCGACTCGGCAATCCAAGCCTCGTCGACGTCCATGATGCCGACGGGGTTCTGTTTCGTCACGATGTCGACGATCTTCTCGTCGAACGCGACCCCTTTCGGCGACAGTCCTTCGGGGGAGTTTTCGCCGACGCGATGCGACAGGTCGGCCGACGCGATGACGGCAATCCGCTTCGGCGAACTCATGATTTCGTCCTTGAGCTCCTTGCCGAAAGAGTAGTGCGTCTTCACGTCGAGTTGCGAAGTGATGAGGGGGATGACGCGCGCGTTCGGAAGGTGCGCCGTGAGGTACGAGAGCGGAACGGCGGAACCGTAATCGATGAAATCGGAACTTCCGAGCACGAGCGGCAGGTGCTTGTCCTTGAAGTCCTCGCGGATGCGGTCGATGAGCATGATTTCTGCCTTCCAGGTGAGCTTGGTCGTGAGGTCGCCGAATTCCTCGAAGTTCGTCACGTACTTCGTGTTCAGGTTGATGGAGACGGCGTCAGGCAGCGCGTCGCCATGCGGCGTGATGACGATGAGCGTTTCCGGCTGCGCGACGTACAGTTCCTGCTCGAGCTGCTGGACGGCCAACTTGGTTTTCTCGATGAGCGCCAAACCCTCCTTGCCGATGGTCGGCATGAGCAGGGGGGTATGGGGCGTGACGCAGGCGAAAACCAGTGACATACGATAGCATTTATTTTAGCAGAAACTGGCGGTTTCGTGAATATCGCCAGACGTTCTCCGCCGTACGCGCCGAAGTATAGCAGGTCGTCAAAATGCCGCCTATCACGGTTGCGGATAAAGCGCGTTATCATGCCGTTCGCTCGGCGCAGGCGGTTCCCGCGGCGACGATTGACCTTACCCGACCTCACGGGCTAGGGTGGACGCGGCCCTTTCCCTCAGTACGTGCGGAGGTCATCCATGCTCACATTCGTTCTCGCGGCACTCGCGTTCGCCGCATCCTGCTTCGCCGGCAACGCCGCGGTCCGCGCATTTGCCGACGATGTTCCACCGCCATCTCGCGCGAAAAAAGCGGCGCTCTTTCTTGCGGGTTTCGTCGGTTGGCCGTTCACGCTCCTCGCGTTCCTTGCCGTCATCGTCGTGTGCTGGGACCTGCTCTGGTTGCCCGATCCCGATGACTGTCATGCGGCAAAAATCTCAAACGGAAAACCGTAAACGCCTGAATTATCGGGCGTTTTTTGATTTATCCACAGCTCATTCTTGCGTTCGGTTTTTGTTCGGTATACACTGACCGCAGAAGAACGAGCTGTGGACAACGTCTATGATTAAAAGTCAGGAAAAACTTACCAAGAAGCAGGCGGAGATCCTGAAATTCATTCGGGGCTTCATCGCGGAGAACGGCTACGCGCCGTCGTACCGCGAAGTCGGCGCGAACTTCGGCATCTCCTCGACGGCGACCGTGCACGAGCACGTGAAAAATCTCGAACGGAAGGGGTATCTGACGAGCGAACCGGAGACCGCACGTTCCATCGACATCGAACCGTCGTCATCGTCGCCGCTCGCCGCGCTCGCCAAGTCGATCCTGCTGCCGCTCAAGGGACTCATCACCGCGGGCGCGCCCATCGAGGCGGTTGAGACGAACGAGACGCTCTCAGTTCCGGCCGAGATGATTGCCGACCACGAGGAAGCCTACGCGCTCAAGGTAAAGGGCGAATCGATGATCGAAGACGGTATCCTTTCCGGAGATTACGTGGTAGTCGTCGCCACGACCCAACCCTCTGATGGTGACACGGTGGTCGCGCTGCTCGAAAACAACTACGCCACGCTGAAACGGTTCTACAAGGAGAAGGATCGGATTCGCCTCCAACCTGCCAATCGCACCATGAAACCCCTGTACGTAAAGGACATCATCGTCCAAGGCGTGGTGCGAGGGGTAATACGGGATTTTCGGCGACGGCTCTAGGACGGTCGACAAACGCGATGCTCATTCAAAAGGTCGAAGAAATAGAAAACACCGCGCCTGGTTGGAGCCGGAGCGGTGTTCTCGAGGAGTCATCCGAGTCTAAGCGGATGGCAGTACCACGCGCCGTGGTGTTTCCATGATAGCACGGCGCGGTCATCACTACTATGGCACGAAGGAAAATCCGCGCTTTTTACCGCCAGTTTTTCGGCAGCATCGCCGATATCGTCGGTCGTCGTTAGAGGTGAAAGGGCCGCGGGTCAACCCGCGGCTTTTTGTGCTATACTTGCAGCGATTCTTATCCACATCGCATCCGTATGCCCCTTACTCGCAGGCACGTCTTTTTTGACGGTCTGAAGGTAACCTTGCTCACGCTCGGTTCTTTCAGCGTCTTCATGCTCGTTCTCGCCCAGACGTTCCAGCTCCCCGCGCAGTGCGTCGAGAAGGGCATCACCGACGCTGTCGCGTGCAAGGAATACATCGCCTCGCTGAACGCGGGTCCCGTGTGCGGCAACGCGATGTGCGAAGCGGCGAAGGGAGAGTCGCACGATTCGTGTCCCGATGACTGCAAACTGCAGCTCCCCGCGCAGTGCGTCGAGAAGGGCATCACGAACGCCGAGGAGTGCTCGAAATACATGGCATCCCTCAAATCTGCAATCTGCGGCAACGCGATGTGCGAGGGCACGAAGGGCGAGACGGCCGAAACATGTCCGGCCGACTGCAGGATTCAGCTTCCGGCCGCGTGCCATGAAAAGGGCATTACGACGACGGTCGAATGCGAGGCTTACATGAAGTCGCTGAACGCGGGTCCCGTGTGTGGCAACGGCGTCTGCGAGGGGTTGAAGGGCGAGTCGGCGGCGTCATGCTCGGCCGACTGCCATGTGCAGCTCCCGGCCGCGTGCGTGGAAAAGGGAATCACGACCCCCGTTGACTGTGAGGCGTACATGAGGTCGCTCACGGCCGCGAACGGCGGGACCAATCCTCCGCCAGCCGCCGTGGGAGCGGCCTGCGGCAACGGCGCCTGTGAAACATTTGCCGGCGAGACGCCGGAAAAATGTCCGATCGACTGTCCGGCGCAGCGTGCGGGCACGACGTCGCTCCCTGAAGAGTGCATTAGGGCCGGTATAACGGATCCGACGGCCTGCAAACAGCACATGGAAGCCTCGGGGGCCGCCGCGACGGCAGTACCGTCCGTCCAGCTCCCGCCGCAGTGCGTCGAGAAGGGCATCAAGGATCCGACGGAGTGCAAGCGCTACATGGAGTCGGTCGGCGGCACGACGTTCCAGCAGCCGCGCGCGTTTTGCGGCAACAAGATTTGCGAAATCGCGGCCGGCGAATCCTCGGAAGCCTGTCCTTCGGACTGCCCGGCGACGGGTGCGGTGAAACCGCCGTCCGCCGCCTTCCAGCTCCCGCCGCAGTGCGTCGAGAAGGGCATCAAGGATCCGACGGAATGCAGGGCGTACATGGAAAAAACGGCTGCTACGGAGCGCGACGGGCAGCAACCAGCGGCGCAATTGCCCGAGCTTTGCCGACAGAAGGGCATCACCGAAGCCGAGGAGTGCAAGAAGGTGATGCAGGCCGCGTTCGGCGGGACCATGGAAAGGAGCGTCGGCGCCTTCGCGGCGTCCGTGGTGCTGCCCAAGGCCTGTCAGGAAGCGGGCATCACGGAGCCGAAGAAGTGCGCGGAACTCGTTTCCGCTGGCCGTGCCGAAGCCGACGGCTTCAAGCCGGAATTCCTCCCGAAGGAGTGCCAAGACAGGAAAATCACGAACGCGCGGGACTGCGAGAAGTTTTTCGCCGAACGCGCTTTGCCCAAGGACTGCAAGGACGCCGGCGCGACGAATGCCGACGAGTGCAAACGGCTGCTAACCAAGAAGCGTCTCCCCGAGGAGTGCCTGAAGCAAGGCATCGAGGACGAGGCCGCGTGCCGTGCCGCGCTTGAAAAGGCCTTCCTCCCGAAGGCCTGCGCGGATCAGGGCATCACGTCGATGGACGAATGCAAGTCGTTCCTGCTCGAGAAGCACGGCCGCCCGACCGATTGCGCCGGTACGGATGACGCCACGTGCCTCCGCCTCATCGAGACCGGTCAGGTGAAGGACAAGAAGGCGCTCGACGCGCTCGCCACGGAACTTCCGGCGCGCTGCCGCGAAATCGGCGCGACGGACTACGCTTCCTGCCAGGCCGCCCAGGAAAAGAAGCTGCTCCCGCAGGAATGCAGGGACGCGGGCATCTTCAGTCCCGAAGCGTGCAAGAAATATTTCTTCGAGAAGTATCAGGAACAGGCGGCCGACAATAAGCCCGTGCCGCAGGAGTGCGTCGACGCGGGCAAGACCGACCGGGAGACGTGCGGCGCGTACCTGAAATCGCGCTACCTTCCCAAGGAATGCGTCGAGCAGAAGATCGGCGACCCCGAAGCGTGCAAGAAGTACTTGACCTCCCTCCATCTCCCGCAGGAATGCAAGGACGCGGGCGTCGAAGACCGCGACGCGTGCGAAAAATTGCTTCGGAGCACCCATATGGCGCCCGCGTGCGCCAGCCAGGGAATCACCGACGAGGCTGCCTGCAAGGAGTTCATCTACGGCAGGATCGCGAGCAAGATCGGCTGCGAGGGGCTGACCGCCGACGAGTGCGCGACGACGGTGAAGGAACGGCATCTCGGCGCGATCCTCGACAAGACGAACAAGATCGAGGAGGTCGGCAACGTCCTCGGCGAAACGACGGACGAGGACGGCGGCATCGATCTCGCCGCGCTCGCCGTGCGCGGTGACGATCTGCGCAAGAAGATGCTGGATGTCATGCCGTTCCGGCCGGGGCAGGAACGCAAATTGCGCGCCTTGCGCTCGAACGCCGACGTCGAAATCACGGAGGACGACGCGGTCGTCGCGACCGCACCGGCGCTTCTCGCCTTTGACACCGACGGCGACGGCATTCCTGACGACGCGGAGAAACGCCTCGGCACCGATCCGGGCAAGGCCGACACCGACGGCGACGGTACGGACGATGCCGCCGAACTCAAGGAGAAGAAGCTCAGGGGCATCGACAAGGCCATCGCTGACGGCAGGGCGCTCGGCCAGCCGAAGAACGAGGGCGAGACCGACGAGGATTTGACCGTGGTTCTCAACGACGAAAAGGGGAAGAGCGCCGACAAGCGCGAGGACGCGGACAAGGCCGACAACAAGAACGACAAGTCGGAGAACGGCGAAGGGACGACGCTCGGCGGCACTGGCACGCCCGGCGATGTCGTCACGGTCTACATTTACAGCGACCTGCCGCTCGTCGTGACGACGACAGTCGATGAAAACGGCCAGTGGAGCTACACGCTCGACGATCCGCTCAAGGACGGCAGCCACGAAGTGTATGTCGCGGTGAATGACGACACCGGCAAGGTGGTACGCAAGAGCAGCCCGCTCGCGCTCCTCGTCGTCGGCGCGCAAGCCGCGGAGACCGCTGCCGCCGTCAGCGCACCCGCGCCGACGCCCGCACAGGTCGCCGCCGCCTCGCCTGACGCCAACGCGCAGCAGGGGAGGTCGTCGGAGTCCGACCTGAAGGTGTTCGCCTTCGCGGGCATCGGCCTCGCGGTCGTCGGCCTCATCGTCGCAGCGGCACTCCTGCTCGGCAGGAAGAAGAAGGGTGACGCGCCACCGCAGCCATAGGCGGAACGAGAAAAACGCCCGTCCGGGCGTTTTTCTCTTTGCGGTTCAGCGTTTTGCGGTCTTGATGGCGATTCTGTCGTCTTTTGCGTCGATCGTCACCGCATGCTCGTCCTTCACCTTCCCTTCGACGATCATGAGCGCGAGCGGGTCGAGGATTTCGTGTTGGAGCGTTCGCTTGAGCGGTCGCGCGCCGAACACGGGGTCGTAGCCCTTCTTGGCGAGGAGCTTCTTCGCCTTGTCCGTCACCTTCAGCTCGATGCGCTTGCCACGCAGGCGCAGCGCGATGCGGTCCACTTGGATCTCGACGATGCGCGCGATTTGCTCCTCGGTCAGCGCGCGGAAGACGATGATCTCGTCGAGACGGTTCAGGAACTCCGGCTTGAACCGTTCCTGCAGCATCGCCATGACGCGATCGCGGACCGGGTCTTCCGGCCTCTCTTCGTCGCCGGCATCGAAGCCGATCGCGCCTTTGCGCTTGCCGGACTCGAGGATGACGTCCGAGCCGACGTTCGAGGTCATGATGATGACCGTGTTCTTGAAGTTCACCTTGCGACCCTTGGCGTCGGTGAGCCTGCCCTCGTCGAGGATCTGGAGGAACGTGTTCCAGACGTCGGGATGCGCCTTCTCGATCTCGTCGAACAGGATGACGCTGTACGGCTTGCGGCGTACGAGCTCGGTCAGCTGGCCGCCTTCGTCGTAGCCGACGTATCCGGGAGGGGAGCCGAGCATGCGCGAGACGGTGTGCTTCTCGCCGTACTCCGACATGTCGAGCCGGATCATCGCGTGCTCGTCATTGAACAGGAACGTGGCGAGCGAACGCGCGAGTTCGGTCTTGCCGACGCCGGTCGGACCGAGGAACAGGAACGAGCCGATCGGACGGGACTCTTCGGCGATGCCGGCGCGCGAACGGCGCACCGCGTTCGCGACGGCGCGCACGGCGTCCTCTTGGCCGATGACGCGCTTGCCGATTTCCGCCTCCATGCGCGCGAGCTTGGCCTGTTCCTCTTCGAGCATCTTGCTCGTCGGGATGCCGGTCCAGCGCGAGACGACGCCCGCGATGTCCTCCTCGGTGATTTCTTCCTTCAGGTAGCGGTGGTCTTTCTGGATGGCGCGCAACTTCTTTTCCGCGTCATCGAGCGACTTCTGCGCCTCGGGAATGCGACCGTAGCGGATTTCGGCGACCTTGTTCAGGTCGGCCGCGCGCTCGGCGATGTCCGCCTCCTGCTTCAGCCGGTCGATGTCCTTCTTGCTCGCGCGGATCGCCGCGATGGCGTCCTTCTCGTTCTTCCAGGCGAGTTCGAGCTGGCCGTAGCGTTCCTTGAACTCCGACAGGTCCTTTTCGATTGCCTTGAGGCGCCCGACCGACTCCTTGTCCGACTCCTTCGCGAGGGCGCGCTTCTCGATCTCGAGGCGCATGACGTCGCGTTTGATGCGGTCGAGCTCTTCGGGCTCCGAGTCGATTTCGAGGCGAAGCGCGGCAGCGGCCTCGTCGATGACGTCGACGGCCTTGTCGGGAAGAAAACGGTCCTGCACGTAGCGGCTGGTGAGGTTCACCGCGGCGACGATGGCGGGGTCGGTGATGCGCACGCCGTGGTGGAGCTCGTACCGTTCCTTGATGCCGCGCAGGATGGCGATGGCGTCCTCGGGTGCGGGCTCGGTCACGAGCACCGGCTGGAAGCGCCGTTCGAGC
>CAYOXM010000023.1:0-18550 GCA_964407925.1 uncultured Gammaproteobacteria bacterium
TCCAAGGGCAACGTCGTCGATCCGTTCGTCGCCATCGACAAGTACGGCGCCGACGTCATCCGCTACTACTTCTTCACCGTGAACCAGCCCGGCGACGCCAAGCGGTTCGACGAGAAGGCGGTCGACGAGGTGACGAAGAAAGTGTTCCTCATCCTCTGGAACGTCCTTACCTATTATAAGATGTACGCCGGTGAGGGTGCGGCACCGACGGAAATGCCGTCGCCGAAGCACGTGCTCGACCAGTGGATTCTGTCAGAACTTTCCGCCCTTACCGCGAAGGTCTCTTCCGGTCTCGACGCGTACGACGTGGTCGATTCCGGCCGCGCCATAGGCGACTTCGTGAACGACCTCTCCACGTGGTACGTCCGCCGCAGCCGCGACCGTTTCAAGTCCGGCACGCCCGAGGAGAAAGTCGAGGCGCTCGCGACGCTCGGATTCACGCTGCGGACGCTCTCCAAGCTGATGGCGCCGTTCACCCCGTTCCTCGCGGACGCCTTATATAAGGAAGTCGGCGGCGGGGAGGATTCGGTTCATCTCGACTCTTGGCCGTCGCTCGGCGCGACCGACGAGAAGCTTCGCGAGCGGATGAACGACGTCAGACGCATCGCCTCGCTCGGCCTCGAACAGCGCGCTGCGGCCGGCCTCGCCGTCCGTCAGGCGCTCGCGTCGGCGACCGCGCATTCCGCGACGCCGCTCGAGGAGTGGCAGAAGGCCGTCATCGCCGAAGAACTGAACGTCCATGAGACGAAGTGGGCGAAGGCCGACGCGGTGAGCGTCGAGCTCGACACCGTACTCACACCCGAACTCAAGCGCGAGGGTGCGGCCCGCGATCTCGTCCGCAACCTGAACGACCTGCGGAAGACTTCCGGCCTTACCCTCCAGGACCGCATCATCATCCGTTATGAGACCGATAGCGCGTTCTGGAACGCGGTGCTCGAGGAACGCGGCAAGGAAGTGATGGCCGACACGCTCGCCGACGAGGTCGTCCGCGGCAAGGCGGACATCGCCGAGTCCAAGGACGTCACGTTTGACGGCGAGAAGCTCTGGATGGGTATACTGAAGAAGTAAACGGTCTCACGTCGCCCCCCCCCATGATCATCACCCTCGCCGGCACGGTCACGCACAAGAACGAGCATTTCGCCGTGGTCGAGGCGTACGGCGTCGGCTACCAGGTGCACATGCACAAGGTCGCGCTCGCCGACCTCAGGGCCGGGGAAGCAGTCCGCCTTTGGACGCACGAGCACCTCCGCGAGGACGCCCGCGACCTGTTCGGGTTCGCGACGCTCCCGGAGCACCGGCTGTTTCTGAAGCTGGTGGCAATCTCGGGCGTCGGGCCGAAGATGGCGATGAACATCCTGTCGCTCGGGAAGGTCAGGGACATCGAGACGCTCATCGAACGCGCCGACGTCGACGGGCTCACGCGCGTGCCGGGCGTCGGTAAGAAGACCGCGCAGAAGATCATACTCGAACTGAAGGGCAAACTCGCCGTGACCGAAGAGGCCGGCGGCGATTCTGAGGTCGTCTCCGCGCTCGTGAACCTCGGTTATGCCCGCGAACGGGCACGCGAAGCGGTTGCGGCGACGGGCGACGGCGCTGTCGAAGACCGGCTGCGCGCCGCGCTCCGCCAACTTGGGCGATAAGGTTCAGAGCTGAGAGCTTCGGAGGTTAGAGCGCGCATTTCACCTCTACCCTCTGAACCTCTACCCTTTGAACCTCGATGCTGAACCACGTCACCAGGAACGAAGAGCAATGGGACGCCTTTACGCTCGCGCATGGAGGCGGCTTTTTGCAGTCTTGGGGGTGGTCGCACTTCCAGGAGGCGCTGGGCCGCGAGACGTACCGCCTCCGCATCGACGCGCCCGGCGACAAGGGCCGGGACAGCGGGCACGAGGACACGGTATGCCAGGCGCTCGTCGTTTTTCATCCGCTGCCGTTCGGACGGAAGTACGCGTACGTGCCGCGCGGCCCCGTCGTGAACCTGCGGTCGACGGCCATTCCCGACGCGGGCCGCATCAACCTCGAGACGTGCATTGAGACGCTGCGCGAGACCGCTCGCAGGAACGGCGCGATTTTCACGCGGGTCGAATGGCCGTACGACCGCGCCGCGTCGCCGGTCGAGCCGCAGGACCTCGACCGATGGGGGTTCGTGCAGGTCAAATCGGTCCAGCCGGCCGATACCGTCATCGTCGACCTGACGAGGGACGAGGACGCGCTCCTCGCGGCGATGCATCAGAAGACGCGGTATAATGTCCGGCTCGCGGAGAGGCATGGCGTGACGGTCCGCGAGGCGGGTCAGGGAAACGCGCAGACGCTCAAGAACGACCTCGACGTCTTTTGGCGCATGCTCGACGAGACGGCCGAGCGCGATCGTTTCCATACGCACGAGAAGGCCTATTACGAGACGATGTTCGATCAGTTGTCGCCGAAGAAGCGCGTCGGCCTGCTCGACGTGAAGTTGCTTTTCGCCGAATACCAGGGAGAGGCGGTCGCGGCGTGCCTGCTCGGCCGTTTCGGCGACACCGTGACGTACCTGCACGGAGCGAGCATCGCGAAGCATCGGAACGTGATGGCGCCGTTTTACCTCCATTGGGCGGCGATGCGCGAGGCGAAGCGCGACGGTTTCAAGAAGTACGATTTCTGGGGCGTCGCTCCGGACGACGATGCGGAACACCCGTGGGCGGGCATCACGCGGTTCAAGACCGGTTTCGGCGGCAGCCGCGTCGGTTACCTCGGGGCGTGGGAGTTGCCAGCCGACCCCCTTTGGTATACCCTCTACCGGTACGCAAAACGGTTTAAGAATGTGTAGGTGATTTGGGAGAAAAAGTGACGTGCATCCGTAGTTCAACGGATAGAATGCGGGCCTCCGAAGCCTGAGATCTAAGTTCGATTCTTAGCGGATGCACCAGAAAGGACCGGTCTCTTCGACCGGTTTTTTCTTATGTTCAACGGATATGACGCGGTCATGCGCCTTGCGGCGAAGGGAAACATCTTAGGTCCGGACGCCGGAGGCGTCCGGATAACGCGGGCGCACCACAAAAGGACCGATCGACTGACCGGTTTTTTGTTTCAGATAAGGCAGAGTTATTTGGCTAATTTTAGATAAAAAATGACACATGACAACCTTGACAAAAGCGCCATTTTATGCTATAGTAGGACGTTGATGAAACAAGCCATCAACACCGTACATTCCACCCGCATCGGAGGACACCCAATGAAGAACAAGAGCGACACGACCCCGTCTTTCACCTTCGAAATCCGCCCCATCATCCTGATCGCCATGCTGCTCGGCACGTTCGTCGCCGGCTACATGACGTCCTGCAACCAGCACATCGGGCGCGACAAGAAGGACGGGGCGAACGCTCCCACCTCCACGTCCGCCTCCGTCGAAGCCCCCGCTCCCGCCACCGCCGCACCGGCGGCCCCCGTGCTGCTCGTGCCCTCCGAGGCACGCGCGTCCACGTGGATGAACCGCGGCAGCGAAGTGCATCCCGCGAAGGGTGCCTTCGACGGCGACTTCTCCACCAACTGGACGGAGAATCACGCCGGCCGCGGCGAAGGGCAGTGGGTCGAGGCGGTCTACGCTTCGCCCGTCCGCGTCACGGAGGTCGTCGTCGCCACCGGCATCGTCGGCGGCTGCGGCAACCAGGAGAGCCCGTGGTTCGAGAAGAACTCGCGCCTCAAGACTTTCCGCATCGTCCTCTCGGACGGCACGGAAATCAAGGCGAGCGCCGCCGACGGAGAGCGCTGCGTGATCGTTCCGGTCCCCGCCAAGGAGACGAAGAGCGTGAAGCTCGTCGTCGACACGGTGTGGCCGGGATCCGCGTACCGCGACCTCGGCATCGCCGAGATCAAGGTCATGGGCACGAAGTCCTGATCCGCAGCGGCATCCGCCGCACTTCGAAAAAGGCCTTCCCGCTTGGGAGGGCCATTTTTCGTTTCCGTTGACCGGCAGCGTCGCCTGCCGTACCGTTGGTCTGAGATTGCCCTTTGATTCCGAAACCGAAGGAGAACCGAGCGATGTCCTGGCTCGAAGGAAAGTCGGCGGCGTATCGCCGCGCGTACAGGAAGTATCAGAAGGTCGTGGGCAGGGTGGGCGACGTCGTCCGCGCCGCGGCCCGCGCTTCCGGCCTGCCGGCCGAACCCGCGTTCGCGGAGAATTTCCAAGGTATCGAGATCCCGTTGAAGCGGGACGAAACGGGCGCATCGACGATCGTCGTAACGTTTTCCTTCGGGCGTCCGCCGCGGCTCGCGAAGACCGTCGAGGTCAAGGTGAGCGTCTTCGTGGAGAACAGTCCGCGCCGCAAGGACCGGTCTGACCGGGTGAGCGATTCCGAAGTCGTCGTGACCGGACGGTTTCCCCTCGGCAGGATTCCGGCGGCATGGTTCGCGAACGCCTTCAGGGATGCCGCGGTCCGCGCCGCCGCGCTCTGCACGCCGGAAAATTTCGGCCGTCTGCTCGCCAAACTGGCGGAGGCCGACCCGAAGAAAAAGCGCCGGTAACGTCTTCGAAAACAAAACCGGTCCGACGTCACGTCGGACCGGTTTTTTCATTGCGTCTCCTACTGCACCCTGCCTTTTCCCGCCGCGTTCTCGTCGCCTTCGAGCGCGGTCGACAGCGGCGACTGGGAGAGGAGGAACGACGTTCCGGTGTTCTTGTCCGTCGCTTCGAAGATCGAGGCGTCGATGAGCGTGGGGATGCGGCCCTTCTGCTCCTCGGTCGGGGTGATGGTGAGGTCGAACGTGACGGTGAGCTTGCGGATCGTCGTGGGGAGCCAGTTCAGCGTCCAGATCATCTTCTCCGCCGCCGCGTCGAAGCGCAGGTCGCCGGCATCGACGCTCGACGTGCCGTTCCATACGACGTTCGGCGGCAGCTTCGCCGAGAGCTTGAGGTCGCTCAGCTCGTGGAGCCCGTTCTCGACCGTCCAGTAGGCGCGGTACGTCGTCGCCTTGCCGACCTCGGGCGGGAGCGGTCCGGAGCCGACGGGAATGTCGTCCTCGTTGAAGTAGCGCGCCGCCGCGCCGAGCTTGGTGTCGCTGCCAATCTTGGCGACGATCGGCGAGGTTTTGGCGGCGCGCTTCACGTCGTCCCCGTCGATGCGCGCGACCTCGGCCTCGAGCCAGCTCGTGACTTGGTAGTTCGCGTCCTTCACGTCGGCAAGCGGTTCGGCGATCACGGGCAGTTCGAAGTCGAGCGTGCCTTCCTCGCCCGCGGCGATTTTCGCGAGCGACGGGATCTGCCGTTTCGTCCACGTGATCCGGTTTCCCTCGCGGACGCCTTTGGCCCGGTCCTTGAGGCCGTTCCACAGGAGCAGTTTGCCTTCGGGCAGCGTCTCAAACACGGCGGCGAGCGTCACGTCCTCAATGGTCACGTTTCCGGTGTTCTTGTACGTGACGGCGTAGCGGAGCGTGTCGCCGAAGCGGATAGCCTGGCTGTCCGCCTTGCCGTTCAGGATGAGCGCGGTGACGAGGTCGCCTTTCAGCACGTCGGCCGCCGCGACCGTTTCGGTCTGCAGCTCGAACTGCTCGTCCGCGTCGATGAAGCCGACGAGCCCCTTGAGCTCCTGCCGGCCTTCCGCGCTCGAGGCGAACGTTCCCGTCACCTTCACCGTTCCCTTGCCGTCGGCAGGCAGCGACGCGATGACCCACTCGCGGTTGGCGTTCTCGACCGATGACGGCTCGGACGATTCGGGGATGAACGATTCGGGCCAGGCGGCGCGGAGGCGGACGTCCTCGAAAGCGTTCGGCGATTCGTTGCGGTAGTCGAAGGTAACGGTCACCTTGTCGCCGGGGAGGACTTTCGTGGGCGCGCCGACGTCGAGGCCGAGCACGGAGTCGGTCACCTTCACGGTGCGGGTCGCCACCTTCTGGAATTCGGAATTGAAATCGGCGGGCCGGTACGTGAGGATCGCCTGCACGTCGAGTTCCTTATCCTTCGGCGCGAGGTACACCCCGTCGATGGTGACCATGCCTTCCTTGCCGGGGGCGATGGAGCCGATGCTCCACGAGTTCCCTTCGGACGCGGGTTCGATTTTCTGCACGCGGAAGGATTTCGGCAGGCGCACTTCGACGGCGGCGGTGCCGAGTGCGACCTGTTCGGCGTTCTTCCAGCGAACCACGTACGTCACGAGCGCGCCGCTACGCACTTCTCCCGTGCCTTCGATCGACAGTTCGACGCCCTCGCCGTCGAATTTCTCGCCGGCCGGCGAGAAGAAGAAAAATCCCGCCCACGAGACCGCGGCGAGCGCGGCGAAGAAGACGGACAGAGCGACGAGGAGGCGCTTCGCCGTCGAGTGCCGCGCCTGGTCGAGGCGCGTCATGTCGCGCTTCGGCACCCCCGACTGGTCGTCGTAGATGCTGTGCAGCTCGCTTTCGAGCTCTTGCTCGTGCTGCTGCGGCGTCATGCCGTTCGGGGGCGTTGCGGGTTTTTTCGGTTTCGGATGCATGGCGTCGTGCGTGATGGCGAATCAGCGTGCCTCCGCATTGACCGTGAACGTCATGTCACTCCGCAATTCCGCGGAGGCGTTCAAGCGGCCCCGTTCGTCTTCGGTCCGCGCGGGCGACTGGCTGGCGACGTAGTAGCCGCGCGGCAGGTCGACGCTCGAGGTGAACGCGGCGGGATTGGCGCCGGACTGCTTTTGCACGGTAAGCACGTAGTCGAGGTGCGTCACGGGACCGTCGCCGAGACGTTCGTACAACGACGAGAGCCGTCCGCGGTCCTCCTCGGTGATGCGTACGGTGCCGGGCGGGAGCTGGTAGACGACGGTGACGACGCTCGTCTGGCCCGGGTCGGTTTGGATCCAGTTGCCGAAGACGGTCTTGCCCGATTCTTCCGAAACGCGCGTTCCGGAAGCGCGGTCGGTCCGCGAACCGCGCTCCTGCTCGGCGATCGCCGCATCCTCACCGACGTCCTCGGGGGCGATCTTGAAAAGTTTCGGATCCGGCGGGGCGAACCCGCTCGCCTCGACGAGCGTGCTTCCTTTCGGGACGTAGAAACGCACGTAATCGACGTTCCTGACGCCGCTGAAGAGCGCGCCCTTCTGCCCTCCGTGCGTCCGTTTCAACGTGAGGGTGACGATCGCGGTGCCGTCAGGAAGCACTTTCGCCGAATGCTCGATGTCGTCTTTCATCGCGAGGTCGGTTTTCTGGCCGGCGATGTTCGTATGCACGACGTACAGGTAGTCGCCGGCGGTCTGGCGGATCTCGCCGCCCCAGCCGAGCGCGGCGATGCGCGCCTGCGTGTCCTCGTCGGAGAACCAGAACTGCAGGTCCTTTTGGGCGAGCGCCTGTTCGAGGGAACCTGCCAGCTTCACCATCGTTTCGCGGTCGGCGTCGATGACGCGCTGGAGCACTTTCGGCGCAAGGTCGCCGATGAACTTTTTCGGCTTGTTTTCCTCCTTGTCGTAGTCGAGCTCGACCTCCTTCTGCGTCTCGAAGAAGAAGTTTTGGCTC
Organism: uncultured Gammaproteobacteria bacterium; assembly: GCA_964407925.1. Taxonomy (GTDB): domain Bacteria; phylum Patescibacteriota; class Patescibacteriia; order SG8-24; family SG8-24; genus CAYOXM01. The sequence goes on from CAYOXM010000023.1 coordinate 7,450, forward strand.
GTGATCACTTTATCGTACTCGGGCATCTCGACGGGGCCGATCGCCGCGAGCAGTTTTTCCATGAGCGTCGCGTTGACGGCGATGACGCCGTCGACGGACGGCCCGCCCGCCTTGCCGTAGAAAAGCGAGAGCTGGCGCGCCGAAGCGGGGAAGTCCGGATACCAGTTCGCGTCCTGGAATTCCCAGCGCGGGTTGATCAGGTGGAGCGGTTGCGGCGAACTCAGGCGGAGTGAAAGGCTCCCCTTGAGGTCGTAGGAGCCGCCGCCGGGGACTTCCATCTTCTCCACCTTGCCGTCTTCGACGTCGACGAGCGCGAAGCTGCCGATGAAGCCGCCGGTCGGCCGGAGTTCGGCGTTGTTTTGGAAAATGACGAGGTAGCGTTTCGCGCCGTCGGCCCCGAGGATGCCTTCAAGCGCCACCGCCGCGCTCGCGCCGTTCCTCACCGTCATGACGAGGCGGGGAAGTTCCTGCTTCGCCGTCGTCAGGTAGCCCCGATAGGACTCAGGTACGGCGTCGACGGATACGCGTCCGACCGCGTCGTTCGCGAGTTCAAGGTGGGGCATCGCCTCCTCGAGCGAGGCGCGAATGGCGCGGACTTTTTCGATGGGGTCGCCGGCGGCATCGAGCGCGGCAAGGCCGCTCGCGAGGGCCGCGCCGCCGAGCGCCGCCTCCTTGCCGGTCGCGAGGAGCGGCGCGGCCGCGGTCACGGGGACGTTCGCGGGAAGGATGCCGGACGCGGAGTCGAGCAGCGTGCCGAGCGCGCCGAGCTCGCGACGCGCGCCGTCGAAATTATCGGCTGCCGCGGCGAACGCCTTCCTCGCGCCGTCGAAATCGCGCGCCTTCGCCGAGTCGCCGGCGGCCTTGAGCAGGCTGACGCCGCGCAGGCTCTGATCGAGCACGAGCTGCTTTTCGGCGCTCAGGCCGCCGAACGAGCTGTAGGCGCCGAACGGAAGGACGAAGAGCAATGCGGCCGCCGCGAAACCTGCGGCATTGCGCTGCCAGGCGGGAGCGAGCGCCAGGGAAAAACGGAAAAGCGGTTTCTTTTCGGGGAGCTTCGCGACGAAAACGTCGAACGCCGACCGTTCCTCGTCCTCTTCGACCGCGGCGAGGGGGAGGACGGGCAGGAATCCGGGCGCGGCGACGGTCGCCGTCTCCTTTCCTGAGGCGATCCGGCTGAAGGGGCTGATCGCGACGCGCCAAACGACGACCGCGGCGAGGTGCAGCAGCGTGAGCACCGTGAGGTCGGCAAGCGGGTGTTCGCGGAAAAAGCGCACGACGGTCATCGCGACCGCCTGGCCCATCGTCTTGGCGGACGCGGGCGGGAAATCCTTCCAGCCGCGCTGGCGGATGGAAACGGTGCGGACGCGAAGGTCGTGCAGGTGGATGCGCTCGTCCAGCAGCTGCCGGAATCGCGCCCACGCGCCGCGGGGTATCGCCGCCGTCCGTGCGGCCTTGGCAACGGTTTCCGCGCGCGACGACTTGAGGTCGAGCGTGTGCGGCGACGCGGGAATGCCGCGGCGCTGGTGCGCTACGGTCTTTACGGCGATTTCGTGGATTTTCCCGGGAGCGGTTTTTTGCATGGATGTCGTCAGCCGCGGCGCAAGGCGCGCTCGTAGGCTTTTCTCGTTTCCGTCGCGCAGGCGTTCCAGTCGAAGCGTGCGGCGTTCGTGCGTCCTTTCGCGACCAGCCATTCGCGGAGCGCGGGTTCCTTCGTCATCCGCTCGAGCGCGTCGGCGATCTTCTCGGGATCGTTCGGGTCGAAGTACAGCGCCGCGTCGCCGAGGATTTCCGGCAGGCAGGACGCGTTCGACGAAGCGACGGGAAGGCCCTTGCACATCGCCTCGAGCGGCGGGAGGCCGAAACCTTCGCAGAGCGAAGGGAAGACGTAGGACTCCGCGCGGCCGTAGAGCACTGCGAGTTCCTCGTCGGTCGCGTGACCGAAGAACGTCACGGCGTCGTTCATCCCGCGCCTGCGCGCCTCTTCGGCGAGCCGCCCGTAAAAGTAATCGGGCGCGCCGACCAGCACGAGCCGGTGTCCGGCATGGCCGCGCTTGCGGAACAGGGCGAACGCTTCGATGAGCCTTTCAAGGTTCTTGTGCGGATACGCGTTGCCGACGTACAGGACGAACGGCTGGTCGACCGTCTCCGCGCGCGGCGCTTGCTGCGGTGCGGCGTCGCGGAACGCGGTCGCGCAGGCCTCGTACGTGACGGCGATTTCCTTCTTCGCCGCGACGGGGAAGCGCGACAGGATTTCTTTCTTCGTGCATTCCGACACCGTGACGATGATCTGGGCGTCACGCACCGCGCGGCCGATGGCGAGGCGGTAGAGCGCGTACTTCACCGCGTACTTCAGCGGACCGAGCGTCGTCGCCCGCGTCGTCGGGTGCGACAGCAGGATGAGGTCGTGAATGGTCACGACGTACGGCCTGCGGTAGAAGTACGGCACGTTGAAGTGCGGGAAGTGCACCAGGTCGAGGCGGTGCTTCTTCAGGAATGCGGGGTAAAGGACCTGCTCGCGCCACGTGTACCAAGGGAACTCGGCGAGGACTTTCGTGAACCGCGGGTTCTTCGGAACGTACTCGTCGAAGTTCGCCTTGCGGAGAAAGATGACGTAGTCGTCATCCGTGACCTGTTTCTCGAGGTGGGAAATCAGCTCGCTCGTGTACCGTCCGAGCCCCTTGCCGATGCTCCCGTAAAAGCGTGCGTCGATGCCGATACGCATTGAGATTCAGGTTGCCTTTTTCATCAAAAATCCGCGGAAAAATCGGGTGGCGACTACGTGTCGATTATAACAGATGTAAGGGACCGCCTTCCACGAAAGTTGTCCCCAGCCTTATTTCGGGTGTTTACCTTCGGTGGGGCGCGTGTTCTAATGGAAAAAAGGCCTGATTTAAGGCGGAATTCGTTTGCACTATGTGCGGCATTGTCGGTTACGTCGGATCGCGGCGCGCGGAGGACGTCCTCGTCGAGGGCCTCCGTCGTCTTGAGTATCGCGGGTACGACTCCGCTGGCGTCGCGACGATCCACGAAAACGACCTGAAGTCGGTAAAGTCGGTCGGGCGCGTGATGCTCCTTGCGGACGCGCTCGCGCGCACGCCGCTCAACGGTTCCGTCGGCATCGCGCACACGCGGTGGGCGACGCACGGCGAACCGACGAACGCGAACGCGCATCCGCATCTCGACTGCCGCGGCACGGTCGCCGTGGTGCATAACGGCATCATCGAAAACCATGAGGCGCTGAAGCGCGAACTGATGAGCAGGGGTCACCAGTTCCGGTCGGAGACGGACACCGAAGTCATCGCGCACCTCATTGAAGAGCATCGGCAACGGGGGTCTTTTGAAGACGCTTTTTTCGCTGCAATAAGCCAATTAACAGGTACGTTCGGCATTGCTGCGGTAGCGGCCGGCGAGCCGCGGAAAATCTTTGCGGCACGGCGGGGGAGCCCCCTCGTCGTCGGCCTGGGGCAGAAGCGCGACGAGTTTTTTCTTGCCTCGGACCCGTCGGCGATTCTCGCGTACACGCGTGACGTCATTTACCTCGATGACGACGAGGCGGTCATCCTTTCGGACGCCGGCGTCGTGACGACGACGCTCGAGCGTGCGCGCAAGGAGAAGAAGATCGAGAAAATCGAATGGAGCATCGAAGAGATCGAGCGCGGACGGTTCCCCCACTTCATGCTGAAAGAGATTTTCGAACAGCCGGAGGTCGTGCGCAGCGCGACGCGCGGGCGCATCGACCTCGCGAACGGGAATGCGGTGCTCGGCGGCCTGCGTGACGTCGCCGAACGGCTGCGAGACGTCGAGCGCCTCACCGTCGTCGCGTGCGGCTCCGCGTACCTCGCCGGAGCGATCGGCGAGTACATGCTCGAAGAGTACGCCGACATCCCGACGGAAACGGAAATCGGATCGGAGTACCGCTATCGCAAACCGATCATCGATCCGAAACGCGAAGCGGTGATCGCGGTGTCGCAAAGCGGCGAGACCGCGGACACGCTCGGCGCGCTCCGCGAGGCGAAGGGCAAGGGCGCGCTCGCGCTCGGCGTCGTGAACGTCGTCGGATCGACGGTCGCCCGCGAGACGGACGCGGGCGTGTACACGCATGCGGGTCCGGAAATCGCGGTCGCTTCGACTAAGGCTTTTTTGGCTCAAGTCAGCGTATTTTCGCTCATCACGCTTTTCCTCGGACGACAGCGGCGGATGTCGCAGGCTACCGGCGTGCGCATCGCGGAAGAGCTCTTGTCGCTGCCGAAAAAAATCGAACGCATCCTCGAGCAGAACGACCGCATCAAGTCGCTCGCGCGGAAGTACGCGCACTACACGAGCGCGCTCTATCTCGGAAGAAAATACAACGCCGCGGTCGCGAACGAGGGCGCGTTGAAACTGAAAGAGATCGCGTACGTGCACGCGGAAGGATACGCGGCAGGGGAGATGAAGCACGGTCCGATCGCGCTGCTCGACACGTCGTTCCCCGTCATCGCCATCGCGACGAAGGACAGCGTGTACGAGAAGATGCGGTCGAACATCGAGGAGGCGCGTGCGCGACGCGCTCCGGTGCTCGCGCTTGCGAGCGAGGGCGACGAGGAAATCCTCCGCGTTGCCGACGACGTCATCTACGTCCCGCGTACCATTGAGATGCTCTCGCCAATTTTGAACGTCATTCCGCTCCAGCTGTTCGCGTACCATGTCGCGGTCGCGCGCGGGTTCGATCCGGACAAGCCGCGAAACTTGGCAAAATCGGTCACGGTGGAATGACGCTTCGTTGAGCGAAAAAAGTGGATAAAGAGGCTATGAATAAGCCTCTTTTTTTGTTATAATGAGTAAAGAGCAAAAAAGGAAACAAAAAAGAGTTATCCACAGAAAATGATGTGGAGGAAAAAGCGCCATTTTTCGCGTAATTATGCCATCCGCAAGCGCTCGGCTGGCTTTTTTGTTTCCTTGGCGAACATTCTGCCGCACCGTCACCGCCGCCGGCTTTATACCTCCGGTTCGGTCCTGTTCCTCGTCATCGGACTTTTCCTGCCATTCTTTCCGGTTAGCGCGACCACCTGCGCCACCTCGGGGAGCAACGTCACGATCGGCACGAGCTGCACCTTCGACGCGGGGACGTACACGTTCACGGGGACGCTCACCATCAGCGGCGGAGTGACCGTGACCGCGGCGTCGAACGTCGGTGCGGGGCAGGTGATCATCATTTCCGACAACATCACCGTGAACGGGACGATCAGCGCGAACGGGACGGGAAGCGGCGCGGGCGCGGGTTCGGGCGCGGGTACCGGTCCCGGTTCGGGCGGCGGCGGCGGTTCGTACGGCGGCACGGGCGGCGGCGGCAACGCTTCGGGCGTCGGCGGTTCGCCGTACGGTTCCATCACCGCGCCCGTCTCGCTCGGTTCCGGCGGCGGCGAAGCCGGCGGCGGCGCCGGCGGCGGCGCGATCAAATTGGTCACGACGGGCACGCTGACCATCGCGGGCACCGTGAGCGCCAACGGCCAGAACATGGTGTCGACCAACGGTGGGGGCGGCTCCGGCGGTTCGGTCTTCATCGATGCCGGCACGCTCGCTGGCTCCGGCACGATTACCGCTAACGGCGGAACGGGCGGCTCGGGCTCTGGCGGCGGAGGCGGGGGAGGTCGCATCGCCATCATCAATTACTCCTCGGGTTCGCCATCGAGCTACACGATTCAGGCGTTCGGCGGCGCGGAAGGGACGAACGACGGCAACAACGACGACGGCGGCGCGGGGACCATCTTCCTCAAGTCATCGAGCGCGACGAACGGCGACCTCGTCGTAAAAAACAACAACCACGAGGACCTGTTCGACACGACGCAGCTCGCGGGCGTCGATTATTCTTTCGACAACGTCACGGTGGCGGACGGCGCGCGGTATTTCGTGCCGAGCACCGCGACGATGACTTTGGCGGCGGGCGGCACGATGACCGGCGGCGGCACGGTGCGGGGACTCCTCACCATCAATTCCGGCGCGACGTTCACGTCGGGTTCCTCCTCGCTCTCGATTTCCGGGTTCGATTTCGCGAATTACGGCGCCGTCGGGACGGTGACGAGCCTCTCCATCACCGGTTCGACGTTTTATCATAACGCGTCGACAGGCTCGTTCACGTCGACCCTTTCTTCGCTTACGGTGGGCAGCGGCGCGACCTATTCGGTGTCGGGCACGGGGACATTCACCGTGCCGACCATCACCGTCCAGAGCGGCGGCACGCTGACTCATGACGCGAACGGCGCGTCGCAGTCGAACGCGCTCGTCATCAGCGCGACGACGGTCGACGTGCAGTCGGGCGGTTCGATCAACGTTTCGGGCAAGGGATACTCGGGAACGAGCGGTACCGGCAACGGTCCCGGGGGCGCGACCGGTCCCGGTTCCGGCGGCGGCGGCGGCTCACATGGCGGCGTCGGCGGCGGCGGTAATGCCTCGGGAGCGGGAGGGTCGACGTACGGATCAATCACGTCGCCCGCGACCATCGGTTCGGCCGGCGGCGAAAACGGCATGGCCGGAGGCGGCTACGTGAAGCTTTCGGTTTCCGGGACGCTCACGATCAACGGGACGGTGAACGCGAACGGCGGCTCGATGACGACCGGCAACGACGGCGGGGGCGGCGCGGGCGGTTCGGTGTGGGTGGATGCCGCCGGCGCGACGCTCGCCGGTACGGGTTCGATCACCGCGAGCGGCGGCACGGCGGGCATCGGCGGCAACGGCCGCGGCGGCGGAGGCGGCGGCGGCCGCATCGCCGTGTATTACGGCACGACCGCACCGGGCTGGACGTATCAGGCGTACGGCGGCAACGAGGGGCAGAATGACGGTCTTAATGATGACGGCGCCGCAGGCACCATTTACCTCAAGGCAACGGCTGCGGCGAACGGCGACCTCATCGTGAGGAACAACAATCAGGAGGACACGAACATCACGACGGACCAGGTCGCCGGCGCGACATATACGTTCGACAACATCACCATCGCCGACGGCGCGCAGTACGTGCTGCCGAACACGACCTCGCTTTCGCTCGCGTCGGGCGGCACGCTCACGGGCGGCGGCACGCTGCAGTCGTCGGTGACCGTGGCGTCCGGAGCGACGTTCGGGACCGGCGCCGCCACCTTCACGTTCAACGGCATCGACGTCGTGAATAACGGCACCGTCTCGACCGTTACGAATCTTTCGCTGACCGATTCGACGTTCACGCACAGCGGCAACCTCTCCGCGACCGTCACGTCCATCACGGCGCAATCGACGGGCAACTTCATCGCGAACGTGCTTACCGGACTTTCGCTCTCGACCGTCACCGCCCAGAGCGGCGGCACGTTCACGAGCGGCACGACGTCGACCATCCCGATCACGACGCTCACCGTCCAGAGCGGCGGTACGGTGACGCAGAGCGCCAATACGACGTCAGAAACGGCGAAGCTGTTTATTTCGGCGACGACGGTCGACGTGCAGACCGGCGGAGCCATCAGCGTGCTCGGCAGGGGGTACTCGACCTGCAACGGTCCGGGCGCGGGCACCGGTCCGGGCTCCGGCGGCGGCGGCGGAGGGTATGCCGGTTCCGGCGGCGGCGGCAACGCTTCGGGCGTCGGCGGCGGGACGTACGGCTCCGTGACCAATCCGGTGAACAACGGCTCCGGCGGCTGCGAAGGCGGCGGTTCCAACGGCGGCGGCGCGGTCAAGCTGACCGTCACGGGCACGCTGACCGTTGCCGGCTCGATTAACGCGAACGGTGGCACGCCCACGGGTGACGGCGGCGGCGGTTCGGGCGGTTCCATCTGGCTCGACGTCGCGGGCGCGACGCTTGTCGGCACGGGTTCCGTGACCGCGAACGGCGGCAGTGGCGGCTCGGGTCGCGGCGGCGGAGGCGGCGGCGGCCGCATCGCCGTGTTTTACGGTTCATCCGCACCGAGCTGGACATACCAGGCGTACGGCGGTATCGAAGGCACGATTGACGGCAACAACGATGACGGCGGCGCGGGCACCATCTACGTGAAAGCGTCCGCTGCCACGAACGGCGATCTCACGGTGCGGAACAACAACAACGAAGATCAGACGACGACCGACCAGGTTGCCGCGACCTCGCTCACGTTCGACAACATCACCATCGCCGACGGCTCGTATTACGTGATTCCCAACACGTCGACGCTGGCGCTCGCGTCGGGCGGGACGTTCACGACGGGCGGAACGCAGCGGCCGAGCCTTACCACGAACACGGGCGGGACGTTCAATCCCGGCACGACGTCCTTTTCGGTATCCAACCTCAACGTGACGAACGGCGGGACGATTTCGACGGCGACTTCGCTTACCCTTTCCAACACGACGTTTACGCATAACGGCGACTTTTCAGCGACGGTCGGCAACATCTCTTTTGCCGCGGCGACGTCGACGACGTTCATCCATAACGGTACGGGCATAGGCGCTGGCGACCTCACCATCGGGAATAACGGCACGTTCGTGCTGCAGACGACGGCGGCGTTCTCGGTGAACTCGATAACGGCGCAGAACACGGGCACGTTCGAATCGCGGCGTGGCACCGCCTTCACAGCGACGACGGTGACGGTGCAGTCGGGCGGCAGCATCACGCATACGGCGAACACGACCGCGGAGACGTACAAGCTGCAAATCAATGCCACGACCATGGACGTCCAGAGCGGCGGCACGGTTTCGGGGAACGCGAAGGGTTTTTCCGCAGGCAACGGCACTGGCGCGGGAACCGGCCCCGGCTCGGGCGGCGGCGGCGGCTCGCACGGCGGCACGGGCGGCGGAGGCAACGCGTCCGGGGTCGGCGGTTCGACCTATGACTCGCCAACCGCGCCCGCGAACATGGGTTCGGGCGGCGGCGAGTCAGGCGGTGGCCTCGGCGGCGGTTACGTGAAGCTGACGGTGAGCGGAACCCTTACCATCAACGGCACGGTGAGCGCGAACGGCGGCAACATGGTAACGACGAACGGCGGCGGCGGCGCGGGCGGCGCGGTCTGGATCGAAGCGACTGGCGCGACGCTTGCCGGGTCCGGTTCGGTTACTGCGAACGGCGGCACGGGCGGTTCGGGCTCCGGCGGCGGCGGAGGCGGCGGCCGCGTCGCTGTGTTTTACACGAGCGCTCCTTCCTGGACCTATCAGGCGTTCGGCGGCGTCGAGGGCACGAACGACGGCAACAACGACGATGGCGGGGCGGGCACCATCTACTTGAAGGCCGCCGCGGCGACGAACGGCGATCTCATCGTGAAGAACAACAATAACGAGGATCTGATCACGACGAATCAGACCGCGGGTCAGTCGCTCACGTTCGATAACGTCACTATCGCGGACGGTTCGCAGTACGTGGTGCCGAGCACGTCGACCCTGAACGTGGCCTCCGGCGGCACGCTTACGGGTGCGGGTACCGTCGCTCCCACCCTCACCGTCAACTCCGGCGGCACGCTCGGTCTCGCCGGCACGACGGCGACCGGCACGCTCACCGTCGCGAACAGCGGCACGTTGAACCTTTCGGGGGCGATGACCCTCTCGACGGGCACGTTCCGCATCTCGGGTTCCGTCTCCGGCGGGCTCTCGAGCCTCACCGTCAATGGAGGGAACTTCATCAACGGACTGACGTCCAATCTTTTCTCCGGCTCCGACCTCACCGTGAACACCGGCGGGACGTATACGCAGGACACGACGTCACAGCTTGTGGTGTCGGGAACCGTCACCGTGAATTCCGGCGGTACCATAACGCATTCCGACAATACAACCGCGAAGAACGCCATCGTGAACATCAGCGCGGGGACGTTCACGGTGAATACGGGAGGCGTGGTCACGGCGAACGGCCTCGGTTTCGATTCTTCCGAGGGCACGGGGCAGGGCACTGACGCCGCGACGGCCGGCGGTGGCGGATATTGCGGCGCGGGCGGCAACGGCTCGACGCCTGGCGCGGGTGGAACGACGTACGGCTCGTCGTCCAATCCTGACGATCTCGGCTCCGGCGGCGGTGACGACACTTCCGTGGGCGGCCAACAGGGCGGCGCGGGCGGCGGTGAAATCAAGATTCTCGTTTCGGGGACCATCACGGTGAGCGGAACGATTTCCGCGAATGGTCAGGCGGGTACGGCGAACGAGGGCGGCGGCGGCTCCGGCGGCACGGTGAACATCAGTGCCGGTACATGGGCAGGCAACGGGTCCATAACGGCCGACGGCGGCGGTGGCTCGCCGACCTCCTCGAATACCGTCGGCGGCGGAGGCGGCGGCGCGGGCCGCGTCTTCGTCGGGTACGGCACGAAGACGTATTCCGGCACCCTGACCTCGAACGGTGGCGCGAAGGGCGGCGTCGGCGGCTCGTCCGCCGCGACCGCGGGCGCGAATTGCACGCCGGTCGAGCAGGCAAGCGCGCCGACGTTCACCTCCATCACGCACACCCCGAGCCCCACGGCGTTCACGACCGACGTCATCACCATTTCCGCATCCGCGACGTACACGTCGAACGTTTCGAAAATTGAACTCTACCTCGACGGAACCGCGCCGGCGAATTTGAGGCATACCTGCAACTTCAGCCCGGCCCAGTCGCCGGCATCGTGTTCCATCGCCGTGGGCACGCTCTCGAACGGCAGCCACACCACGACGGCGAAGGCGTACGGCTCGGACGCGTCCGTCGCGACGGGGACGGAAACGTTCACGGTGGGCGGTTCCACCCTCGCCGGCCAGCTCATCCTCGGGCGCACGAAGGTGTCGGTGTCGACGTCGTTCACGCTGGTGTTCGGCCTTTCGGGGACGTCGACCGGCACCCTCACCGTGACGTTCCCCGTCGGCTTCACCGTGACTGCCGCGGGGAACGGCGGCGCGAGCTCCGGCTGCCTCTCCTCCTTCGGCTTCACGGCGACGACGCTCACCGCGACGAAGACTTCGTGCTCCGGCACGGTCACCCTCGGCGGGGCGACCGTCACGAACCCCGCGACGCCGGGGACGTACGTGATCACGTGGACGAACGACTCCGGCTCGGGCTCGGTGCAGATCACCTCGGAGGACCAGATCGGCGTCTCGGCCGCCATCGACCCCGTCCTCACCATGAACGTCGGCTCGCAGGCCGCGGCGACCGCCTGCGACGGCACGTTCTCCGGGAACGGCGGCGCGGTCG
>CAYOXM010000024.1:0-17462 GCA_964407925.1 uncultured Gammaproteobacteria bacterium
GGTGATCGCCGGTCAGGCTCAGCGCGACTCCGCGACCCTGTCGCACCCCCCGTTCCTGACGCTCGACACGATCCTCGAAGAGGCGTCGAAGCACGCCCCGGCAGCGGACCTACCCGCGATCTCTGCCGACGATATCGCGGTCCTGATGTACACGTCGGGCACGACCGGCGACCCGAAGGGCGTGATGCTGACGCATCGCAACCTGGCGTCGAACGTCTCGGCGATCCGGAAGCTGTTCCCGCTCACGGCGGAGGATCGCAGCCTCTGCTTCCTCCCTTGGGCGCACGCGTTCGGCCACACGGTCGAGCTGAACGGGCTCCTGTCCATCGGCGCGTCGATGGCGCTCTGCGAGGGGGTCGACCGCATCGCCGCGAACATCGCGGAAGTGCGGCCGTCCATCCTGTTCGCGGTGCCGCGCATCTTCAACCGGATCCACGCCGGCGTGCAGAAGCAGATCGCCGCGAAACCCCGGCCGATCCGCTGGCTCTTCGCCGCAGGCATCGCCGCCGCGCGGAAGCGTTCCTCGGGCGGACCGCTCGGCATCGTCGATCGGCTCGTCCTCTGGCTCGCGGGCGTCCTCGTCTTCTCGAAAATCCGCGCGAAGTTCGGCGGGAGGCTCAAGTACGCCGTCTCCGGCGCGGCCGCGCTCGCGAAAGAAATCGCGGAGTTCGTCGACGCTCTCGGCATCACGGTCTACGAAGGCTACGGCATGACGGAATGCAGTCCGGTCGCGACCTGCAACCGGCCGGGCACGCACCGCATCGGCAGCGTCGGCAAGGCGATCGAAGGCGTGACCGTCGAACTCGACGAGAGCGTCTCGGACGTCCCCGGACAGGGCGAGTTCGTCATCCGCGGACCGAACGTGATGGCCGGGTATTTCATGCGGCCGGAGGAAACGACGGCGACGCTGATGAAGGATGGCAGCCTGCGCACCGGCGACCTCGGCCGCATCGATGAGGACGGGTACTTCTACGTCACCGGCCGCATCAAGGAGCAGTACAAGCTGGAGAACGGCAAGTACGTCGCGCCGTCGCCGCTCGAGGAGCAGCTGAAGCTCTCACCGCTCGTCGCGAACGCGATGGTCTACGGCGACAACAGGCCGCATAACGTGGCCCTCGTCGTCGTCGACATGGACGCGCTGAAGGCCAGGCTATACGGCGACCGGCGGGTCATCCCCGCGCTCGCGCCGGAAACGCTTCTCGCCGACGGGCGCGTCCGCGACATCCTTGCCGCCGAAATCGCGCGCCAGTCGTCCGATTGGAAGGGGTACGAGAAACTTCGGAACTTCGCGCTCATCGCCGAGGACTTCACCCAGCTGAACGGCATGCTCACGCCGACGCTCAAGTTGCGCCGCCGCGACGTGCTCAAGCGGTGGGGCGACGTCATCGACGGCCTCTACGCGTGACACGACGGTCCGGGAAACGCCCGGACCTTTTTCTTTAAAGCCGTCCCGCTTGTCCGCATCGAGGATTGCCGCTACGGTGCTTGGCGTCGCTCATTCGACGCGTTCCGCCGAAAGGCGCAAAGGAGGTGACCGATGAGGTCAGTAACGAATCCGCGCGGCGCCACCGGCCGCGGCCGGCCGGAGGAAGCCGAGACTGCGAAGCGGCACTACGGCAACAAGCCGGAAGTCGTCGTCGCCGCAATCATCGTCGGGCGCGGGCTTGCCCTGCTCACGCGACGGTCCCGCCCGCCCGCCGCCGGCATGTGGCACCTGCCCGGCGGCGCCGTCGAGTTCGGCGAATCTCTGCATGACGCGCTCGTCCGGGAAATCCGCGAAGAGATCGGCGTGGGAATCGACGTCGTCGGCGGAATGCCCGTCGCCATCTCGAGCACGATGTATCCGGAGGTCGGGCGTCACGCGGTGACGTTGTACTTCCGCGCACGGCTGACCCACGGCACGCCCGCCGCGAAGGACGGCACCGCCGCCGTCGACTGGTTCGACGAGAAACGCGCCGTCGCGCACATGCGAAAAGGCGTCCTGCTCGAACCGTCCGCGACCGCGCTCGCGAACGTCCTCGGCTGGAAAATCTGAAAACCCCGCCCCGCAATGTTGCGGGACGGGGTTTCTTTCATTCGCGGATTACGCGGCGAGCTTGGTCTCCGTCGGCGCGGCGGGCGGCTTCGGCGCCGCGTCATCCGGGGGTTTCGCCGCTACGGGCGGGTCAGGTTCCGGGGGCTCAGGCGGCTTCTCCGCTTCCTTGGGCGCATCCGGCAGGATCGCCTCTCGGTCGGCGGCAGCCTGCTTGTCAGCCTCCTCCTGCCGTTCCTGCCTCCGCAACTTCTTGTCTTCTTCCTCGAGCGCAGTTTCCTCGGCCGCAATCTCGGCCTTGGCGGCCTCGACGGCCTTTTCTTGCGCCTTCAGGGCATCCTGCGTCTTGCGCACCTCGACCCACTCGGGCTGATCGAGCGCGACGGCGGAAAGTTCGCTCATGCGCTGGCCGAGCGCAGCCAAGTCGGCCTTGAGTTTTGACTCCTTGGCGGCGATGCCGGATTTCTGATCCTCCAACTGCGCCATCTTTTTCTTGTATTCCTTCCTGCCCGCAGAAAGCCCTTCGAGCAGCTTGCTGTCGATAGTCCCCTTGCCCTTGTCGCCGCCGACCATTTCGCCGGTCGCTTCGAGCATTTGCTTCAGGCCCGATTCCTTGAACGCATCGTAGGCTGCGCCAATACCGCGGCCGATGGCATCGAGGACGTCACCCTTCTGTTCCTTGACGGCCTTCTTCGCCTCCTCATGCTGCTTGGAAACCTCTCCGTACGCCTGCGATGCCTTTGCGATGTCGCCCGACAGCCCCTTGTATTCGGCGGCAATCGCCCTTTGCCGTTCCGCCTCCGGATCAGGCCCGTCGTCGTCCTTCTCTTTCTTTTTCTTCTTGTCCTCGTTTTTTTCGTCACCCTTCTTTTCTCCGCCCGTCTCGGCGACGGCGGCAACTGCGGCAGCGACGACTTCGACCGGCGGCTTTTCGACCGCAACGGCGTTGTCATTTGCGGGTTCAGCCTTCGGCAATTCAGGACGAATGTCCGCGGGATCGCGTGGCCGCGTCACTTCCACGCCCTCGGCCTTCGAGACCTCTTCCCACTGGCGCGTGGTCTCCTCGAGCGTCCGCATCAGCGCCGGCTTCTCTTCCGCGCTCGCCGCGGCGAGCTTTGCCTCGAGTCCCCGCATCTTCTCCTCCAAGGCGAGACGGGGCGTTTCCGCCGCGGCCTCGCGAACCTCCGCCTCTTCTTCGGGCGACAGTTCGCCGACGGTCACCTCAGGCCCCTCGTCGGGGACTGCAGGTGACGCGGTCTCGGCAGCGGGAACGGCCTGCGCTTCGAGTTCGGCGATGTCGCGGTCGATCGCCGCATTAATTTTTGCGGCCATCGATTCCGACAGGCCGCTCTGCTTCAAGTTCACTTCTTTCTGCTGGCGCATCGCCGCGATTTTCTGGGCGACGTCGGGACTGAGTTCGGCCTTTGCGGAGGGGGCGGGCGCCTCCTGCGGTGCGGGCGCGACCGCCTCGGGGGCCGCGCGGGGAGGCGCCTCGGCCTTTTTGGCCGCCTGCTGCTCCGCCATCAATTTCTTGCGCTGATCCTGAATCTCGACGATGCGCGCTTCAAGACGTCGTGTCTCGTCGCCGTCGCCTTTCTTGCGGGCGACGTCGTATGCCCTTTCGGCATCGCCCTGTTCTTTCTCCAACGTCTTGAGATCCGGCACGGCTTCTGCCATGGCCGCCGTCACTTCCTCTTCCAACCTCTGTTCCGCGACTGCCAATTTCGCATCGACGGCGGCGAGGGCTGCACCCTCCCCGCCTTCCATCGGCTCGTCATAGCGTTTCTGGAGTTCGTCCGAGACCCCCTTGGTTTCGCTCGAGGTCTCCCCGGCGATTTCCTTCGCTTCCTCGATGCTGCGTTTGCCGAGTTCGCCGAGTTCGCGCTCGGCGTCGCCTGCGTCGAGGACGCGCTCGCGTTCGCCCGATTCGCGGACGGGAGTCTCCCGGTCGACGTCCGCACCGGGCATCGCTTCCATCGGCGACGTGTTCCTGGAACCTGCCATAGCAATCAAAGCTCGTTGATCTTCTTCTTTATCTCGTCGATCTTCTTGTCTTCCACGCGTTTGAGATATCCCACGAGAACGTCCTTCCGTTCCTTCCGGATCGCCGCGACCTCATTCAAAAAATTGGCGAAGGCGTCCTGGATGCGCTTCGCTCGCGCCGCGTGCGATGGCGGGAAAATCTTGCCGTCGGCCATACCGTCAGGAAGAAAAAACCAACGTCGTCTCCCACTCCCCCGCCTCGTTCTTTTCGACGCTCATGCCGCGCGGGGCGGGAGGAATCTCCTTCGCGAAACCCTTCGCCGGCTTGCCGATGAACGCGCCCTGCGCCTTCTTGTCGGTGATGAGCGTGAAGCGGACGTCGATGAACGTCTCGGCGTGCTTCGCGGACGCGGTACGCGCGCCGTCGAGCAGGTCGGAAAGCAACGTCCCGAAGTCTGCGGCCTCGAAAGCGAACAGCCTCTCGGTTTCGGTTTCGTCATCCTCGTCCACCTTCGGTTTCGCCGCGGCGAAAACGCCCTGAACGGCGGCCGTAACGAGTCCCGCGCGAGTGGACGCGAGGACGCGAACGCCGAGGCCGTCGGATTCGGTGAGGATCTCGAACGACTTCATACTCCGGCAGTATAGCATTTTTCAGGCTGAATTGGAAGGCGGCGTCCCGCTTTCCGCCTTATTTCGCCAATCTGGCGGGCTACGGGACGGAGGCGTATACTTTGACCGTTTCAATCACCCAACCCCGCGCACATGGTCGTGAAAATCATCGAGCTGGTCGGCGTTTCCAAAAAGAGCTTCGAGGACGCCGTCACGGAAGCGGTTTCCCGCTCGGCGAAGACGATAAAAAACATCACTGGCGTCGACGTCGTCGGTCAGACCGCGAAAGTGGAGAACGGCAAGGTCACCGAATTCCACGTGAACCTGAAAATCGCGTTCGTCGTCGAGGACTAGCCAGTCGCCGGAAAATCGGCCGACGCGGGCGATTATTGTTGCATTAAAAAAGGGGCATCGTCATCGATGCCCCGTCCTTCACGCGTGGTGCGGATGCCGTGCGCGGATCTTCCGGTACGTTCCCGACTTCGAGCGCATGACGATGGACTCGGTCCACGCCATGCCGTCCGCGCGGTAGCGCACGCCGCGCAGGACCGGTCCGTCGGTAACGCCCGTCGCGGCGAACATCACGTGCCCGCCGGCGAGGTCCTCGAGTCCGAAGACGTGGCCGATGGGCCGCTTCGTCATCGCGACGGCGCGTGCCGCCTGGGCCTCGTCCTCGGCGATGAGCACGCCCTGCATGTCGCCGCCGACGCAACGGAGCGCGGCGGCGGCAAGTACGCCTTCCGGCGCGCCGCCCCAGCCGAACAGGATGTCGACCGCGGTGTCGGGGTCCGCCGTCGCGAGCGCGGCCATGAGGTCGCCGTCCGAGATGAGCTGGACGCTCGCGCCCGCCGCGCGAACCTCGGCGACGAGCGGCTTGTGCCGGTCGCGGTCGAGGATGATGGCAGTCAGGTCGCTGACGTTGACCTGCTTCGCCTCGGCGACGGCGGCCAAGTTCCACGACGGCTGGCGGCGGATGTCGATGACGCCCTTCGCCTCCGGGCCGACGGCGATCTTGTTCATGTACATGTCCGGCGCGTTCAGGAATCCCCCGTCGTCCGCGAACGCGATGACCGTGATGGCGCCGGGGCCGTTCGCCGCGCAGAGCTTCGTGCCCTCGAGCGGGTCGACCGCGATGTCGGCAAAAGGATCGCCCTCGCCCCACGCGCCGACCTTCTCGCCGATGTAGAGCATCGGCGCCTCGTCCTTCTCGCCCTCGCCGATGCGGACCGTGCCGCGGATGGGCATCTGCCCGATGGCGGCGCGCATCGCGGTCGTGGCGGCCTCGTCCGCGGCGTTCTTGTCGCCACGTCCGCGCCAGCGGCCCGCGGCGATCGCCGCCGATTCGGTCACCCAAACGGCCTCGAGTGCCAGGTTCCTGTCCATGCCGAACCTCCTTGTCGTGTGCGAAAATTTCGCAAAGAACGCCGCCACCGTAGCGCGTTTCCGGCGCTTTGACAAGCGTACGAAAGGACGAAAAAAACCGCCCGGAAGCCGGGCGGCGTGATCAGTTCGGGGTATCGCGGTCTCGCGGGAGGATGCGGATGCCGTTCACGGAAACTTCGCGCGTCGCGGTCAGCACGATGCGCCGCGCACCCGGAAGGCCGAGTTCGACGCAGTGGCCGAGCGAGATGCGGCCGGCCATGATCATGGACCCGTACGGGGAGAGCAGGCTCCCCGCGAGCGTCATTTCGGTCGGCGACGCGACGTGCTTTCCGTCGCTCGTGACGAGCACGCGCGAACGCGCGGGGTCGATCACGGTCATGGCGTAGACGTGGTTCTTCGTCCGCACCTCGACGACGTCGCCCTTGCGCAGGTCCTTGATGCGGATAGCGTCCGCGGCGGCGCTCCTTTCGAGGGCGTCAGCCAGCTCTTTCGGGAAATACTCCCGGAATCGGTTGGAGGACATCGTGCGCTCCGTGCGTGAAATGGCGAAAAAGGGCCGCTCCAAGGTTGCCACGGCACGGCTTCGCTGTCCACCCTCTCCCCGTAACGTAAGAAAAAGCCGCCCTCGACGAGGACGGCTTTCGACGCGGTCACGCGTATGCGTGCCGTCGCCACGCGAGACCCGCGAGCGCGGCGGCGGCGAGAAGGCCCCCGGCGACGAGCCAGGCCGCGCCGATGGTCGAACCGTCGGACGGCAGGTCGCGGGTCAGGAACCACGTCGCGAGCAGGATGGCCCCGAAACCCGCGCGCGCGACGAACGACTGGAACGACGCGTAGGTCGCGCGGAATCCGGAACCGACGCGCTTCTGGACATACGCGTCCATGAGCGGCTCGTTGAGTCCCCTGCCGAACTCGTGCACGACGACGGCGACGATCGGCAAGACGACCCCAGGGAGCATCCCCGCAGCGGCAAGACCGACGCCGGCGAGAAAGAGCGCGACGGCGACGCCTTTGCGGTCGGTGCCGGCGAACAGCCCCGCGCGGCGGACGGCCAGCCCGCCGGCCGCGATGCAGACGTGAAAGAGCGCATAGACGCCGCCGAGCCAGGCCTGACCGACTTTCTCCCTGAAGAACGGCGTCCAGAAGTGGTTGAACGGCAGCACGAGTCCGAGCGCGGTCGCCATGCAGATCGCCCAGGCGAGGCCGGGCGTGCGCCGCGTCGCCGCGACGCTCGCGGCGAATGCCTCGCGTTCGGTCATGCGTTCTTCCGGTTCGCCTTCGCCCTTCATGCAGACGCACGCGACGACCGTGGCGGCGGCATGACAGCATCCGGCGAGAATCCAGCCGAGACGCAAATCGGCGGTCCCGACCAGCGCGCCGACGGGACCCGCCACGAGCGCCGCGCCCGACCGGACCGCGGCCGACAGGCCGAAGCACCGGCCGACGCGCTCTGCCTCGCCGCGTTTGATGAGCGCGTCGGTAAGCCAGGCCTGCTGCGCCCCCGATAGGAAGGCGAAACCGATGCCGATGATGCTCTCGCTCAGCGCGGCGCGCAGGAACGTGTCGGCCGTCGCGTAGCCGAACGCGCCGATGGCGCAGAATGCCGCACCGGCGCGCACGGACCACGCCCGGCTCTTGCCGTCCGCGAGGAGTCCGGTCGGGAGCTCCATCACCGAGATGGTCGCCCAGAAGAAGATGTTCACCGCGGCGACGTCCGCGAGCGTAAACCCCTTGGCGAGGAGGCCCGGAACGTACGTCGTCGCCGTGACGCTCATGCCGGCGCCCCAGAGCGCGGTGAAAAGCAGGTATGCCCTGAATGGATGCATGTCGACCTCCCTGAAAAGAACGAAAACGGTCCGGCGTATGCCGGACCGTTTCGATGCCCGAACCGCGCGGTTAAGCGGGATCGGACGCCAGACGGACCGGCAACGACAACATCGCGACGGCAAGCGGCTTGCGGTCGTGATACGTCGAGATGCCGGTGAACTGGCAACGGTTGTTCATAGTAAGCGGAACGCTAGCACGTTTTTTCCCCACGGTCAACGCCGGCCAGCGCGTTTTACTTGTTGACGTCATTGACGTCGTTCGCGGGTTCCCCGAACGCGGCCCTGAGGTCGGCGCGGGCCTTCTCCATCGCCGCCTTGAAATCCGCGAACGCCTTTTCGACCGCCTTGCGTCGCGTCTCGACCAGCGCCTTCGCCGCGTCGGCGGTCTTGTCGATCGCCTTGCGGTCGGACGTGAGCTTGTCTTTTGCCGCCTTGACCGAAGCCTGCAGCGCCTCGCGGATTTTCGCCGCGTCGGCGTCCGTCGCGGCGCAATCGGCCTTCGCCTTCGCCGTCGCCGCGTTCACCGCGTCGGTGAATGCCTTCACCGCGGCATCGACTTTCGTCTTGCGCTGCGCGATCGCGTCCTTCACGCCCTTGTCGAAGGCGTCGTTCGCCGCGTTCACCGCGGCCCGACGGCCATCGACCGCCTTGCCTGCCGCTGCCTGAAACGCGGCGACCGCGGCCTTCTGCGCGTCGGTCGTCGCTCGCGACTCGAGCTTGCCGGCGATTTCCGCGCGCTTCGCGTCCTCTTTCGACCGGAGCTCGGCGATGCGCGCATCCTGCTTCTTGTCGCGCTCGGCGATGCGCCGGTCGCGATCCGTCCGCGCCGCGTCGAGATTGCCGCGCATCTCCGTCATCCGACCGGGCATTTTTCCTGCCTCCGTCGTGATGGCCGTGCAAAAATTCGTCATGCCCGCCCTCGGACGGACGGCGTTGACGTTCGCCGTCTGCGCGCCGGCCACGGCCGGCAAAAGGAGATTCGCGACGACCGCCGCGGCGATTGCCGCGGAAGCATAGGCGTTATTTGATTTCATAGGAGGATTCGCCAAAGGCGTTAAGACCGTCCTTGTCCGCGCCGATTTCCTCGGCGTCGGACGCCTTTTCATCCTGTGCCGACCGTTCGTCGTCCGCCCCGCCGACGAGCGCGTCGACGGACGCGTCGATGCCCGCGTCACCTTCCGCCGGCGGCGCGGTATCGTCTTTTTTCATCATCGCCGCGCCGGACTCGGGAGCCCCGACCGCCGCGTCCTGCCTGACCGAACCTTCGCAGCCGGCGCCCACGAGGAGCAGCGCCGCCACGGCCGCACAATAACCGATGCGTTTGCGCATACGTTTACGGTAGTGAGTTATCACCGGTCCAGTATAACGCATATGCGCGCCGAACGCATCGCGTGCCCGACCGTTGCAGGATTGCCGCGGGCGTGCTAAGGCGATTGCAGCTCCTTCACCCGCACGCGTGCCGCACGGCCGCGGAGGTGCCGATGGATTCCGACATGAGGCTCGCCGACCTTTTCGCCGCGCTCGGCCGCGCGCGCACCAGGGCCGAAACGGCCGCCGCCGCCGTACGCATCGCGAAAGCCGTTCCCGCAGCCAGTCCGGACGAGGTCCGCGAGCTTCGCGAACGGATCCTCTCGGAAATTTCCCGGCTCGGGAATGCCGACGACGCCGACGATGCCTTCCTTCTCGGTCTCGCCGTCATGCTGCTCGACCGCGTCCCCGCGGAACGCGAGATCGCCGAACGGCAGTGCCCGCGCTGCCGCGCACGCGCGGACGCCCTGCACGTGATGCTCCGGCCGCTCAACCGCTTCGAACGCCGCGTCTGCGCGCAGTGCCTCGCGCGGCACGAAGCCGAAGGGTGGCACTGCGTCGCGACCGACGGCATCGACCTGCGCTGTCACGCCTGTTCGCAGATGGCGAAACCGATGCACGTCGTCGCGCTCGTCCCCGCGCCGATCGAGGCTGTCGCTTGCGGCAGCTGTGCCGACGCGCTCGGCGCACTCGGCTGGCGCGCGGCCGTCACCCGCTCCTTCTTCTGAACGCCCCTTCTGGGGGGCGTTTTTTTAAAACGAAAAGGGCCTTTCGGCCCGAGGCACGGCTACGGCCGCACCAGCCGCACCGCCGCGGCGCACGCGTCCTCGAGCGTGTCGAGGAGCGGAATGCCCGGCGTTTTGCTTGCGAGCGTCTTGCGGATATAGCGCTCGTTGGTGAAGCCCGGTTCGATGCCGACGACGACTTTGGCGCCGGCGAGCCGGTGCACGGTCACCGCCTCGCCGAGTTCGAACCGCGTCGTCTGCGCGTAGGCGCGGTCGCAGACGTGCCGAGACTCCTTGGCGAGCCAGAACAGCGTCACGCCATTCTCCGCGGCGCGAGCGAGGTGGCGGTGTTCCCACTCCACCTGTTCGATGTACATGTCCTCGGTGAAATCGCCGTCGCGTTCGACCGCGCGCCGAGGCGAAGCGATGAACAGCGTCGCGTCCGCCGCGCGGATCAGCGCGATCGCGCGCGCCTGCCAGTCCGGCGCGCCCGTGATGGGACCGGCGAGGAACACGAGCGGGCCGGCGATGTCGCCCGTCGCGGGCGGAATGAGGACGTTTCGCGGAGTCATGGGAAGGCAGCGGTTCGGTTACGCGGCAATCGTCGCACGGCATGCGCCGCCGCGCAAGGCTCCTCACCGTCCCGACCGCAAACGGCCGGCGAACCTGAGGAACGGCGCGGGGTAATCGACGTACCGATCGACGAATTGCCCCTTGAACCGCGAAAAGCCCTTCCACGAGGCGGGGTCGCCCTTGCGCCAGAAGATGCCGAAGTCGAGGTAGCGCACGCCGCGCGTCGCGGCGGCACGATACCATTCGTCCATGAGCCCCATTCCCGCCGACGCGTCGCGCGCCTCCGGCCGGATGAAGGACAGAAGGTGCAGTGATTCGCCCGTCTCCGGCACGTCGACGCAGGCGAATCCGGCGAGGTCGCGTCCGTCACGCCGCGCGACGGTGAGCCGCACGCGGTCGCCGTGACCGGCGATCTTTTCTTTCAGCACGGAAGAAAACATCAGGCGCAGGACGCCGTCCTGCGTCGACTTGCGGTACGCGTCGAGGAACGCCCCTGCGTCGCACGTCGTGATTTCCCATCCGGTCTGTTTCCGCCAGTGCGTGAGATGCCGCCGCGCGTGGCTCGGCCACGTTTTTTCATACCCGTCCCTCAGGACGGCGTAGCCCGTGAGCCCGATGCTCATGCCGCGCGTTCCGGGCAGCCACCCCTTCGGCCGGACCGTCGGTCGCGACGGCTGCCACACGACGAGGCGAAAGGGCGCCCCCGAATCCAGGGTCGGCTCGACGTCGCCGGTATGCCGCTCGAAACGAAAGAAGGCGTGCCGCCACCGCGTGCCCCAAGCTGCGCCGGCGCGCACGACCTCGGACCGCGCGCCCTTCGGGCAGTCGCGACGCAGGTAGTCCGGATCCGCGCGGTAGGTACGCGGCCTTTCGTCGATGGCGGACGCGGCAGTCGGCATACTCACCGTCGTTCCATGAGCGCCTTGAACTTCGAAATGTCGCCGGTGACGATGTGCGCCTTCATGTCGAACAGGTCGTCGCGCCTGTGGACGACCCCGTGCCGGAGGCCGCGCGCGAAGGAATATCCCGCATCACGCACCGCCTGCTGAACGCGTTCGTCGGACAACCCGAACGGATAGCCGAAACAGCGCACGTCGGTACCGAGTTTTTCCTCGAGCGATTTCTTGCTTCCCGCAACCTCGGCTACGAGATCCTCGTCGCCCGACTTCGTGAGGTACGGGTGATATCGCGAATGGCTGCAGAACTCGTTTCCGGCACCGGCGAGCGCGCGCAACTGTTCCGTGGTGAAATATCCCTCGCGGTCGATGGCGTTCGTGAAGACGAAATACGTGGCGGTGAAGCCGAGACTCTCGAGCACCGGGACGGCGTACGCGTACTGGTTGTCGCGGCCGTCGTCGATCGTGATCACGACCGGTTTGGCGGGGAGCGGCGCGCCCTCGCTGAGCGCACGATAGACGGCGGCGAGACTCGTCGGCGAATACCCGCCGTCCCTCAGATACCGCATCTGCGCCTCGAACTGCTCGGGAGTCATGTCGTAGACCGCCTCGTACGGCGAGAGCCGCTTCGCGCGCGGCGGGCGGATGTTGTGGTAGACGAGCACCGGAACGTCGACCGCTTCGGGAAGGGCCGCCGGAGCCGGGGCTTCCGGCCGAACCGGAGATGCTGCGGAGGTTCGGACGCCGCGCAGGCGCTCGCCTGCCGCGGACAACCGCGAACCGAGCGGGGGCGCGGTCACGTATGCGGGAGGCGCGATGCCCGCGCGCGTCGACGCCACGAGCGCCGTTCCCCGCATGAGCGCGTCAAAGGAAAAAAACGCGAACGCCGGCATGGCGAGGACCATGACGGCGATGACGACGGAGCGGAACGCCCTGATGCGGCTCATACGCGCTCGCGCAATTCGGTTATCGCAGGCTGAACGTCGTCTTCACGGTGACCATGACTTCCTTCTCGACGCTCTGCGTGTCGTATGCGCCGTAGTCGGAAACCTCGGTCGACCCCACCGGCAGGACTTGCACCACGCCCATGCTCGCCGAGCGGAGCGAGCCGACGCCGCGGCCCGTGCTCTCGGCGATCTTCGCCGCGCGCGCCTGCGCGTCGCGGACCGCGTCCGAGAGGAGCGAGACGCGGAGGTCGGGCAGGTTCGAGTACGAGTATTCGAGGTAGTCGCTC
This sequence comes from uncultured Gammaproteobacteria bacterium, assembly GCA_964407925.1. GTDB lineage: Bacteria > Patescibacteriota > Patescibacteriia > SG8-24 > SG8-24 > CAYOXM01. Next base: position 12,570 of record CAYOXM010000024.1, read on the forward strand.
GAGAAGAGCACGCCCTTGTCGATGAGCGGCTGGAGGTCCTTGGCGAGCGCGGTGATCATCGCCACGTCGCCCGAGCGCACCTCGACCGACTGGCGCAGCGTGAATTCGCGCGGCGCGTTCTCGTTGCTCTTGTAGTTCTCGCCGATGTTGACCGGGGAAACGGTGATGTCGGCGTCGGTCAGCCCCTTCGCCTTCAGGAACGCGGTGACTTCCGCCTGATCGCTCTTCATCTGGCCGTACCCCGCCTTCAGGTCGGAGAACAGGACGACGCGCGAGAACGAACTGTTCCACTTCACGGCGTCTGACGTGACGCGCTGGCGCGCCGAACCGGTGACGGACAGCGTGTCGTTGAGTTCGCGGACCTTGAACGCGGCGAGCGAAACGATGGACGCCGATGCCATGAGGCCGAGCGCGAGCAGGACGCCGAGCACCGGCAGTCCTTTCGACGAATGGCTGTGCTCTTCCATATGCGGATGATGAAGGATGATGTCGCCTCAATGATGCCGCAATTTCCCTCCTTCGGGAAGGGCGGCTAATAACCGATGGCTTCCTTAATGAGAATGACCGCCACGCGTCCCGGCTTCGTCGCGTTCATGTGCAGCAGGTAATTCACGGCGCTCGGCGAACCGTAGACCTTCTGTGCGCGGACGTTTTCGAGCGGCAGCGCGTGCTCGTACACGCGGCGGATGCCCTCGGCAGCATCGCGCACGATCTTCTGCGCGCCGACGACGAACAGCACGTGATCGGCGCCGTAGGCGTGCGCGGGCAGCTGGCTGCCGGATGCCGACGCGTCGAGCAGGTGGCCGTCCATCGTGACCGCGTGCACGCTGCCGACCGACCACTCCGGCGTCGCGCCGAGCGCGCGCATCTGCCGGCCCTGCGTCTTCGGGTCCATCGCCTTGAACGCCGCGCGCACCGGCCTGTACCTTCCGGACTCGTTCAATTCGGCATTCAAACCGATCACGTCCGCAGTCGTCGAAGACATGGTCATCACCTCGGCGCCCTCGGGAATCAACTCGATCGCCTTCGCCTTCGCCGCCGCGCCGTCATCGACGACGAAAACGTCAAAGCCGTTCTTTCTGAGCGCCTCTGCGGCCGCGGCGAGCTCCTGCTCGGAAGCGGCTGCGGAAAAATCCCTGTCCATATGCCTTTGCCGGTAAGTTGAGTATCCGTCCGACCGACGCCGTGCGTCACAGCCCCGACAATCCGGCAGTCAGCGTGCTGACGTACGACGGGAGCACGAACGCCAGCCCGATGAGCGGCAAAACGAAAAACGCGACGGTGACGACGGCGGTCCAAAACAAGTACTGCCGCACGCGGCGCACCGAAAGGGCGATGTCGTCGATTTTTTTCCCCTGCTCCTCGATGACGGCGAGCAGGCGGTCGGTCGTCACGGTATCCATGGCGATGTCCGGTTTGCGGCGGCCGAACGGCCGCATCCGTTCAATGATACGGCGGAAACGCCGCCGCGGCAAACGAAAACGCCCTGCAGCAATGCGGGGCGTTTTTCAACCCGCCGCGACGCTAGGCCTTTTTTTCGGCCATGCGGCGGACGGACAACGCGAAAATGATGACGTAAAACGCCAGGCCGTACACGCACGTCGGAAGGACCAGGCCGTAACGCGTCACGGCGGGCACTGAAAGCCATTGGACGATCTCGTCGACCACGAAATACCCGGCGAACAGGATGCCGGCGAACGATATCCCCGCAATCGCGCGGGCGGCCCTTGCCGCGTCGATCTTCTTGAGGAGGGCGGCCGCGGCGACGAGCGTCATCGCAAGGAACATCCCGAAGCCGTACCAGCAGGACGGGTAGCCGAGGAAATACGGACACGTCTCGTTGAACGCGCACGTGCCCGTAATCAGCTTCACGCCGCTCAGGTATCCCGCGAACAGCGTGCCGCCGAACGACAGCGCGAACGCGGACTTGAGGTATGCGGAGGCGCTCATAGGATCAACGGTTGACGGCGCCATCCTTTCCGGACGACACGATGGAACGGAGCCAGACGTAAAGCAGCGCGGCCTGCGCCCAGAACAGCATGACGTTCATCCCCTTCGTGCCCGGACCGGTCCACCCGGCGGCGAAGTAAAAATTCGCGTTCATGAGCATCCCGCCCGCGAGCGCGAGCGACGATGCCAGGAACGCCTTGCGTTTCGCGCCATCGCCCCTTCCCGTGAGCAGCTCGACGGCGGCAGCGACCAGAACGAAAGCGACGGCCGCCTGGCTCCACTCGACCGCCGTGCCGAACGCGACCGAATGCTTCGTCGCCACGTTTTCGAGGAACGCCTTGTACGTCGGGAACGGATTTTTAGACGCGAAATAGCCGAGCGTCTTGGCCATGCCCGAAAGGAATTCGGGATTCGACAATTTCTCGTACGCCGCGGACCACCAAACGTAAGCGACGGTCATCTGCAGGCCGACGAGTCCCAAGAGCCGCGTCGTTTCCGCGGACGGACGGTCGGACGGCAGCCGCAGGCCGAGCGCGGCGTGCAGCGGGCATTTTCCCGTGACTCCCTCCCACAGCATGAAGAGGCCCGCCGCGGCGACGGCCGCGCGCGCGGCGACGTGCCGGAACAGCACGGCGGCGGCGAAGAACGCAATCACGGAAAGCGCGAGACGCACGACGCGCTCATAACGGTCGAGATTCCTGGTCATAATGGTCAGACGAGATTAACCGGCTTCCCTTCGATGAAGCCGTTGACGTTCTGCACGGTCGTCGCGAGGATGCGCTCCACCGCCTCGCGGCTGTTGAACGCGATGTGCGGCGTGATGATCACGTCGTTCCGCGCGATAAGCATGTGGTTCCTGACGATGGTGCCGAGGTCGCACTTCTTGGGAAAGTCGCGCGACATCAGCTCGCTCTCCTCCTTCACGAAGCACTCCTCCTCGAGCACGTCGAGTCCGGCGCCGGAGAGCACTTTCTCGTCGAGCCCCTTGAGGAGCGCCTTCGTGTCGATGAGCGCGCCGCGCGCGGTGTTCACGATGATCGCGCCGCGCTTCATCGTCATCACGTTCGTCTCGTTGATGAGATGGTGCGTCGCGGGCATGTACGGCGCGTGCAGCGACACGACGTCGGCGCGGCGCAGCAGCTCCTCGAACGGGACGTAGGCGAAGCCGATCTCGGCCGCGAGTTCCGGCTTCGGAAACGGGTCGGACACGAGCACGTCCATGCCGAAGCCCTTCGCGATGCGCGCGACGTTGAGGCCGATCTTTCCGCCGCCGACGACGCCCATCGTCTTGCCGAACAGGTCGAAGCCCTGAAGGCCGTGATAGTCGAAAATCGCCTTCTCGGTGCGCTCGTAGGCGAGAAAAATCTTGCGTGAGAGGGCGAGCACGAGCGCGAAGGCATGCTCGGCGACGGTGCGCTCGCCGTACGCGGGGACGCGCGCCGCGGCGATGCCGCGTGCCTTGCATGCCGCGAGATCGATGTGGTCGAACCCCATCGACCGCGTCGTGACGAGTTTCAGCTTCGGCAGCACGGCGAGCGTTTCAGCCCCGACCTTCGAGTAGATGAACACCGACACGGCTTCGGCGTCGGCCGCGAGCGCGGCGTTCGACGGGTCGAGCGGCTTCTCCTCGAACGTCAGGTCGTGTTCGGCGAGCGCCTCGGACAGGTATGACTTCTCCCAATCTTCAACTTCGAAAAATGCGATGCGCATACGTCAGGTGAGACCGACGAGCAGGCCGCATTCGTTGAAGCACTCGCTCTCCTTCGCGAGCGAATACCGGTGCGCGCGACCCTCCTTCGTCATGCGCACCAGCCCCGCGGCGGCGAGGCGCTTAAGGTGGTGCGTGACGGTCGGCTGTTTCACGTGCAGCCGATCGGTGAGTTCGGACACCGTGCGCGGCTTCTTGCTGAGCAAGGACAGTATCTTGTGGCGGCCCTCATCGCTCGCGAGCTTGTAGCAGTGAACGCACATATTTATAAATATAAATACTTCATCCACAGTGTACGTCCGACGGGGAAAATTGAAAAGAGGACGCTCATTCCCGCGTCCTCCACTTCTCCTCCAGGCGCCGCACCGCCTCCTCCTCGAGCCCGAAATAGTGCCCGATCTCGTGCCAGACCGTGTCACGCACCACGATCGCGACGTCGCCGCCCTCGCGTTCTTCCGCCTCGTCCAGTATCGCCTCGCGAAAAAGGATGATCTTGTCGGGAAGCGTGCCGCTGTCGTCGAGGACGCGCTCGGTCAGCGGGACGCCGACGTACAGGCCGAGCAGCTCGCCGTCGTGATTGTCGGCGTCGGCTTCGTCGTAATGTTCGTCCTCGGCGTAGTCCTCGATGACGAAGGCGACGTTCTTCACCTTCTCGCGGATGCGCTCCGGCAGGGCGAGCACGGCGTCCTCGACGAGCTTCTCGAATGCGCGGCGGTCCATAGGCCGTAAGCGTACCGGCGTCGGCGGAAAACGGAAAGCGGCCGCACCGCTCACATCGCCGCGGTCACCGGTTCGCCCACCTTGTAATTGACGAAAAACGCGTCGGAAACGTCGTCGACCTTCTTCATCCAGTCCGCGCCGTACAGCGCGGCGGCGACGTCGGGGCTTGCCACCCAACGGAGCGTGCCATTATGGTCGACCACGTAGACCTTCGGGTCCGTCGTGATTTTGACGAGCCGCGACCCCGGCCGATACGTGACGTTGCCGCCGAGCGGCAGGGCGGCGAGCGCGTCGTCAGTGATCGTCGTGACGCCCGTGAAGTCCTTGTACCAGCTGTAGTAGGTCTTGTCGTTGGGGAAGACGTAGCGCTTCCCGTCCGCGCCGCAGTAATAGACCGCCTTCGACGACGCGATCTTCACGCGCGTGCCCGAAACGCAGGTCGACGCGGCGTTCGTCAGGAGCACCCGGTCGGCATTGATGTCGGGATACGCCGCCCGCGTCGCCTCGGGATCGAA
>CAYOXM010000025.1:0-17075 GCA_964407925.1 uncultured Gammaproteobacteria bacterium
CGTTGATGCCGAGCGTCCAGCGCACGAGTGAGCCGTGGAGCGTGGCGTACGACGCCTGTTCCGGAAATTCCGGAAGCAGGAGCGCGTAGAGCGCCGCCGCCTTCTCGACGCATGCCTTCGCCCTGTCCTCGAATCCCGCCGCGACCAGGCCGGGCGGCATCGCGAAGCCGAGCGTCGGCGTAAATTTCTGACGGAGCTGGGTGCACATGCGGTGCCGTTCCAGGTCCTTGTACGTGCCGAAGTCGGTCACGAGGTCGAAGGTATACGGATACCCGGACTCGAGCGCGCGGCCGGGACGGTCGCGGCGCGTCTTGCGATGGCCGACGTAGGCGGCGATGACTTCCTTTTTTTGCGCGTCGCTCATGTTGCGCACGGCGTAGCGGATCTGCCGGAGCGGATGCGACGCGTGCGGGTAGAGCATCAGCGCGATGGCGAGGTTGTCCTCCTCCTCCAGAAGTTTCGCCGCGATCCAGGACGGGTCGGGCGGCGTCTTCCAGGCTCGGGCGATCGCATCCTCGCCGCGGTCCATCAGTTCGAGCGTCGGCGCGTCCGCCGGGCGGACGCCGCCGAGCGTGCGGTCGGCGAGCGCGGTCATGCGTTCGCGGCCGGCGATGGCGTACTCGTTCGGTTTGGCGCGTTTCACGTATCGCGGCATCACCGCATCGAGCGCGGCGTGCGCGCGGCGGGCGATGTCCTGCGCCTCCGGGATGGGGGAGGAGTAGCAGTACGTGAGCACGTTCTGGAAGAAACGGCCGTTACCGAAGATGCCGACGTTGGTCTTCGTCGCGATCGGCAGGAGCGCGCGCAGCGTGTCGCAGGCCTTGGTGCGGATGTCCGCGCCGTAGGTCATGCGGAACGCCTTTTGCTCCTTCTCGTCCGCGCAGTCGGCGTAGCGGATTTTGTCCGCGGAGCCGGCGCGGATGGCGTACTCGGCCTCTTCCATCGGCTTGAGCGCCGAGTAGTAGGCCTTCATCGGTTCCACGAGCTCGCAGTAGGTCGCGAAGATGAAGTCCATCGTCCCGACGTACGCGGCGGCGTGCGGCGACGCCATCACCGCGGGGTCGCGGTAGTAGCGGAAGTTGCCGTCGGCGTCCTTCTGGTCGTAGAAGACGTACCGCGTCGACTGCTCGATGGGCGAGCCGCCGATGCGCCGGTCCTCGATTTCCTTGGTCGCCATGATCGAGATGTTCTCGAACGACACGTGGCTCCCTTCGAGCTCACCCACCGAGTCGTCGCCGTAGGCGATGAGCACGCGCTCGATGAGGTCCTGCGCGCGGGCCGCGTCGATGGCGCCTTCCCGGATGAACTCCTTGAGAAGCGTCTCGCGGAAGCCGCCGGGCGCGCGGCTGTAGCGCGCGTAGACCGCCCCGACGATGCCGCCGAGGCCTTTCACGGCGAAGATGTCGCCGTCGGTGTCGGTCACGTACGGCGCGAGCAGCGCCTTTTCCTCGTCGGTGAATCGGGGCATATCCCTCTCCTTTCGGTGCTTGCCACTCGTAGCCCGTCAGGGCGGAGTGTGGTGGATGAGCCGATGCATCGTACACCTTTTTTCGAGCTTGAACGGCGGGGAATGTCAAGGCTCGGGGCAATAAAAAAGGCCCCATAGCGGGGCCCCGACATCAGCGGCGTCGAATCGCGTCCCGCGGCCGTTCGTCAGGAATGACGAGCCAGAGGAGGCCGAAGACGGCGTACGGCGGAAGGAGCAGGTACTTCATGGGGACTTCGTCGTCGCAGCCCCACCAGATGACGGAGACCGTGCCGCCGAGGACGGCGGCGAAGAACAGGCACAGCATGAGCTTGAGCATGTCGTCCTCCTCATTGCGCGTAGAGCGCGTCGATTTTGGCCGCGACGATGAAGTCGTTCTCGGACAGGTCCAGGATCGCTCGCGTCACGAGCATGACCTTCACGCGGCGGTACGAATGCAGGTGGATTTCGGGGTGGTGGTTTTCCCGCTTCGCGATGGCGCCGATGGCGCCGACGAAGGCCATTGCCGCGTCGAAGTCCTTAAGGACGTACTCCCTGAAGATGCCCGACCGTTCGGGGAAAGCGGCGTAGCCGGGAAGCGCGCACCGCGCCCACTTCGGCACGTGCGGGAGCAACTCCTCCACCTGGGCAGCCGAGAGCGCCGGCGTTTCTTTCGTGCATGCCGAGCATTTTTTCGACGCGAGATCGCATTGTCCTTCTGCCATGACTCCTCCGTGCGCGACGCGAAACGCCATGCGCGGACCGATTTCAGCAGAAAAGCGCCGCTCGGTCAACCCCTTGCCGTAGGGTCGCGTCCCGGGTATCCTTGCCGCCAAGTCCTTTACCGCCGCCACAAGGAGGTGCGTCATGCGCAAAGGCAGATACGTCGTCATCACCGGCCCGTCGGGTTCGGGCAAGACCACCGTTTCCGGCATCCTGCTAGAACGGCTCCCGTCGGTCTGCCGGCTCATCACCACGACGACCCGCGATCCCCGCGAGGGGGAAAAGGACGGGGTGGATTACCACTTCGTCACGCGGGAAGATTTCCGCGGCATGATCGACCGCGGCGAGTTCCTGGAGTGGGCCGACGTCTACGGAAAGATGTACGGCTCGACCAAGGCCGAGGTGCTGCGCCTCTGTTCGCTCTACGACGTCGTCGTCGGCGTGCTCGACGTGCAGGGCGCGCGCGCCACGAAGGACGCGCTCCCCGAGACGGTGACGGTCTGCCTGACCGCGCCGCTGCCCCAGCTCCACGCCCGCCTGTCGCGACGTAACAACAAGCCGGGCGAGCTCGAACGGCGGATGAAGGAGGCGGAGCACGAGATGTCGCTCGCTCCGACCTTCGACCACGTGATCGGCTGCGTCGACGGGTTTCTCGCCCATGCCGCCGAGAGCGTCATCGACATCGCGCTCGACCGTTGAACGAAAACCGCCCCTTCCGGGGCGGCTTTTTTTCGTTTACGGGGTCGGGGGTATCAGCCCGTGCTTCCGAACCCCCCGCGGCTTTTCGCTTCGAGCGCCGGTTCGACTTCCTTGAACGTGACGCGCACGCTCGGCACGAGCATCGCCTGCGCGACGCGCTCGCCGCGTTCGACGGTGACCGGCGCGTCGGTGAAGTTCAGCACCTGGAACCGCAGCTCGTCCTCCGGGCCGCAGTAATCCTGGTCGATGATGCCGATGCCGTGCGGGATGAGCAGCCCTTTCTTCCTCGGGGTGGAGGAGCGGGGAGTGAGGAGAAGCACGTGCCCGTCCGGCACGCGGACGATGAGGCCGGTCGGGATGAATCCCAAGGCACGGGGCGCGATGACCGTCGTCTCGCGCGCGCAGACGTCGAACGCGCACGCGCCGGGCGTCTCGTACTTCGGGACGGGGAGCGAATTGTCGAGGCGCGTGATGGCGAGTTCCATTTGCGTGTTTAGAAATACGAACCGGCGGCGTTCGCCACCGCGTCGACGACGAACTTGGCGATGGACGCGGACGACATGATGAGGATCATGCCGATGATGCCGTTCTTGATCGTCGCCACGGCCTCGGCCTTCTTGTCCTCGTTGCCGCCGTGGGTCATCATCAGGAATCCGCCCCACATGATGGTGATGACGAGGTAGATGCCGAGGAAACCCATGAGCGAGCGCAGCACCCCCGCGACCATCGTGCGGATGTCGACGTTCGGGAGGCCGATGCCGTTCGCGTACTCGAGGCCGAGGTACGGGTCGGCGGCGAGCGCGGGCGCGACGGTAAGCGAAAAACCGACCGCGGGCGCGACGATGGAGGCGATACGGATTTTTGTCCGACGGAGCATGGGCGAGCGTCAAAGCTTAGAGCGTCAAAGGTTAGAGCACTCTAACCTCTGAAGCTTTGAACCTCTAACCTTTTTTATCCGCAAAATTTTTCCACATTTGCGACGCCTGCGGCTCCTTGGCGCCGAAATACTTCGAGCCGAGGGCCTTCGTGCCGTACGTGCGTTCGGCCGCGGACGAGAGCGGGGAGAACGACATCTGCGCGATCGGCATCTTGAAGTAGAGTTTCACCGGGAGGCTGCCGATGTTCGAGAGCTCGAGCGTCAGCTTCAGCCGGTTGCCCGGGTCGAGATAGCCCGCCGTCGCGTGGATGATGATGCCGAGGCGGCCGAGCGAGCTCTTGCCCTCGAGGCGGCCCACGACGTCGTCGCCCACGCCGACTTCCTCATACGTCGCGCCGAGCGCGAACTCGCCGGGGTGGAGGATGAAGGGCCGCGTCTCGTCGATGTCGACGCGGCGCATCAGGTTCTCGACCGGCTCTTTCACGTCGATGATGTGATGGTTGACCGTGTCGAAGATGAGGAACGTCTTGTCGAGGTGGAGGTCGACGGACGCGGGCTGGACGCACTCGGGGAAGAACGGATCGATGGTGATCTTGCCTTCCACGAGGTGCTTCTTGATGTCCTTGTCGGACAGGATCATAGGAGGTGGGGGTTCCCGGAAAGTATAGCCGCTTCGCGCCGGACTGAAAACGCCGACTGCCGCTGGGGCCGTCGGCGTTTTTCCGTCTCCTAGGCGGAGACCTTCACGCCCGGCCCCATGGTCGAGGTGAGCGTGACGTTGACGAGGTACGTGCCCTTCGAGGTCGACGGCTTGGCGCGGCGGAGCGATTCCATGAGCGCCGCGTAGTTCTCGGCGAGTTTCTCCTTGCCGAACGACGCCTTGCCGATGATCACGTGGACGTTACCGGTGTCGTCGCTCTTGAAGGCGATCTTGCCCTTGCGGAGCTCGTTGACGGTCTTCGTGATGTTCGTCGTGACCGTTTCGTTCTTCGGCGACGGCATGAGGCCCTTCGGACCGAGGACTTTGGCGACCTTGGCCATCTTCGGCATCATGTCAGGCGTCGCAACGGCGACGTCGAAGGCGTACTTGCCCGACTTGGCGATTTCGTTGATGAGGTCCTCGCCGCCGACGATGTCGGCGCCGGCCTCCTTGGCTTCCTTCTCCTTCTCCGCGCCGTTCACGAACACCGCGACCTTCTTGGTCTTGCCGGTGCCGTGCGGGAGGGCGACGGTCGAGCGGACCTGCTGGTCGCTCTTCTTCGGGTCGACGCCGAGGCGGACGTGCACCTCGATCGTGGAATCGAACTTCGTCGTCGCGGACTTTAAGACCGCGTCAACGGCTTCCTCGGGGGAGTAGGACTTTTTCGGATCGACGGCCGCCTTGAGGGCGGCGAAACGCTTGCTGTGCGCCATAGGTTCGTGGTGGTGACGACCGGTGTTATCGGTCTCCCACAAATTTAGAGATTGAGAGGTTAGAGGTTCAGAGGTTAAAGCTTCAGAGCGTCGACCGCTCTAACCTTTGAAACTTTGCCGCTTTGAAGCTTCAGCCCTTCACTTCAATGCCCATGTTGCGGGCAGTGCCTTCGATCATCTTCATCGCCGCCTCGATGTTCGTAGTGTTGAGGTCCTCGAGCTTCTTCTCGGCGATTTCGCGGACCTGCGCTTTCGTGACCTTGCCGACCTTCTCGGTCAGCGGCTTCCCGGAACCCTTCTCGATGCCGGCGGCCTTCTTCAGGAGCTCGGATGCGGGAGGGGTCTTGAGGATGAAGGTGTAGGTGCGATCCTCGAAGACGGTGATGATGACCGGGGTGATTTCGCCCGACGGGAGCTTCGAGGTGGCGGCGTTGAACTTCTGGCAGAATTCGGCGATGTTCAGGCCGTGCTGGCCGAGCGCCGGACCGATCGGCGGGGCGGGGTTCGCCTTACCGGCGGGAATCTGCAGCTTGATGAGCACCTTGATTTTTTTGGCCATGGCTTTTGCAGGTACGGGTCGCCGTGGCGCCCGATGACCTCGCTTATCGCGTCGGTGAGAAGCTGGCCTAATGGCCACACCGCGCATGCGGGAGGACAGTACCCCAAGGGTGGGGGAAAAGCAAGTCCCCGAACTGGTTCCTGCGTGCTATTATGACCGATAGGCGGCAGTCCGCCGCCATCCGTCCTTTTTCGCGCCTCAATGCGCGCAATTTCTGCCTTTTAGGAGGCCCCATGCTCGACCACAAGAGGGAACCCTCTGAAGACCTCCAACTCGCCTTCGTCATCGGCGCGGGAACCGCCCTCTACCTGCTCCTGCCCTCGGCCCTCAAGTCCGCCGCGCACCTCGGCGCAGTCGTCGGGTTTCTCGCGGGCCTCGCCGCCGCCCTCGGCCGCCGCAAGCTGGCGGTTGAAAAACCGCCGTGGCTCAAGAGCCTGATGCCTATTCCGCTCTTCATCGTCGGGGCCGCGCTCGGCTTCGTCGCCATGACCTGGCTCGGCAGCCACCTTCCCGGCTGGATCGCGGCCGTACGCCATCTCGGCGACTGACAACATCGAAACGCGAACCATCAGGTACGCGTTTTTTCATTTTGCTATACTGCATCGGTATTCATGGGCAGCCGCCCGCATCTTATGCAAAAGAACCAACGTAACGCGTTCGTCGCGGTCGTCATCGCCGCCGCGCTTATCGGCGCGTTCATCTGGAAGAAGGGGGCCGTCCCGGAGAACAAGGGGCCGCTCGTCAAGGACGACCTGTCCATCACCCGCGTCTTCGCGCGCGGGAAGGAGACGGATGGCGGATTCGTCTACCTTCCTTATTCGCGTACCGACGACGTGAAATTCGTGAACGTCGCGGTGGACCTGAACGGAGACGGGGCGTTCGCGTCGTATGACGCGGGCGGCAAGAAACAGGAGGAATGGCTGGTGAAGGACATGGCGGCGTTCGCGACCGGCGAAACGTCCGTCGGTTTTCCGGTGCTGATGCCTGACCGGTCGATAGGAAAGACGTTGCCGATGGACGCCGTCGTCGTCTTCACGTCGGAGAAAATCGCCGCGGACGCGTGGCCGGCGACGCTGCCGTCCGGCGCGACGTCGGTTTCCGCGCACGTGCGCACGTACGAAATTTCCGACCGCGACCTGCAGTACGTGACCGACGGGAGCGGCCAGCGCGACACGGGGAGCGCGGGCGCGTCCGAGGGCCGAGCGGTCGCGGTCGCGCCGCCGGGCGACACCGGTCACGCCACGGCGCTGCCGGGCGAACCGTACGACTACAACGCCCGCATCGAGGAGATTCCCGATCAGAATCAGAAATACAACGAGTGCAGTCCTACCGGCATCTCCAACAACTTCCGCTGGTTGGCGAAGAAGTACGGCTTCGAGGACCGCATGCCCGGCAGCACGGAATCGCTCATCAACGAGCTCAAGGGCGACCTCCAGTGGGACAACGGCGTGACGCCGGGACAGAACACCATCGACGGGAAGAACGCCTTCATCAGGCGGCACGGCCTGCCGCTCGAGGCGCACCTCGTCGGCGAGGAGTTCGACCCGAACATCCAGTATAAGATTTTCCAGGAACTCGAGCGCGGCCAGGCGGTCGAGGTGGGCATGGTGTTCATCTCGAGCGAAGGGGAATGGGAAGGCGCGCATCTCGTCGGCGTCGCCGGCGTCCTCAAGGCCGGCGGCAGCCGCTACATCTCGCTCGTCGATCCGGGCGAACGCGCACGGACGGACGGCAGGAGTTACGAGGTGTACGGCATGGACGGCAACGAGGTGATGGGCTACGACACCGACGTGACGACGCGCATCCGTTTCGCCTACGCGCAGTCGCCGGTCCGCGACGCCGCGGGCACGCTGGTGTTTCCTCCCGGCGCCAACGATTTCGTCCTCGACCCCGGCGACACGCTGGCGGAGGCGGGGAGCGACATCACGGTCGCGCGCGGCAACTTCGGATTCTTCAACGTCGCGGTCGACCATCCGGGCGACCATATGGTAGGCGAGTCGTTCACCGTCACTGCGGGCGTGACGTCGACGGGGCGCAAGACGAAAATGCGGTATCGCGACGCGGAGGGCAACCCGCAGACCTTCGAATTCGGCGCAGGTTCCCCGTGGTCGCTCAAGGGCCACTTCCTCGGCGGCGGGAACGTCTCTCCGGGGAACGTCCTGAACAAGCCGGACCGGTTGGACGTCGCCGAGCGCCGCTATCTCGCCGAGGCCCGCTTCACCTGCGTGAAGCCCGGCATCGCCACGGTCAAATACGTCGCGGACATCCATTGGCCGCGCGACGGCGCAAGGCGTCCCGAAGGCGTCTGGAACAAGTACCGCGCCCAAATCGACAGTCAGGAGCAGACGCTCGTCGTCGATTCGCCCGTGTTCCGCTGCCTCGCGAAGCCGGAGCCCGCCAAGCCTTCGCGCGCGGCGGCGGGTCAGCCGTTCTGCCCCGGCGTCACCGAGGATCCGAACGGCCAGGAAATCGAGGTGCTGCGCATCGGCGACAAGTGCTACCCCAAGCCGCAGTTCCATGCCGCCAATCCTGACAACTGCGACGCGCGGCACTGGCATCCCAACATGCCGCAAGTGGTCGCGCTCGACGGCAGCAAGGCGACCGATCCGAATTCGCGCTCATGCGGCTTCGGGAAGGTCGGCGAAGTTCCGGAGGGCAAGGTGAAGCTTTCCGCCGACGAGGCCGCGAAGTTCATCGGCGGGAACCTCGAACGGTAAACGCAAAACGAAAACCGGCCCTCGCGGGCCGGTTTTTTCGCGTCAGATTTTCTTGACCTGCAGGAAGTCGAGTTCGACCGGCGTCTCGCGTCCGAACATCGAGACGAGCACTTTGATCTTGCCGCGCGCCTCGTCGATCTCGGCGACCTTGCCTTCGAAGTTCTTGAACGGTCCGTCGACGATGCGGATGGGGGAGTTGACGTCGACGTCGATCTTGTATTCCGGCTCCTCGACGCCCATGCGCTTCTGGAGCGAGCGGATCTCCTCGTCGGCGACCGGCGTCGGGATCGTGCCCGTGCCGATGAATCCGGTGACGTTCGGCGTGTTGCGCACGACGTACCACGAGTCGTCGGTGACGATCATCTCGACGAGCACGTAGCCGGGGAAGATCTTCTCCTCGACCGTCTTGCGCTTGCCGTTCTTGATCTTGATCTTCTTCTCCTTCGGAATGAGGATGTTGAAAATCTTGTCGCCCATGTCCATCGACTCGGTACGCTGCTTCAGGTTGTGGGCGACGTTTTCCTCGTAGCCGGAGTACGTGTGAATCGCGTACCAGCGCCGGCCGAGCTGTTGTGTCTGCTTCGGCATAGTGTGTTCCTAAGGTCCTTTATCGCCGCGATGCGGCACGCGTCAGCCCTGAAGGGCGGCGTATTCGATGAGCTTTTGGAATCCCGTCGAGAGGCCGAAGTCGATGGCGCCGAAGAAGACGGCCGTGGCGAGCGAGATGCTGACCACGATGATCGTGTCGCGGATGACAGTCTGGCGGCTGGGCCAGGCGACCTTCTTGAGCTCCTCCTTCGATTCGCGGACGTAGTTGACGAGCGGGTTGTTGGTGAGTGACATCGCCATAATTTCTTCTTAAAAAGCCGCCTGTCGGCGGCCGGTCACTTGTCGTATGCCCACTATACCCGGGGAGGGTCCTTTTGTCAAAAGGGGGTGTCAGGCGGAAAAAATCCCCCGTTCGGCTGAACGGGGGACGGTTCGTCGGTCAGACGAAGCCTCGGGAGCGCTCGATCGCCGCGTCGACGTACCGGATCACGAAGATGAGGAGGTCGTAGAGGAAGTGGATCAGGATCGCCGCGGGCAGGCCGTAGCGGAACATGATCCAGAAGAAGAACATCCCCATGAACCAGCTGTTCACGACGCCGAACGGCCCCTGGTACTTGTGGCCGTCGCGGAACAGGCCGTTCGCGCCGAGCATGGCGCAGCCCACCGCCCAGCCGTGCGGGCTGTAGAGGACGTCGTGCAGGCCGTGCAGCGTGGTGAAGTCGGCGAGCGGGCGGAAGATCCATAGGAACAGGTGCTCCGGGATGCCCCAACCCATGAAGCCCAGGAAGACGAAGTTCACGACCTGGACCCAGAAGATGGACGAGAGAAAGATGAGCCAGCGGAAGCAGATCTCCTCGACCACGCCGGCCCACACGCTGATGAGGGCGCCGCCGACGAGCAGCGACTCGGCGTTGCGGTTTACCTCGCGCTTGTTGCGCGTGGCGAACGCGACGATGGCGGTGACGCCGCCGCCCCAGACGAAGGCGGGCCAGGCGGACGAGAGCCAATCGCCGACCGAACCCTTCATGGGCCAGAAGTCGAAGGCTCCGTACGGGATCATCGACGGCCACAGGCGGCCGACGATGGCGATGGTGATCGCGCCCCAGAGCGCGGAGACGACGTAGTTACGACCGGACTTGCGGGAATCATCAGACGAGCGTTTCGCCATGGCGAACTCCTTGCCGCGTGCGTTTTTCCTGTGTGGGACGTGCAATGAACGGACCGCGCATCATGGCACGGTCCGGCGTTCATGTCAACGGATTCGACCAAAATTTCCGGCGTTCAGGCCGGACCTGCGGCAATGCGGACCCCGGATTTCTTCAGGCGGCTCAGGACCGTCGCGCGGATCGCCTTGCCGAGCGCTTCGGCAGGGAAGACGCCCTTGCGCCGCACCGACGGAATCGCGAGTGCGAACGCCGCCGCGCAGAGAGCGGTCGGATAGCCGATGTACGTCGCGCCCGGGGAGCGGCGCATGATGCTGCGGATGTCGGGGAAGACGGCGTGCCACGCGAGCGCGCCCGTGCCGCGCTTGCGCCGACCGGATGCGGCGACCGAGACGACGAGGCGCGCGTCGCGGATGACGCCGTCCTTCACGAGCGCGCGCATCTCGTCGGGCGTCGGGACGTTCGGCCAGTCGCCCGCGTTCTTCGCCCCGCCGAGCGCGTACTCCATGTCCTTGCCGCCGGCCATGTAGTCGGCGTTCTTCACCGGCAGGAACAGCGGGACGGTCGCGATTTCGTCGCCGTATACGCTCACGACGCGGCGCTTGCCGAACGGCGCGGGAAACCGAAACGTCTCGCTGTCCTTGAGCGGCCGCACGTGCGCGAATTTCCCGCGACGGAAGACGAGCGGCCACGATTCGAGTTCGTCTTTCAGCACGTTCGCGGACCAGGAGGGGATGAAGCGTGCCGCGTCCTGCTCTTCGAGGATGCGGAAACGCAGCGTGTCGAGCGCGGCGAACTTTTCCGCGGCCTCCGCGGCGAGCAGGTTCGTGAGCCCCGGCGAAACGCCCGCATTGATGAGTCCGGTAAGGCCGGCCTTCGCGAACCGCTTGTCGTACGCGAGCTGCTCGGCGTGCCGCCAGTCCTTGAGGAGCGAGTCGAGGTCGAGGTAGTTCGCGCGTGAGGCGATCGCGGCGCGCATCAGCGGCAGGTTGAATTTGGGGAGGCTCGCGTTCACGACGAGGTCCGAACCCCCGGCAATGCGGGCGATCGATGCGGCGTCCGACGCGTCAGCGGTGACCAAGCCGACCTTCCGTCCGTCCGCGCCCAAAAACCGCCTTGCGGCCGGGAGGTCGTTTGCGGCGCAAGCGACGGAAACGCCCCTTTCCTTGGCCAGGATTTTGGCGAGCACCGAGCCGACGGCTCCGGCTCCCACGACGAGGATGCGCATAAGTACTCGGTCACCGTAACAAAAACCCCCGGCAGGGCAAGCCCAGCGGAGGCATTCGGTTTTCGGCGGGTAAACCCGAGTCGGAGCGAGGGCTCGGCCGAAGGCCGAGCCGCCGAAGGCCGGATGCCGAAGCCTTTACATGGGGCGGCAGGCCTTCGCGACGCCGAGCTCTTCCATCTTTTCGAGATACGCCACGACGGCATGGACGTAGGCGGCATGACTCCAGACGAGCGGCGTCGCGGAGAGCGGCGCGCCCGTCGTCGGGTGTACCTGCTCGGGAAGGACGCCGGAGGGGAGCGCGCGGTCGACGACCCATTGGAAGATGTCCTTCACCGCCTTCAGGTCGTCCTCGGACTTCGCGTCGCGGATGAGGAACTCGGTGTGCCAGAGCGTCGTGATGATCCACGGGTTCGGATGCGCCGCGTCGACGCGGAAGTACTTGTCGTCCTCGTAGCGGGCGAGGCCGCCGATCGGCGACGTCCACCAGAGGTCGCGGTCGCAACGGTTGGCGCAGTCGATGATGAACGGGTCGTCGACGGGCATGACGTCGAACGCCATGAGCCCGTAGAACGAGCTCGCGTCGGTGCGGCGGTCGTCGCGCCGGTTCCCGGCGTCGTCGAATTTCACCGATTTCAGCAGTTTCATGTCGGAGCGGTCGACGAGATGGCGGTCGATGGCTTCGCGCACTTCGTCCGCAGCGGCCTTGTAGGTTTTCGCTTCCTTCTGCTTGCCGAGGAGGTCGGCGAATTTCGCCGCCGCGTCGAGGCCGCCGACGACGGACGCGGCCGTGTACGTCGAGACGGCGCGGTGCTCTTCCCACAAGTCGTAGGAGTGGAGCGGCAGCCCGTCCTTCTCGTGCCGGTACGTGACGAGGAAGTTCGCCGCCTTCTTGATGAACGAGTTGTAGATGTCCTCGACGAACTCGATGTCGCGCGACGACTCGTAATAGATCCAGAGCGCGTAGAGCATGATCGAAGTCTCGTCTTCCTGAATCGGCAGCACCTCGTGATGCTCCTCGACCCAGGGATGCCAGGACGAGCCGAGCGAGCCGTCGGCGAGGTACTTGTGCATCAGGTAGCCGTCCTCGGTGACGAGACGGCACTGGAACTCGAAGTAGCGGCGGGCGATGTCCCAGTAGCCGGCCTTGGCGAAGGTGAGCGCGGCGAACGCGGCGTCGCGCGGCCAGACGTAGGCGTACGTGTCCTTGCCGTGCTGGAGCATGTCCGAGTCGCTCGACGCGATGATGGCCCCGCGGTTGTCGGCGTGCGCGCGCATGACGAGGAGCGACGTCTTGAAGAGCGCGACCTGCGCGTCGTTCAGGCCGTGGAACGTGTATTTCTGCTTGTTCACCCACGCCTTCCAGAAATCCATCGTCGTCTGGAACAGGTGCTCCGGCGTGCGCTTTTCGACGTCGTCGTTGAGCGCCACGAGCTCTTCGAGCGTCGGCGCGGCGACCATCCAGTACCAGCCTTCGTGCGATCCTCCCGCGCGCACGGTGCAGCTGAACGCGGCGGAGGAGTCGACGCGGCCGTGCTCGATGGGGTTGCCGGAGAGGTGGCCGTCGTCGGCGTCCTTCCACGTGCCCTCAAGGCCGGCGTAGCGCGTCATGCCGACTGAGAACTCGCTCATCTCGTGGCCGTCGACGACGCCGTTGAACAGGAACATGCGCGCGCCGCGGTAATGGATGAGCGCGCGGCGTTTGGGGTAGTAGAACGACGTGACGCCGTGCGTGTACGCGCCGACCTCGAGGTCGTTGTGGAAGATCACGCGGAAGTCGCGGACGCGGTCGGCCAGGTTGTCGATCGTCATCTTGCGGATGAAGACGTTCGACTCGTTGTAGACGAAGTCGTGGAACGTCAGGCGAAGTCCGAGGCCGCGGTGCGTCGCGACGCTCCTGCCGACGAGCGTCTCGGGGAGGTAGGTGACGGCGACGTCCCAGCCGGATTCGTCGAGCCAGTGCATCGCGCCGTCGACGAAGACGCCGACGCGCTGCGGTCGGCCGTTCGCGTGATTCTCGAGGCCGACCCTTTCGAAATAGACGTCGCGCACGAAGGCGTGCTCGTCGATGCCGATGAGCAGGTTGCCGTTACCGAGTACGAGGCTTCGTGGCATGGTACGTCCTTAATGCCCGTAGCATACCAAAAAGAGGGGCGGCTCTGCCACCCCTCTTCATATGCGTACGTCAGCCCTTCAAAAGCCTGCTCCAGACGGAGCCTTTCGTTTCCGCCTTTTTCGCCTTGGCGGCGGGCACGGCCTTCTTCGCCTTCACGACGCGCTTCTTCGGCGCAGTAAGCGTGACGGCCGCGGTTACCGTGACGGGGGACGAGGTCGCGGATTCCGCGGCGGACGCCGGTGCCGTTTCGACGGCAGCGGGCGCTGCTTCTGCGGCCGGGGCGGGCGTCAGTGCGGCGCGGAGTTCGCTCACGCGGCGCGTCGTCATCGTGTGCGTCGCCGCCTGCGTGCGCAGGAGGCGGAGTTTCGCGGCGAGCGTCGCGTCGCCGATCACCTCGTCGACCCAGCAGGCGAGGTCGTTCTTCCCGGGGTTCACATGGTGGACGAACTGCTCCTCGGTCATCGCGCCGAGGACGGCGGCGAGTTCCTCGAGGTTCTTCGCGACCGCGCCGTGCGAGAACCAGAAGGCCTTCCACTCTTCAGCGACGCTCGCGAGCAGCGCCGACGCCTCCTCGTTCGTGAGTTTACGCGTGTGCATAGTTCGTGGCTTTAAGACGGAGTTTCATGTCGTGAATGACGTTCATGTAGGAAACGAAGGCGTCGTGCGGGCTCTCGTACGGGTTGAAGTACTTGTGGACGTCGCCGTCCGAGAACCACTTGGTGCACATGTAGTAGAAATGGTCGCTCGTCGTGAGCCTGCGCCAGTCCTCGAGGAGCGTCGCGTCGCCGGAACGCTTCACCTCGTCCTCGAGCGCGTATGCCGCGCGGAGCGCCGATTCCTGCATCGCGTTGGAGCGCCAGGCGGAGAGGTCGCGCTCGATGTCGGCCCAAGAGACCGGCAGGTGCACGTCGAGTTCCGCGACCGGCGGGAACATCGCGATGGCCTCGGACGGCGTGACGAACCCGTTGTCCGGATGACGCAGGATTTCCGCGGGGAGCGCGTCGAGGAAGGAAAAGATCCCGGTCTCCGCCCACTGGTGCTCGCCGAACGTCTCGTAGTCCATGAACAGGTTGACCAGCTGGCCGTTGCCGTTCACCGCGTCCACCCAGCGGGCGAACTTCGGCGCGGTGAGCGGCCACTCCGGCCAGTCCCGGTTCGAGAACCGGAAGGCGATGTCGTCGGAGAGGCGGTAATGCTTGAGGAGCAGCGCGGTTTTCGCGCACCCTTTCGGGCGGTAGACGAAGCCGGGGGAGCGCCAGTCGAGGACGCGGTCGGCACCCTCCGCGAGTATACCAGAAAAACCCATCTCCTCCACGTCCCGCGCGATCTCGTTGCTGTAGACGAGTTCGGTGTTCCTGAACACCTTCGGCGTCACGCCGAAGAGTTCGTTCAGTCGACGGACGTGGTTCGTCACCTGATCGCGGAATTCCCGTTTCGAGTAGAGCGCCGAGAGCGAATGGTGCGAGGTCTCGGCCAGCAGTTCCGCGCGGCCGGTGGCGAAGAGCCGCCGGAACGACTCGAGGACGTCGGGCGCGAACGCGGCGAACTGGTCGAGTGCAGTTCCTGAAATCGAATAGCTGACGCGGAATTCCGGATGCCGCTCGAGCAGCGCGAGCATCGTCGCGTTCGCGGGGAGGTAGCATTTCTCGGCGACCTTGCGCATGATGCGGCCGTTGTTCAGGTTCGACGCCGAACGGTCGCCGAAGTAGCCGCGGTCTTCGCCGATGTCGAAAATTCCGTACGGTTTCACGCGGTACGGCTGGTGCACTTGGAAGTAGAAACAGACCTTGGGCATAGGCTCAGGCCGGTACGACGGCGAGGTCTGCATAGAGCGCGTCGAGCTTTTCCGCGGCGGCGTCCCACGTCACGTGCGGGAGCGAGAGCGCCTGCCGCGCGGCGAGTTCGCGCGCGTGCTCGCGGCGGAACAGCGTCCCGAGGATGAGGTCCGCGGTTTTCCGCGTGTCCCAGAAGTCCACCTGCAGCGCGTCGGGGAGGACCTCCTTCACGCCCGATTGGCTGCTCACGATCACCGGCGTTCCCTGCTGGACCGCCTCGAGCGCGGTGATGCCGAACGGTTCGGAGACCGACGGCAGCACGTAGAGGTCGGCCATCTGGTAGAGCCGGTCGACGTCCGCGCCGCGGCGGAAGCCGGTGAAGATGACGTGTTCGGCGATGCCCATCGCGGCGGCTTCCTGGATGACCTGCCGTTCCATGTCGCCCGCGCCGGCGACGACGAAGAGCACGTCCTTCTCGCGTTCGAGCACGAGCTTCGCCGTGCGCAGGAACCAGTCCGGCCCCTTTTGCACGGTGAGCCGGCCGAGGAACAGGATGATGCGGTAGTGGTCGGCGAGCTTGCTCTTGGGGAAGAGCGCCGCGCCGCGCGGATCGACGCCGTTGTGCACGACGCTGACCTTTCGCTCGGGGATGCCGTAGTGGCGGACGACCGTGCCCTTGGTGTAGTTGCTCACCGAGACGACGCGGCTCGCCGCGTGCATCCCCGCGCGTTCGATGTCGTAGACGTAGCGGTTCACCTCGCCGTTCGCCGTGCGGTCGAATTCGGTGGCGTGCACGTGCGAGACGAGCGGCTTGCCCGATGCCGCCGCCGCGGCCATGCCCGCGGGGAAGGAAAGCCAGTCGTGCGCGTGGATCACGTCGTGATCGATTGTTTTCGCGAGTTCCCTCGCTTTCTCGGCGTAGCGGCCCGTTTCCTCGTACAGGTCCTGGCCGTAGAGTTTCGCGAGCTCGGGCGGGAGCGCGTCCATCAGCACGCGGTAGCGGCTGTCGGTGACGTACCCGGCGAGGAGCGAGTTCACCGCCTTCACGCGCATCCGCGGGTCGTCGGCGAACACCATGTCCATGTAGTCGACATGCAGGTCGAGGCGGCGGGGGAGCACGAAAGTCACCTCGTGCCCTTTCCTGCTCAGGGCTTTCGTGAGCCCGAGGCAGGCGGTGCCGAGGCCGCCGCTGTTAAACGGCGGGAACTCCCAGCCGAACATCAGTATGCGCATGGGTCGCCTTCCATATATAAAGCGGCTTGAGCATAGCATTTTTCGACCCGCCGGCACAGAAGCGAAAACCGCCCTGGCGGGCGGTTTTCCGACGGTCAGATGTCGAGATTCTTCACGGATTTCGCGTGGGTCTGGATGAAGCGCTTGCGCGGTTCCACCTCGTTGCCCATCAGGACGTCGAAGACGCTGTCGGCCTTCTCCGCGTCCTCGATCATGACCTTCTTCATGACGCGGGTCGCGGGATCCATGGTCGTTTCCCAGAGCTGTTCGGCGTTCATTTCTCCGAGACCCTTGTAGCGCTGGATCGTGACGCCGGCGACGCTCGTGACTTCGCCGCCCTCGCCTTCGACCTCTTCCTCGATCGGCGCCGGTCCGCCCTTCTTCGCCGCCTTCTCCGCGCGCGCCGCCTTCGCGTTCTCCTTTTTCGCCCGGAATTCCTCGACGGCCGCGTCGCGCTCGGCCTCGGTGAAGGCGTAGCGGAACTCCTTGCCGACGCTGATGCGGTAGAGCGGCGGCTGGCCGATGAACAGGTGGCCCTCGGTGATGAGGCGGGGGAAGTAA
>CAYOXM010000026.1:0-9668 GCA_964407925.1 uncultured Gammaproteobacteria bacterium
CACGCGTCCATCACCTTCTGCGGATTTTCCCTGATGAATTTGATATCCAGCATAAACACGAAAAAAAGCGGTTCACGTCGACCGCCTTAATCATGCCACTCCCCTCCCCCAATGACAACCCCGGAGGAGGTAAGAAAAAACGCTTTAGTAAGCGCTTTTATCGCTGTGGAGAAATGACTCCTCCGCCCCTACCTTAGGAACAGGCGCTTCTTTTGTCCCCGATGGCGGTTTTCGGAGGTCAGCTTGTCGAGGATCGGCGCGCGATTATCCTTGTCCCGGACGATGGCGTCGAAGGTCGGGTCGTCACTCACGAAGTAGACCTGCGCGTCATTCTCGATCATGCCGTCGATGCACGAGGAAAAATGCCACGTTTCCGACGGCGTCACGGGGGCGAAACTTTGCCACTCATAGGCTTTGCCGATTTTTTCAAATGACGCGCCGGGAAGCGCGTAGAGGAAACCGCCGCGGTCGCGCTTGGCGAAATCCTTCGCCGTTCCCCAGATGCAGATGTAGGCGATGTCCTGCTCGAAGCCGATGCTCGACAGCGCGTCCGGCGGAATCATGAACAGGCTTGCGATGTCCGCGCGTTCGGTCGCGAACACCGCCGCCCGTTCATGGACGTGGTCCTCGGAGCCGTGGCGGAGTATCGGCGTCAGCGGTCCTTCGACGCGTTTCGCGCTGCCGTGATAGAGAATGTCGGCCATATGCGGAGAAGCCCGGCGGGTGGCCGGGCTTCGTTCAGTCTTTCTTCTCTTCCGGACGCAAGGTCGGGAACAGGATGATTTCCTTCAGGCTGTGCGCTCCCGCGAACACCGCGACGAGGCGGTCGACGCCGAGTCCCCAGCCCGCGGTCGGCGGCATGCCGACGGAGAGCGCCTCGATGAAGTCCTCGTCCATGGGCTGCGCCTCCTCGTCGCCGCCTTCGCGGAGCTTTTCCTGCGCCTCGAAGCGCTGGCGCTGGTCGATGGGATCGTTCAGTTCGGAGAACGCCTTCACGTACTCGCCCTTCGCCATCACGAGCTGGAAGCTCTCGACGTAGTTGCCCGCGCCCGGCTTGCGTTTGGCGAGCGGGAGGATTTCCGTCGGGTGGTCGATGATGAACGTCGGGTCGACGACGTGCGGCCGGACGGTTTTCTTGTACAGGTTGTCGAGGATGGCGCCGCGGTCGTCCTTCGGTTCGACCTTCACGCCCTTCGCCTCGGCGGCCTTGGCGAGCGCCGCGCGGTCGTCGAAATCCTCGATGTCGATGTCGGCGTACTGCTTGATGGCGTCGCGGAAGGTCAGGCGCGGGTACGGACCGGCGAAGTCGATGGTCATCCCGTCGTACTCGACGACGGTCGAGCCGCTCACGCGCTCGGCGATGCGGACCAGCAGGTCCTCGGTCATCTGCATGTGCTCGTGGTAGTCGGCGTACGCCTGGTAGGCCTCGACGGAGGTGAATTCGGGGTTATGCGAGTGGTCGATGCCCTCGTTGCGGAACGAACGGCCGAGCTCGAACACGCGCTCGAACCCGCCGACGATCAGCCGCTTGAGATGGAGTTCCGGGGCGATGCGCAGGTAGAGATCGGTATCGAGCGCGTTATGATGCGTGACGAACGGCCGAGCGGAAGCGCCGCCGGCGATCGCCTGCAGGATCGGCGTCTCGACTTCCATGAAACCGCGCTCGGTGAAGAACTCGCGGATAGTCTGCACGACGAGGCTCCGCTTGCGGAACGCGAGGCGCACCTCGGGATTCGACACGAGGTCGAGGTACCTTTTGCGGTAGCGGATCTCGGTGTCGGTGAGGCCGTGCCATTTGTCGGGCAGCCCCTCGAGCGACTTGGCGATGAGCGTCCAGGTTTTCGCCTCGATGCTCTTCTCGCCGCGCTTCGTGACGAACGGCGTGCCCGTCACCTGCAGGAAGTCGCCGCGGTCGACGATCTTCTCAAACGTTTCGAAAGAAGTCGCGCCGAGCACGTCGCTCTTCAGGTGCAGCTGGATTTTCTGCGAGCCGTCCTCGAGATCGGCGAAGCAGGCGCCGCCATGGCCACGCACGGCCTTGAGCCGGCCGACGATGGTAACTTCGGCCTTCTCCGCCTCGAGCGACTCGAAACGCGCCAGCACTTCGGTGATGGCGTGCGAACGCTCGCAGCGCGCGGGGTACGGATCGATGCCCATGGCGATGGCCATGCGCATCTTTTCGAGCCGCACCGCGCGTTCCTCGATCGGGTTAACCTCTTCCTTTTCGGCCATAGACGGCACTAGTCGCAACTTATGTGCGTGATGGTATAGACGATCGGTCCGGACGGGACTTTGACCTCGGCGGTCTCGCCGACCTTGCGGCCGAGGAGCGCCTGTCCAAGGGGCGATTCGTTGGAGATGCGGCCCTGGAGCGGATCGGCCTCGGGCGCGCCGACGATACGCAGTTCCTTGTCCTTGCCGTTCGAGGCGGTGACCTTGACCTTGCAGCCGATGCTCACCTTGTCGGAATCCTTCGCCTCGATGATGACGGCGCGGTTGATTTGGTCTTCGAGTTCGGCGATGCGGCCCTCGACGAAGCCTGCCTCGTCCTTGGCGTCGTGGTATTCCGCGTTCTCGCGGAGGTCGCCGAGCTCCTTGGCCTTTTCGATGCGCGCGGCGACTTCGCGACGCTTCTCGGTCTTCAGGACGTGGAGCTCCTGCCTTGCCTTCTCGAGGCCTTCCTTGGAAATGTAGACGGGATTGTCGTGCATACGGTTTCTTCCTTTACCGTGAAATCATAACATGAAATGGAGCATACGGTCGCTCCCGAGGAGCGTCAAGCGCGGCACCTCACCGCTTGTACCGGCTTTCGTAGATGGCGCGGGCGACGGGCGCCGCGGTCGACGAACCTTCGTTGCCCTCTTCGACGGAGACGGTCACGACGAGTTCGGGGTCGTCGTACGGGGCGAACGAGGTGAACCATGCGTGCGGCTGCTTGTTGGAGTGCCACTGCGCGGTGCCGGTTTTCGCGGCGACCGCGACCGGAAGGCCGCCGAGCGACCGGGCGCTGCCTTGGGTGACCGCGGCGCGCATGCCGCGCCGGACGGCGTTCACCGCGTCCTTGTCGACGACGTGCGGGTTCAGCACTTCCGTTTCCTTGATGACGCGCGAACCATCATCGGCGGTCACAGCGTTCACGACGTGCGGCCGGACGAGGGCTCCTCCGTTCGCGATGACGGCGGTCGCCGCGGCGATCTGGAGCGGCGTGACGAGCAGGTCGCCCTGGCCGATGGCAAGGTGATAGGTGTCGCCGACGTACCAGCGTTCGCCCTTGGCCGATTCCTTCCATTCCTTCGACGGTATGAATCCCGCGCCTTCGTTCGGGAGATCGATGCCGAGCGGCTGTCCGATGCCGAACTTGCGCGCGTACTCCGCGATGCGCGCGACGCCGAGGCCGACGAAGTCGTCCTTGCCGCCGCCGACGACGTAAAAGTAGGTATTCACCGATTCGGCGATCGCCTTGGCGATGTCCGTCGGTCCGTGGCCGCCGGCCTTCCAGTCGGGGAAGAACCACTTGTCAACGGCGATGCCGCCCGTCGAGAGAAACGTCGTCGCAGCGGTCACCACTTTTTCCTGGATGGCGGCGGCGCCGACGACGATCTTGAAGGTCGATCCGGCGGGAAGCGATGCCGCGACGGCGCGCGGGAAAAGCGGGTGGTCGGGGTCGTCCGCGAGCTTGCGGTAGTCCTCGGTCGAGATGCCTTTCGCGAACAGGTTGTTGTCGAAGGCCGGCTCGCTCACGAGCGCGAGGATTTCCCCCGTCTTCGGATTCATGGCGATGACGCTTCCCCGTTTGCGGCCCGCCTTCTTGAGCGCGTCGCGGAGCGCGGATTCGGCAGTCTTTTGGAGATCAAGGTCGATGGCGAGGACGAGATTCTTTCCCGGCGTGCCGTCCTCTTCGGCGATGACCTTCTTCTGCCTGCCGAGCGCGTCGACCTCGACGCGGCGGCGACCGTACGCGCCGCGGAGCGTGTCCTCGTACGTTTTTTCGAGGCCGGTCTTGCCGACGAAATCGGTCGGGAACAGCTCCTCCCCGCCCGCGTCCAGGTCTGCCTGCGTCACGCGTCCCTCGAAGCCCAGCACGTGCGACAGCGCGGGCGCGTCGGCCGCGGCGAGATATTCGCGGCGCATGCCGGTATCGAGGCTGACGCCGGGGATGCGGGCGGCCTCGATGCTCGCGAGCACCGCCTGCTCGTGGGTGAGCGTCCCGCTCACGGTGACCGCCGCGGTGGGATACTTCGCGAATTCGGCGATTTTCGCCTCGATGTCCTGCGGCGGGACGGCGATGACATCCGACAGGCGCGCGATGACCGCGCGCCGCTCCTCGCCCTCCTTCGGCAGGTCCGCGGGGACGACCGAGACGGAAAAGTCGGGAATGTTCCTGACGAGCGGGATGCCGTTCCGGTCGTACATCACGCCGCGTTCCGACGGGACCCAGACGACGCGGCTGCGGTTGCCCTCGGCCTGGCGGACGTAGTACGCGTTCCGCGCGATCTGCACCTGCGCCGCGCGCGCAAGCACGATGACGAGGACGGCGGCGAGGCATGAAAAGAAAATGCGGAGGGTCTTGGCGTCGACCGCGAGGCCGACGAAGTCGCCCTGCGTCTGGCTGCCGCCGGCGCTGATTTCGGAATCGACGAAGGCATCCTCGATGACGTTTTGCGTCGGCGAAACGCCGACGCGGCCGTACGAAAAATCGTCCGCGCGGAGCGGGAAGGGCCCGTCGTTGCCGTAACCGTTCCTGTAGCCGTCGGCCATGGGGTCAGCGGGTGAAGAAGAATGCGGAGAACGTGCCTTTGAGCCGTCGCGCCGCGAAGGCGAAGACGACGACCGTGGCGATCTGCAGGCAGAGCGCCGCGGCGAGCTGCGACGGCGTCGCGCGGAACACCGCCTCGCGGACCGCCCAGCCGGCAAGCACCGCGCGCGCGAGCCGGACGGCGCCGAGCGCGCCATGGAGGACGAGGTACGCCGCGGCGTTCATGCCGAGGAGTCCGGTCCACGAGTGGTTCGTGAAGACGCGGGTGAACAGGATGACGGCGAGCGCGGTGGCCGCGAGCATCACGACGACGTTCGTGCCGAACGGCAGCGAGGAGACGGCGTCGAGTGCGATGCCTGAGGCCGCCGCGGCGGCGAAGGCGTCGGCGAACCGGAATGAGGCGATCAGCCCGACGACGAGCATCAGCGGCAGGTGCAGCGACGATGCCGGCGCGGGCAACGCCGAAACGAATCCGGCATGCAGGATGCCGAGCGCGGCGGCGAGGGCGGTGACGAGCAGGAGGCGGCGCATGGGCGCGTGACGGGGTCAGCGCGGCTCCGCGAAACGGAGGGCTTGCACGAAAATGGGATGGGCGGATGCCCGGAGCGGCGCGACGCTCGCCGACTGGAACGGGTCCTGCGTGCTTTTGTTCACTTTCTCGATGACGCCGACGACGAGGCCGCGCCGGATTCCCGGTTCGATGCCCGACGTCACGACGACGTCGCCGGGAGAAAGCTTTTCGGTCTGCGGGATGAGCGTGATGCCCATGCTGAGGCCGCGGTCCCCTTCGAGGACGCCGATGGTGTCGGTCGCGTTCTGGATGGCGACCGCGACGCGGCTTTTTGAATCGGACAGCAGGATGACGGTCGCGCTCCGCGCGCGCGTCTCGAACACCTTGCCTACGAGGACGCCGTCGCCGGCGACCACCGGCTGGCCGGGGGCGATGCCGTCGTCCGCGCCGCGGTCGATGATGACGCCCTTCAGCGCGTCGGCGTCGGTCTCGGCGACGACCCGCGCCAGGATGCCTTCGTCCTTGTAGCGCTCGGAGAAGCCGAGGGCGGCCTTGAGCGCCTCGTTCTCCGCCGCGAGCGCGCGGAGCTTGGCGTTTTCGGCGCGGAGCGCGTCGATGACTGCGGCGTCCGCAGCGGGGTCGGTCGCGTCCGAAAACAGTTCGTTCATCGCGCGGGTGACGGCCGAGCCGGCGGCATAGCCGGGCGCGGCGGCCGTGAGGGTGAGAGAGGTCAGCGGCGCGGTCAGCGTCTTCAGCGCGCCCGAGGCGGCAAGCACCAACACGACGGCCGCGACGGCCGCCAGGAGCGCGTTACGGCGCGAGGCGCTTCGTGACGGCATAGCATCCCTTCGGCGTTACGCGTACATCCGTTCGCCGGCGTTTTCCTGCGAGGACGGGAGGGCGATGGTCTTCAGGAGCTCCATGTTGTCGAGCAGGATGCCGGTGCCGCGGACGACGCAGGTCAGCGGATCGTCGGCGACGCGCACGGGGATTTCCGCCGCGCGGGAGATGACCTTGTCGATGCCCTTGAGGAGCGCTCCCCCGCCCGTGAGCACGATGCCGCGCTCGTAGATGTCGGCGACGAGTTCCGGAGGGGTGATTTCGAGCGCGGACTTGATGTTTTCGACGACGGTGCGGACGGAGCGCGCGAGCGATTCGCGGATCTGGCCGTCGTTCACGATGATTTCCTTCGGCAGGCCGGTAACCATGTCGCGGCCGCGCATCTCGATCTGGAGCGGCTCGTCGAGCTGCATGGCGGATCCGACGCGCATCTTGATGTTCTCCGCGACGCGTTCGCCGAGGAGAAGGTTGAAGTTCTCGCGCGCGAAGGTGACGATGTTCTTGTTCAGCTCGTCGCCTGCGACCGGGATGGACTTCCAAGTGACGACGCCGCCGAGCGAGATGACGGCGATTTCCGTCGTTCCTCCGCCGATGTCGACGACCATGTTGCCGACCGGTTCGGTGATGGGCAGGCGCGCGCCGATGGCCGCGGCCATCGGTTCCTCGACGAGGTACACTTCACGGGCGCCGGCGTTCAGCGCCGCGTCCTCGACGGCCTTGCGTTCCACCTCGGTGAGGTCGAGCGGCACGCCGATGACCACGCGGGGCCGAGGCAGGACCGAGAAGCCGTCCTTGTGGGATTTCTCGATGAAGAACTTGAGCATTTTTTCGGTCACTTCGAAATCGGAAATGATGCCCGCGACGAGCGGTTTGACCGTCGAGATATGCGCCGGCGTCTTGCCGATCATGTCCTTCGCGGCATTGCCGACGGCGACGATCTGTCCCGTCCTCGTGTTCAGCGATACCACCGACGGCTCGTTGATGATGATGCCCTTGTCCTTGCAGTACACGAGCGTGTTCGCCGTGCCGAGGTCGATGCCAAGGTCCTTCGAGAATTTCCCCCAGAGGTTGTTGAACATCTTTTTTGTTCATTAAGCGGAAATCCGCCCTTCTTGTCCGCCCCATCATAGCCTTGCGGACCTCAACAGGCAAGAGGCCGAAAAGGGCGGGTCCCCCCGCCCTGCGCGTCCGTTTTCACACCTTGTCAGCGTCGCATCGCGGTCGAGATGAAGAAAAATTCGAGTACGGTCATCGCCGCCACCATGAGCGCCGCGGTCCACCAGTGGAGGAGCGAGCGGCTTTGGAGGATGAGCGCGCCGACGATGAGCGCGGCGAGGAGGACCGCCTGACGGAACGAGACGGCCACTTGGCGCGAAATGAAGTACTGCTTGCGCAGCACGAGGACGCGCAGCAGGAAGCCGACGATCGACAGCGCTCCCGTCGCGGCGAGGAACAGGCTGACGTAGAAGATCACGAAGACCGCCGCCGACGTTTCCGTCGGGTCGACGCCGAAGAGGATCAATGCGACCGCGGCGGCGGCGAGGGCGGTGCCGACCCCCATGATCGTCAGGTATTGGCGGAGCGTCATAGTTTCACCGCGGTCACGCGCACGGAACCGATGCGCGCGTTCATGGCGTCGATGATTTCGCGTTCGCGCAGGCGGAGGTCCTCGGCGTAGACCGATCGGTCGCAGGCGACTTTCACCACGCCGTCCTTGAACGAGACCGCGCGAACGTGCGCCGCGTCGTCGCCGAACGCCTCGGCGAGGGCCTTTGCGGCCTCCTCGACGATCATCGCGGCATCGATGCTCTTGCTCGCGCCGGCGCGTTTCAGGTTTTTCGGCAGGAGCCTGCCCAAGGATTCCAGCATGGGTGCAGTATAGCGTACCGCGCGTCAGTTCGCGCGGAATTCGCAAATCTCGCGGAAATCGCAGTAGCGGCACTGCCGTCCCGGCGTCGGGGCGAAGTCGCCGGATTTTATCTTGCTGAAAGTTTCTTCCGCCTCGGATTCAATCTTGGCGATCTGCTTTTCCGTGCCGAGAAAGCTTACTTTGGTACCGTCCTTCGTATAGTAATAGGTCAGTTTGACGGGCTTGAGGCCGAACAGCCGTCCGACCGCGATCTGGTACAGGAGCAGCTGTCGCTTGTCGTCGAAATCCATGTCCTCCTCGGTTTTCGGCTTGCCGGTCTTGTAGTCGACGATCTCCACTCCCCCGTCAGCCTCATCAATGCGGTCGATGGCGCCCTTGATGGTGGCGTCGCCGATTTTCAGGCTGAATTCCTTTTCGAGGTATTTCGGTTTCGGCGGCGAGACGACGCATTGATCGTAGAAAATCGCGAGCGCGTCGCGTCCCTCCGCACGGAAACGCTCCTTCTCTTCCTTGCTCTCGTACCAATCGTCACGCCAGACCTCCTCGTATTTTTCGAGCAGTTCGTCTTTCGAGACGGCTAGTCCGGCCTTCTTCGTCGCGGCATCGGGCAGCGCCGCGTCGAACAGCGTTCCTTGCGCCGCCGCCTCGCGCTCGGCCAGCGTCTTGAGGAACCACTCCAGGGCCTCGTGGATGGTGTTGCCGTAACTCTGCGACGCCTTGCCGAGCGACGGGATGCGGATGACGTGCGCGAACTTGTACTGGAGCGGGCAGTTGTCGTAGGCGGCGAGCGCCGAAAAGCTGAAATGGGTCGGAATCGGCAACGTGACGGGTCCTGACGGCGCGGGGGCCTGGGCGGGTTCGGCAAGCCGTTCGGTGGAGGGGGCGAGCGTCGGGGACGCGTCAAAGCCGAGCTCGGCGAGGAAGCGCGACGGTTTCTTTTTCGTCTTGCCGCCGTAGTCCTCGGCGGACGTCAGGAACAGCCCGTCCTTGGCGCGGGTCATGGCGACGTAGAACAGCCGACGCTCTTCCTCGAGGTGGATGTCGCCGCCCTCGGGAAGAATTTCCTTGGTGAGCGCGTCGGGCAGCGGGATTTCCTCGGCGCGGCTGACGCTCGGGAAACGCTTGTCGACGAGGTCGACGATGAAGACGTACGGGAACTCGAGCCCCTTCGCGGCATGCACCGTCATGATGCGCACCATGTCGGGTCCGGTGTCCGGATCGAAGGCGAGCGAGCCTTCCTCCCCCGACTCGCGTTCCATCGCGTATTCCTCCATGAACCGCTTGAGCGTCGCGTCGTCATGGCTGTCCTCGAACCGCTTGAGCCGGTTCAGGAACTGGTGCAGGTAGCCGAACTGCTCGCGCGCGCGGGTGTCGTCGGCGGACTTCAGCAATTTGAGATAGCCGGAATCGGTGAGGAAGGCGATGAGGAGGGACGTGACGCTCTTCGAGCGCGCGAGCTGCGTGTGCCGCGCGAGGTCGGCGGTCAGCCGGTCGAGCTGATGGCGTGCCTCGGCCGAGAGCCACGGGAGCGCGTCGCGGCGCTGTATGACCTCGTAGAGCGACTGGCTCCCCTTGCGGGCCGCGTGGCTCAACTGGACGAGGTCTTCCCCCGGAATGGCATAGGGCGGCGACGAGAGGACGCGGTAGAGCGCGCGCGATTCGTGGTAGTCGTCCAAGAGGCCGAACCAGGC
>CAYOXM010000026.1:9768-14427 GCA_964407925.1 uncultured Gammaproteobacteria bacterium
GAGCTGTCGAGTATCCCCTGCCGCGAGCGGTAGTTGGTCGTGAGCACGACCTCGCTCGCCGTCGGGAAGTCGGACTTGAACTGCATGATGTTCGCGATGCTCGCGCCGCGGAACTTGTAGATCGACTGGTCGTCGTCGCCGACAACGACGAGGTTGCCGACGTCGCCGACGAGCATCTTGATGAGCTCGTACTGCGCCCAGTTGGTGTCCTGGAACTCGTCGACGAGCACGAAACGGTAGCGCTTGCGGTACTCCGCGAGCACCTGCGGGCGCGTGCGGAACAGCCGGATGGCGTACATCTGGAGGTCGGCGATGTCGAGGCTGCCCTCTTCGAGGAGCAGGCGCTGGTAGACGTGGTAGGCTTCGGCGATTTCGCGCTGGCGGGTGGTTTCGGCGAATCCCTCGGCGTCGTCCTTGTCGAGCGCGAGTTCCCGCGCGTACTTCAGGTAGTCCTCGGGGGAGATGTCCTCGTCTTTCGCGCGCGAAAAATGCCGCAACATCGCGTGCAGGAATTTCGTCGGATTGCCGAGCGGCCGGTAGTAGTCGAGGGCGAACCTGTCGAGGTTGCGGCGCAGGAGGAGGTAGGCGTCGGTCGAGTCGAGCAGGCGAAAGTCGTTCGGCACGCCGATGTCGAGCGCACGTTCCTCGAGCACGCTCCGGCAGAAGGCGTGGAACGTGGAAATCGACAGGTCGACGTAACCCATCGGCAAAAGCTGGTCGACGCGTTCGACCATCTCCCCCGCCGCCTTTTCGGTGAAGGTGAGCGCGAGGATTTCTTCGGGACGCGCGAGTCCGGTCGAGACGAGCCAGGCGATGCGCTTCGAGATGACGGTCGTCTTGCCGGTACCGGCGCCGGCAATGATGAGCAGCGGGCCGTTCACGTGCGTGACGGCTTTTTTCTGTTCCGCGTTCAACCCCTCGAGCAGCGGATGCTCGGGTTCGGGGGCGGTTTTCGCGGTCGCTGCGTCGGCGGTTTTCTTGTCGGCGGTCATCTTGACGTTCTTCGAAAAATACCCTTACATAGCCTCAATCCTAGTCCTTTCGCGAAAGGCAAGCAACAGTGAGCAAGAAGAAGATACTGGTGGCCGACGACGACACGCAGATGCGAAAGCTCTACGAGGATTTCCTCCCCCTGTTCGTCGATTGCGAGGCCGTCATCAAGGCCGACGGCGCGGACGCGCTCGCCTACGTCGAGGCCGGCGGGCGGTTCGACGCCCTCGTCACCGACAGGCAGATGCCGAAACTGTTCGGCGACGCGCTCATCGCGACGCTCCGCGGGCGCGGCTTCGTCCAGCCGATGTACCTCGTGACCGGAGACGGCGGCGACCATTCGGCCTGCGGCGCGACGGCGGTGCTGCGCAAGCCGTTCGATTTCTCGGCGCTCAAGGCGCTGTTCTCCTGAAACGCAAGACCCCTCTTTCGAGGGGTCGTTTTTTTCGCGGAAACCGGCAAAGTCTTCGGAGAAAAAAGCAGGCCCGTGTCCGGGTCTGCGTGCCGTCAAGGCGACGGCGTGAGCGGGTGGAGCGGCAGGTGGCGTTTCGCCGCGTACTGCTTGATCGACGAGTTGCTGAGGAGGAGGATGACGACGCCTCGCTGCTCCTTGAGCATGGCGACGTTCTCTTGGGCGCGTTCCGAGAAGCGCGAGACGCGCTTGCCGTCCGGGCCGTCGAACTTCTTCTTCCCCTTGGCCTCGATGCCGTGGATCAGGACCGGGCGGCGTCCGCCGTTCCAGACGTAACCGCGGCGGTTGAACACGAAGTCGGGCACGAACAGCCGCGACCGGCCGTCAGGCTTCAGCAGCCAAAACGGGACGTCGGGGGTGAACGCGATGCCGAGGAGAGACAGGAGTTCGGCGAGCTGCCGCTCCCCTTTCGTCGCGTACTGGTATCCGTCGAAAATGAGCTTTTTTGACTTGTTTCTCGAGCCGACGTCGACACTGACGAAATCGACGTCGTCCCAGCGCGCGTCATCGCGGAAATTCCTCATCCGACAACCTCTCGGCGGTCAACTGCGTGGGCGGGTTGAAAAAAAACGGATGCTGGGATGAGCCTGCCACGCGCGGCGGAAGCCGTCAACGCGGTCCGCGGGATAATGAAAAACCCCGCGCGGTTGCGGGGCATGAAGAGAGGCAGCGCCCCTCAGAGACGGTCGACGCCGACGAGGACGTTGCCGACGGTGCGGGCTATGCCGCCCTCGACCTTGAGCTTGGGAAACAGCTCTGCGAGCGCCTTCGCGGTCGCATCGATGTCCGCGGAGAGCGTCGCGCGTTGCGGCGTGATACCGCCGAACGCCGCATCGCCGCCGTACTTGCCGCAGTCGGTGTGCGAAAGGAGGATGACGCGCTTCAGTCCCTTGGTCGCGATGAGCTCCATCTGCGAGAGGAACAGGTCGTTCCTGACCGTTCCGGGGTGAAGCTCCTTCGCCGCTCCGGCGGTCGCGAGCACGCCGTAGGCGGGCGCGTTGAAGGTTTCGCCCATGAACCTGCCGATGCCGCTCGCGCCGTGGAGGCGCCAGTCCATGCAGGTCACGACGAGCGTCTGCTGCTCCTCGTACCGGCGCGGCCGGTTCACGGCGAACGCCTTGAACGTGACGCGTCCGCGCAGGTCGTCGCGGTCCTTCAGGTATCGGATGAGCTGACGCGGCTGGATGGTGAGCGAGGCGACGAGGATCTTCTCGGCGCGGTGGAGGCTCAGCGCGGTCTTGATGTCGGTGACGAGCAGGTCGAGGTGCGCCTGGTCCTTCGTCGCGTGCTTCAGGCTGGGAACGGAGAGCAGGTCGTACGAGGCCGTTTCCCGGTCGTATTGCAGGCGCAGGGCGTCGCTGATGGGGCCGTCGTGATGGATGAACGACGCCGACTCCGTCAGCACCGTGATTTCGCATCCTTGGGCGAGCTCCTTCTGCTTCGCATCGGCGTTGGTAACGTCGGCGGCCTTCTTCTGCGCTGTAACGTCCATGTGCGCTCCTTTTCTTCCGTGATGTCTAACGAACAAGCCGACCTTTTCGGCGTCATCGAGAGTACGTAAGCCTCCCGGTTCTGTCAATGCTCGGACAAAAAAAGACCGGCCCCGGGGAAAGGGTCGGCCGAAAGGCGGCGTCAGGCCGTGCGCATGGCGGCGGCGACGCGCTCCTTGAGGAGCTCGTAGCGTTCGAGCGTGCGCGCCTCGATGGCGCGGGGCGAGTACAGGACGTACGCCCGATCGCGCGTTTCGCCGCGGGGAAACGCCGTCCCCGAGGGGAACTGCAGGCGGGTGAGGTCGTAGATCGCGTAATCCTCGCCGTTCGGCAGATGGTTGAAGTAGTGGGAGCCGTAGCCCGGCACCTCGATGCGGACGAGGTCGCCGCCGCACATGGTCTGGACGGCGAGCGCGGTCACCGCACACTGGCCGAAGGAGGGGTTCTGCGGGGTCCACCGGTCCTGGCACGACGGCGCCGCCGTCTCCTTGCACCATGCCGGCCTGAAGAGGTCGATGAGCACGCCGTACATCGTCTTGCCGCTCTTGCGGGCATGGTCGAAGTACAGCCTCGAGAATTCTTTGTCGTCCAAGGGACAATCCTCCTGTACCGCCGTCGTGGCGGGACGCTCCAGTAAAGCACGGTTGCGCGGGCCAGTCAACGTCTTACCGCGCCGAAAACGAAAAGCCGTCCCGTCGGGGCGGCTTTTCGCGCTTCGTCATTGCTTCGCGGCGCCGGACGCGATGCCTCCGCGTCGCGAGCCGCGATGCCGTTGCACCACCTTGATGCGGGCGAGTTCGCGCTCGAGCGCGGCGACGGCGGAGACGGACGAGATGTCCTCGGCGTGCCGCTTTTCGGAAAGCAGCTTTTGCGCGCGTTCCTTCGCTTCCTCGATCTTTTTGAGGTCGAGCTCCTCGGCGCGTTCCGCGGTGTCCGCGAGCACGATGAGCCGGTCGCCCTGCTGGAATTCGATGAAACCCCCCGAGACGGCGAGATATTCCTCGTCGTTCCCCTTCCGCACGGTGAGCACGCCCGGCGCGAGATTCGCGACGAGCGGGATGTGCCCGGGGAGCACGGTAATCTCCCCTTCCTGCGTCGGGATGGTAATCGAATCGTACGCCGTCTTCAGGACGACACGCTCGGGGGTGGTGAGTTCGAATTGGATGGGGTTCATCGTGGACAGGTTCAGAGGTTAGAGAGGTTCAAAGGTCAGAAGCGACTCGCTCTGACCTTTGAGGCTTTGAAGCCCTAACCTTACGCCGCCGCTTCGTCGATGCCGCCCTTCATGTAGAACGCCTGTTCGGGCTTGTCGTCGTGAAGGCCTTCGAGGATTTCCTTGAAGCCGCGGATGGTCTCCTTGAGCGGGACGTACTTGCCGCCGACGCCGGTGAACGTCTCGGCGACGAAGAACGGCTGGGAGAGGAATTTCTGAATTTTGCGCGCGCGGGACACGGTCTGGCGGTCCTCCGCGGAGAGTTCCTCCATGCCGAGGATGGCGATGATGTCCTGGAGGTCCTTGTACCGCTGGAGCACGCGCTGGACGCCGCGGGCGACGTCGTAATGCTCCTGGCCGACGACGTTCGGGTCGAGCATCGTGGAGCTCGAGTCGAGCGGGTCGACGGCCGGGTAGATGCCGAGTTCCGCGAGCGAACGCGCGAGCACGACGGTCGAGTCGAGGTGGCCGAAGGTGGTCGCCGGGGCCGGGTC
>CAYOXM010000027.1:0-8280 GCA_964407925.1 uncultured Gammaproteobacteria bacterium
GGCGGAACGAAAAGGGCGTCTTTAAAAAGGCGGCTTTTTTTGCTATACTTAAGCAGTCAGTAAACGGCCGTTCATGGCGAATTCCACCATCGGCATCGTGGCGAAATACGCGGCAGTCGACGTCGTCGGCTCTTTTCTTTATTTTCCCGTCTGGTGGTACACGAAAGGACTGGTCAGGACGGCCGCCGGATGCGTACGCACGGTGCGCGGCTACGCGCGGCAGTTCGGCGTCGGCGTCTGGCTGAAGAACCTGTTCGTCCCCATGTTCGGACAGTACGACGCGGCGGGCCGCGCCATCAGTTTTTTCATGCGCCTCGCGGCGCTCGCGTACTACTCGCTCGTCCTCGCCGTGATTTCGCTGCTGATGTTCGGACTGCTGCTCGTCTGGATCGCACTTCCGATCGCCGCCGCGACGATGTTCGTCGGCCAGGCGGCCGCATTCCTTAAGTCCTTCGGGCCATGAGCTCGCCGACGCGCCATCTTTCCGTGAACGTCTGCTCGCGCTGCCGCGGCATCGGCATCGAGGGCGTGCGTTCGTGCCCGCTGTGCCGCGGCATCGGCGCCGGCGCGGCGTACGGCGGCCGGTTCCTGTTCTGGGGCAGGCGGGTCGACGGTACCGCCATCGCCCTCGCAAAGGTCACGGGGATCGTCGACGTCTTCATCGACGCCGTACTCCTCGCCGTCCTCTTCGCCGGCATCGCGCTGCTCGGCATGCATGTGAACGCCTCGCCGGTCGCCGACGTGCTGACGCGCGGCTTCTGGTCCATGCCGCACCCGTCGTTCCTCGCGTTCTGGGGCGGCGTGCTCGCCGCATGCGTCCTGCACTACCGCCGCATCGTCCGTTCGCAGCGGCGCGAACCGGTGCTGACGCGCGCGTACGGCGCTGCCGACGAGGGGCCGCGGCTCGCCGACGGCGACGCGGCCTGGGACGACGTCCGCAAGCTGCCCCGCAAACGGCGGATCGACGTGGCTAAGGCGTTTTCGCCCGCCGCGCACCGCGCGATCGACTCGGCATACGAAATCGCGCGTCGGCTGAGTTCCGCCGAAATCATGCCCGGCCACCTTTTCGGCATGCTGCTCGCGACGACCAAGGTCGCCATCGTCTTCGGCAAGCTCGGCCTCGACTTCGAGAAGTTCCGCGAAACCCTCGGCAGGATGCTGGGCAGCTACGATCACGATCCGCTCGGTACCGCGATGTCGGAAGCGACGCGCGGCGTCCTCCTCGCCGCGTACGTCGACGCGTACGAGGGACGGCGGCCGGAAGTAGACGTCACCGACCTCCTCCTCGCCGTCCTCCGCGCCGACGACGGCCTGCAGGAGCTGCTGCTCGACCTCGGGGTCGACCTGCGCAAGGTCGAGAACGTCGTGGAGTGGGTGCGCGTGCAGGACCTGCTCCGTCAGCGCGGCAAGCGGTTCTCCTCCGCGGCCGCGCTCAAGCCGAAAGGCACGATGGATCGCGCCATGACCGCGGTCGCCACGCCGTATCTCGACCGACTCAGCCGAGACATCACCCGTGCCGCCGCGTTCCGCCAACTTGCGCCCGTGGTCGGTCGCGACGCCGAAATCGCCGCGACGTTCCGCGCCATCGAGGGCGGCAGGAAGAGCGTGGTACTCGTCGGCCGTCCCGGCACCGGGAGGACCGCCATCATCGAGGGCATCGCGCAGCGCATGGTGGAGGAGGACGTCCCCGCCGTCCTGCAGGACAAGCGTCTCGTGAGCCTGGACGTCGCCCAGCTCGTCTCGGGCGCGGGCGCGTCCGAGGCGCAGGAACGGCTCCTCGGCGCGCTGTACGAGGTCGCGCGCGCGGGAAACATCGTTCTCGTCGTCGAGGACGTGGCGGGCATGGTGGGCATCACCGCGGGGTCGAGCGAGAGCATCGACCTGTCGCGCGTATTCGCGAACGAGCTCGCCCGCGGTTATTTCTTCTGCGTCACGACCGCCACGCCCGAGGCGTACGCGAACGCCATCGAACGATCTCCGCTCGGCCAGGCGCTCGTCAAAGTTGACGTTCCCGAAGTCGGTGAAGATGCCGCCATCCGCATCCTCGAGGCGAAAGCGGGCAACATCGAATACCGCAACGGCGTGTGGTTCTCCTACGGCGCCGTCGAGGCGGCCGTGAAACTGTCGGGCCGGTACTTGCACGAAACGACTCTTCCGGAGAAGGCCATCACCGTGGCGCGCGAAGTCGCGCAAGCGGTGCGCAAGGCGAAGGGGAAGGACGCGACCGTCACGGCAGAAGACGTCGCGGCGCTCGTCGCGGAAAAGACCAGCATTCCGCTCACGCAGGTCACTGCCGAAGAGACGGAAAAACTGCTCGGGCTTGAGGAGCGGATGCACGAGCGGATGATCGGCCAGGACCGCGCCGTCGCGTCGGTCGCCGCCGCGCTGCGCCGCGCCCGCGCGGAGCTGCGCGAGCAGGACCGTCCCATCGCGAACTTCCTTTTCCTCGGTCCTACCGGCGTCGGCAAGACCGAACTCGCGAAAACCCTCGCTGCGGAATATTTCGGCAAGGAGAACGCGATGATACGGCTCGACATGTCCGAGTACCAGGACAAGGCGTCGCTCTACAAGCTTATCGGCGAGCCCGCGGGCAAGGCCGGCGGCATTCTCACCGAGGCGGTGCGCCGCCAGCCGTTCGCGCTCGTGCTTCTCGACGAGATCGAAAAGGCGAATCCCGACGTGCTTACCGTGTTCCTGCAGGTGATGGATGACGGTCGGCTCACCGACAACGTCGGTCGCACGGTCGATTTCACGAACGTCATCCTCATCGCCACGTCGAACGCGGGCAGCCAGTACGTCCAAGATTCCGTGCGCGCCGGCACGGCAATCGAAGTCATCAAGGAGGGGCTGATGAACGAGCATCTCAAGGGTTCGTTCCGTCCGGAGTTCCTGAACCGGTTCGACGACATCATCGTGTTCGCGCCGCTCACGGAGGCGGAAATCGCGCGCGTCGCGCGGCTGATGCTCGCCAAGGTGGGGAAGCGGCTCGAGGAGAAGGGAATCCTTTTCGAGGTCACTGACGAGGCGGTCGCCGAGCTCGCCAAGGCGGGGTACGACCCCGTGTTCGGCGCACGGCCGCTCCGCCGCGTCATCCAGGATCGCGTGGATAACGCCATCGCCGACGCGGTGCTCCGGGGCAAACTCGTTCGCAGGGACAAGATCATCTACGACAAGGGGGGAGAGGTGCGGATTGAGAAAGCACGGGAACTTTAGCCTTAAAAACCCCATCGTTTTAGCCAAGAAACACCATTGACAAAATGACGTTTTTTTGCTATATTTTGACGTTCCCTGCACGGCTAAAACCGCGCGAGAACGCCTTTACAACTGAAGCGTAAACCGCACTGCGCATGGTGCGCGGGACGGTCGACCACGTACGTGCCCGACGGCAGCGTCGGGCGGGCTTTTTGGCCCGAGGAGTCAGTCATGGTTCAGAACATCAAGCACACGCTCGTCATGCACCTCTCTCCCGACCTCGAGGCGCTTTTCATGGGTTGGCTCATCGCCGCCCACGAGAGCGTCCGCGAAGCGCTCGGGGTGGTCGATCATCCCAGGCTCAAGTTCATCCCCGCCGGCCCGCTCCGCAAGGAGGACTGGTCTGGCGAGGAGGACGTCACCGCGGCGGCCCTCGAGGCCAAGGGATACCAGTTCCTCGACTGCGGTCGGGGAAAGCTGGACCAGCACGGCCGGCCCGAGAACGAGAACCGCAACTCCGTGTCGTCCTTGGACCTCCTGGTCCATGAGGCGAACCTGGACGCGCTGCTCCCGCACCTCATGCCGATCGTGGCGATCATCTCGAACAACGACCTCACCGGCCAGGACATCATCCCGGTCCGGTCGTGGAAGGAGTCCGAGACGCCGCACACCCCGCGACAGCTCC
The DNA here is from genome assembly GCA_964407925.1 of uncultured Gammaproteobacteria bacterium. GTDB lineage: Bacteria > Patescibacteriota > Patescibacteriia > SG8-24 > SG8-24 > CAYOXM01. The sequence goes on from CAYOXM010000027.1 coordinate 3,878, forward strand.
GGAACATGATCCAGGGCTGGAACCTCCTCAACAAGGAGAACCCGTCGAAGACCTTCTCGCTCGCGTCCACGGCCTTCGGGTCGATCGAACGCGGCGTGGAGCATCGGCTGGCGCAGGTGGGCGACTTCGCCCCGACTTCGACCGGTACTCCGGACGCGGCGATCGACTTCCGGGAGTTCTTCCTGGCCGACCGCATCGTCGAGAACGTCGGGCGACACTTCGCCGTCTCGTACGGCGCGGACGCGCATGACGAGATCGCCATCGCGACGGAGGGCTTCCGCAAGGAGGCCGCCGACGCGCTCATGGCGCTGGAGAAGGAGTGGGAGACCGCCGTTCAGGACTACTGGCGCGGCGCGAAGGTCCGCGACATCCATGTCGCGATCAAGACTCCCCAAGGGCAGGCGTCGAAGCGCCTCGCCCTCGCCTTCGGCCGGTCCGCGTCCACGCGGTTCGGCATGGTGACCCGCCTCGGCAACGAGGGTCGCAGGCCTCCCCACGAGGGTTGCCCGCGTCGCCCCAAGGCCGACGTCACCATCCAGTTCTACGGCGACGGCCGCTTCGTCATCGCGACGAGGGGGCTCGAGCTCGATCGGGTGGCGGTGGCGCTCCGCGAAGCGGATCTCCGCAAGCGCGGCGTGAACGTCACGAAGGAGGACAGGCTGCTGCTCGCCCGTCCCGGCCACCTCCGCTTCGCGGATCAGGCCGGGCGTCCGCGCGATGCCCTCTTCTTCGCAGAGTACCGCACCAACTTCGGGAACGCCTTCCGGGCGAACCCGACGGCGGAGACGACCCCGCTCTCGATGGAGGAAGTCGTGGACATCACGATCAAGGCGCTCGCAAGGGCGGATTGACCGTGACGACGCCCTGAAACAGGGGCAAAAAGGCGTGCCGACGCTTGTCGGCACGCCTTTTCTTTTTGTTCGGAAACAGGCTCTTTAATCGGATGGACGGCTGTGTTACGGTTCGCCTATGTTCGACCCTCGGCCCGTCATCATCTTCCTTGTCGCCGTCGCCGCCGCATGGGCCGCGACGCCGTTCGTGCGCGCGTTCGCCGTCGGAAACGGTGTCGTCGACAGGCCGTCGGCGCGGAAGAATCACCGCGAACCGATGCCGCTTCTCGGCGGCGTCGCCGTGGCCGCGGCGCTCGCCGCGGCCGTCGCCGTCGCGCTCTACTTGGGCTGGCTTCCCGGAGCGTACATCAAGGGAAAATACCTGGCGGGCATGTTCGCCGCCGTGCTTCTCCTCGTGCTCGGCGGCATCCTCGACGACAAGTACGACCTTCCGCCGCTCGGACAGATCGCATGGCCGTTTCTCGCCGCGCTCGCCATCGTCGCGAGCGGCATCGGCGTCGACTACGTCACCAACCCGCTCGGCGGGCAGATTCATCTCGACCGCTTCGTTTTCACCGCGCTCTGGGCGGGCGGCATCCCGTACAAGGTCACGCTCGTCGCCGACGTGTTCACGGTGCTCTGGCTCATGGGCATGACGTACACGACGAAGTTCCTCGACGGCCTCGACGGCCTCGTGAGCGGCACGACCGTCATCGGCGCGGTCGTCATCGCCTTCGTAAGCCTCACGCGCGACGTGTCGCAGCCCGACACCGCGATCATCGCTTTCGCCGTCGCCGGCGCATACCTCGGTTTTTTGCGGTACAACGTCCATCCTGCTAGAATTTTCCTCGGAGAGGGCGGCTCGACGCTTGCCGGTTTCCTCCTCGGAACGCTCGCCATCGTCGCCGGCGGCAAGATCGCGACGACGCTGCTCGTGCTCGGTTTGCCGCTCTTCGACGCCGCGTTCGTCATCCTGCGACGGCTCGTCTGGGAGCGCCGTTCGCCGACGTCTGCCGACCGCACGCACCTGCACCTCCGTCTTCTCGACCTCGGGTTCACGCACAAGCAGGTCGTGCTGTTCTACTGGTTCATCGCCGCGCTGTTCGGCGCGTCGACGCTCATCCTGCACGGGTGGGAGAAGCTCGCCGCCATCGGCCTTTTGGCGAGCATCCTCGCCGCGGCAACGGCCGCCGGCATCATCCTCTATCAGCGGCCGAAATCCTGAACGGTATGGAAACGAAAACGACATCCGCCGCCTCGGCACGGCAGAACGGCGCGCACGCCGGGCATTTCCTGTACGGCGTCGTGTTCGCCGCGCTCATCGCGGTGGCGGTGATACTCGGCGTCCGTCAGGCCGCCTTCGCCCATGGCACCGTCACCATCGGCGAGGACGTGACGGTGCGGGTGAGCGTGGCGGCGAACAGCCGTTCGCGCGAACGCGGGCTTTCGGGCAGGGAGTCGCTCGCCGCGGACGAGGGCATGCTGTTCCTGTTCGAGCGCAAGGACACGTTCGGTTTTTGGATGAAGGACATGCGTTTCCCGATCGACATCGTCTGGATCGACGGCACGTCGGTGGCTGACATCACGACGGACGTCCCCGTTCCGGTTCCCGGGGAGCGGTTGCCGCTCTTTTCGCCCCGCGTGCCGGTCGACAAGGTCCTCGAGGTCCCGGCCGGTTTCGCCAAGGCGCACGGTCTCAGGGTCGGGATGCCCTTGGATATCCGTGTTGACAGCCGGGACGAGGTGCGTTAGAGTGCGACGGTATTCAAAAGGCAACCTTATGGCTCAACTTGCAGTAATCCAAACCGGCGGAAAACAGTACCTGGTCAAGGAAGGCGACACCCTCCGCGTCGAGAAGCTCGATGCCAAGGAAGGCGCGGAACTTTCCTTCGACGCCCTTCTCGTCACCGACGAGGAAGGCAAGGACGTGAAGGTCGGCACCCCGACGGTCAAGGGCGCGAAGGTCGCGGCCAAGGTCACCGGCGCCGGCAAGGCCGACAAGGTCACCATCATCAAGTTCCACGCCAAGACGCGCTACAAGCGCAAGGCGGGACATCGCCAGCCGTTCACGGAAATCAAGATTGACGCCGTGAAGGCGTAACGGCGGAAAGTCCGAGGCAAGTCCTCGGATTTTTTGCGCAAAAAAATCCGCCCGAGGTGGGCGGATCATTCGGCGCCGACCGCGGCGGACGGTAAGCCGAGGAGCCGTTCGTGGTCTTCGGGCGTAAGGACGGCGCGCACTTCCTTTCGACGGAGGATGCGCGTCTTTACCGACGAGAGCGGGATGCCGTGCGCCTTCGGGGGCAGCTTGGCGTCGCTTTGATACCGAAGGCAGATCGCGACGAGCCGTCCGTGCTGGTCGAAGATCGGCCCGCCGCTCGATCCCGGCTGCGCGTGCATGCCGACGTCGATTTCGGGGAGCCGGTCGTGCTTGCCGAGGTCGAGGACGTATCCCGCAGAAAGGGGCACGACGTCGCGGCCGACGCGGTACAGGGCGTCGCCGACGGCGAGCGCGTCCGGGTCGCCGATTTCCGCGAAGGCCAGGTCCGGCGGCGGCTTTCGCAGCTTGAGTACCGAAACGTCCGCGCGGCGGTCGCGCCAGATGACATCGGCGGTGTACGTGCCGTAAGTCCAGAGGTGCCACCGCTTCTTGTCGAGGTGAAGCCTGCGGACGCGCACGACGCGCGAGCGGGTGATGACGTGGTGCGCGGTGAGGATGAGGCCGTCGGCCGTGAGCACGACGCCGCTGCCGGCGCCGTAGCCGTCCTCGGTCAGCTTCCTGACCTCGACCGTCATGGCGGCGAGCTTCGCGAAAAGGGGGCGTTGCGCCTCGGGGATGACTTGCTTCATGCCTCGCTCCTCCGCGTAAAAAAACGGGGAAAAGGAACGCTCCCTTCATTTCTTCACGGAAACGGACAAAACGCAACCCCCGCCTTTTCGGGGCGGGGGTCGATTTCAGTTTCGTTCCGCGGACCGCGCGGCTTCCGCAGCGACGTCGCGCCGTCCGGCGATGGCGTCCGACAGCGTCACTTCGTCGGCGTAGCCGAGCTCGCTGCCGATGGGGAGTCCCCGCGCGAGGCGGGTGAGGCGGCTGCCGAGCGGGCCGAGCTGGCGGGACAGGTACAGCATCGTCGATTCGCCTTCGATGGTGGGGTCGAGGGCGAGGATGATTTCGCGCGGACGAACGGTACGCACGCGGTCGGCGAGTTCGCGGACAGTCAGGTCCTCCGGCGTGACGCCGTCGGCCGGCGAGAGCGTGCCGCCGAGGATGTGATAGAGGCCGCGGTACTCGCCGGTGTGCTCGATGGCGATGAGATCCTGCTCGGTGGCGACCACGCAGACCAGGTCGCGGTCACGTTTCGGGTCGCCGCAGATGGCGCAAGGGTCGGCTTCGGTGTAGTTGCGGCAGAGCGAGCACGCAGCGAGAGAGGAATCGGGGGCCGTGATGGCCGCGGCGAGGCGTTCGCGTTCCGTACGGCTCCGTTTGAGCAGCGAAAAAGCATAACGTTCGGCCGTCTTGGGGCCGACGCCGGGGAGCGTCCCGAGCTGGACGATGAGGTCCTCGATCGTCTT
>CAYOXM010000027.1:8380-14271 GCA_964407925.1 uncultured Gammaproteobacteria bacterium
TTACATTCCCGGCAGATTCAACCCCTCCATTCCTTTCATCTTCTCGAGCATCTTGCGCTGGGCCTTCTTGAGCGCGTCATTCAGCGCGTCCTTGATGCCGTCCTGCACTTTGGCCTTCTCAGAAGGTTTCAGGAGCTCCTCGTCGATGGAAACGGCGGTGATGGACTGGTTGCCGTCCATCTCGATCTTGATCTTGCCCCACGCGGCGGTCCCTTCGACTTTCTCGGAGGCGAGCGCGGTCTGGAGGGTTTTCGCCTTTTCGCGGAGGTCCTTGAACTGCTTCAGTTTTTCGAACATAGGGGTATGAGAGGTTAGAGGTTCAAGTTTAACACGGAGGCGTAATGATTCAACCGCGACGCTTTAACCTCTGAACCTCTGCCCTTTGAACCTAGAATTGCGGTACCGGCACGTTCTCGGCCCCTGCGGGGACGACCGTCGTCGCGGCCTGGTGCGCGGACGCGGACGGGGCGAACTGGTTCGGGCGCTTGTCCAAGTTACGGAAGCTGACGCGTGCCTCGTCGAAGAACAGCTTCACCTCGCCGACCGGGCCGTTACGATGCTTGGCGACGTGGATTTCCGCGACGTACCGCTCGTCCATCGGAATCTCGTCGAGCCGGTAGTTCTTGTCCGCCGCCTTGCGGTAGATGAACATGACGACGTCCGCGTCCTGCTCGATGGAGCCCGATTCGCGCAGGTGGGAGAGTTTTGGGATGGCGGGCTTGTTGTTTTCCGTGTTTCGGGAAAGCTGCGACAGCGCCAGCACGGGGATGTTCAGTTCGCGCGCGAGGGTCTTGAGGCCGCGCGAGATTTCCGAAACTTCCTGCACGCGGTTGTCGGAATTCTTGTTGCCGCTCCGCGATTCCATGAGCTGGAGGTAGTCGATGATGAGGAGCCCGAGCCCGTGGTCCATCTGGAGGCGGCGGGCCTTGGTGCGGATTTCCGTCACGTTGGCGTTCGCCGTGTCGTCGATGAAGATCGGGGCTTCGGACAGGTTGCCGAGCGCGTGGCCGATGCGCGCGAAGTCGCTCGTCTGGCCGTCGCCGTTGTCGTTCAGCTTGCCCGTGCGCATTTTCCACAGGTCGACGCCCGCCTCGGACGAAATCATGCGGTCGACGAGCTGCTCCTTGGACATTTCGAGCGAGAAGATGCCGACGGGCACCTTGAACTTCACCGCCGACTGGCGCGCGATGTCCATCGCGAACGAGGTTTTGCCGACCGACGGGCGCGCCGCGAGGATGATGAGGTCCGACCGCTGGAGGCCGCCGAGCAGGTTGTCGAGGTCGTTGTACCCGGTCGGAATGCCGCGCAGCTTGCCACGCTCGCGGGAAAGCTCGTCGATGCGTTCGAACGCGTTGTCGAGCGCTTCCTTGATCGGCGTGAAGGCGGTTTTCACGTGCTTCTGCGAGACGCTGAACAGCGTCTGTTCGGCGCGGTCGAGCACGTCCTCGATCTCGTCGCCCTCATCGAAGCCGAACGACGTGATTTCCCCGGCGGCGCGCAGCAGCCGGCGCAGCGTCGCCTTCTTCTGGACGATGCTCGCGTAGTTCTGGATGTTCGCCGCGGTCGGAACGATGGTCGTGAGTTCCACGAGATACGCGCGCCCGCCGACGCCTTCGAGCTGGTTCTTCTCCTGCAGCCGGTTGCCGAGCGACAAAACGTCGATCGGTTCCCGCTTCGTGTACAGCTCGAACATCGCCTCGTAGATGCGTTCGTGGGCGTTGCGGTAGAAATCGTCCGGCCGAATCGAATCGCCGACGCGAATCATCGCGTCCTTGTCGATGAGGAGCGAGCCGAGCAGGGACTGTTCGGCCTCGATGTTCTGCGGCGGGATGCGTTCGTTGGCCATATCGTTTGCACTGTACCCGCGGAAATCGGTACGGGCAACAGGGAAAAGCGCATATCCTGTGATAAAACCGTGGATAGGCTCGCGCCCGCCGCTGATGTAAAAAAGCCCTCGGAAAACCGAGGGCGTTTCAGCGTTCGCCGCGGAGAACCGCGGCGACGAGGTCATGGAGGGCGCTGTCGTGAAAGAGGCTCAGGTGGCCGAAGTCCCCGTGGACGTTCTCGGCTCCGGCGAGCCGCGCGGTGGGCGGCGGACAGACGACGTCGCGGTCGCCGACGATCGAGACGTAACGGGGGCCGGGCGGCAGGGGATCGGCATGGAGGTCGGCGAGGAACCGGCTCCACGGCGCGAGCTGGCGGCCGACACGCGAGAACGCGCCGGTCGGCAGGCCGAATACGGCCATCGACGTGCCTTGGAAAGGCGTGCCGACGGCGACGAACGTCCCGACGAGCGGGGCGATACCGTGCCGCTTGAGCGCGTGCAGTCCGGCGATGCCGCCCATGCTGACCCCGACGAGGTCGATTTTCCCGCCGCGCTCGGCGGCGATTCGGCGCGCCTCTTCGGCCGCGTGGGCCGAGAAGGCGAGCGTGTCGCGCATGTCGTCCATCCGGAACGGCACGACGGAGATGCGGAACCCCTCGCGGCGGTAACGCGCGAGGATGAGGTCGTGCGGGAGGGGGAACGGCGAGAAGCCGCTCGCGACCAGCACGGGTCGTGAAGCGGGGTGTCGGGACGATGTATCCACGACGGCCTCCTGCGCCTTGGGCGCATGGGGAGCGGGGAAAAGGTGCCGAAGCAAGCATAGGCCCGCGTCGCCGCGGCCGTCAACAATGTGGTATGCTTACTCCATGAACGAGGACCGGAAGCGGTTTGCGCTCGCGACGGCTCAGCTCGTCGGCACCATCATCGGCGTCGGCGTGTTCGGCGTCCCGTACGCGCTCTCAAAGGTCGGGGTCGTCCCCGCCGTTTTGTATTTCGTCGTCCTCGGCGGCATCCAGCTGCTCCAGCACCTTTTTTACGCCGAGGCGGCCATCGCCTGTCCCGACAAGCTGCGGCTCCCCGGCCTCGCCGAACGGTATCTCGGGAAACGGGCGAAGCACCTCGCCGGCGTCTCGATGACGTTCGGGTACTGGGGGTCGATTCTCGCGTACATGATCGTCGGCGGCACGTTCCTGCACGTCCTCCTGTCGCCGTACCTGGGCGGCGAGGTGTTCACGTATCAGCTGGCATGGATCGCCTTCGTCGCGAGCGTCGTCTACGTCGGCCTGAAACTCGTCGCGCGCATCGGATTCGTCACGACGACCGGCGTCGCCGCCGCGATGCTCACCATCATCGGCGTCGGCCTGCCGCACGTGCATCCGGGAGCATACGTGCCGCCCGCGCTGCCCGACTACGCCCTGCCGTACGGCGTCGTGCTGTTCTCGCTCGGCGGCCTTCCCGCGATTCTCGAGATGGAAGACGTGCTCAAGGGCAAGCACAAGTACTACCGCCTCGCGATCGTGACGGGCACGGTCATCGCCGCCGTGCTGACCGCCGCGTTCGGTTTCGTCATCTGGGGCGTCACCGGCCCGAACACGACGCAGGACGGCGTCGTGGGGTTGCGGCTCACGCTCGGCAACCGCATCCTCGCGCTCACCGCGGTGTTCGGGGTGCTCGCGGTCACGACCGCGTGCCTGTCGGTCGCGACGAACCTGAAAAACACCATCCGTTACGACTACAAGACGAGCAAGTTCGTCGCCTGGCTCGTGACGCTCGGCGTGCCTTTCGGCGTCTTCCTGTCGGGCGCGAAGAATTTCGTCTCCGTCATCAGCTTCAGCGGCGCGGTGTTCGGCGGCATCACGGCCGTGCTCGTCGCGCTGTTGTACGTCGCGGTGACGAAAAAGAAGCTCGTCAAGGAGAACGCGCTCGGCATCCCGCCGGCGTTCGCGTACCTCTCCGTCGTCGTGCTCGTCGCCGGCGCAGGATACAAGGTCGTCACCACGATTGCTTCGCTGCTCAAGTGATGCGCGTCGTCCCTCGAGGGTGGTACGGTTGACAAGGCCGTCTTTTTTTGCTAAAAAATGCGGTCGTTCCCTACAGTGCGGAGGATGACATGGCGAATAGTCATATCGAAGCCGTTTTCACCGTGCGCGTCCCGGATCGCGTTTCGCATAAGGAGTTCGCGCCGTATGTCGCGAACAGGCTGCGACGGTACGCGTTCGTCCTGACCGACCCCGAGCCGCTCAGTTACGTCTTTTCGCGGTTCACCGGTCCGGACTGGTTCGTCACCGTACGCGGCAAAGTGCCGCGGCTGCAGCTCGAGGAGGTCGCGAACGACGAGGACCTGAGCGAAATCATGTCGCTCGAGGGGGAGCCGCTCTTTCAGACGGACGCGGAGCCGTGCGCGGTCGTCATCGACGCGGAGATACCGATCGGCGAAGTCAGCGCCCTCGCCATCCTGCATGCCTTCGCCGCGCCATTCGCCGACATAAGGCGGGCAATCGTCGATCGTTACCTCCGCCGCTTCCGTCCCTGAACGAAAAACCCGCCCCGAGAGGCGGGTATTTTATTTGGATGCGCGTCACGCGCCGCGACGCTGCCGGCAGAGCTCGACCGCGTTTGCGAGGAGCATGGCGACGGTCACGGGGCCTACGCCTCCGGGGACGGGCGTGAGGTGTCCCGCAACGCTCGCGGCGGATGCCGGGTCGACGTCGCCGACGGTCTTGCCGCCCACGCGGTTGGTCCCCACGTCGATCACGATGGCCCTCGGCTTGAGCATCGCGCCGGTGACGAAGCCCGGGCGGCCGATCGCGACGACGAGCACGTCGGCGACACGGGTCTTGTCGGCGATTGTCGCGTCGTCCGGTTGGGCGAACGAGGGTTTCATCCCGCCGAGCGCGAGCGCGGACTCGAGCGGCGCGTAGAACGCGGGGCTGTTGGCGACGACGAGCGCGGCCTTTCCCGCAAGCGCCTCGCCGGTCGAGCGGATGAGTTCGAGGACGCCCGCGGCGAGGCCGGGGACGATGCGCGGTCGCCCCTCGCGGAGCAGGCGGACGTTCTCCGCGTGGAAACCGTCGACGTCTTTCGCGGGGTCGATGGCGGCGATGACGCGGTCTTCGTCGAGGCGGTCGGGCAGGGGGAGTTGGACGAGAATCGCGTCCACGTCTACGCGGGCGTTCAGCGCCGCGACGGAGCGCAGGACCGACGTCTCGTCGGCGTCCGCGCGAAAAAGCAGTTTCTCGAAGGCGATGCCGATGTCGCGGCAGGCCTTCTCCTTGAGCCGGACGTACAGGTGCGACGCGGGGTCGTCGCCGACAAGGACGACGGCGAGGCCGGGGGTCACCCCGAGCTTCGCGAGTTCTGCCTCCGCATCGTCCGTGATGCGGCGTGCCACGGCTTTTCCGTCGATCGTTTTTGCGCTCATCGGTCTCTCCTCGTTATTGTAAATCCGGATACAGCGGATACCGCGCCGCGAGTTCGCGGACCTCTTTCATCACGGCAGCCTTCGTCCCGTCGGACGGGTCCTTGAGGACGTGCGCGATAAGTCCCGCGACCGAGCGCATGTCGTCCTCCTTCATTCCGCGCGTGGTGAGCGCAGGCGTGCCGAGTCGCAGTCCCGACGGGTCCATCGGCTTGCGCGGATCGAACGGGATCATGTTCTTGTTCGTGCAGATGCCGACCTCGTCGAGGACCGTCTCGGCCATCTTTCCGCCGACGCCGAGCGGGGTGAGGTCGACGAGCGCGAGATGATTGTCCGTCCCGCCCGTGACGATGCGCAGGCCTTCGGCAGTCAGCGCGTCCGCGAGCGCCGCGGCGTTTTTCACGACCTGTTTCTGATAGTCGACGAACGACGGGTCGAGCGCTTCCTTGAACGCGACCGCCTTCGCCGCGACCACGTGGTCGAGCGGGCCGCCCTGCATGCCGGGGAACACGGCGGAGTCGATCCGCTGGCTGAGGTTTTTCTTGTCGTCAGGACGCAGGCGGTCCGCCGTGCGGCACAGGATCATCGCGCCGCGCGGGCCGCGGAGCGTCTTGTGCGTCGTCGTCGTGACGACGTCCGCGTACGGGA
>CAYOXM010000028.1:0-13817 GCA_964407925.1 uncultured Gammaproteobacteria bacterium
CCTGGTCGATCACCCAGCCGATGCCGAGCACGAGCGCCGAAAAGACCGCGATGAGGATCACGGTCTTTCGCTTGTTTGACGCGATGAAGTCGTAGGTCGTCATGTCCTCCGCATGCCAAGACCGTCCTTAGAATTTGACCTGCACGTTCTGTCGCTCCGCCGCCGCAGCCTCGAAGAAGTCGTACTTCTTGAAAGACATCTTGTCGGCGATGATGTTGTTCGGGAACACCTGGATCTTGGTGTTGAAGTCGCGGACGTTCGCGTTGTAGAACCGGCGCGCCGCCTGGATCTTGTCTTCGGCGTCCTTCAGGTCGTCCTGCATCTGCATGAAGTTCTGCGAAGCCTTCAGTTCGGGGTAGGCCTCGGAGATGGCGAAGAGCGACTTGAGCGTCTGGGAGAGCATGTTCTCGGCGTCGGCTTTGGCGGACGTGCTCTGGGCGCCCATGGCTGCCGCGCGGGCCTGGATGACCTTCTCGAAGGTCTCGGACTCGTGCTTGGCGTACCCCTTCACCGTCTCGACGAGGTTGGGGATGAGGTCATAGCGGCGCTTGAGTTGGACGTCGATGTCGGACCACGCCTCGTCGACGCGGTTACGCAGCGTAATGAGCCCGTTATAGACGGCGACGAGCCAGCCAATAAGCAGGATGAGAAGACCGCCGCCGACCATGAAGATAATGTTGAGCGAAGCCATAGCTGTGGGGGGTGTTAGAAATTTGCGGAGTTAAGGCGTAATCACTACACTATAGTATACGTAAATTATACGAGAATCCGCTTAAGGGGTCAAAGCTGAAAAGTGGATAGTTTCAAGCCTATGGCAATGCATCCCAAACTGTTCAAGGCCTACGACATTCGGGGGCTTTCCCCGGAGGAGATTGATGCTGATTTCGCGTATCGGGTCGGCCAGGCGATGGCCATTTTCACCAAAGCAAAGACGGTGGTCGTCGGGCGTGACATGCGGGACACCACCCCGGTGTTGTTCGATGCCCTTGCCAAGGGCGTGATGTCCCAGGGAGCGGACGTCATCGACATCGGCCTTGTCACGACGCCGATGCTCTATTACGCGGTGGGGGAATACGACCTCCACGACGCGGGGGTGATGATCACGGCTTCGCACAACCCCAAGCAGTACAACGGGTTCAAGCTGTGCTATGGCGACGCGTCGCCGATCGGCGGCGACTCGGGAATGAACGACGTCCGCGACCTCGCGGTGGCCGGTCCGTATCCCGAGAAGAAGACGGGGAACCTCGTCGTGACCGACATCCGCACGTCGTACTTCAAGAAGCTGTTTTCGATGGTTGATGCTTCAAAAATAGCCAAGATTAGCGCAATTGTTGATACGGCGAACGGCATGGAAGGCGCAATCATCGAGGACTTGTTCAAGCACCTGCCGAACGTGCAGATGACGGGGCTGTTCCTCGAACTCGACGGCGCGTTCCCGAACCACGAGGCGAACCCGCTAAAGGAAGAGACGCTCGCCGCTCTGAAGTCGGCCGTCCTCTCGACACGTGCGGACATCGGCATCGCGTTCGATGGCGACGGCGATCGCATCGGCCTCGTCGACGAGAAGGGGGAGACGGTCCGCGCGGACTTCATCGGCGCGCTCGTCGCGCAGAAACTCCTCGCGCGCGAACTCGATTCGCCCGTGCTCTACGACGTGCGCGAGAGCATGGTCGTGCCGGAAGAGATCGTCCGCGCCGGCGGCAGGCCGGTGATGTGCCGCGTCGGTCACGGCCTCATCAAGCCGCATATGCGCCGCGAAGAGGCGTTGTTCGCAAGCGAACTTTCCGGACATTTCTATTTCCGCGACGTCTACGGCGCGGAATCGTCGGATTTGGTGCTCCTGTTGATCCTCGAACTGCTGTCCGAGACGGGAAAACCGCTCTCGGAACTCGTCGCGCCGCTCCGGCGCTACCACCATTCCGGAGAAATCAACTCAGAGGTCGCCGACAAGGACCGCGTGTTCGCGCTTCTCGAGGAGACGTTCGCCCACGAGGCCGCCGCAATCACGAAAATCGACGGTTTGCGGATGGATTTCCGGCCCGCGAACGATCCTGACGGCGACTGGTGGTTCGGCGTCCGCGCGTCGAACACCGAACCGCTGCTCCGGCTGAATTTGGAAGCGAAGTCCAAGGAGAAGATGGAAAAAATGCGCGACCAACTCTTGAACATCATCCGCGCGTGACGTACGGTTTCGGTTCTTAACGGATTCGGCCATGATCGGCGTCTTCGACTCCGGCCTCGGCGGGCTGACGGTGGTGAAGGAATTGTTCCGCCAGCTGCCCGGTCGCGACATTCTCTATTTCGGCGATACCGCCCGCACCCCGTACGGCACGAAAGGCCGCGACGTAGTTCGGCGTTTCGCCGTGGAAGACGCGACGTTCCTCACGAAGCATGGCGCCAAAGCGATCATCATCGCCTGCAACACGGTGTCCGCGCAGGCGGTCGACGCCGTACGCGCGGCGGTCGACGTTCCCGTGTTCGAGGTCGTCTCGCCGGCGGTCGAACGGGCCGCCAAAGTCACGAAGGGGAGAGTCGGCGTCATCGGCACGCGCGGCACCGTGAAGAGCGGTGTGTACGCCGAGAAGATGCGCGCTGCGGCACCGAAAGTCGAAATTTTCGCTGAATCTTGCCCTCTTTTCGTCCCCCTCGTCGAGGAGGGCTGGCTTCGCCGCCCCGAGAGCGCGTCGATTGCCAAGACCTACCTTCGTCCGCTAAGATTACGCCGCATCGACACGCTGATAATGGGCTGCACCCACTATCCGTTTTTGAAGCCCCACATCGCCCGTGCCATCGGTTCGGGCGTTCGGCTCGTCGACCCGGCGCGCGAAACCGTCGCCGCGTTTGCGAAGCATCTCGCCGCGGATCCCGCGCTCGACGCGGCGCTTCCGAAGAACGACAGGCATCGTTTCTTCGCGAGCGACCGCACCGAGCACTTCGCCGCCATCGCCTCGCGCTGGCTCGGTCGCGACATCACTCTTGAGAAAGCGGACATCGAATGATCGGCACGATTATCATCTTCCTCGCGATACTGTCCCTGCTCGTCTTCGTCCACGAGCTGGGCCATTTCGTTTCCGCGAAGAAGGCCGGCGTGCGCGTCGAGGAGTTCGGTTTCGGTTTCCCGCCGCGCGCGTTCGGCGTGAAGCGCGGCGACACCATCTATTCCGTCAACTGGATTCCGCTCGGCGGCTTCGTGAAGATCAAGGGCGAGACGGGCGAGCGCAGGAGCGACAAGGACAGCTTCGCGTACAAGCCGCGGTGGCAGCGCGCGATCATTCTCGGCGCGGGCGTCATCATGAACGTGCTGCTCGCGTGGTTCCTGCTCACCGTGGGCTACGTCATCGGCTTGCCGCAGGTAGTCGAGGACCTTTCCCCGTACGCGCGCGTCTCAGAGGCCAGGATTCAGGTCATCTCCGTGCTCAAGGATTCTCCGGCGGACAAGGCCGGATTCAAGTCGGGCGACACGGTAGTCGCCGTCGACGGCGTGCCGGTGACGGAGGTGGAGAAGGTGCGCAACGTCACGGAACTGAAGAAGGGCATCGAAGTCGCGGTCACCGTGAAACGCGACGGCGAGACCGTGGAGAAGGCCGTCACCCCCGATCTCATCGCCGAGACCGGACGGGCCGGCGTCGGCGTCGCGCTCGTGAAGACCGGCATCGTCTCGTACCCGCTCTGGCTCGCGCCGGTCGAGGGCCTGCACGCCACGTGGGTGTTCTCGCGCGACATCGTGATGGCGTTCTACGGCCTGTTCCGCGACCTGTTCGTCCGCAAGGAGGTGAGCGTCGAGTTCTCCGGTCCCGTCGGCATCGCGGTGATGACCGCTGAGGTCGCCAAGCTCGGCTTCCGCTATCTCCTGCAGTTCACCGCGCTCCTGTCGCTCAACCTCGCGATGATCAACATCTTGCCGTTCCCGGCGCTCGACGGCGGACGAATCTTCTTCCTGATCGCCGAAGCCGTCCGCGGCCGCGCGGTGAATCGGAAGATCGAGATCGTCACCCATAACATCGGTTTCATCCTGCTCATGATGCTCGTTCTCGTCGTGACGTACCGCGACGTGGTGCGCTTCGGCGACAGGATCTGGAGCGCGGTCACGTCGCTGTTCGGGCTTACCATCTGATATGCGGGAAAAGTTGGAACAACTCGCCAAGGACATCCTCGCGGCGCTCGATGGCGTGAAGGACGCGAAAGCGCTCGAAACGTTCGAGACCGAACGGCTCGGCCGGAAAGGCGAGTTCAACATGCTCTTGAAGGGGCTCGGGGCGCTCTCGCCCGACGACCGCAAGGCCGTCGGCGCCCGCGCCAACGAGCTCAAGCAGCAGATCGAGGCCGCGCTCGGCGCGAAAAAGGCCGCGCTCGCGTCCGCGTCCGCCGCGTCGCTCGCGGAAGAGGAGCGGATCGACGTGACCGTCCCGGGCACGCGACCGCCGGAGGGGCACCTGCATCTCGTGAGCCAGGCCATCCGCGAAATCACGGACATCTTCCGCGGCATCGGTTTCCACCGCGTCCGGCATCCGGAAGTGGACTGGGACTGGTACACGTTCGAGTCGCTCAACATGCCTGGCGACCACCCCGCTCGCGACGAATGGGAGACGTTCTTCATGGACGCGCCGGCCCACCCGAAACTCGGGAAGATGGTACTCACCCCGCATACCTCGTCGGGCCAGGTCCGCGAGATGGAGAAGAAGAAGCTGCCGATCCGGATGATCAGCATCTCGAAGACCTACCGCCGGCAGATCGACGTGTCGCATACGCCGATGTTCCACCAGTTCGAGGGTCTGTATGTCGACAAGCGCGTCGCCGTGACGCACCTCAAGGGCGTGCTCGACTACTTCGTTCAGCAGTTCTTCGGCCCTGACCGGCGTACGCGCCTGCGGCCGTTCCATTTCCGTTTCACCGAACCGAGTTTCGAAATCGACATCTCGTGCGGCATCTGCGGAGGGACGGGGAAGCTCGACGGGGGAGGCAAGTGCCGCCTCTGCAAGGAAGGCTGGCTCGAGCTCGGCGGCGCGGGGATGGTGCATCCGAACGTGCTCAAGGCGGGCAAGATCGACCCCGAGGAGTGGGGCGGTTTCGCCTTCGGCTGGGGCGTCGAGCGCACGATGATGATGAAGTCGGGCGTCCGCATCGACGACATCCGCGAGCTCTACAAGAGCGATTTCCGTTTCTTGCGGCAATTTTAACAAACGTTCATTTTTATGAAGCGTCTTCTTCCGTTCGTCGCGATCACCCTCTCCCTCGTCCCGCTCGCCGCATCGGCGGGGTACGACCGTTACCGGTACGCGGGCGACTACGGCCACGGCATGGCGGCATCGCTCGGGTTCTTCGGCGTCGGCGTCATGATGCTGTTCATGCTCACGATGGTCGGCCTCGTCATCGGCCTCGTCATGCTGTGGGTGTGGATGCTCCTCGACGCCCTGAAGCGCGAATGGCCGGAGAAGAGCACGTGGATCGCGATTCTCATCGTCAGCCTGTTCGCCGGCTTGCACTGGCTTTCGGCGCTCCTGTACTACGTCATGGTGAAGCAGAAGAACGTCGGTAAGATGCCTGCGCCGAAGAAACGATAAGACCGTCATGAACATCCTCGCCTCGTACAACTGGATCCGCGAACACGTCGGCCTCAGGGAGAACGCCGAGGATTTCGCGCGCAAGATTTCGCTGTGCGGGCCGGCCGTCGAACGCCTGCACGCGCAGGCGCCGGCGTATGACAGGATGATCATCGGGCAGATTCGCGAGGTGAAACCGCACCCGAACGCGGATAAGCTGCGTCTCGTCGCGACGGACGTCGGCGGCGACAAGCCGCTCGAGATCGTCTGCGGCGGTTCGAATCTCGCCGTCGGGATGAAGGTCGTGGTCGCGCTCGTCGGCGCGAAAGTGCGCTGGCACGGCCAGGGCGACCTGATCGAGCTCGCGCCGGCGGAAATCCGCGGCGTGAAGAGCGAGGGGATGATCTGCGGCGCGAACGAGATCGGCCTCGAGGGCGCGTTTCCGCACGCCGAAAAGGAGATCATGGACGTCTCATGGTGCAAGGCGAAGCCCGGCACCGCGCTCGCGCGGGCCTTCGAGCTCGAGGACGTCGTCTTCGACATCGAGGTGACCACGAACCGGCCCGACGCGTTCTCGATCGTCGGGCTCGCCCGCGAGGCGTCGGCGGTGCTCGGCGGCAAGTTCCTCTGGAAGGAAGGGCTCGTGCCGTCCGTCGCCAAGGGCGCGGCGGTGAAGCCGCTTTCGGTGAAGAACCACGCGACGAAACTCTGCACCCGCTACCAGGCGGTCGTGATGACCGACGTCGCCGTCGGACCGTCGCCGTGGTGGATGAAGAAGCGGCTGCTCATGGCGGGCATCCGGCCGATCAACGTCGTCGTCGACATCACGAATTACGTGATGCTCGAGGTCGGCCAGCCCATGCACGCGTTCGACTACGACGCGCTCGAAGGAGGCGCGATCGAGGTGCGTACCGCGAGGGCGGGGGAGAAGATCCTCGCGCTCGACGGCAAGGAGTACGCGCTCGCCGAGGGGCAGCTTGTCATCGCCGACGAGAAGTTTCCGGTCGCCATCGCCGGCGTGATGGGCGGCGAGGACACGGGCGTGCGCGAGTCAACGAAGACCGTCGTCTTCGAGGCCGCGACGTTCGATCCGGTGTCCGTGCGTCGCACCGCGCGGGCGCTCAACCTGCATTCCGACTCGTCGCTGCGTTTCGAAAAGGGGCTTCCCGAGGACTTGACGTCGGCCGCGCTCGCGCGCGCCGTGGAGCTTTGCCAAGAAGTCGCCTGCGGCCGCGTGGCGTCGCCGGTCGCCGATCTGCGCAGCGCGCCGCATAAGAAGGTGAAGTTCCCGTTCCGTCCCGAGAAGGCCGAGGAGCTCATCGGCGTGGCGGTCCCGAAGAAGGAGATGGTCGCCATCCTGAAGTCGCTCGGCTTCGGCGTCGCGCCTTCGGGCAAGCGGTTCGAGGTGACCGTCCCGTACTGGCGCGAACGCGACATCGAGGGCGAACGCGACTTCGCCGAGGAAATCGCGCGCATTCACGGCTACCACAACCTTCCGTCCGTGATGCCGGCGGGAGAGATCCCGGTCGTGTCTGCGCAATCCATCCTTGCGGACGAGGATGCGGCAAAGCGCTACTTCAAGGGCGTCGGTTGCACCGAAATAGTGAATTACTCGCTCGTGCCGGCATGGCATTTCGAGAAATGCGGGATACCGGTCGGTCAGGCGCTCCGCGTGGCGAATCCGCTTTCGGCCGATTTCGAATACCTCCGTTACTCGCTCGTGCCGGGGCTGCTCCAGACCGTTCAGGAGAACCAAGGGCTGTTTCCGGACGGCCGACTGTTCGAGTCGAGCAACTGCTACGTGAAGCGCGACGGCGACCTTCCGGACGAACGTTCGGCGCTCGCCGTCGTCGCGTACGGTTCCGGCGAAGGCGATGCCGCCTACCGCGAAACCAAGGGGCTGCTCGAGGGGTACGCGGCCGAAGCCGGCGTGCGTCTCACGTTCGCGCGCCGTGCGGAAGGTTCCCTTCATCATCCGGGCCGCACCGTCGACGTGTTCTCCGGCGACGAGCGCGTCGGCTGGCTCGGCGAAATCCATCCGAACGTGCTGCGACGGTACGGCATCGACGGCCGCGTGGCGGCCTTCGAGGTCGACCTCGCCAAGACGCTCGCGCACCGCGCGACGCACGCCAAGTACGTCCCCATCCCGCAGTTCCCGCCGGTGCTGCGCGACCTCGCGCTCGTCGTGCCGGAGCGCGTCGAATTCGCCGACCTCGAGCGGGCGATGACGGGCGCGTCCGCGCTCCTCAGGAAGATCGAGCTGTTCGACACGTACCGCGGCAAGGGCGTCGACCCCGGCAAGAAGAGCGTGGCGATGCACCTGACGTTCGCGCTCGTCGAGCGCACGCTCACCGCCGAGGAGATTGACGTGGAAATCAAGACCATCGCCGCTGCCGCCTCGGAAAAGTTCGGCGCGACGGTGCGCGCCTGAGCGGAGAACGAAAACCGGCAAAATAAGGCCGGTTTTTGCGTACCCTCCTTGCCTTTTGGTATACTCTCGGCGTAGTCATCCTCACCTCCGCCCCCGCGTTATGATCGAGACCAGCAAAGACCTCCTGTTCGTCGTCCTGGCGTTTTGCGTCTTGTGGCTCACGGTCTTCCTGTCGTGGCTCCTGTACTACGTCATCGCCATCGTGCGCGACGCGGAGTCGCTCGTGAAGCAGGTGAAGTGCGCGGTCGAGAAGGTGGATTCGCTGGCGCACGCGGTGCATGAGAAGATGGAACGTTCCGCCGCCTCGATGACGCTCATCGCGAGCGCGGTGAAGGACCTCATCGTGTGGGGCATTCAGGAGCGGTCGAAGTCGTCGGCCAAGCCTTCCTCGGGGAAGAAGAAATAGCGGATCGGAAAACGCCCTATGCGGGCGTTTTTCCTTTGCGCCGTTCAGCGGCTTTTCGCGGCCTTGTCGAAGACGAACATCTTGAGCAGCAGGATGAACGCCGGAACGACGAGCACGAGCCCGCAGACCGAAGCGACTGCCATGAAGGCGAACGAGGCGGGGTCGGTGAACGCGTTCTCCACGGTGAAGACGGGATAGATCAGCCAGGGGAGCTGCCACGAGGCCAGCGGCAGGAAGAACGTCGCGACGAGCAGGCACGCACCGGCGGGTGCGTAGGAGGGTTTTCCGCCGTCGGCCGCGTACGTCACGAGCGCGCACGAGAGCGTCATGCCGCAAAGGAGCCACAGCGGCCGGTCGACCGTCTGGAAGAGGCGCGGCAGCTCCATGCTCGCGAGCACGTAGAACGCGGAGAACGACGCGACGGCGGCGAAGAACGAGCGGAACATGAGCCGCGTGAGGCGCACGTTCGTCCTCTCGGCGCCGTACCAGCGGAAAAAGGCGGTCGAGACCAGCACGATGGTCGAGACGACGGTCAGCGCGAGCGCGAGCGTCATCGGCGCGAAGAGGAATCGCCGCCACGAACCGGTGAGCGCGTAGACGAGCGTCAGCGAGAACGTGACGGGCGAAAGGAAACTGCCGAGGAAGAGGATCAGATCCGCGGCGCGCGAGCGGACGTCGCCGTAGTAGATGAGCAGCATCCCGATCACGCGCAGGCCGAAGAAGGCGAGCGCGGGGAAGACGACCCAGAGCAGGTCGGTGCCGAACCGGCCGCTCGCCTTCGGGAAGAACGTCATCATGCAGATGATGAAGTAGACGAGGAAGACGTTGGTCGCCTCCCAGACCGGATTCAAGTACGCGCCGACGGCGTCGTGGCGGCGGAGCAGTTTCGGCCACATCCGGAAGATCGACGCGCCGAATTCGATGGACGACAAGACCATGTACGCGTACAGCGAGAGCACGGGCAGGACGTAGGCGAAAGATTCGGGGCGCATGTCAGGAAAGCCTGAGCGGATGCCTGCGGTAGTGCCGCACGAGAATCCACGGGGTGAGCGCGAGCAGGACGAGGTACAACAGCGGGAAGACGAAGCCCCACGTCATCACGCCGGAGGTCGTCGTGAACGCGTCCTTCGTGAGCATGATCCCGCGTATGGCGTACGGCTGGCGGCCGACCTCGGTGAGGATCCAGCCGAATTCGACTGCGGGGAAGCCGCTGAAGCCGGTCAGGAACAGCAGCCAGAGCATGGGCTTCGAGAAGGCGAGTCTGCGCCGCCAGAAGTACAGGCCGAAGAACAGCGCGATGACGCCGGTCATGCCGATGCCTATCGCGACCATCAGGTCGAACATGTAGTGGATCCAGAGCGGCGGCCACAGGGCGGGATCGAACGCCTCGAGGCCGAGGACGACCGCGTCACGGCTGCCGTAGGCCAAAAAGCTCAGGAGCGAGGGGATTTTGATCGAACCTCGGAGCACGCCGTTCTCGTCATACCAGCCGCCGACCTCGAACGGCGCCTTGCCCGTCGTTTTCATGAGCCCTTCGGCGGCGGCGAGCTTCATCGGTTCCTCGCGGACGATGTACTTCGCCGACTGGTCGCCGGTGACGTTGATGAGGACGGCCATCACCGCGGCGAGCGTCATGCCGAACACGACCGCCTTCCCGTAATAGCGCTTCCGCGCTGCGTCAGCTTTCACGTCGCGCATCATCCGCCAGGCGTAGACGCCGGCGAAGAGGAGCGCGGTCGTCAGGTAGTAGGAGACGATGGAGTGCGTCGTCTCGGTCCAGGTCGCCTTGTTGAAGATGGCGGCGAGGGGGTTCACGTCGCCGACTTTGCCGTCGACGTACGTGAAACCGGCGGGCGCGTTCATCCACGCGTTCGCCGCGGTGATGAAGAACGACGACGTCGCCGCGCCGAGGACGATGGGGAGCGACGTGAGCCAGTGGATCCACGGATTCCGGAACCGGTCCCATGAGTACAGGTAGATGCCGAGGAAGATCGCCTCGACGAAGAACGCGAACGCCTCGGTGTAGAACGCCGGACCAACGACCACGCCCGCGATTTCCATGAATTTCGGCCATAGGATGGAGAGCTGG
Source organism: uncultured Gammaproteobacteria bacterium (assembly GCA_964407925.1). GTDB lineage: Bacteria > Patescibacteriota > Patescibacteriia > SG8-24 > SG8-24 > CAYOXM01. Next base: position 10,467 of record CAYOXM010000028.1, read on the forward strand.
TTCGAGATGATCATCCCCGACACCGCGCCGGTCACGAAGAGCGTCGACATGACGAATCCCCAGCGTCGCGCCATCGTCGTGAAGTCGCGGTCCTTGCGCACGATGCCGATGAGTTCGGCGAGCGAGAGCATGAGCGGGATGCCCACGCCGAGCAGCGCGAAAAGGATGTGAAAACCCAGCGAATCGCCGATAAGCGTCCGGCCGTACACGGTCGCGTCCATACGTTCGAAGTATAGCAAGCCCGCGCGCCGGCCGCGAACGCCGTTTGACGGCGGTCGGTTTCCCGACTACCGTTTCCGTTTGAGTACATTCCCGCGACAAAGGAGAACGTCATGTCGCGCACGCCCATCGATCCGTCGCTCATTCACGATCCTGACGCCGAAGTCGCGACCGACGCGGCCTTCGGCCTGCTCGTCGACGCCGTCCGTCCGCACCTCGACCCCGTCGTCGGGGCGAGGTTGCGGGCCGAAATCCTCGGCACGTCCTTTTCCGAAGAGGAGGTCCGCGCGCTCACGCACGTCCTCGGCGAGATGCTGCAGATGCAGGGCGCGTCCTTCGCCGAGAAGAAAAAGGCCATGAAGGAGGCCCGTCAGCGGTTGCGCGACCCCTCGTCCATCGAGACGGAAGAGATGGATGAGATGGTCGCCGACGCCTGCGGCGAGGCCGCGGCCGTGCTCGTGTCGAGCTGGGGGAACGCCCTCATCATCGAGGGTACGGAGAACCCCGATGGCATCTCGCTCGCGTCGATCGATGACGCGATGCTGCCGCCGCTCGACGAGCAGACGGCCGCGCTTTTCGCGGAGGCCGTTGCCCAGGTCAATCTCACGGGCGACGAGGCCCGCGCCATCCTGCGGGCCGTCCGTTCCGGCCTCAAGCCGGGCGACGTCCTGCCCGAGGCGATGGTCGTCGTCCTCCGGCACGAGGGCGTCGCCGTCACGGCGTGATACCGCCGTTCCGCTTTTCGCGGGACGGTTTTTTTGTCGGGGGACCGTCCCCGCTTTGCCTCTTCAGGACGGAGGGCGTACGCTGAAAGCGGTTCCTTTTTCGGGCCCAAGGAGGCCGCAATGCCCCGTTTTCCCGGCGGCGACGCCGCAGCCGAACGCGCGGCGGAGCTCGTCGCGAACATCCACGTTCTCGTCCACCGGCACGCGGAGCCCTTCGTCAGGGAGCGCGCCGAGGAGCAGGCCAAGGCGTTCGCTTCGGATCCTGAAGCGCTCCGCGAGGTGCTGCGCGCACTCGCCAAGCAGGTGCGCGACGGCGGCGGCACGCTCGCCGACGTCAAAGAGGCGATCACGCAGGCGAAGCGCGCGCTGACGGACGTCGACACGCTCATCATGATGGCGACCGTCGAAATCGTGCCGACGGTCGTCGGCGCGTGGATGCAGACGCTCATGGTGCGCGTCCGTCCCGGCAAGGGCCTCGCGCTCCTGCGCGCGGATCAGCTCGACGACGCGATGCTTCCCGCGGGAGACGACGTGGGAGAGTATTTCGACCGCTTCTTCGCCGAATCGCCGATCGACGGCGACCTCGCTCGCGACATCCTGCGCTCGGTGAAAACGTCCCTCCCGGACGGCAAGCGCCTCCCCGAGGACGTGGTCGAATTCTTCGGCCTTCGCAAGATCTACGTCGTGTCGCCCTAGCGCAACCGTCACGCCGGCCCTCGCGGTCGGCTTTTTCGTCGGGTTACGCTTCGGGAATGTTCCGGGCTTTTGTGCTATATTTCCCGCGTATTCGTGCTTCACCGTGAACCTATGCATGTCACCGATACTGACGCGACGGAGAAGGGGGAGGCGCTTCGTTTCCTCAAGGAACAGCATCTCGCGTGCCTCGCGACCGTGGCGCCGAACGGCCAGCCGAGCGCGTCGTTCGTCTATTTCGTCGCGGACGACGATTACGTCGTCTATTTCATGACGCGCAGGGATTCGCGGAAATGGGCCAACGCCACCGCGAACGGCCGCTGCGCCGTGGCGGTCGCTGACGAGGAGCGGATGCGGAGCGTCCAGATGGAAGGGGACGTCGTCGAATTGACGGACCCCGCCGAAGTCGAGCAGAACGTCCATCGCATCTTCCGGTCGTCGCAGATGGCGGAGGCGTATCTCGGCAACGCGCCGATGAAGTTCCTGCCGCCCGCGGATCCGACGGGCAAGGCGGAGCATTACGCCATCCTGTGCTTCCGGCCGAAGTGGCTGCGCTGGATGCGGAAGAACGCCGCGGGCCAGCCGGAGTATTTCGAACTCATGCCGAACGGCGGGTCATAGTATGACGAAACGTCTCGGCGGCCGAGGGCTGCGCGTGCTCATCCTTTCGTCCGCGCTGGCGCTGTCGGTCGGCATCTACGCGAACGCCGAGTTCGGCGCGGCATTGACGCGTCAGGCGAAGGCCGAGGCGGCGTCGGTCCGGCTCGCCGACGATCAGGCGCGCCTCGCGGCCGCCATCCTGACGGTCCGGGGCGAGCTCCTTGCTGACGCCGCCGGGACGCCCGACGGAGCGGCCTGTTCCGGACGCGCGTCGGAGGCCAGGAACGCCGAACGTCGGGCGATCGAGCACGCCATTGGCGCGCCGCTCACGTCAGCGAACGCCTTCGGGTACTGCATGAGGGGTTACTACGGCGTCGAGACGAGGTGCATCACGTGGCTGTTCGACGAAGAGCGCGCCTCGCTCGAGCGTTTCGCCGCGGCGCATGAGGCGTGTTCGGCGCGATGATATGACGATGCCGAATGCCGTACAATCCGGCGCGGGAACGGAAACGGCGCGGCCGTCGGGGGTCGTGGGCGCGGTGAAAATCGCGTTTTGCTGCGTCAGCTTCGTCGCTGCCGCGGCTTTTTTCGCGTACGCCTGCGTCGAGCTGCGCTTCGACTACTTCCGGCTGTTCTCTCCCACGGCGCCGCAAACGCTGTCCTGGCTCGTCCGGCTCGGCATTGCCGCCTTTCTCGTGATGCTCGCGTTCGGCGTGATGGCGGTGCTTGTACGTCCGGTGGCGATCGCCGCTGCCGCGGTCGTCATCGGCATGGCCGTATATGCCGCCGTCCTCGGGGGCGGCCTCGTCACGTGGTACGCGGCGGGCGTCGTGGCGATCGTCTTCCTGATCCTGCTGCTCTCCGTCGCGAAGCAGCTCGAGAACCAGATCGACTTCTCCGCCGGCCCGATGGGGGACAAGGAGCTCGCGCTCAGCTCGCTCCTCGCCGTGCTCATCGGCGTCTCCGCCGGCCTGGGCTATTACCGCGACGCGGCGCGCGGCGAGTACCTCGTCCCGCCGCAGGTCGTCGCGACCGTGCGGCAGCAGATGGGCGGCTACATCAAAACGATGGTCGAGGCGCAGGGCGTGCCGGCGTCGATGAAGGCGCTCGCCGT
>CAYOXM010000029.1:0-13706 GCA_964407925.1 uncultured Gammaproteobacteria bacterium
ATCGCCGGCGCGTATTGGCGCGGCGACCAGGCGAACAAGCAGCTGCAGCGCGTCTACGGCCTCGCTTTCGCGACGAAGGAGGACTTGGCGAACTACCTCGCCATGATGGAAGAGGCGGAGAAACGCGACCACCGCAAGCTCGGCGCCGAGCTCGACCTCTTCGTGTTTTCCGACCTCGTCGGTCCGGGCCTGCCGCTCTTCACGCCGCGCGGCCAGTTCATCCGCGCCGCGCTCGACGGCTACGTTTGGGAGATGCGCTCCGCCAAGGGCTACGAGCGCGTCGAGATTCCGCACATCACGAAGAAGGACCTGTACGAGAAGAGCGGGCACTGGGCGAAGTACAAGGACGACCTCTTCAAGTTCACGACGCGCGAAGGGCACGAGTTCGCGATGAAGCCGATGAACTGCCCGCACCACACGCAGATCTACAACCGCCGCCAATGGAGCTATCGCGACCTTCCGCAGCGGTACGCCAATTCGACGATGTGCTACCGCGACGAGCAGACGGGCGAGCTCTCCGGACTCTCCCGCGTCCGCGCCTTCACGCAGGACGACGCGCACGTCTTCTGCCGGATGGATCAGGTGAAGAAGGAGACGCTCATCATTTGGGACATCATCCATAAGTTCTACGGCGTGTTCGGTCTGAAGCTTTCGCTCCGCCTGTCGCTGCACGACCCGAAGCATCCCGAGAAATACCTCGGCGACAAGGCGTTGTGGGCGAAGGCCGAGGGCGCGCTCCGCGAAGTCGCGAACGCCAAGAAAGTGAAGTTCGTCGAGGCTCCGGGCGAAGCGGCCTTCTACGGCCCCAAGCTCGACTTCATGGCCGTCGACTCCATCGGCCGGTCGTGGCAGGTGGCGACCATCCAGCTCGACATGGTCATGCCGGAGCGGTTCGACCTGACCTGCGTGAACGATAAGGGCGAGAAGGAACGCATCGTGATGATCCATGCCGCCATCATGGGTTCGATCGACCGCTTCATGTCGGTGCTCATCGAGCACGTCGGGGGCGCGTTCCCGGCCTGGCTCGCGCCGACGCAGGTGCAGATCATCCCGGTCGGCAAGGATCACTGGAATGTCGCGAAGAAGTTGAACGACCTGCTCGCCGCCGAGGGCATCCGCACCGCTTGGGACGAACTGCGCGAGACGGTCGGCTACAAGATACGCAAGTCCGAAAAGATGAAGATCCCGTATATGCTCGTCATCGGCGACAAGGAGAAGTCGCTCAAGACCGTGAACGTCCGCATCCGCGGCAAGAAGACGGAGAAGCGGATGACGCTCAAGCAGTTCGTGACGTACGTGAAGGAGAACGCGGCGAAGAAGAAGTTGGCGCCGTAATGCGCGAACGCGAGGGTCCGCCTTCCGTGACCTGCGAAAACGGTCACGGCAAGGCGGACCCTTTGCGATCGCGGTGGTGTGCCGCGTTCAGGTGGGGGATGGGATAGCGAAAACCGCCTCGAATGGCGGTTTTCGGTCACGCTCTCTGATATCTTTTATGGTTTGCGGCGTTCGCCCTTGAGCTTCATCGCCTGGGCGACCTGTTCGGGCCGGTTGAGGCGGTTTTCGGTCTCATTGAGTTCCTCTTGACGTTCGGAGTAGCGATCGCGGAGGCGTCGGTAGTCCTCAAGTGCGGCGTTCTTCATGCTCTCCTTCTTGCTGAACAGTCCGCCGAAGAAGCTCTTCAGCGATTCCCATCCGCTCGATGCGCGTTTCGTCATCTCCGCGTCGGCATCCTGGATGCCGAATTCGCGGTGCAGGCGCCGTTCGGCGGCCGTGACGGCGTTCTGGAGCCCGGGAAGTTCAGCGCGGAGCAGCTCCGCACGCTCCTCAAGCAACGACTGGTCTTGCGAGCGTCCCTCGTGCCGGTCCTGACGGCGCTGGCCGAGCCGTTCCGTCTCGGTCGCCTCGAGCTCCTCGCCGGCCTCGTGGGCGGCGCTGATTTTTTCGCCGCGGGCGAAGAACGCATCCTCGGCGGCCTGTTCGTTCAGTTCCGCGAGGTCGACGTCGACGCTCTCGTGCTCCTCGGCGGCTGACGCCATCTTCTTCGGAATTTCCACGTCGACGAGCGTGTCGCGGTTTGCCTCGCGTTCCAGGTTCTCGAACGCCGCTTCGAGATCGGCCTTGTGTTCTTCGTAGGTGCGCGGCGGTTCGCCGGCCTTGCGCGGGCCGGGTTTCGCGGCCGGCTTCGCCTTGCGCGATTTCGGCGCGAGCTTTTCGAGCGGCGGGGCGGACGTCACGATGCCCTCGAGCTCGTCGCGCTTGCGGCCGAGCTCCTCGATGTTGCGGTCGATTTCGGCGTTGATCTTTTTCGCCATCGATTCCGAGAGCGCGGAGTTTTTCAGGTTGACCTCCTTCTGTTCGGCCATCTGTTCCATCTTCCGCGTCAGCGCCGCGGCGGATTCGCCGCCGTCGCGCAGCACCACGCCCGACTCGCGGTCGTTCGTCTCGTTCGCGGGTTCGCTCCTGAGCTCGGACGCGTCGGTCAGCCCCTCCATCTCGACGGGGGACTCCTCTTTCTTTTTCTTGCCGCGCCGTTTCGGCAGTTCCGGCGGCTTCGCGCGTCCGTGTTCGGCTCGCATCATAAGGGTGGCGGTGAGGGCTGTGGATGTGTGGTTACGAGGGCATTCTAGCACGAACGCCGCAGACGCAAAACCCGCCCCTGTGCGGGGCGGGTTTTCGGCCGTGCGATTACTGGCGGCCCTGGCGGTTTTCCATGGCGATGCGCGCCATTTCCTTCTGCCTGTCGGTAGGGTTGAGCTGCATGTCGAGTTTGGCGAGCTTGTCTGCCATCTCGTTATGCTGGTCACGGACGCTCTCGTACAGGCCAACGGCGTGGTTCAGCTCGCGGGCCTTCTTATTGAAGAGTCCGCCGAGGAATCCCTTAGCCTTGCCGAAGAAGCCGTCCTTGGCGCGCTGCGTCATCATTCCGTCGACGTCCTTTACGCCGAGGTCGTTGAGGTACTTCTCGGCACGGGCGAGCTGGCGCTGCATTTCCGGCATCTGGCTGCGGAGCTTCTCCGCTTCCTGAGCCATCTCCGCGCGCTCGGCGCCGGCGTCGCCGCGCCGTTCCGCGGCGCTGCGGTTCTCGAGCGTCTGGCCCGCGCGATGGACGGCATCGATGACTTCTCCCTTCTGGAAGAATTCGTCCTCGGCCTTGGTGTCCGCGGGTTCGTCAATGAGTTCTTCCGCCTGGACTTCGATTTCCGGTTCGTCGACGAGGGTGTCGCGTCGGTCTTCGGCGACGTTTTCCATGCGTCCGGCCATTCCGGCATCGGGGAGCGTGTCGCGTTTGCCCGCCTCCTCCTCTTTGACGCGCTGCTTTTCAATTTCGAGAAGACCTTGCACGTCGATCGGATCTTCCTGTGCGATCTTATCCATGGCCGCCATCTTTTCGTCCACGCGCTCGCCCATGGCGGCGATGCGTTTTTCGCGCGCGTCTTCATTGAGTTCCGTAAGGTCGACGTCGACCTCTTCCGGCGTCGCTTCTTTGAGCGGCTCGAGCGCCGCGTCGATGTCGGCTTCGGTCGCGCCGGCGAGTTCCGCCTTGGCGGCGGCTTCCTTGGCGACGTACTTGTCCTTCATTCCGCCGAGTTCGTTGCGCGCTTCCTGCCATGCGGCGGTGGCGTCTTCAAGCTGGCGTTCCAGCTTCGCCTTCGCGTCCGGGTTCTTCTCGTTCTTGTAGTCAGCTTCGAGGCCGCGCATGATCGCTTCGGCGTCGGCGACGTTGTCCTTCAGCTCGCCGACGCGGTAGGCGTCGATCTGGAAGGCGTTCGCCTCCTTGCCGTACTTGCCGAGGACGGCGTTGACCTTGTCCTGCAGCGAATCGATTTCCTTGTCGATGGCGCCGGACGCGACCCCGGGCTTCAGCTCAAGGACGTTGCCGGCCTTGGCGAGCTCGTTCTTCTGGTCGATCATCTTGTCGCGCTTCGCTTCGAGGGCGAGGAGCGCTTCGGCATCCTTCATGAAGTCCGGCATCCCGGGCTCCGCGCCTTCCGCCTCCAGCTCGTCGGCGACGCTCTCGAGGTCGTGCTTAGGTTTGCGTTCCTTTGACGCTTCGTTAGGCATCATAGGGGAGGATTCCCTGCTGCGCATAGGGAAAATCGATAGGGTTAATCACCCGTTAGCATAGCATTTTTTTGCTCCGTTGTCAATCATTTTGGACATTTTTTGCCTAAAGAAAGATAAAAAATACCGTGACTGGATCACGGTATCCGTCACGGTTTCGCTTGGAGAAGCTGGATCAGCGGTTCGACGCGCTCGAGGCCGCTGGCCGTTGTGATTTTGAGGAAGGACCCCGCCTCTCGGCGGGTATCTTCTTTGACGGCAGCCTTGAACGGCTCCGTCACCACAACGATGTACCCATCATTGTGCCTCATGATCTTTTCGACCTTCGCGACGCCCGTCAGGTCATCGCCGTTCCTCACGACGCAGGTGAGCGTCTGAAGCCAGGGAAGGGGGAGCAGCGGTCCCGGCGCATGGAGCTCCATCAGGAGGCGGTTGCAGCGGATGTGCGCTGCGGTGACGGAGAGGATGCGGCCGAAGAGGCGCTGATCTGTTGTCCTGGAGGTGAAAAGGCCGCGGACGTTGCTTTGATTTTTTTCTTGCACGGCGGACCCCCTTTCGGGGTGAGGGTTCAATAGCCAGCTAGCCAGATTTTAGGCCGTTTGTCAAGGGTGGCTCGGACGCATGCCCTGCGGACACGGGATAGCCGCTTCTGGCGGCTTCCCTCGCACTCGGAGCGAACGGCTCGCGACTAAAGTCGCGGCCGCTTCGCTCCTGCGCGCGCGGTCCGTCAGGGCGTGCGTCCTTCGCTGGCGGAGTCGCGGCGGCTTCGCGTCATGCGCCACGGTCGACCGCAGGGGGCAACCTTCGCTGGCTCAGGTAAAGAAAAACCCGCCGCCGATGCGGTGGGTCAAGTCGTTCGCGGGAGGAGAGTCGTGACGCCTCAGGCCTGCTTCGGGGTGGCGCCGTTGCCGGGGCCTTCCTTACGGGTCGCGGGCGCAGGTTCGACCGCTGCCGGCGCTGCGGATGCCGCGACCGTCGCGCCGCCGAGCAGTCCGCCGGAGCGGAGGCCCTTGATGAGCGTCGCCGCGAGGCCTTCGGTGGCACCGCCGCCGCCCGTGACGAGAACGTCCGGGACGAGCCGCGTGTTGCTGCGCGCGATCGCTTCGAGGGCGTTGACGATGGCCGTCGCTTCCTTGCCGAGCGAGTCGACCTGCTTCTGGTAGCCGGCCGCCTTGGCTTCGCCGATCGCCTTGATCTCTGCGCCCTTGGCTTCGCCGACCTTGTTGAGGTAGTAGGCCTCGCCATCGGCTTCCTTCTGGCGCGACTGCGCCTGGTTGCCCTTGATGTCGATGCCGACCTTTGATCGCGCGAGGTCTGCCTGCATGTCGGCCGTGCCTTTCGCCATTTCCATGGCGACGCGCTGGTCCTCGGACTCCTTCTGCTTCTTGAACGTCTCGATTTCCTGGTTGGCGATCTCGCGTTCCGTCAGCACCTTCACCAGCTCCTCGGGCAGGATGACGTCCTGGATGTAGACGCCCTTCGTCTCCACCTTGTAGTCCTTGAGCTGTGCGCTGATGTGCTCGTTCGCCTTGGACTGGACGTCCTGGCGCTTGGCGATGAAGTCCACGGCCGGCATGCTCTGCAGCTTGTCGCGGAAGTGGTTGCCCACCGCCGCCTGCAGGACCTCGTTGACGAGGTTGTGCATGGTGCCGACGCTCGAGATGACCTTGGGGGCCATGGCGTCGGGGACGTGGATCTGGACCTGCAGGTCGATCTTGAAGACGAACCCTTCGTTCGACTTCGCGACGATCTGCTGGAGGCCCTGATCGAGCGTGTGCGCCTTCGACGTCGCGTCCGCCCAGTTCAGGGTGAGGATCGCCGTCGGGACGAGTTCCGCCTCGTAGCAACGCGGGTTGAGCGCGTACTTGCCGGTGCGGAGCGGCTCTTGCCAGATGCCGCGGTGGCCCGGCTTCACGATGGAGCCGTGCTTGAACTGCTCGCCGGACGTGTCCTCGGTCGGCAGGCCGACGTAGGCCTTGATGACCGCGACCTCGCCTTGCTTCACGACGAGCATGCGCACGAAGTCGACCTTCACCAGGAACGGGTTCAGCGTGTACTCGCCGTAGAGCAGCGGATCGTGCTGAAGCCCGATCTTGCCGCCCGCGTCGAGGAACGCCTGGAAGTCCTGGTAGTTGTTGTGCTTGTCGTTCTTGGTGCCGAGCACCTTCTCGACGAGCTCCGCGTCCTTGCAGTCGCGGCCTTCCATCTCGGAGATGTCCGTGAAACCGCCCAGGCGGCAGGCGATGTCGCCCGAGGCGAGCGGGTCGCCTTCGAACGTCGTCACGATGCCGACGATGTCGGTCACCTTGCCGCCCTCCTCCTTCATCGGCTGGATGCGCACCAGCTTGAGCTGGTCCGGCGTCAGGCCGAAGGCACCGCAGTTGAGCTCTCCCTTGCCGTACCGCCGCAGCTCGGGCGAGACGGGGAGGCCGAACACCTTCTTCTGCGTGATGACGAGGAAGGCGACGGGATGGAGCGGCAGGAGCGTGCCCGGAGGCAGCACCGGCCGTTGGACGCCCTTCTGCCCCTCGCCGGTCAGGAACTCTTGGACCTTCGAGAAGTTGCCGAACTCCTTCTTGTACTTCGCCGATTTGGCGCCGTTCGGAAGGGGTTTGCCGACCTGGGCGATGACCACGCCGATCTCGTCGGACGCGACCTGGACCCACGGGAACTTCTGGACGCCGTAGAGCGGCCAGAACTTGAACCGGAGACCGGGCATGAGGAGCTCGGCCTGATAGCCCGCCTCGCCGTTGAAGGCGATGGGGTTGTCGTCGGTGAGCTTCTTCGTGGACCACCGCTTGGTGATCAGGCCTACCTCGGTCGGACCGACCGAGTGGACGGACTTGAGGACGATGAACGCCAGCGTGAGCGTGGCGAAGATCGCCGCGTACAGCGCCGGGTTCAGCAGAATTTCAGCCATTTTTCTCTCTCCTTGCGCGAATTGTGAGGGAACTTTTGCCGCCTTTTGGCGGGCTCCCCGTGTCTTCGGGAAGCGCCACCACTGTGCGCTTTCTGCCGAAAAAGTCAATGCCCCCGCGACTGTTGACGGTGGCCTTTTACGGTGCTAATTTTAGGCGGATTTACGCTTATGCCCGGTGCCAAATACCACCTCATCACCTACGGGTGCCAGATGAACAAGTCCGACTCCGAACGGGTCGCGTCGCTCTTGGACAGGATGGGCATGAACGAGACTCCCGAGGCGGAGGACGCGGACCTGATTTTGGTGAATTCGTGTTCGGTGCGGCAGACGGCCGAGGATCGCATCTTCGGGAAGATGCGGGATTTCGCGGCGCTCAAGGAGAAAAACCCGAAACTCATCGTCGGCGTGACCGGTTGCCTGCCCGGACGCGACCGCGACGGCGTCATCCGCGCCAAGATGCCGACCGCCGACCTGTATTTCCCGATCAAGGATTTGCCGCAGCTGCCGCGCTGGATGGCGGAACTGAATCCCGACCTCGCGAACACCGCGGACGTCGAGGAGGACTACCTGCGCATCGCGCCGCGCCACGCGAAAGAGAAGCAGGCGTACGTGTCGATTCAGACGGGCTGCGGGAAGTTCTGCACGTATTGCGTCGTCCCGTTCGCGCGCGGCACGGAGAAGAACCGGCCGGCGTTGGACATCTTGCGCGAGATTCGCGAGCGCACGACGCAGGGGACCGTGGAAATCACGCTGCTCGGGCAGACGGTCAACTCGTACAAGGCGCCCGACCGCGGGACGTTCGCGGCGGAGAACCCGTACAAGGACGATTTCGCGGCGCTCCTGTGGGAGGTGAACCGGATTCCCGGCGTCGAACGCATTCACTACACCGCGCCGCATCCGATTCACATGACCGACGAGGTCATCGACGCGCTGACGTTACCGAAGCACGTGCGTTACCTGCACCTGCCCGTGCAGTGCGGCAGCGACGAGGTGCTCCGCCGGATGAACCGCCGCTACGGCCGTCAGTTCTTCATCGACATGATCGCGAAGATCCGCGAGCGCGTGCCGGGCATCGCCATCGGTACGGACATCATCGTCGGGTTCTGCGGCGAGACCGAGGCGCAGTTCGAGGACACCTACACGCTCTACCAGGCGTGCGACTTCGACATTTCCTATACCGCGATGTACAGCCCGCGCTCCGGTACCGCCGCCTACCGCGCGTTCAAGGATGACGTGTCGCGGCAGGAGAAAAAACGGCGTTGGCTGCGCCTGCAGGCGCTCATGGAAGAGACGGTGCTCCGCAAGAATCAGGCGTACGTCGGCCGGGAGGTCGAGGTGCTGGTCGATTCCTGGGATCACGGCGTCGCCTCGGGCAATTCGCGCGAGATGAAATTGACGCGTTTCAACGCCAAGGAGGATTTGCGCGGGTCGACCGTGAAGGTGCGCGTGAATAAGGCTTTTGAGTGGATGTTGAGCGGGGATGCGGTTAGCGTGCTAAGGCGGTAACCCCGTGGCCGGCGCATCGCGTCGTTGCGGGGCCCCTGTTCACGCCTCACCGTACGTCGAGTACGCCTCGGCGCAAACTTTCCCCGCGCCTAGCGCTGCATCCGGCCACGGGGTTACGTACCAATATGAAAGTAAAACAATCCCTGCCTAAGCTGATCGCCGTCGTCGGGCCGACCGCGAGCGGCAAGACCGACCTCGCCGTCGCGCTTGCGAAGAAGTTCAAGGGCGAGATCATCTCCGCCGACTCGCGGCAGTTTTATCGCGGGGCGGAAATCGGGTCGGACGTCATTCCGGGGAAGTGGGTGATGAAATGGGGGAGGCGGACGTATGTGGCGAAGGGCGTGCCGCACTATCTTCTTGGCTTCCTGCCCCCGTCGAAGACTTTTACCGCCGCCCAGTTCAAGGATCACGTCATACGCATCAGTCGCGACATCGCGAAACGCGGGCACATCCCCATCCTCGCCGGCGGGACGGGACTGTTCATCCGTACGGTCGTCGATAACTTCACCATCCCCGAAGTCCCGCCGAATGCGGCCTTCCGGAAGCGGATGGAGAAGAAGACGACCTTCGCCCTCTATGCCGAGCTTAAGAAGAAAGACCCCGTGTACGCCGCACGCATCCCGGAGAACAACCGGCGGTACGCCATTCGCGCCCTTGAGGTCATCGCCGCGACCGGTAAGCCGTTCTCCGAGGCGCAAAAGACCGGCGAACCGCTCTTCGACGTCCTCCAGATCGGCATTAGGCGTCCGCGCGAGGAGATGTACCGTCGTATCGACGCCCGCGTGGGCGTGCAAATGAAGCGGGGACTCTTAAAAGAGGCGCAGAAGCTCGGGAGGCGTCACGGTTGGAGCGTTCCCGCGATGACCGGGCTCGGCCATCGCCAGCTCGGGCTGTATCTGACAGGAAAAGTCTCACTTGAAGAGGCTGTCGCGCTCATAAAACGCGACACGAGGCACTACGCCAAGCGCCAAATGACGTGGTTTCGGCGCGATAAGCGCATCATTTGGGTTAAAAGTGATGCCGAAGCCGTAAGGCTCACGAAAAAGTTTTTTGGGCGGAAAAAGGGGTGAATCAGTGGATAACGGCAAAAATGAAAAAACCGCTCAATGGAGCGTATTTTTTGCGTTTTGTCGTCGAAAAACCGAGTAAAACCCTCGCCTTATTTCCGCTTATTTGCTATACTTCTTGCAGAACTCTTAACCATCACTATCTATGGCCGAAGCGGTCATCGGATACTGCGTCAAGTGCAAGGAGAAGCGCGAGATGAAGGACGCGAACCAGATCGAGATGCCGGCGAAAGGCGGCGGCACTCGCCCTGCCATGAAGGGCACCTGCAGCGTTTGCGGGACCGGCATGTTCAAGATTCTTCCCAAGTCGGCGGCCAAGTAAGCCGTCGGAAGACGAAAAATTCCGCCATAACGGCGGAATTTTTCTTTTGTACGCGACATTTCCACGGTTATCGTGTCAAAGCCGGCCGCGGAATGGTCCGCCCCGTGCGGACCGGGGTAATTGGTCCGCAGGGGCTGCCCTTCCGCGGCCTCCGCCCTCGCCGCTCGTCGCTCCGCACTCGATGATGGGGGATGGAAATCCGACCTCCGGCCCATGCGTCGCCATTGATGCCTCGTCGGGTCGGATTTCTCGAAGCATCTCTAACCTCGGCTCCGAACCCGGCCGCTAGAAGGATGATAAGAGGGGGTGACAAAAACCGCCCGTCGACAGGGCGGTTTCATATTTTCTTTTTAGCCGAGCGGAGCCGTTTAGCCGAGCGCGGAGGCCGCGCCGGGCGTTCCGCAAGGCGACCGTTTCCGCAGGTCGCCGGCGGAATGCCCAGGCAGGCCGGCTTCAGACGAGCTTCTTCAGCTGTTCTTCGATAAGCGTCCTTGCCGCCTCCGGCGGCGCTTTGCCTCGGGTCGCCCGCATCACCTGGCCGACGAGGAACTGCGCAGCGTTCGTCTTGCCCGCCTTCCAGTCTTCCACGACTTTGGGATTTGCCGCGATGACGTCCTTCACCGCCTTTTCGAGCTCGCCGGTGTCTTCGATGGCGCCGAGGTTCTTTTCCTGCTTGATGACCGAGGGATCCGCGCCCGAGAGCGCCATCTCCGTCAGGATGACGAGCGCGTTCGGGCCGGTGACCTCCTTCTTATGGACCATCGCCAGCAGTTCGGCGAAGTTCTCGGGGGTGATCTTGAGCGTGCGGATGTCGATCTTGTGCTCGGTCATCACGCCGCCGAGCTTCGAGAGGATCCAACCGGAGGCGAGCTTGGCATACTGCTCCTTGCAGGCGTCCCAATGCGCCTCGCCGTCGCCGGAGGAGCGGACCCATTCCTGGAGCTCGGACATCACCTTCTCGGCGTAGTCGCCGAGTTCCTTGTCCTCGACGAGCGTCCGGCTGTCGGCTTCCGTAAATTTGTACTCTTCCATGAACCGGCGGCGGCGCGCTTCGGGGAGTTCGGGAATCCGCCCGCGGAGCGCCTCGGCCATCTCGTGGAGCATGAGCGGCGGGAGGTCGGGTTCGGGGAAGTAACGGTAGTCGGCGGCGTCCTCCTTGGATCGCTGTTCGACGGTAAGGCCGCGGACGTCGTCCCATCCGCGGGTGGTCGAAATCATCGGCGGTTTGCCGTCGAGCCAGAGCTTGGTCTGGCGCTTGATTTCGTATTCGAGCGCGCGCTCCACCGAGCGGAACGAGTTGATGTTCTTCACCTCGGTCTTCGGGTTGAGGCGCGTCTTCCACTCCTCGTTCGCCGGATCCTCCGCTATTTCGCGGAGCGAGACGTTGGCATCGCAGCGAAGGTGTCCTTTTTCCATGTCCGCGTCAGACACGCCGATGTAGCGCATGATGAGGCGGAGTTCCTGGAGGAACGCCTTTGCCTCGGCCGGCGTCCGCATGTCCGGTTCGGTGACGATCTCGATGAGCGGCGTGCCGCCGCGGTTGAAGTCGACGAAACTCGACGAGCCGTCGTCGGCATGGACCAGTTTGGCGGCGTCCTCTTCGAGGTGCGCGCGGTGGATGCGGACGGTGACGTCACGCCGCTCGCCGCTGCCGGCGGGAACGCTGACGGTCACGGAGCCGTCGCGGACGACGGGAAGGTCGAACTGCGAAATCTGGTAGCCCTTCGGAAGGTCGGGATAGAAGTACTGCTTGCGGTCGAACTTGGAGAATTCGGTGATCTTGCTCCCGAGCGCGAGGCCGACCATCACGCCGAATTCCACGGCCTTCGCGTTGATGACCGGGAGCGTCCCCGGCTGGCCGAGGCAGACGGGGCAGACCGTCATGTTGGGCGCCTCGTATTCGCCGCGGTTCGAACAGCGGCAGAACATCTTGGTCTTCGTCTTCAGTTGGACGTGGATTTCGAGGCCGATGACGGATTCGAATTTCATATTCCGGAGGCAAAACGAAATGCGGGTTCACCCCGCATTGTGCGTCCTTGAGCGGTTTTTTACAAGGTTTACGCGGTCCTCTTGAGGTCGTACCAGAGGACGAGGTCGGCGCCCAGGAAGAGGGGAATCGCGAAGCCGTTAATGACGTTGGGAACGACCATGGTGATGAGCGTATGAGTGTTCGAGAGTTCGCCGATGTCCGGCTGGTTGCCGAAGAACAGGCCGGGGTCGCCGAGAGCCGCGCCGAACAGCAGGTAGGCGAGCGCTGTGGCGAAGGCCGCGGCGACATAGAAGAACAGGCCGGGAACGACGATTCGGGCGAAGACGGCCCACCACCTGCCCGATGAGAGCTTCTTGCTGGCCGCGAGCGCCGCGGTTCCGCGGACGTCGTCGACGACGACGTACGCCTGGCTGAAGCGGTACCAGACGAGGAAGACGAGAATCGGGACGATGAGCAGGATGATGCCGAGCAGGTACATCAGTCCGACGAGGATGGAGACCCAGATGACCGGAAAGACCTTGTGCAACCCGACCGAGAGCATCTCCTTGAGGTCGGTTTTTTTGCCGCGGAGGGCCTTCGCGGTGAAATCGAGCATCGACGTCGTGATCACCGCGACGGTGAAGAAGATCGGCAAGGAGAGGAGCCCGAGCAGCGTCACGCGCAGGTAGCGGTCGTCGATGACCGTCTTGAGGAGCACGGAGAACGCCCATTGAATGACGCTGAGGAGCGCGATCCAGACGACGAATTCCGCGTAAATCCGGACATGCTTCCGGAAATTCAGCCACGATTCGACGATGATGTCGCCGGGGGCGATAAGTTGACCTTGAGCCATATGCGGGGAGTATAGCATAAGAAAAGACCCCCGGGGTAGCGGGGGTCCTGAGGGTCAGGCGAGGAGCGTCGCGATGGCCGCCCAGACCTTTTCGTGGACTTCGGGGATGGAGAGCAGGCGCTCGCCGTCCATGCATTCCACGGCGACGAAGCCGGGGAAGGTCGCCGCGATTTCGCGGTACGTCCGCTCTGCCTGTTCGAGGTGGGCGAGGTTCTCGTGCTCGTCCTTGGCGAGTCCGCGCTTCTCGATGAGCGAGAGCGAGATTTTCGCCGGGACGTGCAGGATGACGTTCACGTCGGGCCGCGGGATGGCGAAGAGCCCGAATTCGAGCTCGTCGTTCCAACGGTAGAACGCCGCGCGTTCCTCCGCGCGCCGCTCCTTGGAGCCCTGATGGCCCATGTTGGAGGCGACGTAGCGGTTCGCGACGACGATCTTGCCCTCGGCGAGCCAGGCGCGGATGCGCGGGGCCGCCGTGTAGCGGTCGACGGCGTAGAGGATCGACGCGCGCTTCGCGCCGACTTCCTCGGGCGGGCCGAATTCGCCTTTCAGGTACTGCTTCACGACGGCGCCGGCGTGGGTCTCGTACTGCGGAAACGCGATGGTCTCCACGGTACGGCCTTCCTTGCGGAGCCGTTCGACGAGCAGATTGGACTGCTCGGTCTTACCCGAACCGTCCGTGCCCTCGATGACCAGAAATACTCCTTTTGGCATACGTTCCTCCTTTGGAACGAACAAAATCACTTTTGATCGAGCGCCGCTTCCTTCACCCGTTGCCGGGCTTCCTGGTCGGCGCGCGTCCAGAAATAGTCGCCGTGGTCGGCGAACGCCATCGCTTCCGCGCGCCAGGGCGAACGGGCGGCGACGGCCTTGTGCATCATCTGGCAGACCTTCCTGTAGGAAGGATGGCCGGCCGGCTGGGTGCGCAGCTCGATCATGTGCATGAGCGCGCGGTCGTTGATGCCGAGCGTCCAGCGCACGAGTGAGCCGTGGAGCGTGGCGTACGACGC
>CAYOXM010000030.1:0-13548 GCA_964407925.1 uncultured Gammaproteobacteria bacterium
AATGGCGCGAAGCCGCGCAGCGGTTCGCGCCGAGCGCGAGGAAAATCGCGAGAGGCGATTTTCCGTGTCGGCACGGGGACCGGTCGGGCCTTCTGGGTTGGTGGGGAGGCGCTGGCAGGTCGGCTACAGCCTACTACCGAAAATCATTAATTTTTCCCTTGTCCATTGGGAATTTTTCCCGTACGGTTGTGCGTCGGTCTTTTGCATATGAAAGGAGGCCCGCGATGGGCTATCTCTGCGCCATTCTCGCGTTCCTCATCTGGGGATTCGCGTCGACCGTCGTCCTGCGCGCCATCCCGCTCCCCGGCCCCGCCGCGAGCTGCACGGGCGCGCTCATCGGCACCGTGGCGATGCTCCTCTGGATCGGCCCCGGACGCTGGCCGCAAGTCCGCGCCGCCTGGCGCGACCACGGACCGCGGCTCCTGGGACTCTCCGCCGCGTTCGCCGGCTGCTCGTTCACCTACCAATGGTCGGTGAAGACGACGACCGTCGCGAACGCCGTGCTGACCCACTCGTTCCAGCCGTTCATGACCTGCCTGCTTTTCGTCCCGCTCTGGGGCGGTCAGCGGCCGACCGTCAAAGGATGGCTGGCGCTCGTCGTCGGCATCGCCGGCCTCGCCATCGTGCTCGCGCCCGAGCTCTCCCTCGGCGCGACGAACCACCTGTGGGGTGCGGTGCTCGGTACGGCGTCGGCCGCGTTCTTCGCCTGGTACAACGTCCAGGTGCCGAAGATGCACGACCGCCTGCCGCAAAGCATCCTGCACACGGCGATCGTCCTCGGCGCGGCGGCACTGCTCCTGCCCTCCCTGCTGTTCGTCGACACCGTGTCGTTCGGGGCGAAGGAAGTCGGCGCGCTCGTCGCGTTCGGCCTGATGAGTTTCGCCGTCGCGAACGTGCTGTTCTTCCGCGCGCTCAAGACCGCGCCGGTCGGGCACGTCGGCACGCTCGCCTACATCGAGCCGATCGTCAGCATCGCCGCCGCGGCCGCGTTCCTCGCCGAACCGCCGTCGGCCGGCGTCTACGTCGGCGGTGCGCTCGTGCTCGCGGCTGGCGCGCTCGTCGTGTACGACCGGCCTCCGCGGCTCAAGACGACCTGATACTTCAGGTCGTTTTTTTGCGCAAAAAAACCTGCCCCCTAGCGGTAGGGCAGGTATCGCTGAACGATGTCGCGCTCTTCGTCGAAGAGACCGGGCCAGGATTCGGTGAGCCGAAGAAGGTCGCCGAGGTATCCCGTCGCGTCGAACGTCCCCTTCGCCGCGGCCTCGAGGCGTTCGGCGATGATTTCCGGCGGGTGTGGCGCGATGGCGCGACCCTCGCTGAGGAGCGACAGTCGCGCCGTCATCAGGAACAGCGCGGCGAGCGCGAGCGTCCGCTGCGTGTTCTCCTGCACGTCGCAGATGCGCAGTTCCACGGTCCCGTGCGGACTGATGCGGACCGCCCACCAGCACATGCGCGGATCTTCGAGGTAGCCGCGAACCGCGGAGATCGCCTCGAAATGCTTCCAGCCGTTCAGGAACGGCGGCACGATTTCGCCCGCCATCTCGCGATATTTCACGAAACGGTACGAGGCGTACTCGAGCGCGCCGCCCGCGAACTTCGGCGAACGCGCCGAAAGCGCGAGGAACATCGGGAGGTCGGCGCGGACGCCGTTCATCACGTGTATCGCCTCGTCCTTGGAACCGAGGCCGACGTGGACGTGGAGCCCGGCGACGTACGCGCCGCGGAGCCGTTCGCCGAAGCGGTCGCGGATCTTGAGGTACCGTGGCTTCGGGAACACGTCGATGGCGAACGGTTTCGTCGGAACGGGTTCGCGCGAGATGCGGAAGCCGTAGAGTCCGGCCATCGCGTCGAGCGTCGAGCGGTTGCGCTCGAGCGCGCGATGCAGCGACCAGAGCGACGAGCACGGCGGCGTGATGATCTCGATCTGCTGGGCCGGCAGTTCCGGCTTGCAGCCCATCCACCGACGCTTCTCGTTCTTCGCGAACGTCTTGAGGGCGCCGCTGACGAGCACGCCGGTCTTCGGATCGACGGTCCAGACTTCTTCTTCCACGCCCAACCAAAACCGTTTGGCGGGGTCGAAGGCGAAGAGCGAGGCAAAATCGGCCATGACGTCCTCTTTTCTGTCTTGCCGCGTGGTCCGAGCTTGTCGAGGACTTTACGCGGTTGAGTAAGGAACGATGCTCAATCCTGCCCCTACCCTTGATTTATTTCAAGGGGCAATCTATGCTGTGAACATTGTTTTCAGCTTTATAGGGGCGGCTACCGCGCAGTTGGTTAGAGCGTCACATTGATCCCCACACCTTTCACGCACGCATAGCTCAGTTGGTTAGAGCGTCACATTGACATTGTGAAGGTCCCAGGTTCGAATCCTGGTGCGTGCACCATCAACAACCCCGGCCTAAAGCCGGGGTTGTTGCGTAAAGGTGTGGGGATGAAGGTCAGAGGTTCGACTCCTCTGCCGCCCACCAGAAAGGACGCATCTTCCGGGATGCGTTTTTTCTTATTCCGCCCCGCGAAGACCGCCGGTGGGAAGTAGCCGGAAAGCGTGGCATACTCTACGGACTATGTCGTCAGAGTTATCGGAAGAGCGCGCCCGCGCGTTGAAGGAAAGGCTCGGAACGTTACGTTCGCTCTTCGCGACGTTGCGGCGTCAGGCGCAGGATGCGGTAAAACGCGCGGCACGAAGGAGAGACGACCGAAAAATCGCCGGTATCCGCGCCGGACTTTCAAAGTCGGATAGGTAATCGACGGATATGCCGGAAACGCTTGACGCGAAATCGGAAGCGGCGAAGCAGGAGGCGGAACGGCGCGAGGAGGCCGTCGAGAACGGGGCGGAAATGCCCGAAAGGACGAACGCGCAGGAAGTCGCCCTCGAATTGGCGCAGACGGAGCAGACCGCCGACGAGACGCGCGAAGCGATCGCGTCCGCCGTCCGGGAATTTCCGGACGATCCGGCGGCCGGAGCGGAACTGACCGCCATTTCGTCCGAAACCGAACTCGGGAACAGGGAGGTGAAGGCGGTGACGGCTGAAATCGAAGGCAAACCGCCGGTCAAGATGGAGGTCGCATTCACCGTGCTGCCGGAAACCGGCCTGACGCAGGACTACAACAACGAATTCGCCTGGATCACCGGACTTTCGGACATGGAAGCGGACGAGGCCGACGAAGAGTACGAGTATTTGTCGCAGAAGGCTTCGGAGCGCAAGGGCGGCAAAATCATGCGCGACTATCAGGAGGTTTACCAACCCGGCGGATACGAAGGCATCGTGACCGAAAAGAACGCGGCAGGCGTCGCCGAAATCAATGCCGTCGTGAAGGAGATCAACGACCTTCATGCCGACGGAAAATTGACGCGGCAGGCGTTTCTCGAACTCAGCTCGAAAATCAACGGCATCATCACTGGCGGCGCGAAGTGAACGTCCACGGAAACAAAAAACGCCCTCGAACATCGGGGCGTTTTTTGTCAGTGCGCCAGCATCAGTGCCGGCATGGTTTCGTGGAGGACGGTGACGGAGTTGGCCGCGACGTCCTCGAGGACTTTGGCCTGCATGGCGGCGATGCGCTTTTCGTAGGCGCGCCAGAGGCGCTTGCGTTCCGCCTCGGTCTTCGCGAGGGCGAGCGTTTCGCGATGCGCGAGATCCATGACCGACTTTTCCGCCTCGTATTCCGAGACGTACCGCTCGATTTCCGCGTCGAGCGCCTGCGCATGCATCCGCTCTCCCTGATGGGCTCGGACCGCTTCGGCAATGACGTCTTTCATATCGGCGGAAATCATCTAATAAGGAAGAAATATAGCACAAAAACAGGGTCTTGTCAACCCTGTCCTCTTCCCTCCCGCCGTGAGACCGGGAAGGGCGCGTTTGCGGGCCAATTACCCCGGCCCGCAAACGCCGTCCGTCTCGGTCTCACGTCATTCAATCGTCACCGGCGTCTTCACGTCAGCCCAGTCATAGACCCACTGTGCGTCCTTTTTGGAGACGTTCACGCAGCCGTGACTCCCCCGCACGCCGAATACCTGCCGCCACGGCGCGTAGTGGATGTACACATGCGGGTAAAAACGCAGGTTCCACGTCACCCAACCCATGTCGTAGTTCTCCGGATGCCCGGCGCCGTAGGACCAGCGGTAATGGACCTTGTACGGCTTCTCGAGAATCGAGAAGTCGCCCTTCGGCGTCGGAAAATTCGGCAGGCCGGTCGCGACGAGGAACGTCTTCACGAGCCGGCCGTACTCGAACGCCTGGAATCGCTGGTCCTTCACCGACACCTTGATGTATTTGGCGAACTGCGCGCGCCCGCCGTCGGCGCGTCCCGCCGGCATGGTGACGACGCGAGCACCGTCGCCGAACGAGCCGACGGCGAGAAGTACGCCGCCGCGGTAGGACTCAGCATACGGGAAAAAGTTGCCCATTGGCGCACCGTCGCCGCGGAACGCATGGACGTGCGGGCCTCCCCCGCCGTTCGGCGCGGCGAGGATGTCATTCTTGCCGTCGCCGTCCGCGTCGCCGACCGCGACGTTCAGTCCGCCCGCGAAACCGCCGCCGACGCCCGCGAACTCGCGGATCATCACGCGCTTCGAGACGTCGTACACGCGCACGGCCGCAGGCGACGGGCCAGCGAGCGCGGCGACCACTTCGGCCTTGCCGTCGCCGTCGAGGTCGCCTGCAGCGATGCTCATGCCGACGAGGTTGGAGTTATCAAAAGCAAAGAGGTCGGCCTTCTGCTTGCCGTCCGCTCCCCATACCGCGAGTCGCGGCCCTCCCGTCGGCCCTGGCGCGGTGATGATTTCCGCCTTGCCGTCGCCATCCGTGTCCGCGACAGCCACGGTAACGCCGCCTTTGAAATCCGCGCCGTACGGAAACAGCCCGCCCGCGAGCAGGCGCACTTTCCCCGTCGCGTCGAAAATCCGCACGTGCGCGACGGCGCCCGGACCCGTACCCGTGACAATCTCGGATTTGCCGTCGCCGTCGAGGTCGCCCGCGGCGACAGTGACGCCCTGCGTCATCCCCGCGTCATACGCGAGGAACGATGTGATGACCGAACCGTCGGCACGCACCACGCGAACCTCCGGCGCTTCGTCGAACCCCGCGCCGATGACGATTTCCGACACGCCGTCCGCGCCGAGATCCGCGACCGCGAGCGAATTTCCCACCACGCCCTTCGGCGGCACGGCGAACCGACCGGTCTCGACCGGCGCCTTCCCGGACTCCCAACGCCACGACAATACTTCGGCCGCCGGAACCGCCGTGGCGGTAACGGGAGCGGCCGCGAACGCCGAGAGCGGCGATAAGGCGGCGACGAGGCCGAAAAGTACGGTGAAACGGCGCATAATCCCTTATATTTTAGCAAATTTTTGCCTTACCTTCAAGAGCTTGTCAGTGGCGTTTCGAAGGTCTAGGCTGGTCAAAAGTCCTTTCCACCGAGGAGCGTTCAATGGCACCGAGAATTCGCGGCCTGCATCACGACCACATCGACGGCAGCGCGGGGCTCGCCGACGTCATCGAGGACCTGTATCGCCTCGCGGGCAGGCCGTTCCCCTTCCCCTCCGTCGACGCGTGGCGGCTGTTCTTCAAGGATCCGCACGAGAACATCGTCGCGCGGTTCGCGAGCGGCACGTCAGTCATGCAGACGTTCGAGGCGCTCGAGATGGCCGGCTACGCCTACGGTCGCCGCCGCGCGAGCGAGGGCCACCTCTACGTCGAGGCGCGTTTCGCGCCGCAGTACCACGTGGGCGGCGGACTGACGCTCGCCCAAGCGACCGAAGGGATGATCCGCGGCCTGCGGAAGGCGCAGTCGCGCTACCCCATCACGATCATGCCGACCATCTGCATCAACCGCGAGGCGGATGCGGAAACCGGCGTGGCCATCGCGCGCGTCGCGCTTGAGTACGACGGCGAAGTCGCACTCGATATGGCCTGCGACGAGGCGAACCATCCGCCGGAGAAGCACTACCCCGCGTACGCGCTGACGTTCGGGGGCAACGTGAAGCGCACCTGCCACGCCGGCGAGTGGGTATCGCGCGAACCCGCCGCGACGTACCGCGAACGGATGCTGAAGAACGTGCGCACCGCGGCCTACGACCTGCGTTGCCACGGCCTCGGCCACGCCATCCCGCTCCCCGATGATCCGGAACTCGTGCGGTATTGCGTCGACAAGGGCATCCGCGTCGAGGGCTGTCCGCTCTCGAACGTCGCCTGCGGCTGCATCAACGACGTGGCTGAACTGCGCATCGACGAACTGCTCGACGCCGGCATCATCTACACGCTGAACGCCGACGACGACCTGTTCCTGCCGACGATGGACGAGGTTGTCGCCGCCTGCGACGCGGCGTACGGCTTCTCGCCCGGTCAATGGGCGCAGCTCGAAGCCAACGTCCTCCGCGGCGCGTTCGCCAAACCGGCTTCCGACTTCCGTCCCCGCTGATGCGGGGATTTTTCTTATCCGCATTTTGGGGACAGTCCCCGATTTGTGAATAAAAAAATCCCCGGCGTGAAGCCGGGGAAATCGTTCAGCGCGAGCGGACGGTGCAGCCCTTGCTGTTCATGGTGCAGCAGACGAGGAAAGGAACCGTGTTGCCTGCCGCATTGGTCCCCTCCATGTCGAAGGCGACACGGTCATACTCGTCGCAGCCTCCGTTCATGCCGATTCCGCTGTGACGGTCGATGATGCGGGACTCCTTGAACCCGTACATCTCGGCGGCGCGGTATGCGGCCGCGTCATCGACCTTGCCGCTCACGGCGACGACGGCGACGCCACCGACGACCAGGCCGATGATGCTGAGAACGATCAGGACCTCGAGAACCGTGACACCCCTTCGCGACGTTCGCATGGCTTCCTCCGCAATTGACGTTGTTGCATCCCCCGCGTCGGGCGGACAGATGAAACTAGCGTTTTTTCTCCCACGCGTCAAGCCTCGAGACAAGAAAAACCCGCCGAAAGGCGGGTGAATTCACGGAAGGTAGCGAAGGAGATCGGTGAGCGTGTCGCAGATGGCGAAATACGGGACGCCCTCGAGCGCCTTCGCGAGGCGGTCGCGGGGGTGGAAGCCGCGCGTACAGACGAGCGGCATGACACCGACGGCCTTCGCGCCCTCAATGTCCTCGACCGTGTCGCCGACGACGACGGTTTCGGCATGATCGACGCCGGCCGCTTCCATGAGATCCGCAAACGCGGAGGGCTTGTCACGAACGTCGCCGACGACCTTCAGGAAATGCTTTCCGAGGCCGCTCCGGCCGACGGCAGCGTCCAATTTCGCCGTGGCGTACCCGCTCGCGACGACCATCGGGTAGCCGCGAACGGCGAGTGCTTCGACGAACGCTATGGCGTCCGGAAAGAGCGGCGGTGGTGTCCCCTTCTCCTTGAACCCTTCGGCCATGATGGCGTTCAGGTCGGCGGCGGACGCGTCGCGCGGAATGCCGCGCGGCCAGTAGAACGACCCCATGAAGTCGGCGGTCACCTCGTGACGGTACTCGTCGAGCGTCGGGCACGCGAGCCCGTAGTGACGGAAGATGCGCTGGACGCCGCACTCGTAGATGTGATGCAGGTCGTCCTGCAGCGTGCCGTTCCAGTCGAGGATGCAAAGCCGGTATTTTCTCATTCGCTGTTCCTTGGCAAAGGACGATGCCCGAACCCTAGCGGTCACGGACCCTAAATTCAAAGAACGGTCAACGGTCGTACGCAAAAACCGCAGACAGGCTGCGGTTCTGGCGTGGTCGGCCCGGCAGGACTTGAACCTGCAACCGGCTGGATATAAGCCAGCTGCTCTAACCATTGAGCTACGGGCCGATGCAACGCAAGGATAGCAGAACGGGCCTCGCGGGCAATGCCACCTTGACGCGACCGAGCGCGGGCGTACCATTGCCGAGTCCTTTTTTCGTATCGCTTCCGAGGAGAAACTGATGGAACCGACCTTCGACGGCTTTTGCGGCGCCTGCCGCGGGAATTGCGCGAGCGGCAACGCCGCGGCCAAGACCTGCGGTCATGCGACGACCAAGGCCGACGCGTGCTTTTGCACGGTTTGCGCCCTCCGCCTGCGCGTTTGCCAGGCGTGCGGCATCCCTATCCCCCTTCCGCCGAACACGGCGGACCGCGACGACTGACCCGCGGGGCATATCGCCCCGCTTTTTTATTGCCCGTCCGCAGGCTATACTCCACCCATGAAAACTGTCCTGCGGATCGAACCCGACGACGTAGGCGAAAGGATTGACGTCTTCCTGGCGAAGCGGCTCTCGGGCTTGTCGCGCGCGAAAATCCAGAAACGCATCAAGGCCGGCGACGTGACGGTAAACGGCATCGCGGCGACTCCGCACCTCGCCCTCAAGGCCGGCGACGAAGTGCGGTTCGATGCCGCAAAAACCACGGCAGCGGACGCGCCGGCCGGACTCGAACCGCGCAAGGACGTCAAATTCGCCGTCGTGCACGAGGATGCGGACATCGCGGTGGTGAACAAACCGGCCGGACTGCTGGTGCACCCGGCCGTCGAAGGCGACCGCGAGACGCTCGCGAACGGCCTCATCGCGCGCTGGCCGGCGATGGCGACCGTCGGCGAGTCGCCGGACCGTCCGGGCATCATGCACAGGCTCGACAAGGACGCGTCGGGACTCATGGTCGTCGCGAAGACGAAAAAGGCGTACGACTCGCTGAAACGGCAATTCCAAAAGCACACGGTCCACAAGGAATACGCCGTGCTCGTGAACGGTGCGCCGCCCGCGGACTCCGGCGTCGTGAACCTGATGATCGGCAGGAAGAAAGGGAGCGGCAAGATGGCCGCACGCGCCGTCCCCCGCGAGGGCGACCGCGAGGCCGTGACGCACTACCACGTCGACGAACGGCTCCCCAAGGCCACGCTCCTCACCGTGCGCACGGAGACCGGACGCACGCACCAGATCCGCGCGCACATGCACGCGCTCGGCTGCACCGTGGTCGGCGATCCGCTCTACGGCAGCGACAAGGCGAAACTCGTCCCCGCGCCGCGGCTGTTCCTCCACGCCAAAAAGCTCGGCTTCACCCACCCCTCGACGCGCCGCAAGCTCGAATTCGAGTCGCCGCTCCCCGACGAGCTGGCGTACGTCCTCGTCAGGTTGCGAGGTTAAAGGTTCAAAGCTTCAGAGGTTAGAGCTCTAACCTCTGAAGCTCTAACCTCTGAAGCTTCCATGTTAATCACCATCTCCGGCCTCTCCGGCTCCGGAAAATCGAGCTCCGCGAAACTGCTGGCCGAAAAGCTCGGCATCCCGACCGTGGACATCGGCACGATTTTTCGCGCGATGGCGAAACGGCACAAGATGGACGTCGCGACCTTCGGCCGCTACGCCGAGGAGCACCCCACAATCGACCGGAAGCTCGACGCGGCGATGGTCCGCAAGGCCAAACGTGCCGGCAACCTCATCCTCCAAGGCCGCCTCGCCGGCTGGATGAGCCTGCTGAACGACCTCCCCGCACACCGCATCTGGATAGGCGCGACCGCCCGGACTCGGGCGAGCCGTGTGGCCAGACGGGAGGGTATCCCCTACGCCCGCGCCTTAAGGGAGATAAACCGGCGGGATAAGGACAACCTGGTCCGCTATCGCCGGACCTACGGGCTTGACTTGAACGATTTGAGCGTCTATGATACCGTCGTTCAAACGGACAACCTCTCCGTGGAGCAGGTTGTTTCTTCTTTACTCAAGGCACTGAAAAAAGTATGGCCGATGAAGCCAAGAACCCCGCTGAACAGGCGGAAAACCAGCAGGACAGCGCCGGGGCGGAGGCCGCGGCCGAGGAAGTGAAGGCGGAAACCCCCGCCGCGGAGGTCGTGGTCGAAGAGGCCAAGGCCGACGAGCTCGAGCCGGGCATGGTCGTCCGCGTGCACCAGAAAATCAAGGAAGTGACGCCGAAAGGCGACGAACGCGAACGCATCCAGATTTTCGAGGGCACCATCATCGCGATCAAGGGCAAGGATGCCCAGAGCCGAACCATCACCGTGCGCAAGGTCGCGGGCGGCTACGGCGTCGAGAGGATCTTCCCCCTCCGCTCCCCCGTCATCGCCAAGATCGAGACGGTGAAGCAGTACGAGGTGAGCCGCGCGAAGCTCTACTACCTCCGCACGCACAAGAAGAAGCTCAAGGAAAAGGTGAAGGCCAAGGCTGCCACCGCAACGAAAAAGAAGTAGAAACGAAAACGCCCCGCACAGTGATGCGGGGCGTTTTGTTTTCGCGGCGCGGGATCCCGCGACCCGCGGTGATGCGGGCTCGGGATGATCTTGCGCTCGAATGCGCAAGATCACTTGTTGGTCAGCGCGGCGTAGTAACCGATGTCGCTCGTGATGTTCGATCCGGTCCCGTAATCGCCGAGGAGCGACTCGTCGATCGTGTCGAGGCGGCCCTTCCAGGCCGAGCCGTACACGGAGACGATGACGTCCTCGCTCGCGATCCAGTGCAGCGCGGCGTCGGAGCCGACGGCGTACACGCGGGGCGAGTAGGCGGTCTTCAGGAGACGCGAACCGGGACGGTAGAGGACGTTGCCGCCGAGGCCGTAGCCGGCGAGCGCGCCCTGCGAAATCGTCCGCACGGAAGCGAAGTCCTGATACCAGCCGAAGTACTGGCCCTGACCGGGGAAGACGTAGCGCTTGCCGTCGTTCGCGACGAGATACACCGCGGGGTTGCCCGGGGCCTTCGCGAGCCAGCCGGAGACGCGCTTGGCGCCGGCGGCAGTCTTCACGAGGATGGTGCGCGAGGCGAACTTGAGCGTCTTCGCGTCACCGGTACCTTCGATCCAGGCGACGTCGCCGTTCTTCACGGAGATGTCGCTGGTCTCGACGGTCGAAGTCGAGACGACGGTCTTGCCGTCGGCGTAGAGGACCACGCCGCCGCCGACCTTCGCGCCTGCCGCGGCCGGGCCGTCGGCGTCGAAGCGGTCATGGATGATCGCGTCGAGCGTGACGAAGTCGGTGCGGTCCTTGCCGCGGAAGTCGAGGCCGATGTTCGAGTCAGGTTCGCGATGGAGGACGAATCCGCCGTCCATGAAGCGGACCTTCGTCATCGCGCCCTTGCGGTAGACGGTACCGGTGCCGGTGGCATCGGACTCGGTGAGCGCCACGTTCTCGTTGATCTTGGTGAAGAGGAGGTCGTGCACGTTCACGATCGCCGTGCCGCGCGAACCGTCGACGTCCTCGACGCGGGTGACGTTCGGGGGGACGTCGCGCTGGAGCACGCGATACGCCTGGTTGCCGTTCACCGAGACGTAGACCACGCGCTTGTCGTAGTCCCAGCGCTTGGTGGAGTACTCCCAGCCGGCCGTGCCCTTGTTGTCCACGAAGAAATACTGGCGGAGGGCGCGATCGTCGCCTTCGCCGACCGCGACCGGAGCCGCGCCGCTGTCGCGGAACACGCGGAACCAGGTCTCGTTCGGGAGCTTGTTGATCCAGTACAGGGTCTTGCCCGAGAAGGCGTAGTTCAGCACGTGATACTGCGCGAGCTTCCGGACGGCGCCGTTCTCCTTGACCATGAGGTTATAGGAGGAAAGCGTCGGGGATGACGTCCACGCGACGCGGCCGCCGCCCGTGACCGGATGACGGTCGTCGTAAGAGTTGTCCGACACCTTCTTCACGTCCGCGCCGTCGAAGACGTAGATCTCGCGATCCATGCCGTCGAACTGCGTCCAGACGACGAGGCCGTCCGCGACGTCGAAGTCGCCCTTCACGGGCTCGACGAAGGCGGCGTCGTTCTCGTTCCAATCGCCCTTGGCGATGGTGGCGAGGCTGCGCAGGTTCACGCCGTCATAGGCGTAGAGCTTGCGGAGCGTGCCGGCCGAGTTGACCTCGGTCCAGGCGACGAGGCCCTTGTCGACCTTGTACGCCTCGATGCGCCAGTCGGCGCCGCCCTTGGCGACGGTCGCGACCGTCCAATCACCGAGCGTGACGACGGACGATACTTCGGCCGCGCGCGCCTGAAAAGGGGCGAGTACGGTCACCGCGGTCATGACCGCGGAAACGAGAATGAGAAGTTTTGCCTTGATTTTGCTCATAATTGAGGCTAGTGAATGTCGGATTTCGACCGTTCTCTTTATCATAAATTCCCTCATTTGTCAATACGAATAGGTTCGGAATCGGTAACAAAAGCGAAAGGACCTCCGAAGCGGGAGGTCCTTTTTGCGGTAGAGCGTCAGATGTCGGCCGGGTGAAGGCCGATGCCGGAACCGGCGCCGTCCCAGCGATGGCCGAGCCGTTCGCGCATGCCGTCCGAAAGCGGGACTTCCATGCGGCCCGTGAGGGAATGCCGGCGCTTGAGCAGGTCGTCGACGGTATCGGCGTCGACGTAGCGGACGCAGACGCCCGCGCCGTCGCGGTAGGTCCGGACGTGGATGACGACGGAAGAGCGGGGCACGCGCCTCGAGGACGACGCCTGCGCGTGGGACGTCGTATCGATGACGTACGCGGGCAAGGTTACGCCGAGATGCTCGGCTCCGGCCGCGTCGACCAGCCGCACCGAAACGCAGACGCGGTTCGTTACCGCGATGCGCCCGAAGCGGCAACGCCGGGACATCCGCGCGACGAGGCGTTTCGGGTCGAGGCCGAGGTGCGCGGCGAGAAGAAGGATCGTATTCCTGAGAGAATGGGCAGGTTCGGTCATGGACGATAACTCCGATCGTTCGCAAACGGACGCATCATGCGGCCGTACTAAGGAACCTCCTAAGGAAACGCCGGGCATCGGAAAAAGTCAACCGTCGTGCGACCAAAAACCCCGCCTCTCGGCGGGGTTTCCGTGTTGACCGTTATGCCCTGACCGGCACCGCCTTGAGCGCCTTCTTGAGGTACTCCGCGGTGCGGGACTCCTTTGCCTTGAGCACGTCCTTCGGCGTGCCTTCGGCGACCACGCGGCCGCCGCCGTCGCCGCCCTCGGGACCCATGTCAATGACCCAGTCCGCGGACTTTATCACGTCCATGTTGTGCTCGATGACGAGGACGGTGTTCCCCTTCTCCACGAGCTGGTCGAGAACGCCGAGCAGGCGCTTGATGTCGTCGAAGTGCAGGCCGGTAGTCGGCTCGTCGAGGATGTAGAGCGTGCGGCCGGTCGCACGGCGGGAGAGTTCGGTCGCGAGCTTCACGCGCTGCGCCTCGCCGCCCGAGAGCGTCGTGGCGGATTGGCCGAGCTTCAGGTAACCGAGGCCGACGTCATTCAGGACCGACAGCTTCTCCCAGATGAGCGGCTGGTCGGTGAAGAACTTGGTCGCTTCCTCGACGGACATCTCCAGCACGTCGGCGATGGTCTTGCCCTTGTAGTGGATCTCGAGCGCTTCGGCGTTGTACCGCTTCCCGCGGCATTCGGTGCACTCGATGTAGACGTCGGGGAGGAACTGCATCTCGATGCGAACCAGCCCTTCTCCGGCGCAGGCCTCGCAGCGGCCGCCGCCCTTCACGTTGAAGCTGAACTTGCCGGCATCGTAACCCTTCATCTTCGCTTCCGGCACCTCGGTGAAGAGGTCGCGGAGGGGCGTGAAGACGCCGGTGTAGGTGGCGGGGTTGGAGCGCGGGGTGCGGCCGATCGGCGACTGGTCGATGTTGATGACCTTGTCGAG
>CAYOXM010000031.1:0-13090 GCA_964407925.1 uncultured Gammaproteobacteria bacterium
CTCGCTTCCGACGAGACGACCGGCGCATACAAGATCCTCACCGACCTGCAGGACCTCGAGGACGGCGACGGCGGCATGGACTTCAAGATCGGCGGAACCCGCGTCGGCATCACCACCATCCAGCTCGACACGAAGACCAAGGGCCTCACGCCGAAAATCGTCGAAGAGACCCTGGCGCAAGGCCGTGACGCGCGCCTGCGCATCCTCGACGTGATGGAAAAGGCGATTGCCGCGCCCCGACCCGACCTCTCCCCGTACGCCCCGCGCATCGTCACCATCAAAATCAACCCGGACAACATCCGTACCGTCATCGGTCCGGGCGGCAAGACGATCAATGCCATCATCGACGAGACCGGCGTCACGATGGACGTCGAGAACGACGGCACCATCACCATCTGCTCGGCCAACGCGAAGAACCTCGAGCGCGCCGTGCAGTGGGTCAAGGATCTCACTCGCGAGGTCGCCGTCGGCGAACTCTTCAAGGAGGCGAAGGTCACCCGCATCATGGACTTCGGCGCGTTCGTCGAAGTGCTCCCCGGCCAGGAAGGCCTCGTGCACATCTCGGCGCTCGCCCCGTGGCGCGTCGGCAAGGTGACGGACATCGTGAAGGTCGGCGACGTCATTCCGGTGAAGGTCATCGAGATCGACGAGCTCGGCCGCATCAACCTCTCGCTCAAGCAGGCGCGCACGGATCTCGGCATCGCCCAGGATCCGCCGCAGGGCGCGGGCGGAGGCAACGGTGGCGGCAACGGCGGAGGCTTCCGCCCCCAGCAACGCCCCTAATACGGACGAAGAACGATGAGGCGCGACTACGGTCCGAAACTGAACATGGCGCGCAGGAGGGCGGGCGATTCCATCGTCCCCCTCCTCTTCGTCATGGGCGTCGCGTTCGCGACGCTCACGTTCTGGCTGACGTCGCGCTTCATCGTTCCGCACGACACGCTCTCGCGCTTCGTCCCCGCCGACGCCGTCGCCTACGTGCACGCGAACGGTCCGGGCGCGTCCGACGTCCTGCTCTCATTTTCGCCCTCAGCGCCGGCCGACGTTCATCCGTCGGAAGCCGCCGCGTTCGCGACGACCGCGGGAGACGGAACCGTCACGTGGGGCTTGCTTGTCGCGTGGGACGCAGTGCGTCCGGCGACCGACGCCGAGCGTCGGGAACTCGGCGACCGCGGCGCGACGAACGTCGGCGCGGGCGTCTGGATGCTCGCCGACCACGCGCTCGCGGAACGCTCTGCCGATGCCGTCAGGCGCGGCGCGACGTTCCGCGACGACCGCGTGAAAACGCGTTCGCTCGCGGCCTTCCGCGCCGTCGCGCCGATCCAAGCCTACGCCGTCCCGCTCGTCGCCGGCGCGGAACAGCTCGCAACGCTCCGGATCGACGACGACCGACCGCTCGTCGCCGGCGTGACGGCCGACGCCGCGAGCATCCGTGCCATCGTGCTTCCGGCGGAAGTCGCCGCGAAATTCCGCCTCGGTTTCGGAGCCGTGACGTCGCCTTCCGCGAAGCCGTCCCGCGCCGCCCGCGGCGCCGACGTGATCGTCTCCGGTGCGGCGCCGACGTTCGACGTGGCCACCGCGCTCTTCGGCGCACCGATGCCGGACGAAGACCGTGCAGTGACGGCGCTGCGCCCGCTTCGAGAATCCCGCGTGACCGCCATGATCTCGTCCTCAAATGACGAAGACGGCACGGGCATCGCCCTGCACTATCCGGAAATGAACCTCGATGCCGCTAAAAAAAGCCTAGCGGGGTATATCGCCGCAGTCTGGCCGCGCCGCCGTGCCTTCCTCATGCCCGACGCCGACCAAGGAGTTGAGCTCGTCTATGACACTGACGGGATAAAATTCGAACCTCTCGAGGACGGACGCCTTCTGTTCCCGAGCGTTGCCGTGGATACCGGCATCGGCCTTCTCTATATGAGCGGCGACGGGGCGGACGGTTCACTGCTCGCATCCTCACTCGACGAACTCGTCGCTTCGCAGGGCCCAAGGGTTCCCTTGCCGCAATGTTCGCCATCATCGAACGAGACAGCCTTGGTTATCAATGAGCCGGCACTCTTTTCTGAAAAATTGAGGCTGTGGAAGGATATTTCCGCAAGATTTGGCGTTAAAACAATAGTTGTGAACGAATTTGTGGATAACGGCATCTCAATCTGTGGATATACCTATCCATATGTGGATAAGTAAGGCACATCATTAGTTCTGTTGAACAAACATTTTATTCACATGGGAGAGAAATGACCGCCTTGAGGTCATTTTTTGTTATATGTTAGCGATTTCCACGTTTACTTGTTCGCGTTGACCCGCTCCATTTTTCTTGGTATACTGAACACATCAGTAAAGAGTCGCACCAAGGACCTTTCACCTCGAGAAGAGAAATGGACCCGCGCTGATCGGATCTGTTTCCCTCTTCTTTACTAATCCTTTTGCCCGCTCGCGAAACCAAAACAAAATTTCAAAAGTGGCAATCGGTATCCCTCATTTGACCCTTCGGGGTCCCGAGGGTGACTACCGGGGAATGGTAGAGAAGGTTTGTTCTTTTGCCTCCGGACATGATTGTCCGTTCGGGTGTATTACTTCCGCTTCTGACGAGCAGGAGCCGAGCTATTACACCCGTTAACGGGTACATTCCAGAGGACTTTTCCGGCGCCAGTGAGGCTTGCCTTCGTGCAACGGCCAAAACTTCTGGTGCCGGTTTTATTTTTGCGTAAATAAGCTCATTTATTCTGCCAAGCCGCTCTTCGCGGTCCGTAAGCCGGCTGGCGATCCATTGGGTTAAGGGTCCGTTTGCCTTTTCCCCGACCTAAACGTATACTTTGGGCTGCATTACCATGAGCGTCCGTCCGCGGACACCCTATGAAGAAAGAATTTCTCAAGGAGATGGAAGATCTCCTGACCACGGAAGAAAAGCGGCTGAAAGAAGAGCTGGCCGAGTTCTCCAAGCAGAATCCGAAGAACACCGAGGACTTTGACGCCAAGTTCCCTAACATGGGCGACAAGGAGGACGAGAACGCCGAGGAGGTCGCGACTTACAGCACCAACCTGACCTTGGAGCGGACCCTCGAGGCGAACCTGCGCGACGTCGAAAAGGCGCTCGAACGGATCAAGAAGGGGACGTACGGGATCTGCAAATACTGCAATAAGGAGATTACCGAGAAGCGCCTGCGCGCTCGGCCGGCATCGAGCTCCTGCATTGACTGCAAGAAGTCGTTCACCCAGGAATTTTGAACCCTATGGCCGGTTCGTCGGGCCTTCGCGCCGCGGAAGCGGAATATCGCAAGGGGGTCCTCGCTGAACCGAGGAAGAAAATGCCGTGGCCGCCGTACGCGGTCGCGGTATTGTTTTTCGCCGCCGATCGTCTTTTGAAGAGTTACGCGCTTCGTTACGGGGAGAACGACGCGGTCGGAATCGCCGTCTTCACGCTTTTCAAGAACACCGGCATCGCCTTCAGCATCCCCGTTCCCGAAAACATCTTCTGGCCGGCGGCCGTCGCCGTGTTCTCCCTGCTCGTCTTCGCGTTCGCGAACGCCGCACGGAAAAGCGCCGTCGCAGCCGCGCCAGTGTTCGTCATCCTTCTGGGCGCCGCCTCGAACCTCGCCGACCGCGTCCTCTACGGCGCGACCATCGACTACCTCCTCTTCTTCGGCCGCTCCGCGGTGAACCTCGCGGACGGCATGATCGTCGGCGGCGTCCTCTACCTGCTGTTCAAGGACCGGTCGGCGTCGAAAAAAATCACGTGAGTCTCGTGAGGAGAAGCGGAATGCGAAGGTGCTTCCGCTCCCCCTCGCCGCGAAGCCTTCTGACCTTGCGTGCCGGGAGGTCTTTTCGTTCATGCGCATGCTGAGGTCTCTGGTGCGCCGCGGCCGAGCCCGCAAGGTGGACGGCGTGCTTGCCGTACTTTCCCGCAATCGCGTCGACGGCCGAATACAGCTTCCGCATCCGCTCGATGCGGAGCGGCGCGTCGAAAAGCGACGCCTGCACGGTATCGTCCGGGCCGAGGCCGAGGAGCGTGACGCCGGTCGCGCGATACGGCGTCCGAGGACGGTACAACTCGTCGAACGCCTTCCGCACGAGACCGACGATCTCGACGGGGTATGCCGTCGAGCGGCTGAACGTCGCCTCGGTCGCCGCGTAAGAATAGTCCTGCCGTTTGAGGTAAACGACGATGCCGCGCGCGACGAGGCGGTGGCGGCGCGCCTTGATGCAGGCGTTCTCGACGTTCTTGAGGAGCTGGGCGAAAACGAATTCCCGATCCGCGGACGGCGGCGTGAACGTGCGTGTCTTGCCGATGGTGTGCTGCGGCGACGGTTCGGCGGAGCTGACCGGCCAGACCGACCGGCCGCGCAACTCCGCCCACAGTTCGTGATGGGGCTTGGTGAAATGACGATGTACCCACTCCTCGCTCCGCGTCGCGAAATCAAGCGCGTCCCTGACGCCGAGCTGGTTGCAGTAGGCGGCCGTGCGCGGACCGATGCCCCAGACTTTCCCGACGGGGAATCCGCGGAGGAAATCGTCGATGGCGCGGCCGGGTATGGCGGTGAGTCCAGCGGGCTTCCGGTGCTTCGAGGCGATTTTCGCGAGGACCTTGGAGACGGAAACGCCGACGGACACAGTGATGCCGAGCTCCGTCGCGATCGCGGCCTGCATCCGCCGGCCGATGTCCTCATACGACCCGTGGAGCGGACGACGCATCCCCGTGATGTCGGCGAACGCCTCGTCGATGGAATACTCCTCGACGAGCGAGGTGAACCGGCGCATCACCTCGAACATCCGCTTCGAGAAGAGCGAGTACGACTCGTAGTCCGAGGCGACGATGATGGCGTCGGGGATGATCTTCTTCACCTCCCAGAGCGGCGTGCCGCGCGCCACGCCCTTCGCCTTCGCCTCGTAACTCGCGGCGGAGACGATGCCACGCTCGGCCCCGGTGATTACCGGCCGGCCCTTCCACTCAGGATGCATCGCCTGCTCGCACGACGCGAAAAACGCGTCGCCGTCGACGTGGAGGATGGCTCGGGGCCAAGAGGACGGCAGGATTGACATGAGCGTCGGATAAGGATAACGTGAGGCGTCATCGCCCTTTCCAAAGAGGTGCACCATGGCCGCGACCCATCCGAAGACGAAACTGCGCGCATACCTTCCCTACATCACCGTCGTCCGGGACGAGGTGGCGACCTGTGAGCGTGGCATCGCGAACATGAGCGACGAAGAGGCGGCGAAGGTCGTCGCCGACCTCGAAGCGGCGTTCGCCGCCGTCGGTCCGGCGCTCGAGGCGACGGAATCCGCGCTCAAGCGGAGCGCGGAGGCCAACCCGTGAGCGCGGTATCTCTCCTGCGGCTCGCGTCGACGCTCTACGCCAAGCTCCAGAACGCGCACCCTAAGACGCGAGAGCGCATCGAGGCGGCGCTCCGCGACGTGAAGGCGACCGGCGCCATACCGCTCGGCATCAGGAAGACCGACGCCGGCACGGACGCCTACTGGTGGGTTGTCTACGACACGGCTCGATTCCCCTCGGAAGATGCGCGGTGGGAATACCTCAAGGAACGTACGCCTCCCGGCTACCAGATGATCATTCTCACCGTCTGAACCCCTTCCGGGGTTCTTTTTTAATAACGACGTATCACCGCCGTAACGACGCCCGCCACCTTCAGCTCCTCGTCCGGCACGATGGGCTTGTATTTCGCATTGGCCGGACGGAGCGTCACCGTCCCGCCCCGACGCTCGTAGAATTTCATGGTCCATTCCCGGTCCACCTCCGCGACCACGATGTCGCCGTTCTTCGGTTCGCGACCGCGTTCCAGGATGACCATGTCGCCGGGACGGATTCCCGCGTCGATCATCGAGTCGCCGGAGACCTTGAGCATGTAGCTCGCCTCCTTGTTGCGGATGAGCCAGTCGTCGAGCGAGATGGTGTCGACGTTCTCCTCCTCGGCGGGCGACGGCCAACCGGCCGCAACCGTGCCGAGAACGCGGACCGGCAGAAAAAGCTTGCCGGGAACGAGCTTTCCCGCCGAATCTTTGCGAATGATGCCCGCTTCGATCCACTTGCCGACAACGTACCGCGCCGCGTTCTTCGACTTGAACTTGAGCAGGCTGGCGAGCTCGCCGTAGCTCGGCATCCGCCGATTCTCGGCATGGAACTTCTTGAGTTTTCGCAGGTAGACCTCGGTTGTCCCCATATGGAAATAGCGTACTGTACGAACGTACAATAGTCAAGGTAATAAGAAAACCGCCCCGAGGAGGGCGGTTCATTCGCTGAGCGCGGCGGCTGCCGCAAGAGAGGCGAGCGCGACGCATCCCGCGCCGACGGCGAGGATGCCAGTACCGCTCCCGAAGATCGCGGCGACGAGTGACGTGGCGACGATGATGACGCCGAGGGCCGAGAGGAGGAGCAGCATGATGCCGATGCCTCCGCTCGTGCCATTCGACGCGTAGGTGAACGACGTCACGAAGAGGAAGATGGCGACCGAACAGAAACCGAAGCCGGAAAGCCAGCCAAGCGTGCCGATGGCGTTCCCCGGAACCCCGGCGAACGTCCTGAGCAGGAAAAACGCTGCGGCGTGAAGGAACAAACCTGCCGCGATCCAGAGTGAACGTGCCATTCCAACCTCCGTCCAAAAATCATCCGACCAGCACCGTCCACGTGCCGGGAAAACCCGCCTTCGCCGAGAGCGGGACCGCGTACGGCAGGAACCCGATGAGCGGGCTGAGCCGTGCGGCATTGGCGATGTCGCCGGTGCGGGAGAACCCGAGCCAGTACGTCAGCCCTTCCTCGACCGTATTCCAGCCGTGGAGGCACAAGTCGTAACCGAGTGCGGGTTCGATCCGGCGGAAGAATGCTGTCCTGAGCGCCTGCCCGAGACTGGCATGGAAGGCGGCGGAGAGGTCGCGGTGACCCTCCCAACCACCGACGGCGGCGTCAAACGACGATCCGGCGACCGCCCAGATCCGAAGCCACAGTCCGTCGCGGAGGACGACACCGTGGTCGTGAGCGACGCGTCGACGGGAACCCGTCGGAACGCGCAGCAGATTGTCGCAAGAAAGCGCCGTTATCGCGTCGACGGGAACGCCGCCGGCACGGGATACCGCCTCCGCGATTCGTGCATACTCGAGCACCGATGACGGCGCGAGCGCGTACCTACCGGTTTCCGCGATGTCGAAGAACGGCACGAGAAGCGAACGGGTCGCCTCGTCGCCGCTCCCGGCGAAGCCGATATCGGTAAGGAACCGCTCAACTGCTGCGGATTCCATACCACCTCCTCCGCCCTTATGTGAAAGAGCGCCTCCCCTAGTCTTGCCACTCCCCCAGCAGGAGGTCAAACGGCGCTTGCGCCTTCTCGGGGGCGTGCTAAGAAGCCGCCGTTTCGTTCACTAACCACCGCACCATGGCTGCAAAAACCCGTTCGGCGGCGCTCATCGGACTCGACGCCCACCCCGTCGAAGTGGAGGCGGATATCGCGCAGGGCCTGCCGCATTTCGTCATCGTTGGCTTGCCGGATACGGCGGTCCAAGAATCGCGCGAGCGCGTGAAAACCGCATTCAAGAACAGCGGCCTCCCCTTCCCGCGGACGAGGCTCACCGTGAACCTCGCGCCTGCCGACATACGCAAGGAGGGACCCTCGTACGACTTGCCCATCGCCGTCGCCATCCTCGAAGCGACGGGAGCACTGCCTCGCCGGGAGAATGACGGAAGGCTTTTCCTCGGGGAGCTCGCGCTCGACGGCACGCTCCGACCGGTCACCGGCGCCCTGCCCGCCGCACTCATGGCGAACGCGGCGGGATTTGACGAACTCTACGTCCCTGCGGCGAACGCGGCGGAGGCGGCGCTCGCAAGCGGCGTGAAGGTCTATCCGGTAAAAACGCTCGCAGACCTGATGTTTCATTTCGGACAGGGTCCGACGATCGAGCCGGCGACGGCCGCGTCCCTCGGCACAACCGTCGCCGCGGCGGGAGACTTCGACTTCATGCACGTGCGCGGACAGGCGCACGCGAAGCGGGCGCTCGAAATCGCGGCCGCGGGCGGACACAACGTCCTGCTCTCCGGTCCTCCCGGCGCGGGCAAGACGATGCTCGCGCGGTCGCTGCCGTCGATCCTCCCCGCGATGACGCCAGAGGAAATGCTCGAAGTGACGAAAATCTACAGTGTCGCGGGACTCACGACCGGCGGCACGGTCGTTTCCGCACGCCCGTTCCGTGCGCCGCACCACACCGCTTCCACCGCGGCGCTCATCGGCGGCGGGTCGTGGCCGCGCCCCGGTGAAACGAGCCTCGCGCACCGCGGCGTCCTGTTCCTCGACGAGGCGCCGGAGTTCCCCCGCGGCGCGCTCGAGGCGCTGCGCCAACCGCTCGAGGACGGCGCGGTCACCGTGACGCGCGTGAACGGCGCGCTCCGCTTCCCCGCGAAGTTCATCCTCGTCGCCGCGCAGAACCCCTGCCCGTGCGGGCATCTCGGCGACGGCAACTGCGTCTGCCCGCCGTCAGCCGTCGCGCGCTACGGCCGCAAGCTCTCCGGACCGCTCCTCGACCGCATCGACCTGCACGTCGACGTGCCGAAGGCCGACATCGCCGGACTGTTCGATCCCGCCGATGCCGAACCGTCGTCCGTCGTTCGCGGACGCGTGGAGCGGGCGCGAGCCGCCCAGAACGCCCGCGCGAAAGAAAGCGGCGCGCTCACGAACGCCGAGCTCCGCGGCGGCGCACTGAAGCGTCACTGCAGGCTTCCCGCCGATGCGGACACGATGCTTCGTGCCGCGGCGACCAAGCTCGGGCTCTCCGCCAGGGCCGTCACGCGCATCCTGCGGCTCGGCCGAACCATTGCCGACCTCGATGGCGAGTCGGACATCGCCGGAAGGCATGTCGCCGAAGCGCTCCATTTCCGCGAACGGCGAAACCCCTGACCTCTCTACGACGCCCCGCAGAGGGGTTGACCGAAGGTCCGACAACGGCCAACCTATAGTCAGCACTTTCCTCCACCGGAGCGCCGATGAACGACGGCAACGAACTGCCGACGATGTACGAATTCGTGAAGAGCCTTGCGATCGTCCTGCTGACCGAGGCCGCCATCTGCCTTGCGATGAGCGCCGCGTGCCGCGTGCACGCCGAAGGGCAGACCGGGGCATCGGGACTCCTGATCGCCTTCTACGCCGTCGTCGGACTCGCCATCCTCTCGAATGTCGCGACCATCGCCGTCGCCGCGCGTTTCACGCGCGAGGAGCCGTCGATGCGCCCGTACGCGGAGACGTCGTTCTTCGTCACGACCGCTCAGACCATCCTCCTCGCGACCCTCTGTTTTTTTGCCGCGCCGGCAACGGCCGCGGTCGCGGCGATCGTCGCTTTCGTCGCCCTCGTCTCCACCCTCGCGCTCACGCCGGGAAAATTTCCCCCGGATTCCATGCTCCGTTGATGCCGCCCCGCAATGCTGCGGGGCGCTTTTATGATAAAAAAACCGCCGTCGGAAAGACGGCGGGCGTCCCGTTCAGGGAACGATGACGATCCACGATCCCGGTTGGCCGCGGCGCTCGCCGAGCGGGACGGCGGACGGCAGGAGCCGCAGGAGCGGCAAGAGCCGGGAAGCGAGGTGGAGCTCGCCGGCGAAGACGAATCCGGTTGCCGCGAACATGGCGGCACGAACGTTCTCGCGCGGGATGCGCGACTCGGCGGCGGCGAGGAACTCGGCGAGCCGGACGGGTTCGTCGTAGCCGAACTTTCCACGCAACTCCCGCCAGCGCTGCCCGCCGAGGCTGAGGGAGAGGCCGAACCCGAGTTGACGCTCGATGGCCTCGGAAAGCGTGACGGCGTACGTATCGCGCTCCAGGACCTCGCGACGGTCGGCGACGGCGCTCGCGCTTACGAGCTCCAAACGCCTGCACTCCCTGCCGATCGCAAGGGTGACGGCCGACCTGACGTGTGCCTCCTCCGGAGCGGGGGCGTTCGGATCGGGGAAGACGCCGCCCCGTGCGGCCCTCTCGAGCACCGGGAAGACGGCCTGCGGCACGGCCCTCGTGACGTCGGCGGCCATGGGATCATCAGACTGCCAGCGGGAGATATCGGTCGAACCGGCCATGGTAGCGCTCCTTGGATGAAGAAGGTACGTCGTCTCTTGCGGAGCATCCGCAGGAAACCGTTGATTTAAGCAGAAAAACGGCCATCTGTCAATCCTTCCCGCCCCTGCCGGACGAAAAACGTCCCGCGTGCGCGGGACGTTTCGCCGTTAACGGACGTAGTCGAGCGGATTGGTGCGTCGGCTGACCGCGCCGAGCATCACTTCGAAGTGGAGGTGAGGGCCGGTCGAGCGGCCGGTGGAGCCCATGAGCATGATGACGTCGCCGCGCTTCACGGTGTCGCCCACCTTCACGAGCAGCTTGGACGCGTGCGCGTAGCGGGTAAAGAGGCCGCCGCCGTGATCCACGATGATCATGTTGCCGTAGCCGCCGCGATTCCAACCGGCGTTGATGACCGTACCGTCGTCAGCCGCGTAAATGGGCGTACCGGACGGTCCGGCGATGTCGACGCCGGTGTGGGCGCGCTTGTAGTACTGGGTAATGCGTCGCGCTGCGGTCGGCCAGAGCAATTTCGTCGTGCCTACGCGGTCCGCGGCGGGCGGCGGGACGAAGACGTCCTTGATGGTCCCGGCGATGCGCGAGGGCGGCTTTGGTGCCGGCGGCGCCGGAGCGTGGCCGTCCGGCAGGATCAGTTCGCTGCCGACGGAGAGCTGGGAACCGTCCGAAAGGCCGTTCGCCTCGAGGATCTTCTGCGGGTCGCTGTCATACGTCTTTGCGATCTTCGCGAGCGTGTCGCCGCGCTTCACGACGTACGCGATGCCGTCGAGCGGCAGGATGCGGAGCTTCTGTCCCGGCCTGATGACGCTACGCGCGGTGAGGCCGTTCGCCGAGAGTACGGTCGACGAGCTGATGCCGAACTGGCGCGCGATGGAACCGATGGTGTCGCCGTCCTGGACGACGTATTCCTCGACCTGCGTTCGCGTCGACGGCGCATCCTGACCTTCGGTGTCGGGCTGGACGTGGACGGCGTTCACGACGGAAGAATAGATGCTTTCGTCGGCGGAATCGTCGTAGGCGCCATCGTCCCTGCCGTCGTATTCGGCGGAACTGTAGTCGTGGGCGCTGAGCGCCTGCCCGCCGAGGTAGGACACGTCGTCTGCCGCGGGCTGATCGCCGGCGGCCGCCTCTTCGACGAGGACCTCCTCATCCTCGCCGTCGGTGAGTCCTGCCAAAATGCTTCGGTCTTGCGGATCTTCCGACGGAGCCGCGGAATCACTGGCGTAAATGTTCG
This sequence comes from uncultured Gammaproteobacteria bacterium, assembly GCA_964407925.1. GTDB lineage: Bacteria > Patescibacteriota > Patescibacteriia > SG8-24 > SG8-24 > CAYOXM01. The sequence continues at coordinate 11,290 of CAYOXM010000031.1, forward strand.
TCGCGGTGACGAGGAACGTGAGCAGGATGACGGTCGCGTGAATCGCGTACCGGTTGGCGACAAGGCTCATCGCCCTTTCGCGGATGGGGGCGGTAAGGCGGGAAAAGCCCTTCCTTATATAACGGTATATCCGGTAACCGACAGCAAGAATAGGAAACAATACTGCTCTACAGAGCCAAAAAAATGGCTTTTTCACCATCAAAAGCAAAAGGGTTAAGCACTTTTTCAAGCCGATTAACCCTTTGAACGTCCACACGAGGAACGTCACCCCAATTTTTTTGACTGTTCGCGGTATACGAAAGGGGTTACTGATTGAGTCTGAAGAGGCGTAATTTCTGCTGAATCAAGCCTTTTTCTAGGGCCTCTCTCTCCCGCTTTTCGCACGAGTAACGGTAGCAACCGCTCCTTGGAGTGTCAATCGCTCGTGAGAAAAACCGCGCGTCGCCCCTTTTGACGGTGACGGTGCGCCGTGCTAACGTCGGATGTTCCCCTACGGAACCCAGGAGCAGGTCATGAAGGAGAATTACGAAACGTTCTGCACCCGCCTCCGGACGATCTTGTCGCCAGAGGACCTCCTCGACGTCGACCTCGCCTACGTCCTTTCAAAGCATGCGCACCGGCACCAGTGCCGCAAGGAAACCGATCCGGCGACCGGACGGCCGCTCCGTTACTTCGAGCATCCGCGACGGGTCGCCCTCATCCTCATCGATGAGGTCCGCTGCACCGACGCGACGCTTATCATCTGTGCGCTCCTGCATGACGGCATCGAGGACACGAGGGTCATCAACTACGCCAAGGTGAAGCACATCTTCGGCCGGGACATCGCCACCATCGTCCGGCTCCTCACCAAGGACGAATCGAACAAGGCGACCTACGTGGAACGCCTGATGACCTCCGCCGACTGGCGGGCGCTCATCGTGAAGGCGTGCGACCGGCTCGACAACCTCCGTTCGCTCGCATCCGCCGGTCCCGAGTTCCAACGCAAGCAGGCCAAGGAGACGAAAGAGAAGTACTTCGCCCTCCTCGACGTCCTCGTCCGCCTGACACCGAAGGAGTATGCCAAGGGAGCGCGCTTCCTCCGCAGGGAAATCAGGAAAAAGGTGCGCGAAATCGAGCGCGGCCTCTCCGCGTGACGTCGCCGCGCGCGACCGGCCGGATACCGGTTCACCGCCGCCGCCCTTCAGGGTCAGGCGGCGTTTTCGTTGACAGTTAAGCGGCGATTCATTATTCTAGGTGTCGGTAAGAGAGCCATTTTTTTATTTACGTAACGCAACTATGTCCACCGCTTTACTCATCGCCTTGGCCGCCGCCGGCCTCGCCATCGCCTACGGCGCCGCCCTCATCCGCTGGATCATGGCGAAGCCGCAGGGTGACGAGAAGATGATCGCCATCGCGAAGGCCGTTCAGGAGGGCGCGCAGGCCTATCTGACCCGCCAGAGCAAGTCGGCTGCGGTCGTCGCCGCCGTCATCTTCGTCCTTCTTTGGGCCAAGCTGAACTTCACGACCGCCATGGGATTCGTCGTCGGTGCGTCGCTCTCCGCGCTCGCCGGCTACATCGGCATGCGCGTCTCGGTCCAGGCGAACGTCCGCACGACCGAAGCCGCGAAGAGCGGCATGGCCGCCGCGCTCGACGCCGCCTTCAGCGGCGGCTCGATCACCGGCATGCTCGTCGTCGGCCTCGGCCTCCTCGGCGTCGCCGGCTTCTACGCCGCGACCAAGGACATCGACGCGCTCGTCGGCCTCGGCTTCGGCGGCTCGCTGATCTCGATCTTCGCCCGACTCGGCGGCGGCATCTTCACCA
>CAYOXM010000032.1:0-12361 GCA_964407925.1 uncultured Gammaproteobacteria bacterium
CGCCTCGCCGCCGGAGAGCGTCCCTGCGGTGCGGTTGAGCGTCAGGTTGTGCAGGCCGACGTCGAGGAGTAACTGCAAGCGACCGGTGATCTCCTTCATCACCGGGACGGAAATCTCCTCGTCGCGCCCCTCGAGTTTCAGGTCGCGCAGGAACTTCTGCGCGGCGTCGATGGGAAGGGACGTGAGGCTGACGACGTTCATGCCGCCGAGCTTCACGTGGAGGCTCTCCCGGCGGAGACGGTCGCCCTTGCAGTCGTCGCACGGCGTGTCCGACCACAGGTGCTCCACGCCGAGGCCGTGACAGGTCGGGCACGCGCCGTAGGGGCTGTTGAAGGAGAAAAGCCGCGGCTCGATTTCGGGAAAGGAAAAGCCGCAGTTCGCGCAGGAGAACTGGCTCGAAAGCACGCGTTCGCGGCCGTTGCCGAACGCGACGGTGACGACGCCGTTGCCGTGCTGGAGCGCGAGTTCGACCGCCTCGGCGAGCCGCGTGCGGTACTCCTTGCCGCCATCCTTCACGTAGTCCGGCGCGAACGTGTCGACGACGAGCTCGATGTCGTGCTTCATGTTTCGATCGAGGACGAGCCTCGTGCGCAGCGACCTGACCGTGCCGTTGACGCGCGCGAACGCGAAACCGCCGTTGTACCAGTCATAGAGCATCTGGTGGTACTCGCCTTTTCGGCCGCGTACCGCCGGAGCCAGGATCATCGTGTCGCCGTAGTCGCGTCGCTTTTTCCCCGCGGCATCGGCGACGATCTCCTCTTCATACGCCTTGCCGGCTTCGGCGAGGATGAAGTCGACCATCTCTTCCGCGGTCATCTTGCGGATGGGAATCTCGCAGTTCGGGCAGAACGGCTTGCCGACGCGGGCGTACAGCACGCGAAGGTAGTCGTAGATTTCGGTGATGGTCGCGACGGTCGAGCGCGGGTTGGCCGAGTGCGCCTTCTGGTCGATCGAAATCGCGGGCGACAGGCCCTGGATGTCGTCGACGTCCGGCTTCTGCATCTGGCCGAGGAACTGCCGCGCGTAGGCGGACAGCGACTCGACGTAGCGGCGCTGGCCTTCCGCGAAAATGGTGTCGAACGCCAACGAGGACTTGCCCGATCCGGACAGTCCCGTGAAGACGATCATCTTGTTCCTGGGGAGCGTGAGGTCGACGCCCTTGAGGTTGTGTTCCCTCGCGCCCTTGATGACGATGTTTTCCTGCATGGTCGTGATGCGATGTGTCAGCATACGTCGCCCCGGCGGCGCGGTCAACCCCTCCGCGGAGCGCGGCGGCGGCCCGCGGGCGCAGTTGATGAAATGCGCCGCGTCAGGTATGTTCAGACGTCGCCGCCATGCGGCGAAGTCGCCCTTTTGCCGACGGAGGTTTCAAAATGACGGTTCCTTCAATCCCGGTCGAGCGCGCGCTGCCGCTCGCCAAATTCCTGATTCAGGCCCTGGGCGAGGCGCTCGATCTCGTGAGCCGCCCATGGGACGCCGTGTCGCTCGAACAGGCCTATGACCCGGCGACGCCGCCGTTCGGCATGGCGCTCGTCGCCGACCGCCTTCGTCTCGCCGCCGACGCGATTGCCGAGGTCGCACCCTTTCCCCGCCGCGCGACGGCGGCATCCGGATTCTCGAAGGACCACGCGCGAAAGGAGCTCGATGATTTCGTCCGGCTGCTCGGCATGTTCGTGGTGGCCGCCGGCCGCGCGGAGGACGCCGGGGCGCTGTCGCTCCGGGCAGGGCAGCTGCTCACGACGATCGGCGTGTCGGTAGACGGCATGCGCGCCGAAGCCGAGAAGTCGGCGTGGCGCATTGCCGGCCGGTCGGCGGCTTCCGCGGGAAACGACGATTGCCCGCCGACCGAGCGGACGCCGACGGCCGAGGACGTCACTCTGCTGCTCGACCGCCTCGCCGACGTCCAGCGCCGGTTCGACACCGGCGAGTGGGAAGAGGGCGCGGACGCGCTCGCGATGCTCCGCGAAACGCACGAGATCACCGCGCGGCTCAAGCGCGACTACGGCCTGAGCGACCTCGACATCGAGACCGCCTTCCGCAAACGGCTCAAGGAGGACTGACGCTCCCGGATCTTTCCGGGACGTTTTTTATTTCCGCGCGTCATTTCATCCGTCCGCGCGCCCGATGCCGCGGCCGGGACGGCTTCGGCGGGTTCCCCTTCCCCCGCTTTTCCAGTTCCTTGCGCAGCATCTTCACCTCGTCGCGCAGGAGCGCTGCGAGCTCGAACTCGAGGTCCTTCGCCGCCTTGCGCATCTGCGCCTCCTTCTCGGCCACGACGGTCGCGAGGTCTTTGGGTTCGGCCGCGAGTTCGAGCGCGAGCGCGTCCTTTGCCGCCCGTTCCTCGGACTTCAGAATCCCCTCCATGATGTCCTTGATCGCCTTCTTGACCGTCTTCGGCGTGATGCCGTGCGCCTCGTTCCACGCGATCTGCTTCGCGCGGCGGCGCTCCGTCTCGGCCATGGCGCGTGACATCGAGCCGGTGACCTCGTCGGCATACAGCACCACTTCGCCCTTCACGTTGCGGGCGGCGCGACCGATCGTCTGGATGAGCGACGTGTCGCTGCGGAGGAAGCCTTCCTTGTCCGCGTCGAGGATGGCGACGAGCGTCACTTCGGGAAGATCGAGCCCTTCGCGCAGCAGGTTCACGCCGACCAGCACGTCGTACGTGCCGCGGCGGAACGCGGTCAGCGTCCGCACGCGGTCAATCGTGTCGATGTCGCTGTGCAGGTACTCGACCTTCACGTCCTTGCCTTTCAGGAACTCTGTCAGGTCCTCGGCCATTTTCTTCGTGAGCGTCGTCACGAGAACGCGTTCGCCGTCCTTCGTATTTTTACGGATGCGTTCGAGCAAGTCGTCGATCTGTCCCTTCTTGCCGTCTTTCGCGGTGACCGGACAGACCGTGATCTTCGGATCGACGAGTCCCGTAGGACGGATGACCTGCTCGACGACTTGGGACGATTCGCGGATCTCGAACGGGCTCGGCGTCGCGGAGACGAACACGATCTGCGGCACGCGGTCGAGGAACTCCTCGAACCGGAGCGGCCGGTTGTCCGCGGCCGACGGCAGGCGGAAGCCGTACTCGATGAGCGTGCGCTTGCGCGCGGCGTCGCCGTTCGACATGCCTTGGATCTGCGGCACGGTCACGTGCGATTCGTCGATGAACGTCAGGAAGTCCTTGGGGAAGTACGCGAGGAGCGTGTCCGGAGCGTCGCCTGGCGCGCGACCGGAGAGGTGGCGCGAGTAATTCTCGATGCCGTGGCAATAGCCGACTTCGCGCAGCATCGCCAAGTCGAAGTTCGTCCGGCGCTCGAGACGCTCGGCCTCGAGCAGCAGGCCCTTCGCCGTCAGCCACTCGAGCCGCTCCTTGAGCTCGGCTCGGATCGCTTTCGAGGCGCGCTCCCTTTCGTCGGGCGGCGTGATGAAGTGCTTGGCAGGAAAAATCCAGACGTCGTCGCGTTTCCCCTTCGACTTGCGCGTGACCGGATCGATGAGTTCGATCCTGTTGATTTTCTGGTCGGCCGTCTCGATGCGGACGACGACTTCCTCGCTCGCCGGCATGATTTCGAGCACGTCGCCGCGGCTGCGGAAAGACCCGCGCTTCAGGTCGGACGTCGTCCGCTCGAACTGCATCTGTACCATGTGCCGGAGGATGTCGCCGCGGGTCAGCACCTGGCCGACGTTGAGACGCAGGTGCATTTTCTCGTACGCCGCCGGCGCGCCGAGGCCGTAGATGCACGAGACGGACGACACGATGATGACGTCCTTCCGCGTCAGGAGCGACTGCGTGGCGCTGTGCCGCAGGCGGTCGATCTCCTGGTTGATCATCGCCTCCTTCTCTATGTACGTATCGGAGGTCGGCAGGTACGCCTCCGGCTGGTAGTAGTCGTAGTAGGAGACGAAATACTCGACGGCGTTCTTCGGAAAGAACTCCCGGAACTCGTTGCAGAGCTGGGCGGCGAGCGTCTTGTTGTGCGCGATGACGAGCGCGGGCTTGTTCGCCTGCGCGATGACGTTCGCCATCGTGAAGGTCTTGCCCGACCCGGTCACGCCGAGGAGCGTCTGAAAACGCGAACCCTTCCCGACGCCGTCCGCGAGCTTGCGGATGGCCTCGGGCTGGTCGCCCTCCGGCTTGTATTTCGACGTCAGTTGGAAATCCATGAAAACGCGCAAAATCCCCCACGGGACGGCCCACTGGGGACCCATGAGGGCGTTCAATTGTGCCCCGAGGATACCGCGGGCGGACACGGGCGTCAACGCCGGTCAGGAGAGCGCCTCGGCCGCTGCCGTCGCTTCCTCCTCCGCGTTTTCGCCATCCTCGAAAATCAGCATGCTGTATCCCATGCAAATGTCGCCGTAGAAGCCGCGCCCGGCTTTCGTCGGCGGGGTCGACTTGAGCGCGGTGACGCGCGCGGTCAGGTTGTCCAGCTGATCACTGACGTCCTGGTTCGACGCGACAAGCGCCGCGTTCGCCTCGCGGTACTCGCCGAGCGTTTCCAGAAGCTCGTCCGCCAGCGCGGGGAAGTCGGCCATTGCCTGCTCGAAAAACCGCGGATCGCCCTTCAGGTCGCCGATGCGCAAAGCGATGTCCTTCTTGAACAGCTCGGTCATCAGGTCGTTCATCCGTTCCTGCCTGCCGAGGAAACGTCCGAGCGTCTCGGCCGCCTGACGTTTCGCGGGGTCGCCGGCGGACGTTTCGCCGAGGGCGACGACCTGGTCCCGAAGAAAGCCGAAGTCTTCGGCTTTGTTGAACGAGCACTGGTAGGCATGGCTGCCCGAACTTCGCTTGTAGATGTCCTCCAGCACTTTCGCCGGCGGCTCGTTCTCCAGCCTGCGGTTGAATTCCCGCCGGGCCGCGCCGGTCTGCGCCAGCTCGGCGGCGATGAGCTGCGGCAGGTTTTCCGGCGTCGTCCTCTCGAGGAGGCCGCCCATTTCTTCGTAGTCCCGCGAACCGGTATCGACGATGCTGACGAGCATGCGGATCTCCCGCGCCTCGAACCCCGGAACGGGTTCCTTTTCGCGCACGCGTCCGGCGTCCGGCGGACGCGCGGGACACGCGGGCGAATGACCGGCTTCGGAACCGCAATATCGGCAATTCTCCATAGGTCACGGATGCGTATACGTCTCCCCCGCCGTCGGCACCTCGGTCTCGATGCCGTAGTCGCGACTGAGGATGTCCGCGATCGCCTTCGCCGCGTGTTCCTCGCCGTGATTGAGGTAGATCTTCTTCGGGAGCTTGCGTCCGCTCGTCGCCCAACGGACGAGCTTCTGCTGGTCGGCGTGCGCACTGTAGGCGCCGATGGTTTCCACCCTTGCGCGCACCTCGACCTCGTGCCCCTCGATGCGTACCGTCTGCGCGCCCTCGGCGATCCTGCGGCCGATGGTCCCGGTCGACTGGTAACCGACGACGAGCAGGGTGTTCTTCGGATCGTTCAGGTAGTCGACGAGGTGATGCATGATGCGGCCGCCGTGCATCATGCCGCTCCCGGCGATGACGACTTTCGGCGAAGCCACCTTGGCGATGCCGCGCGACTCGTCCGGCTTCTTCGTGATGACGAGCCCGGGGAACTGGAAGAAGTCGTCGCCCGACGCCTTGAGCTCCGCAGCCTCCTGATCGTAATACTCGGGAAACTGGTGGTAGATCGGCAACGCCTTGATGGCGAGCGGGCTGTCGAGAAAAATCGGCAGCCGCGGTACCTGCTTGCCTTCGACGAGGGAATTTAGCTCGTACAGTATCTCCTGCGCGCGCTCGAGCGAAAACGCCGGGATCATGAGCACGCCCTTCCGCGCCGCGGCATCGTTGACCGCCTGCTTGAGGCGCTCCATGCGCTCCTTGGGATGTTCGTGCACGCGATCGCCGTACGTGGACTCCATCACCAGCACGTCGCCCCGCACGATGCGCGCCGTCGGCCGAAGGATAGGCACGTAGTCGTTGCCGAGATCGCCCGAGCAGACGATGCGCGTGCCGTAGGCGTCGATTTCGGCGAATCCGGAACCGAAGATGTGCCCCGCCTCCCGGAAACGGAACGAAAAATCGTTGCTTACCTTCACGGTGGTGTCATACCGGACGCCGTGCATGAGCTCGTAGGCCGGCGCGATGTCCTTCGGCAGGTAGATGGCCGGCCTCTTGTACCGGCGCATCTCGTCCTTCATCACCTGCGCGGCGTCGCGCCACATCAGCCGCGCGAGCAGTCGCGTCGGATGCGTCGCGAAAATGCGGCCCCTGAACCCCTCCTTCACCAATTTCGGCACGCGGCCGATATGGTCGATGTGCGCGTGCGTCAGGATGACCGCGTCGAGCGTCGACGGATCGAACGTGATCGGCGCGAGGTTCCGCTCGTAGGAATTGCCGTTGCTCTGGAACAGCCCGCAGTCGACCAGGACGCGCGTGTTCGGCGTCTCGATCAGCGTGCAGGAGCCGGTCACTTCTTTCGCCGCGCCGTGGAAGGTCAGTTTCATAATCAAAAAAAGTATAGCATGGGGAAATTTTAACCGCTTGGCGCTTGGGGAAAAGCCGACGCGTTGACAAGCGCGCCCGATGTGGCACGGTTCAACCAGGCTCTTTGCGACGGAGAAAACCCATGGAACGCACGGAAACCCGTCCCCCGTGGACGCCGCCGCGCGTCCGCACCGTCCTCGCCCTGCTCGCTTTTTTCCTGTTCGCCTGCCTGTTCGACGCCTGGTCGACGCTCATCGTCACCGGCGGCGAACCTGACGGCGAGATGAACCCGCTCATGCGCGCGGCGCTCGCGATCGGACCGACGTACTTCTTCGTCCTGAAGATGACGCTCGACCTCGGTTGCGGCGTCCTGCTCGCCGCGCTCGCCCGGAGGCGACGCTTCGCCTGGATCGGCTTCTGCACGCTCGCCGGAATCCACGCGGCGCTCTTTCTCTTTCAGGCGACGCTCATCATCAGCGTCCCGCCGCCGACGTACGATCCGTTCCCCGCTGCCGCGTCCATCGTGGCAGCTTTTTTATTGAAAAGGCCGGCCCCGTGACCGACCCGCATCCTTCCTTTTTTCCCCGTGCGCGGGAGACGCACCGACGGCTCACGCCCCCTCACCACCGCACCCCGTGCCCCACGAACCGCAGCAGACGGTGCGGCACGCCGTTCTCCCGGCAGATTTCCTCGTACACGTACGCGCTGCGCCGGGGCGTCCGCTTCATCGTGTGGTAGTCGATGGCGACCAGCCCGAACCGGCCGGAAAACCCCTTCTCCCACTCGAAATTGTCGATGAGCGACCAGTGGAAATACCCGCGCACGTCGACGCCCGACTTGATGGCGTGATAGACCTCCTTGATCGCCGCGACGATGATGCGCGGCCGCTTGCCGTCGTCAGCGTTCGCCACGCCGTGCTCGGTGATGATGATGGGCAGCTTGAACCGGCTCATCGAGATGATGGCCTCGAAAATGCCCTGCGTGTTGATTTCCCAGCCAAGATCGCTCGTCTCGCGGTTCTCGGTGTGCACTTCGTAGAAGAACTGCGCGATGTTCGTCGGCACGTACTTGATGCGGTAATGGAAGTAGTAGTTGATGCCGATGAAATCGTGGCATCCCCTCGTCCAGATGAAGAACTGCCGGTTGAACGCCTTGTCGGCGAACCAGACGAAGACGTTATCGACGAACGACTGCTTGCGGTACGGCTCGAAGGTGATGACGTTCTGCGCGATGCCGACCGACGCCGTCTTTCCGCGCGCCTTCATGACGCGGTGGATGGCGTGATACGCCTTGCGGTGCCCGAGGCAGAGCTTGCCGAACACGTGGACGTTCGAGAACGGGTTGCGTTTGCCGGGCGGCCAGGCCCCCGCGCCGTACGACTGGACGAGGTACACCATCGGTTCGTTGATGGTGATCCAGTTGTCGACCAGGTCGCCGAACTCCTTGGCGGCGAACTCGGCGTACCGCTCGAACTCCTTCAGCGCGTCGCCCGACTCCCAGCCGCCTTTCGCGGCGAACCACTTCGGCAGGGTGAAGTGCCAGAGCGTCAGCATGACTTTCATCCCGCGGGCCCGCAATGCCTCGAGCACGCGGCGGTAGTGCAGCACGGCGTCCATGTCCCACTTCCCCTCCTCGGGCTCGATGCGGCTCCACTCGAGCGAAAGGCGGTGCGCGTTCTGACCGAGCGATTTCGCCAAATCAAAATCCTCCTCGTACCGCGCGTAATGGTCGCACGCGACCTTCGCGGTCGTGCCGTCGAGCACGTGCCCGGGAATTTTTTCCCATTCGGACCAGTCGTTGTCCGTCCCGCCTTCGACCTGATGCGACGACGTCGCCGCGCCCCACAGGAATCCGTCGGGAAATTTGCGCGTCTCGTGGATGTGCGGACGCGCCTGCGGCAATTCGCTCAGGTAATCGATGCCCGCGTGCGGGTGTTCATCGTGACTTTGCTGGCCCAAAGCGGTAGTTGACATGGGAAAAGTATAGCATTTTTAAGCGCGGTTTTCAATTCGCCAGACAAATAAAAAAGACCGTTTTTTGGCTGCATGAAAACAAAAAACGGCCCTTTTTTGAGACACGCGATCTCGTGGGGCACGCAGAGTGACGTTAGCATGTTTTCCCGAATTTGTCAAGACTGCCTGACAATAACGGCTGAACGTCATCGCCGATACAGGTAGACTCCGGCGTCGCTGCGCGACTCGTGCCGCCACTCGGGGAACGAGAACACGTACGACACGACGCGGCTGCCGGGCCGGAGTTCGCGCCGCAGCTTCTCCTGCATCTTCTCCATCTGCTGAGTGATGAGGAACAGCGAAACGACGTCCGCGTGCGCGACGCTGTCGTCCCAGTAACTGCCGAGGTGGACGGTCGCGCGGTCCCCCAGCCCGGCGCGCCGGATCATCAGGCGCGACCACAGCCACAGGTACGGATTCACTTCCCAACCCTCGGCACGCGCGCCGGCTTTCGCCGCGGCAATGACGAGACGGCCGTCACCGGAACCGAGGTCGACGAACGTTTCGCCGGGCTTCACCCCCGCGAGCGCGAGCATTTCCCCGACGCGCTCGCCGCCCGTCGGCACGTAGGGCGCGCCGAACAGGACGGAATACGCGGAGGTCACGAAAAAAACGGCGCAGGCGAGGGAAAAAACGGCGATGAACGCCGCGATGAACGGGTAGCCCCACGCGGCGACCGCCAGCATGAGCGTGACCTGCGCCCAAAGCAGGCCCGCAAACAGCGCGAGCGCGGAAAGCGGCCGCATCGCCTCAGAAGAGCGGTTCGTTATCGTGCGATTCGGGGTCGATCTCGGTCGCTTCGTCCCCGGTAAACCCGCGCTCCTCCGGCGTCGACTCAAGCAAGTCCTCCTCGATCTCGAGCGGGGCGATTTCGCAGAAGCGGTCGATGCCGCCGGCGAGGAACTCGACGGTTCCGTAGCCGAGGTCCTTCAGGGTGTCGTGCACCTCGTGCATGTCCTCCTCCTGCGTCGGTCCGACGATCACGATGACGCGCTTCGCCTTGTCGGGAAGGAGGTTCTCGATGTTGGATTCGAGTTCCTTGCGCGGGACGTTGAGCGAATCCTTGATGTGGCCGGCTTCCCAGTCGGCGCGCTCACGGACGTCGATCACGACGTGCTCGCGCTCGTCCTTGCCGTGCAGGTCGAGCAGGTGTTCGCAGGTGATGTGGGGCAGCTGTTGCTTTGGCATACGCTGGATATTCGCCAATTATCGCTGAAAACATGGTAGCCGAGATGGCCGATTCCGTACAGACGGCGCGGGAGGCTCAATTGATCGCGTCACGGACGGCGTAATCGGTGAAAAACGCGTCGGGAACGTCACGGACCTTCCCGGCCCAGCCGGCACCGAAAACCTGCGCGGCGCGATTTTCGTCCGGTATCTGACGCAGCGTGCCGAAGGAGTCGATGACCACGTACACGCGCGGATCGGTCGTTATCTTGACGAGCGCGCCGGCCCTGTACGTGACGTTGCCGATCAGCCGGTACGTCGAGAGGTCCTTGGCCGCCGCGTACCTGACGACGGCGTAGTCGGGATACCAGGAAAAATACGTTGCCTCGTTCGGGAACACCAGCCTGTCGCCGTTCGAAAGCAGGCAAAACAGCGTGGGAGACTCGACCGTGCGGACGACGTACTCGCACCCGGGCGACTCCTGGCGCGCGACGAACGGCGGCGCGTCGAACCGCGGCGGATCGGCATGCGTGACGAACGCATCGTGGCTGCCGGTCCCGTCCTTGTCCAGCCAGTTCAGGAATCCGAGCACGTCGCCGGACTCGTAGTGGCTGATCGTCTTCTGTCCGGTCTTCTCGTCGATGACGTAGGTGACGCGCGTCGCCACGCCGACGATGTCGCCGTCCGCGTCGACGAGCGGCCCGCCGGAATTCCCCTCGGCGATGCCCGCGTTCGATGCCAGCGACCCCCTGTTGTAGCCGTTGATGAACCCTGCGGACTCCTGGAGCGTCTGCGAACCGCCAGGGAAACCGAGGACCTTAATGGCATCGCCCGGCGCGGCGAACTCGTCGGTCTTGAGCGGCGCGGGAAGCCCTTGCGGTCCGGAGAGATGGGCGCCGGTGACGAGGACGGCGAAATCCCGCTCGGTTCGCTCATCGAAAACCGCCTTGAGCACGGTCGCCTTGTAGAAGGTCTTCGGCTTCAGCGACGCGTCAGTGGAAAAACCGACCGTGCACGACTCGGCATGTTTCCCCGTTTCGATGTCCATGGCGACGTGACCCGCGGTCAGCACGTAACCCTGCGCGGCGTTGATGAGCGCCCCGCTCCCCTGCCGGTCCGCGCAGACGATGTACGCGACGGCGCTCGCCGTCGCGCCGGGAACGGCGGCATCGGCCGCACGGGCCGCGGGAGGCAGCGCGAGCGCGATTGCCGCGAGGGCGGGGAGAAGGCGTTTCAGCATAACGTGCCTAGCATAACACAAAACCGGACCGCTTTCGCGGACCGGTTTGAGCGCTTATTCCTGCGATTTGCTTTCGTTGCGCAAGGCGCGCTTGCGGTCGTTCGGATCGAGGAGCGCCTTGCGGATGCGGATGTTCTTCGGGGTCACCTCGACGAGCTCGTCGTCGCCGATGTACTCGAGCGCGTCCTCGAGGCCCATCGTGCGCGGCGTGTCGAGCCCCTCGGCTGCGCCGTCGCCCTTCGAGCGCATGTTGGAAAGCTTCTTCTCCTTGCAGACGTTCACCTCGAGGTCTTCCGCCTTGGCGTTCTGGCCGACGACCATGCCGCAATATACCCGCACGCCCGGGCCGAGGAACAGCTGACCGCGCTCCTGCGCGGCGACGAGCGAGTACGTCCTCGTCTCGCCATCCTCGAAGACGATGAGCGAACCGTGCGCGTTCGCGTCAAAGTCGCCCTTGTATTCCTCGTAGCCGTGGAACAGCGCATTCATGATGCCGAGGCCCTTGGTGTCGGTGAGCAGTTCCGAGCGGTAGCCGATGAGGCCGCGCGTCGGGATGACGAACTCGAGGTAGGCGGTCTTGTTCTCGACCTTCATGTCCTTCATCTCGCCGCGGCGCTTGCCGAGCTTTTCGATGACCGATCCGGCGAACGACTCGGGCACTTCGACCGTCACGTGCTCGATCGGCTCGAGCTTCTTGCCGCCCTCTTCCTTGAAGATGACCTGCGGCTTCGACACTTGGAGTTCGTAGCCTTCGCGGCGCATCTTTTCGATGAGGATGGCGAGGTGCAGTTCGCCGCGACCGGCCATTTCCCACTTTTCGGCGGAATCGGTCGGGAACATCTTGAGCGCGACGTCGGTCTCGAGCTCGTGCTCGAGCCGCTCCTTGATCTGGCGCGACGTCGTGAACTGGCCTTCCTCGCCGGCGAACGGCGACGTGTTGATGCCGAAGGTCATCTTGACCGTCGGTTCCTCGATGGCGATGGTCGGCAATGCGACCGGATTCGCGACGTCGGCGACGGTTTCGCCGATCGAGACGTCCGGGATGCCGGCGATGGCGACGATGTCGCCCGCGAACACCTCGTCGACTTCGATGCGGCTCATGCCCTGGAACGACATCACCGCGGTGATTTTCGCCTTTTTCATGACGCCGTCGCGGTTGATGTGCGCGACCTCCTGGCCCTTTTTGATGCTGCCGGCATACAGGCGGCCGACGGCGATCTTGCCCTTGAAATTGTCGTAAGAGAGGTTGACCGTGAGCATCTGGAGCGGCGCGGCGATTTCGGCCTTCGCGACCGGGATGACCTTGAGGATCGTCTCGAATACCGGCTTGATGTCGGTCATTTTCGAAAGGTCCGGCTCGAAACCGGCCTTGCCCTGCACGCCTGAGGCGTACACCACCGGGAAATCGGTCTGTTCGTCGGACGCGCCGAGTTCGACGAAGAGGTCGAACGTCTTGTCGAGCACCCAGTCGATGCGGGCCTCGGGCTTGTCGATCTTGTTGATGAC
>CAYOXM010000033.1:0-12257 GCA_964407925.1 uncultured Gammaproteobacteria bacterium
GGCGTCCTTCTCGATGTGTTTTTGGTATTCCTTGAGCGTCGTGGCGCCGATGGCGCGAAGTTCGCCGCGCGCGAGCGCGGGCTTCAGCATGTTCGAAGCGTCGAGCGCGTTGCCGTCGGCTGAACCCGCGCCGACGAGCGTGTGCAGTTCGTCGATGAACAGGATGACGCGTCCTGCCGACTGCTCGACTTCCTTGATAACCGCCTTCAGCCGCTCCTCGAATTCGCCGCGGAATTTCGAACCCGCGACCATCGAACCGACGTCGAGCGAGACGAGGTCCTTCTCCTTGAGCGATTCGGGGACGTCGCCCTGGACGATGCGCTGGGCGAGCCCTTCGACGATGGCGGTCTTGCCCGTGCCGGCCTCGCCGATGAGCACCGGGTTGTTTTTCGTGCGGCGGGAGAGCACCTGCATTACGCGGCGGATCTCGTCGTCGCGACCGATGACCGGGTCGAGCTTCTCCTGACGGGCAAGCCGCGTGAGGTTGCGCGAATATTTTTCGAGCGCCTGGTACTTTTGTTCCGGCTCGGGCGAATCGACTTTCTGCGTGCCGCGGATTTCGACGAGCACTTTCAGTACCGCGTCATAGGTCACGTTCTCCGAGGCGAGGCAGTCCTTCGCGGCGTTGTTCGCGTCGGTGACGGCGAGGATGGCGAGCAACAGGTGCTCGGTCGAAATGTACTCGTCACCGAAATGCTGCGCTTCCTTTTCCGCCTGGCGGAAGACCTTGATGAGCGTGCGCGACACCGCAAGCTGCGCCGTCCCGCCGCCCTCCTCGGCCCTGCGGTGCGAGGATAGGGCGTCATCGATTTCATGACCGAGTTCGTCAAAACGGACGCCGATGCGTTTGCAGACCGAAACGACGACGCCATCCTTCTGCTCGAGGAGCGCCTTCAGGAGGTGCGGGGTATCGAGGGTCAGGTGATCGAGCTCGAGCGCGATGCGTTGCGCGGCCTCGATTGCCTCCTTGGATTTCGTGGTGAAATTATTGGGCATCATATCTCTTATTCCGCACGTTGCTTACGAACCTCTCTTCTCGTGGCGGTTCGGCTGCACTTCATATTAGCACTCAAAGGTAGCGAGTGCTAATTCCCATTCTTCCGCAAGGACGGCCTCCCTGTCAAATTCGCCTTATTTGGGCTATAGTTTGGCCGTAGAAGAGCCTTATGCGCGTGAACATCCTGGGCGTCCCCATAGACGCCGTACGGCGGGAAGAGGCATTGGCACGGGCCGAGCGGTTTCTGGAAGAGCCGCGCGGCCATTTTATCGCGACGCCGAATCCGGAAATGTTGGTCGCCGCCCGTCGGGATGGGGGATTCCGCCGCGTACTGTGCTTGGCGGACTTGGCGATTCCGGACGGCTATGGGCTACTGCTCGTGTCGCGTCTGCTTGGAATACCGCTCCCCGAACGCGTGACAGGAACGGATTTTCTCGATGACATCGCCAGCCTCGCTGCCAAAAAGGGAAAAACGCTTTTTTTACTCGGCGGAGAAGGGGGTACCTCCCGTGCGGCGGCTGACGCGCTTGAGAAACGTCATCCCGGCCTCAAGGTCGTTGGAACGCTCTCCGGCGGGCAGGTCGGACGGGATGCGGCCGGAGCGTTGCAGCTGGATCAGGGCACGGATGATGCCATCCGCGCCGCCGCGCCGGACATCCTCTTCGTCGCCCTCGGGCACGGGAAGCAGGAGGAGTGGATAACTCGGCATCTGCCAACGCTGCCGTCAGTCCGCATCGCCATGGGCGTCGGCGGCGCTTTTGACTTCGTGGCAGGTCGAGTCCGGCGGGCGCCGCGATGGCTTCGCCGGCTCGGCCTTGAATGGCTGTGGCGGCTCGCCATTCAGCCGCAGAGGATAGGGAGGATTTGGACGGCGGTAGTCGTTTTTCCGTGGCTGGCGCTCACCGCAAAACGCTGATAGAATAAGAACAAATATGGTCAGGGTGCGCTTTGCCCCGTCTCCGACGGGATTCCTGCATATCGGCGGCCTCCGAACCGCCCTGTATAACGAGTTGTACGCGCTCCATAACGGGGGCACGTTCATTTTGCGCATCGAGGATACCGATCGCACTCGGTACGTGGAGGGCGCGGTCGAGAGCCTGCTCCGGACGCTCGAACGCGCGGGCATCCGTCCCGCCGAAGGGCCGTACTTGGACGGCGGCGTGGTGAAGGAGCGCGGCGACCACGGGCCGTACGTGCAGTCCGCCCGCCTCGAGATTTATCGGGAGCACGTCGACAAGCTCCTCGCGACCGGCAGGGCATATCGGTGTTTCTGCACGCCTGAGCGGCTGGAGGAAATGAAAAAGGGCCAGACCGCGTCGAAACAACCGGTCATGTACGATCGCTCGTGCCGCTCGCTCGCGAAGGGTGACGCGGAACGGCGGCTTGCGGACGGCGTTCCGTCCGTCGTCCGCCTCGCGGTCCCGCAGGAAGGACGGACGAGTTTCGATGATGCCATCCGCGGCGAGGTCGGTTTCGAGAACGTCCTCATCGACGATCAGGTCCTCCTGAAATCCGACGGGTTTCCCACGTACCATCTGGCGAACGTCGTCGACGATCACCTGATGGAAGTGACGCACGTCATCCGCGGCGAGGAGTGGTTGCCGTCGACGCCGAAGCACTTGTTGCTGTACGCCGCGTTCGGCTGGACGCCGCCGACGTTCGCGCACCTGCCGCTGCTCCTCAATCCCGACCGCTCGAAGCTGTCGAAGCGTCAGGGCGACGTCGCTGCCGAGGATTATCTCGACAAGGGCTATCTTCCCGAAGCGATCGTGAATTTCATCGCGCTGTTGGGCTGGAATCCCTCGGGTGAACGTGAGGTGTACGGCAAGAATGATCTCGCCAAGGAATTTTCGCTTGAGAAAGTGAACAAGGCCGGCGCGGTATTCAACCGCGAGAAGTTGGATTGGCTGAACAGGGAATACCTGAAGGCGATGCCCGCGGGCGAACTCGCGGCGCGCGCGCTGCCGTATTACGAGAACGCCGACATCCTCAAGCGGGGGACGGGGGACGAGCTGCTCGTGTGCGGTTCGGACGCCGTCAGTACGATGGCGTATCTCGGGCGCGTGGTGTCCCTCGAGCAGCGGCGCGTGACGACGCTCGCGGAGCTGCCCGAGGCGACGGCGTATTTTTTTGCCGACCGCGTCGCGCTCGACGTGGCGATGTTGCCCGGAAAGAAGGGGACGAGGGAAACCGCGCTCGAGTGCCTTCGCGGGCTGCGCGCGTTTCTCGGAGGCCTCGATGACGCCGCGTTCGACGAACTTGAGGCGCTCGAGCGGTCGGTCGTCGCTCATGTCGCCGAGAAGGGGTGGACGAACGCCACCGCGCTCTGGCCGCTCCGCGTGGCGCTCACGGGACGCGCCGCTTCGCCGAGCCCGTTCGAAGTCGCATGGGTCCTCGGCAGGGATCGCTCGCTCGTCCGCATCGACGCGGCGATAACCGCACTCTCATGACCATCAAGCCGAACATCTCGCGCCTGCTCGCATCCGCGGCCGTCGTGGCGACGCTTTTCGCGCCGCTTGCCGCCGCCGCGCAGGATGCCGGACTCGAGGCCGAGGTGAAGTCGCAAATCGAGGACCTGAACAAGGAGGTCAGGCAGAAAAAGAACGCCATCGAGGACCTGCAGTCCAAGGCGGAGCGGTATCGCGCCATCATCGGTGAAAAGAAGGAGGAATCCGCGACGCTCGAGGACCAGATCGCGCTGCTTGAGAACCGCATCGCGAAGACCCAGCTCGACATCGACATCGCGAAGGCGGAAGTGAAGACGCTCGAGCTCGAGATGAGCGTGATCGACGACAAGGTCAAGACGCAGGAAACGCAGATGGAAAAGGAACGGCGGCTGCTCGGCGCGCTCGCGCGGAAACTCTACCGCGCCCAGTTCCGAAAGAGCGCGTTCGAAGTCATCCTGTCGCACGGCACGCTGTCCGAATTTTTCGATTCGATGCACGCGGTGGCGTCGCTCCAAGGCGGGGTGAACAAGACGCTTGGCCGGGTTACGGCGCTTCGCGCGGCGCTCAAGGACGAGCGCGCGTTGCGCGAGAGCAAGCGCCTTGCCGTCGAGGAACGCAAGCGCCAGCTCGACGTCTCGAAGCGCGAACTCGAAGACGAGCGCGCGCTCAAGGACACGCTGCTCATCGAGACGAAGGCTTCCGAGCTCGAATATCGCTACCTGCTCGCGGAGCTGAAGCGCGAGCAGAACCAGGCGGATTCGGAAATCTCCTATCTCGAGAAGGTGCTGCGCGAGAAGCTCGACATCGCCGATCGCCTCAAGGGCGACGACGCCGTCCTTTCCTGGCCCGTCGTTCCGGCACGGGGGCTCTCAGCGCGTTTCCACGATCCCGACTATCCGTTCCGCAACGTGTTCGAGCATCCTGCGATCGACATCCGCGCGGGGCAGGGGACCGCCGTTCGGGCCGCCGCCGCGGGAGTCGTCGCGCGGGCGAAGGACGCGGGCATGGGCTACAGCTACGTCATGATCATTCATAATAACGATGTCTCGACCGTGTACGGCCATCTTTCGCGCATCACGGTCAAGGAAGACGCGTTCGTCGAGCGGGGAGAGATCGTCGGCTACTCCGGCGGCCTCCCTGGCACGCCCGGCGCCGGACGCCTGACGACCGGGCCGCACCTCCATTTTGAAACGCGCATGCGCGGCATCCCCGTCGATCCGTTGCGCTTCCTCGTGTCGTTGTAATCCCATGAACGCCCGAACCCAGCTCATCCTCCTGATCGTTCTCGGCTCGCTCGTGGCGTTTTCGTCGGCGGGACTGATGTTCTACGCGGCGTGGACGCACCAGTCGGTGTTCGGTATCCTCTTCGGGACGGCTGCGGCGACGTGATCGCCGCCACTCGACCGCTCCTTTCAACGACGGAGGCCGGCGGATGCGGAAGGAAATTCGAAAGAAGGAGTTCGCCTACGCGCGCGCCCGCGCCAGCGGCAAGGCGATATACCTTCGACGCATGAAAAAGGACGGGTGGCGCGCGCCGCTCCCCATCTACGTGATCTGGTGCGACGCGTGCCAGACCCACACCGAGTCGCACCTTGCCGGCTACGGCAGGATCACCTGCGCGAGCTGCCGCCGGCACACCGTCCGGCGCATGACGTGGCGGCGGTTCCGCGACAAGGAGTTGCGGCCGTTCATCGCCATGACGCCGTTCTTTCTCGTCATCGCCATTCTGGGCATCGCGATCATCATCCTCATCCGCCGCCGTCTTGGCGGATAAGCCACCCGCGTTTCGCGGGTTTTTTGTCATATGAAACAGCCGTCCTGCCGCGGCGGGGAAGGGCCGTCTGCGTCGGCTGTACTGTGTCGTACAATATATCTTAGACGACACATAATAAGGCGCGTAAGCGGAATGTCCGCGTGCGCGGCCAAATCCCCGCCTGGTATCGAGCATCTTCGTATGCCGATCGGCGTTCCCCACAAGAAGGCGTTCGGCAATTAACGAATTGGAATTTTTTTACATCTATTGAACGCGTAATTTTTTTCGTCCGCGGTTTTCACGGAGCATTATTTTGGCTAATTCTAGCTAAAATTGCTTAACCTAGCAAAGAATGACTGATAAAAAAATCCCCGAGCCGTCAGGCTTCGGGGACTCGTCAGGTCGCGACAGGCCGCGCGCCGAGGATGGCAAGCAGCATGGCCGCATCCACCGTTTCGAACTCGCGTAGCGCGTTCGCCAAGGCCTTGAGAAGGTCTTTCTTCTCCTCCAGCATGGCCTGCACTTCCTTGTGGCACTCGTCGACGATGGCGTGTTCGGCCTTGTCGAGCTTTCGTGCCGTCGCCTCGCTGTAGTTCGGGCGGCTCGACTCGAACATGAACCCGCGTTCCTTCTCGCCGAAGGTGCGCAGGCCTGCGGTGGCATCCATGCCGTAGTCGCAGACCATGCGTTTCGCGGTGGCGGTCGCCCGTTCGAGGTCGTTCGACGCGCCGGTCGTGATGTTGTCGTTGCCGAGATGCCGTTCTTCCGCGACGCGGCCGCCGAGGAGGACCTTGATCTCCGCGAGCAGCTGCTTGCGCGTCCGAAGCTTGCGGTCCTCGGTCGGCAGCGACCAGGTGAGGCCGAGCGCCATCCCGCGCGGGATGATGGTCACGCGGTGCGGCGGATCCGCCTCGGGCGTGAACCAGCCAACGACGGTGTGGCCGGCCTCGTGCCAGGCGATGATGTCCTTCTCCTGTTCGGAGAGCACGGCGCCCTTGCGTTCGGGCCCCATGTACATCTTCTCCTTCGCCTGTTCGATGTCGACGTGGTCGATGGCCTCCTTGTTCGCGTTGTCCGCGATGAGCGCCGATTCGTTCAGCAGCTCCTCGAGGTCGGCGCCGGACATGCCGGGCGTGCCTCGCGCGATGACGGAGAGGTCGACATCGGCCGACATCTTCTTGTTCCTGACGTGCACCTTGAGGATCGCCTCACGACCCCTGATGTCCGGCAGGGGCACGACGACCTTGCGGTCGAAGCGTCCTGCGCGGAGCAGGGCCTGGTCGAGCGTTTCGGGGCGGTTCGTGGCCGCCACGACGATGATGCCCTGGTTCGGCGTGAAGCCGTCCATCTGGACCAGCAGCTCGTTGAGCGTCTGTTCCATCTCGGTGTGGCCGCCGATGCCGGAAAGTCCGGCGCGCTTCTTGCCGACCGCGTCGAGCTCATCGATGAAGATGATGCACGGCGCGTGCTTCTTGGCGTTCTCGAAGAGGTCGCGTACGCGGGCCGCGCCCACGCCGACGAACATCTCCACGAACGCCGCGGCGCTGGCGGCGAAAAACGGCACTCCCGCCTCGCCGGCGAGCGCCCTCGCGATGAGGGTCTTGCCGGTGCCGGACGGGCCCATGAGGAGCACGCCCTTCGGGATGCGGCCGCCGAGTTTCGAGCCCTTGCCCGGGTTCTTGAGGAACCGGACGAGGTCGCGTACCTCTTCGACCGCCTCGTCGCAACCGGCGACGTCCGCGAACGTGGTCTTCACGTCCTTCTGCATGCTCGACTTGTTCGACGTCTGCATGCGATGGACGTTGCCGGGACCGGCGTTCTTGAGCCCTCTCGCGATGACGACGACGATGATGAGCGGGATGGCGAGCTTCAGCACGAGCATGATCCACGTCGTGGTGTTCGACGGCGCCTGCTCTTCGTAGCGGACGTGCTTCTCGCGCATCGCCTTGATGAGCTCGCCCTTGTCGGTGGCGTACGTCTTGATCTTGCCGCCGCCGACGAGCTTCGCGTGGACGGTGTCGCCGTTGATGACGACTTCCGAGACCTCGCCCCGTTCGACCTGGGAGATGAACTCGCTGACGGCGACGTCCTTCTCCTGCTGGCTGGCCGTGGGACCGATGACGGCGAACGCCGCGAACAGCGCGCCGAGGAGGATCAGCCAAAGGATGATGGGCCGCTTGCTCATCGTTCAATGCCTCCGAGATGAAAAAAGAACGTCGACGACGGATGATCCGTGCGCCTGAGTCACCTTAGCAGACGGCACGGAACGCGCAACACGGCCGTTTCAGCCTTATTTCGGCGCGGGGGCCGCGTCCTTCAATCGGTAAAAAATCCGCTCATTATAGCGTAAATCCACGTATTCGAGGCGAGCTTTTTGCTGTCCGATTTTTTCCTTGAGCACGAGGGAGAGGCGTTCCCCTTGCACGTCGAAGGGTACGGCGCTCGAGAGGTAGACGTGCCAGTCCCCCGCCATGGTCGCATCGACCGTCTCGGCCTCCTTTTGCACGGTGAACCAGCGGATGCCCGCGCCGGCGATGTCCGGCATGCGCGCGTAAGCCTGGAAGACGAGGTCGAGCGACGCGCGAGGCAGCGCCTGCGTCCCCGGCGTCGCGGCATCCTGCTTTTCGCCGCTCTCGTCCTCGAGGAGGATGAGCGGCATCGGGTTGGCGTTCTCCTTGGGAGGCCCGTCGGCTTTTTTCGCCGCGGCACCGTCCTTGCCGATCGGCGCGACCGGCATCTCCATAGTTTCCGCCCCGAGGCCGGGAACGGAGACCGCGCCGACGCCCGGCGGCAGGTCGCGGAGCATGCCGACCTCCTTGCCTGAGAGCTCGCGCACCACGAAACCGGACTCGTCGAGCGCGTAGAATCGGTCGCGAGAATCGAGCACGGCACGCGCCGTTTTTTCCTTCACTTCGACGACGACCGTGCCGGGCAGCTTTTTTCGCACGCTGATGCCGTCCAGGTAGACCTTCTTTTCGATGTCCTTCTGCGCACCGCCGGCATCGAAGAGCAGGACGTTCGACTGCGGGAAGACGAGAAGCGTCCGCCGCCTCATGTGCTCGTCGACGCCCGCGCGGACGGCCTCTTCCGTCGCGGGCGTCGCGCCCGTCACTTCGACCTTCGCGACGCGGAAGGCGGGGCTCCAGAGGACGTACCAGGCGATCGTCACGGCGGCGAGGGCGATGCCGCCGAAGACGAACATCGGCCGTGCTTCCTGCAGGAACTTGCCCGCGGCGAACCGGCTGCGCTGCCTGCCTCCCGGACGGAACAGCGGATTGCCGTACCGCGGCCGGTGAAAGTCGCGCACGAAGCGGCGCGCGGGCCGTTGGTTGTTCCGCCAGGGCTTATGCATACGTCATCAGGCTCGCGCCTTGGATTTCTTCGCCGCGTCCGGCGTCGGAACGGCGAAGTCGCGCGTCAGGTTCTTCCGTTCCGCGTCCCGCTCGATGGCGAGGCGGACGATTTCGTCGAGCAGCCGCGGATACGGCAGACCGGAAGCGGCCCAGAGCTTCGGGTACATGCTGATGGACGTGAATCCCGGGATGGTGTTGATCTCGTTGATGAAAACGTCTCCGGTGTCGCGTCGCACGAAGAAGTCGACGCGCGCCATGCCGGCGGCGTCGAGGGCGCGGAACGCGCGTACGGCGAGCGTGCGGATACGGTCGGCGGTCGCCTTCGGAAGGTCGGCCGGAATGATTTCGCGCGATTTCCCGTCGATGTACTTTGCTGCGTAGTCGTAGAATTCGTTCGACGGGACGATCTCGCCGAGTACCGACGCCTTCGGATCGTCGTTGCCGAGGACCGCGCACTCGATTTCGCGCGCCTCGGGGACGCCGTGCTCGATGACGCACTTGCGGTCATAGGACAGCGCGAGGCCGATCGCCTGACGGAGTTCCTTGCGATGATGCGCCTTCGAGATGCCGACTGACGAGCCGAGGTTCGCGGGTTTCACGAAGCACGGGTAGCCGAGCCGTTTCTCGACGTCGTCGACGATGGCAGCGGCGTCGCGTTTCCAATCGGACGCGACGAAGTGCGAATAGGGCGCGACCGGAAAACCCTCCTGTTCGAGGATTTTTTTCTGAGTGACCTTGTCCATGCCGACGGCCGACCCCAGCACGCCGGTACCGACGTACGGGATACCCGCGAGCTCGAAGAGGCCTTGGAGACAGCCGTCCTCGCCGCCGGTGCCGTGCACGAGCGGGAAGGCGACGTCGACGCGTTCGGCAGGCCTTCCGTCCCTGCCGGTCAGTCCCCTGCCGGACGCGTCGGGTACGAGCGCGCGCTCCCCTTTGCCGAGCGCCGCGCGGCGTTCGGGCGGCAGGAGCGATGGATCGACGGCCCAGCGGCCGGTCTTTCCGATGCGAACCGGAAGGACGTCGTACTTTTTTGCGTCGAGCGCCGCCATGACCGATGCGGCAGACTTGAGCGATACTTCGTGTTCGCCCGAGACGCCGCCGTAGATGACCGCGATACGGATTTTTTTCATATCGTCAGTTTACAAGAATGCGCGGGATGAGCGGGTTGATGCGCGTGACGATTTCGTAATTGATGGTACCGACGACGCCGGCGACGTCTTCTGCCGCGAGCGCGTCCCTGCCCTGCCGGCCGATGATGACGACCTCATCCTCGATCCTTGCGCCGGGAATATCCGTGACGTCGACGACGCACATGTTCATGCAGACGCGGCCGAGCACTTTGGCGCGATGCCCGCGGATGAGCACGCGGCCGACCGATGACATCTTGCGGTCGAAGCCGTCCCAGTAGCCGACGGGGATCACGGCCACCTTCGAGCGGCGCGTCAGCCGTTCGGTGAGGCCGTAGCTGACCGGCGCGCCTTCGGGCAGTTCCTTCACCTGCGCGATGACGGTCTTCCACGAGAGCGCAGGCTGGAGCGCGAATTTTTTGCCGCGCTGCGCCGCGGAGACTTTCGTTTCCTTCGACGGCCAGAGCCCGTAGAGCGCGATGCCGGTGCGGACCATGGCGAAGTGCGTCTCGGGAAAAAGGATCGCCGCCGCGCTTGCCGCCGTGTGCAGGAGCGGCGGACGCACGCCGTCCTTGGCGAGCGTGCCGACCATCTCCTTGAATTTGCCGAGCTGGCTCATGGCGTAGGCAGAGTCGGTCGTGTCCTCGATGTTGGCGTAGTGCGTGGACACGCCCTCGATGATGACGTTCTTCCTTCGCCGTGCGAACCGCGCGACGGCGAGGAGGTCCTCCGGCAGGACGCCTTGGCGCGACGTGCCGGTTTCGAGTTTCAGGTGGAGCTTCGCGGGCTTGCGGAGGGTTGCGGCTTTGGCGAACCGCTCGATATTTTCGCGGTTGTAGGCGATGAGGCTGAACCCCTGGCGGACGGCTTTTGCGGCGTCGGCAATCGGCGTATACCCCATGACGAGGACGGGCTTTTTGGAGCCGGCCGCGCGGATCGCTTCGGCCTCGCGGAGCGCATCGACGCCGAACCAATCGACGCCCGTCGCGCCGAGTGCCTTCACGGTTTCGGGGATGGCGTGGCCGTAGGCGTTCGCCTTCACGACGCCCATGAGCCGCGTGCCTTTGCCGAGCGCGGACCGCAAAGCATCCGCGTTGGCGCGGAGCGCGGAGCGGGACACCTCGACCCAGGTTTTGTACGGAGGTTGGCGCATGGTGATTTGGTAGTCCGGGACGGACGTGAGCCGTAGGGATGCGACGCTAGACGCGGGGTGCAGTGCGGCCGGAGGCGTACTCATTGTACGGTGACGGCCGCGCGGGGCCCCGCAACGACGCGGCGCGCCCTACGGACACGTCCGGCCACCGATGACGGTCCGGCCGCCCATATACGGCACGAGGATTTCCGGCACGGCGATGGAGCCGTCCTCGCGCTGGAAGTTTTCCATGACGGCGATGAGCATGCGGCCGAGCGCGACGGCGGTCGCGTCGTTCGTATGTGCGAACTCGCTCCCGCCCGCGCGGCGCTTCACGCGCGTGCCGAGCCGGCGTGCCTGGTAGTCGGTCATGAGGTCCGAGGTGTGCGTCTCGCGATAGCGACCCTGGCCCGGCATCCAGGACTCGATGTCGATCTGGCGCGCGTCGGGTCCGCCCATGTCGCCGGTGCAGACCTGGACGACCTGGTACGGGACGCCGAGCGACTGGAGCACGTGCTCCTGGATGGCGACGAACAAGTTCTGTTCGCCGAGCGACTGTTCCGGAGCGGAGAACGATTCCATCTCGATTTTGTCGAACTGGTGGAGGCGCAGGATGCCTTTCGTGTCCTTGCCGTACGATCCGGCCTCGCGGCGGAACGCGGCGGTGCAGGCGACGTAGCGCAGCGGGAGCGACGCCTCGTCGAGCGATTCGTCCATGTGCATCGGCCCGAGGGTGTGTTCGGCGCTGCCGATCAGGTACAGGTCGTCGCTCGGGATGTGGTAGCGCTCCTCGCGCGGTTCGAGCCGTGCCATGCGCTGGAACACCTCCGGCTTGATCATGAGCGGCGGCACGACCGGGATGAACGGCGTCGCGGGGACGTCGAGTCCGGCCTTCGCGATGATGCCTTCGAGACTGCCGCGGTCGGTCAGACACGAGAAGACGAAATTCGTGATTGCCTGCTGGAGGAGCACGAGGTCGCCCATGAGGTACGTGAACCGCGCGCCGGAAACTGCCGCGCCGAGTTCGTTATCGATCAGGCCGTGCAATTTGCCGAGTTCGACGTGGTCCTTGATCGGGAAAGTAAACTGCGGCGGCGTGCCGACTTGGCGGATGACGACGTTGCCCGATTCGTCAGGACCGATCGGCGTGTCGTCGCTCGGGACGTTCGGGAGCTTCATCACGATGGGCGTGATGGCAGCATCGAGTTCCGTCATGCGCGCTTCGACCTCCGTCGCCTGGCTCTTGAGCGCCTTGCCGCGCTCGATGTCCTTCGCCTTCGCCGCTTCGTTGCGTTCGCGGTTCAGGTCCTCGATTTTAGACTGGAGCGTTCGCCGTTCGGCATCGAGCGTAAGCAGCGCGTCGATGTCGGCATCGACGTTCTTGTTCCTGCACGCGTCCATCACCTTCTGCGGATTTTCCCTGATGAATTTGATATCCAGCATAA
>CAYOXM010000034.1:0-11414 GCA_964407925.1 uncultured Gammaproteobacteria bacterium
GCATCGGACCTTCCTTCGCGTCGACGAGCAGGATGGCGCCGTCGACCATGCGCATGATGCGCTCGACCTCGCCGCCGAAATCCGCGTGGCCGGGGGTGTCGACGATGTTGATCTTCACACCGCCGAACTCGACCGAGGCGTTCTTGGAAAAAATGGTGATGCCGCGCTCGCGCTCAAGGTCGTTCGAGTCCATGAGCAAGTCGCCCCCCTCGGATTTCTTGAGGGAGTTCGACTGCCTGAGCAGCGCGTCGACGAGGGTGGTTTTGCCGTGGTCGACGTGGGCGATGATGGCGACGTTCCGGATGTCCATAAGTAAAATTGTGCGGTCTCGCCGCGCGGCCCGAGCTTGTCGAGGACCTAACGCGGATTTGCAGTAAAAAAATTCCCCAGGCTGGGCCTAAGGGATAGGCGGACCGATGACTGAACCTACCACAAGCCGCCCCCGCTGTCAAAGCGGCTCGCCTTAAGGCGGGAACGACCGGGCAGCATTGACAAAATCGCGAAAATAGGCTATGGTTCGCGGTCTTGCCGGGGTTTCCCCGCCTGACGCCGCCCCTTTCACCCCAACCGTCAAGGAGCCTCACCATGGAAGAGATTGCTGCCCGCAAGGGGAAACTTCGCGAACGCATGCTGTCCCGGGCCCCGGATTCGTCGCTCGTGCACGTGAGCCGCGCGCTGTTCTCGCACTACCTCGACATCGCCGATGCCGGCGAGTGGCCCCTCGCGGACCGCTCGTCGCTCGACGCGCCGGCCATCGCGACGCAGCTCACGCGGCTGCTCGGCCATCCGGTGAACGAGGTGCGCTTCGTCTCCCTGTCCGATCCCTACGGGGACCTCGATTGGACGACGGAAGAGGCGTTCGCGCGCATCACCGACACCGACGTCGCCTCGCTCGTCGCGGACTCGATCGAGAACGCGTACGCGGAGACCTACGTCGGCCGCCTCTACGGCCTGCAGTGGCGCCTGCTCGAGCGTCTCGGCGAGCGCCGCCGCGAGACCGTCGACGGCGACGTCGCCAAGGCGGTCATGCCCGGACTCCGCAGCGCGCTGTTCTCGACGGTCGTGGACCGCCTCGGCATCGCGCTGACGGAACGGCTCATGCACGCGGTCGAGGACACGCTCACCTTCATGTACGGCTACGCCGTGCTCGACGACCGTCACGCGGGCGTCCCGCTCGGCCACATGACGCGCATCCTGACGAAGACGCTGCCGCTCGGCGCGAAACGCGACGAGCCCGGCACGTGGCTGTTCCTCGCGAACTAGCGCGTCGCTTCGGCGGCGTCCGATTCCCTCGGACGCCGCCTCGCTTTTTCTCCGCTCAAGTCAGTAAGAAACGGAAACGCATGCCGGAAAAGCCGGCGGAGAGGGGTACAGGCCATGTCCATCGATTTTTTCAAGGTTCTCACGTTCCTGACCGAACACGCCAAGCACGAGGCGCTCCTGCCCGACGCCTGGGGGACGGTCCGTGCCGTCGCTGCGGCCGTATCCGGCGGTCGCATCGGCCTCGCCGACGCGGTGCATGACGCGCCCGTCGCGGGGTACGCGCTCGCGGCCGCGCTCGAACGCCTGACCGGCGGCGCGCTCGAAACGATGGCCGTCGTACCCCTGCGCTGCGGGATGCCGAACGCGTCATCCATGACGCTCGCCGCGTTCCGCAGCGTCTTCCAAGGGCCCCTCGGCCTGCCCGAGGACGTCCTGGACCGACCGACGTCAGTCGCGCTCTACGAGGTCGTCGACGAGTGCTTCGCGGAGCCGGTCGAACGCGCCGTTGCCGCGACGCTTGCCGAAGGTCCGTGGAAGCCGTTTGCGGCGACGATCGCCGCCGACGTCGTGGACGCGCTCTACCGCTATCTCGCGCACGTCATCGCGGACGACGCGATCGGCGCGGTTGCGTACGGCGAGTACCTCGCCGGATCGATGCGCGCGCTGATCGTCGGCGAGATGGCCGACAAGCCCGGCACCTGGGTGGCAGTCGCCGCCTAGAAAACGAAGACCGTCCCGCAATCCTGCGGGACGGTCTTTTCCTTTTGTCGCGGACGTCTTACTTCGACGCCTCGAGGGCGGCGTCGACCATCTGCTTCAGCTGCTCGTAAGGAACCGCGCCGGGGACCATCTGCTTGCCGCCGTTCTTGTCGACGATGATCGTGCCCGGGGTGCCGGAGACGCCGGCGGCCGAACCGCCCGTCTGGTCGGCGGTGATCTTCGCCTGGTACTTCTT
The DNA here is from genome assembly GCA_964407925.1 of uncultured Gammaproteobacteria bacterium. Lineage (GTDB taxonomy): Bacteria > Patescibacteriota > Patescibacteriia > SG8-24 > SG8-24 > CAYOXM01. The sequence continues at coordinate 2,219 of CAYOXM010000034.1, forward strand.
CGCGCTGTAGCAGGAGTCGAACTTGCCGCGGTTGAGCTTCAGCTTGTCCGCGAGCGACCCGTAGAACGTGTCACTGAGGGAATCCTGGCCCTTGAAGAGCTCGTCGGAGTACTCCCAGAACTTGCCCTGCTCGGCCGCGCACTCCGCGGCGTTGGCCGCAGGCATGGCGTTCGGGTGGAAGGACAGCGGGAAGTGGCGGTAGACCCAGCGAAGCTTGCCCTTGTACTCAGGCGCATCCATGAGCTGCTGCATCGACGGATGGAAGCGCTGGCAGAACGGGCACTGGAAGTCGGAGTACTCATACAGCGTGACCGCGGCATTCTTGTCGCCGATGACGTGGTCGTCCTTTGCGATGGCCTTCACCTCGCCCACCGGTTCAGGGGCGCCCGCATCGGGAGCCGCGCCGGAGGGGCTGGGAGCCGCCGCGACGGGACCCTTGCCGCCGCCGAGCGAGAGATCCATGTTTCCCTTGAGCGCCATCGACAGGAGGATGAAGAAGCCGATGGTGCAGAGGACGAGCATGCCGCCCACGAGGCCGAGGATGAAGCTCGCCTTCGGGGAGAGCGTGACGCCGCCCGCCGCCTTACCGTCGTTTTCGTGATACATACGGGTTCGTACTGGGTTTCAGCTGATCCGAGACCGGATCAAGGAATAAGCGTGGATAATTATGGACGCATTTCCGTCGACTGTAAAACGCGGGGTGTGGATGACGTCTCGTCGAGCTGGAGCCTGATGTACGGCGAGAAATTGACCGTGGTCATCAGCCGCTCCTCGGCGGCGCGGCACTGGACGTCGTCGTCCCGCGAACCGCTGGCGTAGGCCGGCCGCGTCGCGACGGCCAGGACGACGAGCGCGGCAAGCGCGAGCGCCGATGCCGCCGCGCGGGCATGACCGATGCGCAGCGGCGCGTGCGCGCGGCCGTCGGCGAGCGCTACGGCCCTGTCGCGGAGCGCGCCGAACTGCGCTGACGCCGCCGGTCCCGGCGGGAGCGATGCCGCCTTGAGAAGCGCCGACGCGAGCGGACGCGCGCCCCACCGGCCGGCCGACGCGCGGTCGGCGGCGAGCTCGCGGACGATGGCGAAATGGTCGGAGGCGTCGCGGAGCGCGGGAAGGAAGAAAAACGCGCGACGCGCCGCCTCCCAAAACACCGCGGCGAGCGGGTGGCGTGCCTCGAGGTGATGCCGCTCATGCGCGAGGACGGCGCGCAATTCCGCGAGCGAGGCCGAAGACGCGAGGGCCGTGGAAACCACGATGACGGGGCGGAACATGCCGAAGGTATAGGCGAACGGGCGCAGGTCGGCGACGACGACCGGGGGCGACGGCAGGCCGGCGTCCGCGGCCGCCGCGGACACTTTGCCCGGGGCGCGAACTGCGCGGTCCGTGACGGCGCGACGGAAACGCCAAGCCGCGACGGCCTCGCCCGCGAAGAACCACGCGACATTGACGCCAGCGACGGCGACGATGGCACCGACCGCGATCGCCGAAGCCGCCTCAAGCTTTCCCGTAGGACGGGCGAGCACGAAGTCGCGACACCAGACGACGACTGACCGCGTCGCCGCGAGCGACGACGCGAGCGACGCGGCTGCGGCGACGAGCGACGCGAGTACGGAAGCCATGAACGCCGCGGATTGCGCTCCCGCGAGCCTGAGGTCGGTAACGCGGGACATATCAGCCGGCGGCGTCGATGACGCGCTTCAATTCGCGCAAATCCTCCTCGGAACATTCCTTCATCGCCTCGACGAACGCGGCGACCTGGAAAAGCGAGCCGTCGTTCACGAGGGCGGAAACCACCGACTTCGTCACCTCCCGGGAGAATTCGTCGCGAGCGACCGCCGCACGGTAGGAAAACGAACCGTCGACTTGCCGCTTCGCGAGCAGCTTCTTCTCCACGAGACGGTTCATCACCGTCATGATGGTATTGAACGAGTAGGTCTTCTTCTTCCCGAGCGCGTCGCGGACGGAACGAACGGTCGTCTCGCCGCCGTCCCACACGGCGTCCATCACCTCGGCCTCGAGGAATCCGAGGACCTTCGAAAGCCCCTCTTCACCGAGCTTCAAATTTTTGAGACGGAATCGCATAGCACTACCTAGTGTAGTGGACCACGCGATGCAGGGTCAACGGCAAGTTATCCACAATGAAAAACGGTCCGACCAGCTACAACCAAGAGAACGGGATCTTCCCCTTCCGCACGAGCAGCTTGTACGCCTCGACCGCAAAGAATATCGAACTGGTGACGACGACGGCGAGCAGCCAGTCGACGCCGGAAATCGGCCTCGTCTTAAAGATGCCGCTGAGCAGCGGAACGTACAGGACCGCGACCTGCAACAGCAGCGAAATGCCGATGGCGGCGAGCACGTAGCGATTCGTACGCAGGCCGAGCGCGAACAGCGACGCCGACGTGGAGCGCATGTTCAGGACGTTCCACAGTTGGAACATCGCGAGCGTGACGAACGCGAGCGAACGCGCGTACGCGAGGCCCCGCAGCGGCAGCGCCCATGCGAAAACGGCAAGCGTCCCCGCGCACATCAGGCCGGCGGCGACGAAAGTGAGCACCATAGTGTTCGCCGTCACGACCGGCGCGTTCCGCTGCCGCGGCGGTTCCGAGAGGACGTCGCCCCCGCGCGTGCGTTCCGTCGAAAGCGCGACGTCGCAGAAGCCGTCGGTGACGAGATTGAGCCACAGCACCTGCGCGGGCAGGAGCGGGAGCGGGAGGCCGGCGAGGAGGCTGCCGAGAATCGTCGCGGCCTCGCCCATGTTCGTCATGATCAGGTAGGCGGTGGTCTGCTTGAAATTCCGGAACACGACCCTCCCCTCTTCGACGGCATTCACTATGGATACGAAATTGTCGTCGGCCAGCACCATGTCCGCGACCTCGCGCGAGACGTCGGTGCCGCTCGCGCCCATGGCAATGCCGATGGACGCCTTCTTGAGCGCCGGCGCGTCGTTCACGCCGTCGCCCGTCATGGCGACCGTGTGACCGGCCCGCTGCAGCCCGCTCACGATGCGCAATTTCGTTTCCGGCGTGACGCGGGCGAACACGGCCGCGGTCGCGAGGGCGTTCGCGAAAGCGGCGTCATCAAGCGCGGCCACGTCCTTCTCCGTGAATACCGCCGAACGGTCGTCCGCGTTCCCGTCGATGAGGCCGACTTCCCTGCCGATGGCGACCGCCGTATCGCGCTGGTCGCCCGTGATCATGATGACGCGTATGCCGGCCTCGCGGCAGCGCGCGATCGCGCGCGAGACGCCGGGCCGCGGCGGATCGATCATGCCGACGAGACCCACGAACGTGAGCCCTTCGACGTCCGCGTCGACGAGGTCGCCCTTGCCGTCCTGAACCTCCTTGGTCGCTATCGCGAGCACGCGCATGGCCCGTCGCGCCATCGAGGCGTTCGCCTGCTCGAATTCATCGCATCCGCCCGCGCCGAACCTGACGAGCCGCAGGTCGCTGACGCAATGCCGCGACGCGGCGGCGATCACCTCGAACGCGCCGACGACGAGCACGGACCGGCTTTTCCTGCCTTGCAGGTCGGTCGCCTCGACGAGGACCGCGCGGTATTTCCGTTCGGACGTGAAAGGGATCTCGTCGAGGACGCGGAACTCGTTGCCGAGATGCCGCCGCACGAGTCCCGCCTTTTCGGCGAGGACGACGAGCGCCGCCTCGGTGGGGTCCCCGATGACGACGGGCTTTTCGCCGCGCCATTCGAGCGCCGCCCGGTTGCAAAGCGCCGCGGTCTTGAGGAGCCGGTCGAGCACGGGAACTTCCACCGGCCTGATCCTGCGGTCGCCGATCAGGAAGTCGCCGTGCGTGTCCCAGCCCTCGCCGGTGACTTTCACCGCGTAGTCCGCGGTGACGATTTCACGCACGGTCATCTTGTTCTCGGTGAGCGTTCCCGTCTTGTCCGTGCAGATGACGTCCGTCGCGCCGAGCGTTTCCACCGACGGCAGGTGCCGGACGATGGCATTGCGCTTCGCCATCGACTGGACCCCGATGGCGAGGACGACGACGAGCACCGCCGGCAGGCCTTCGGGAATGACCGACACGGCCATGGCGACCGCGAAGAAAAACGTGTCGATCGGCGGAAACCCCCTGAGATAGCCGAGCAGGAACGTGATCGCCGCGAGCACGACGGTAAGCAGGCCGAGGCGCTGGCCGAGCTTGTCGACGCTGATCTCGAACGGCGTACGCTCGCGGCGGATGACGCGCAGCGAACTCGCGATGGCGCCGAACGCGGTCCGGTTTCCGGTCTCGACGACGACCGCCCTGCCGAGACCGCCGGTGACGGCGGTTCCCATCCAGAGCATGTCCTTGCGGTCCGCGAGGGAGAGGTCAGCCGCGACGGGAGCGGCCGATTTCGTGACGGAATTCGATTCGCCCGTGAGCGACGACTCGTTCGTGCGCAGGTCCTTGCACTCGACGACCCTCGCGTCCGCGGGAATGCGTGCGCCCTCCTCGACGAGAAGGATGTCGCCGGGGACGACGGCCGCCGCGGGTATGCGATGCGCGGCGCCGTCGCGGATGACGGTCACTTCCTGGATGACCAGTTCGCGCAGCTTCGCGATTGCGCCCTCGGCCCTTCGCTCCTGGCTGAAGCCGACGGTCGCGTTCAGGATGACGACGAGCAGGATGGCGATGCCATCCGTGGCATGACCCGACGCGAACGACAAAAGCGCGGCGCCAAGCAGGACGTAAATCAATCCGCTTTTGAACTGCTTGAGGAACAGCAAGACGACCGGCGGCTTCTTTTCCGTCGGCAGCTCGTTCGGCCCGTACGACTCGAGCAGCGCCGCGGCGGCGCGCGCCGTAAGGCCGTCCTCCGCGTCGGTGTCGAATGCCCGAAGGACGTCCTCGATTGTCCTCGCATGCGCGTCTTTCATCGTCGTCGTCGCTTAGCGCGGCGCGGCCGAGCGGTCGTAACGGCCGACGAGGCCGGCCTTGTCGAGGACATGGCCTTCCATCGCCGCGTCGAGCGCCTTCGCGTCGGCGGTCGGCGCCAGGTCGAGCGCGACGTCGAGCGCGTAGAGCTTGAAGAAATACCGGTGCGCACCGAGCGGCGGGCACGGGCCGCCGTAACCCGGTTTGCCGAAACTCGTCATGCCTTCGACGGCGCCGGCGGGAAGTTTCGCCGCAGCGATGTCGATCGTCGAGGCGGGGACGTTCCAGACGACCCAGTGCGTCCACGTGCCGAACGGCGCGTCGGGATCGTCGACGACGAGGGCGAGCGTCTTCGCCTTTTCGGGAACGCCGGTGACGGCGAGCGGCGGATGGACGTTCTTTCCGTCGCAGGTGAACTCGACGGGTATCGTGCCGTCTTGGATGAAGGCGGGGCTTTCGAGGCGCATGCGTTTTCGGTTAAAGTCGGCGACGGCTTCGAGGCCCGGCGCGGGACGACGGTACAGGAGGACGGACGTGGCGACGACGATGAGCACGGCGTCGATTGCCAGGAAGTACGCGAGCCAGCGTTTGGTGAATTTTTTCATAGCGTGCGGCGACGGACGGCCCTTCCGGAGTCGAAACGGACGCCTTCGCGGATCAGCCGACCGACCTTCGTCCGCGTGCCGCCGGGACGGTTGTATTCCCCCGGCCGAAGGTCGGCGCGCACGACGCGATGACACGGCACCGCCGGATCGCGGTTCGCCTTCATGAACGACCCCACGGCGCGGCAGGCGCGAGGGCTGCCCGCCGCGGCGGCGACTTCCTTATAGGTCATCACGCTCCCTTTCGGGATGCGGCGGACGACGGCGAGGACGCTTTCGCGGAAAGACATAGGTCTTGGCCATTTTAGCACGGGCGACGCGGATTGACATGCGGGCGGTAAGACGGTAGCCTCGCGCCACGCCCTTTCACCGAGGAGTGCGCCATGGGATGGCCGAAGAAACTCGTGCTCGTGCGCCACGCCGAGTCCGAGGGCAACGTCATGAAGATCGACGAACGCGCGGCGTTCTGGAAGTCGTCGCACGCCTATGCCCTGACCGAACGCGGGCGTGAACAGGCGAGAATCACCGGCGGCTGGCTCAAGGAGCGGTTCCCCGCGTTCGACGTCCACTACGTCTCGTATTATGCCCGCGCCAAGGAGACCATGGCGATCATGTTCCCCGAGGCAAAGGCGTACGAGGACCCGCGCCTCGCCGAGGCGCAGCGCGGCATCTACCACGTAATGACGCGCGAGCAGATGCAAGCGCGCTACCCCGAGGAACTGGAACGCAAGGAGCGCGAGGGGCTCTACCACTACCGGCCGCCGGGCGGCGAAAACTGGCCGGACATCGAGCTCCGCATCCACAGTTTCCTCGGCACGCTCACGCGCGACTGCGCCGAAGAGAACGTCGTGATGGTGGTGCACGGACACTGGCTCATCCTGTTCCAACGGCTGATCGACCGCTTCTCCATCGACGAGGCGATGCGCCGCTACCACGGCACGATCGCCCCGAACGCGTCGGTCACCGTGTACGACAACACGACCGTCAAAGGCAGGACGCGACTGCTGCTCACCGACGAGCACCTCACCCCGTGGAAAGACATCCTTCCCTAGAACGCGAAAGCGGCCTCTCGGCCGCTTTTTTCTTTTTTACTTTTGCATCGCCGCGACGTCGGCGAGCACCTCCGCCGGATGCTCGGCGGGTTTCACCTTGTCGTATATTTTCGCGATGCGGCCCTTCGGGTCGATGAGGAACGACCAGCGGACGATGCCCATGTACTCGCGGCCCATGAATTTTTTCTTTTGCCAGACGCCGTAGTCGCTCACGAGCGTCTTCTCCGGGTCGGACAGCAGGGTGAAGGGCAGTTTGAACTTCGTCGCGAACTTTCCGTGGCTCTTCACCGAATCGACGCTCGCGCCGAGCACTTCGACCTTCCCCTTCTTGAACTTCGGGAGTTTGTCGCGGAAGCCGCACGCCTCGGTCGTACAGCCGGGGGTGTCGTCTTTCGGATAAAAATACAGCAGCACCCACTTGCCGGCGTAATCCGCGAGCGAGCGCGTCTTGCCGTCCTGATCGAGCAGCGAAAATACGGGCGCCTTGTCTCCGACTTTCAGCATAGGTTCACGATTTTACGGCTTTCATGACGAAGTACGGCGGGACGTTCAGCAGCTCGACGCTCGTCTTGACGCTGAACCGACGCCTGAGATACGGCAGCATGAGCGGCGACGTCTGATAGACGAGGAACGTCCCTCCCGGCGCGAGCAGGTCGAACGTCATGTCGACGACCTTCCTTCGCGTCGCGTCGGAAAGCATGCTGAACGGGATGCCGGAAATGACGAGGTCGAAACCGCCGAGGCCGTGTTCCTTGGCGTAGTCGGCCGCCACGGTCGCGTCGCCATGCACGAGCGCGAACCGCGGGTCATGCACGTCCTTCAGCACGCCGACGAACTGCGGATTCGCCTCTATCGCGAGGAGTTTCCCCTGCGAATCGAGCCTGTCGAGCAGGCGCTTCGTGATGACGCCGTCGCCGGGGCCGTATTCGAGCACCGACCGCAAACGGTCGGGGACGTTGTTCATGATGCGACGGACGGCGAACGACGAACTCGGCATGACGGCGCCGACGCGGATGTCGCGGCTCGCGACCTTCAGGAACTTCAGGAGGGACATGATGTGCGTGACTTGATGATTATAAATTCTTCCCGAGGAACTCCAGCGCGCGTCTCGGAAATTCCTCCGAAGGCTGGCCGTGGGACTGGCCCTCGGGAAACCAGAATTCTGCGTTCGGATCGCCCTTCAGCGCGTCCTGCAAGATTTCGGCGTGACGGAACGGGATGACCTTGTCCTCGCGGCTGTGCACGAGGAGTACCGGGATTTTCGTCCGCGACGCGGCGCGTTCGGGGGACGTCGCGTCGACGTCGACTTGCAGCAGCTCGGATGCGACCCTCGCGGTGAGCCAGGCGCAAAGCGTGCGGAGCGGTCCGAGGTAACGGTACGGCTCTTCGGAGACGAGACGGAGATTCGCGTATGACGCCTCCGCGACGACCGCGGCGACGTCCCCTGTCCGGTCGAGCGTCATGAGCGCGACCGCCGCGCCCATCGAAAATCCGTAAATGCCGACGCGCGCATTGCCCTTCGCCTTCAGGTACGCGATGCCCGCGAGAGCGTCCTCGACCTCTTTCGGTCCGACGCTCGTGTACGCGCCCGCGCTCCTGCCGAAATACCGGAAATCGACGAAGAGGAGATCGTACCGTTCCGCGAGGAACGCGGCACGGGGCAGCACGTCGCCCTTGTCCGCGGGATAGCCGTGCAACACGAGCACCGCCGCGTCCGTCGGCTTCTTGGCGGGCACGTACCAGGCCGAAAGCGCGAGACCGTCGGCGGTCTTCAGCGTCGCGTCCTCGTAGTCGAGTCCGAAATCCGCGGGCGTGCGCGGCGTCACCACTTTCTGCGGACGGACGGACTGATAAACGCCGAAGAGGACCGTAAGCGCCAGCGGCAGGATGACGATGAGCAGGGCGTCCGCCAGGAGGATGCCGATCTTTTTCGGTTCGTACGCCGGCGACGCGACGTCGAGCCGCGCGGGAGGGGCGGCTACCGGACGGTTCTCTTCGAGGTGCGGCAGGTTTTCTTTCGCGTCGGGCATACGCCGCATCACCATAGCACGACGGCCGTGGCAGGTCACCGACGGACCCGCGTTGACAGGCGGCATACGGGATGCGAAAGTCGGCGCGGAGGTGTTCGGATGCTCTCTGCTGAACCTCAAGAAACGCACTTTGACAACCTCGTCGACCTGTTCGAAGTCAGCGTCTTCCGGTTCGCGAACCGGCCGCTCTTCGGAACGAAGGACGGCGGCATCTGGGACTGGCTGACCTACGGCGACCTGAAGCGGCGCGTCGACGCGATGCGCGGCGGGCTCGCCGGACTCGGCATCGGCAAAGGCGACCGCATCGCCGTCATTTCGGACAACTGCGTCGAGTGGGCGGTCATCGCCTACGCGACTTACGGCCTCGGCGCCGTGCTCGTGCCGATGTACGAAACGCAGACCGGGAAGGAATGGAGTTACATCCTCGCCGACTCCGGCGCGAAAGCGGTCTTCGGACCGCAGGAAGTGATCAACCGGCTGCTTACGGGCAACCACGCGCCGGCGACCCTCCTGCATGCCATCCCGTTCGTGCCGTATCTCGAAGAACGCCCCTCGCTGTTCTCGTCGCTTCTCGGCGGCGGCGCGGCGGAGCCCGTTCCGGCGACGCGGCCGGGACCGCACGACCTCGCCTGCCTCAT
>CAYOXM010000035.1:0-10936 GCA_964407925.1 uncultured Gammaproteobacteria bacterium
ATCGTCGCCGACGCGCATCCAGGCGATGTCATCGCCGACGGTCCAGATCTTCCAGCCGTCGAAACGGCGGGGCGGGATCATCATCGCGAAGTTCGTCTTTCCGCATGAGCTCGGAAACGCGGCCGCGACGTAGGTCATCTCGCCCTCGGGACTCTCCACGCCCATGATGAGCATGTGTTCCGCGAGCCAGCCTTCGCGCCGGCCGAGGTACGAGCCGATGCGGAGCGCCAGGCACTTCTTGCCGAGCAGCACGTTGCCGCCGTAGCCGGAACCGACGGACCAGATGGCGTTGTCCTGCGGAAAATGGCAGATGTAGCGCCGCTCCGGCATGCAGTCGAGCGTCGTGTGAAGGCCGCGATTGAAATCATCGGAGTCGCCGATGCTTTCCGTCGCCACCTTGCCCACGCGCGTCATGATCCGCATGTTCAGCACCACGTAGATGCTGTCGGTAATCTCGACGCCCGCTTTCGCGTGCGGCGATCCGGCCGGTCCCATGAGGTACGGGATGACGTACATCGTCCGTCCCTTCATCGCGCCATCGGTCAGGCCGCCGAGGAGGCGCTGTGCCTCGTCGGGGTCCATCCAGTTGTTGGTCGGACCGGCCTCGTCACTCGTCGGCGTGCAGATGAAGGTGCGGTCCTCGACGCGCGCCACGTCGTTCGGGTTCGAGCGATGGTAGTAACAGCCGGGAAGGCGCCTCTGATCGAGCTCGACGAGCGTGCCCGTCGTGAGCGCCTCCGCAGTGAGCCGGTCGCGTTCCTCTTCGGACCCGTCGCACCAGACGATGCGGTCGGGTTTCGCGAGCGCGGCGACGTCCTGCACCCAGCGTTTTACGTTCTCCATCGATACCTGCTTTCTTCCTTATATAAGGAGCGGTGTGGTCGTGCGGCAATCCTAGACCCGTCCCGCGGAGGGAGTCAATCGGGTTCGCCGCCTCGCTTCGACGGGGGTTTTTCATCCCGATTCCTCCGCCGCCTGCGCGCGTCGAGCGCGTTCATGACGGCAAAGATGACGACCCACTGCACGGCGCAGAGGGCCACGGTCGCGAGGACGAGGAATATCCCCGCCGCCGGCGACAAATCCGCGAAAAAGAGCTGACGTCCCATGGCCGCCTCCGATTGTCGGGTCGAAAAAGACCCTGTCGCACGACAGGGTCTTGTACCGCGCCCGATGCCGCCGGTCAAGGAGCCTTGGGCGGCCCCTTTTTCCTGCGCGAGCGCGCGAATTCGATGACTGCGGGGAGCACTGACAGCCCGATGATGGCGAGAATGACGAACTCGAAATTATCCTTCACCGCGGGCAGGTTGCCGAAGTAGTAACCGCCGAGGGTGAAAACCGTGACCCACAGGATGCCGCCGACGACATTGAACAGCACGAACCGCGGGTAATGCATGTTGCCGACGCCGGCGACGAACGGCGCGAACGTGCGGACGATCGGCATGAACCGCGCGATGACGACCGCCTTGCCGCCGTACTTCGCGTAGAAGGCCTGCGTTCGCTCGATGTGTTCCTTGCGTATCGGCAACCCGAGGAGCTTGCCGTCCGCGACCGCCTTGGTCCCGATCTTCCTGCCGATCCAGTAGTTCGCCGTGTCGCCGATGATTGCGGCGGCGATGAGCAGCGCGAGCAGCGCGAGCGGGTGCAGCGCGCCCGCTGCAGCGAACGCGCCGGCGGCGAAAAGGAGCGAATCGCCGGGAAGGAACGGCGTCACGACGAGTCCCGTCTCGCAGAAGACGATCAGGAACAGGATGGCGTACGTCCACCCGCCGTACTGCGCGATGACGCCGCCGAGCGCGACGTCGAGGTGGAGGAAGATGTCGATGAGGCGTCCCATATCGGGAGCATACCCCAAAAAGAAAAACGCGCCCATCGCGGGGCGCGTCTCGTCAGCAGGCGCTCGCGTCGAGCAGGAACGGCAGGAGGTCGTCCCAGCTGCTCGCGATCCTGGCGCGCTTGCGCACCTCGGGGAACTTCGCCACTTCCGCCGGGTTCGGCCGGAAGAGGAACACGTTCTCCACGTAGTCGAGAACGAAGCTCATGATGAGGGGCCGGTCCTCGACGAAGTGCGTCACGCCGTACTGTCGGCAGACCTCGGCCTTCTCCTCGGGCTTCCGGACGAAATGGATGCGGTCGAGCGACATTCCCGTCGCCTCGAGAAACCCGCGCCTTCCCATCCAGTAGAGCTTCACCGCCTGGATCTCCTCGTTGCACTGCGAGATGATTCGCATGCGGCTGCCGAAACGCCGCTCCCTGAGCTGTCGCAGGGCGCTGAACCCGCCTGTCGTCGGCGGAGCCGCGGCATACTGCGCGGGCGTCGAGCCGCCCGGCGCGTCGATGACCGGACCGCCGAAGTCGATGGCGAGCGTTTCTTCCCTCTCTTGCATGCCCATGATTCCCTCCGAAGGAGCGACGGACGCGGCCTATCCGCGCCGGACCCGCACTACAGCACGGCTTCGGGAAACGTTCAACCCTTGCCGCGGAAGTGGCCCTCAGCTAAGGTTCGCCCGTTCTTTCACTCGGAGGAGACGCGATGATCGAGACTGCGGATTCGTACGCCATCAGGCTCGACTGGATCGACAAAGCGAAGCATGCCGACGATCCGGACGCGCCATTTTACTTCGGCCCGTACCCGTCAAAGGAAGCCGCCGGATGGGCGCTCGACTTCGTCCGCCGGTACCAAGATGCCGACAACGAGCCCGATGAGGAGCGCGTGATCGGTGACGTCGTCCCCTACGGGCCGCACGCCCATCAGTGCCAGTCGCCCGCGCTCCTGCGGATGTTCATGGCATTGTAAGGAGGAACCGATGGACTTCATGTCGTTTCTGAGGGGCGGTACGAGCGGTCCCGACCTCGTCGCGCTGCATCGCGAAGAAGCAAGGGTCCTTCGCGAGGAAGCGAAGCTCACCGAAAAACGCTGTCGCGCCATCGATGCGGCGACGGGCACGGCCGATGCCCTCTCTCGCCTCGATACCGGCGGCGGGTTCGGCAGTTACACGTTCGAACGCTGGTTTTTCGTATCGTCCTACGCCCACGATGGCGGCGAACGCCCGACGCTCACGAGCTTCGAGGGGCTCATCGTCCCCGAGGCGGTGCAGGACCAGAACCGTCACCGGCCGAAAGCGCAGACTCCGGAACAGGCGGCCGAAGGCGTCGTCACGATGACTTCCGTGCCCGTATCCGGACGGGAAATCGCGTCGGAGGCGGCAGCGCAATACGCGTCGGGCGTCCGCCTCGGAACGTTCGCCGACGTGCTCAGGGAACCGTGCGCGGCGTGCGGCGCTCTCGCGATCGTCTTCTGCGAACACTACTTCGACACCAGCAACGAGTTCCAATCGCTCTTCGTCAGAAGGCTGTGCCTGCGCTGTCCGCACGTCCAAGACGTCGCGAGCGCGTCCTGCGACCTCTGCGAGCGCCTGCCGCTCCTCCCCCTCGTCCAACCGCACCGGAAACGTCACTACTGACCGGGCGGTTTTTTATTAAGCGCGTCCGAGTACGAGGCGGGCGCGAACCTCCATGAGAATAGTGTAAAGTGAGTAGCCGCGAAAGTAGGGAGAGGTTAAGAGAAAAGGAACGCGCGAAAGAAGAGATAGATTAAAAAACGCGCCCGCGAAACGGGCGCGTCCTGAGATTAAAAGAGCGGAAGGTTGCCGAGGCTGACGACGTCGGGCCGCTCGTCGCCCTCGGTGAAGATGGCGGCCACGCCCGCGACGTCCGCGCCGACGTCGGCCATGAGCGCCTTCATCGCCTCGATCGTTCCGCCGGTCGACACCACGTCGTCGACGATGACGACGCGCTTGCCGGCGAGACCGTCCGCATCGTCGGCACCGAGGTACAGCGCCTGCTCGCGGTTGGTCGTGATGCTGCGGTAGGAGTACGCACGGACCGGTTCGGCCATGTACGGCTTCTTCTCCTTGCGCGCGACGAACGTCGGGAGCCCCGTCATCCGCCCGAGCACGTGGAGGAGCGCGGTCGCCTTGCCGTCCGGCATGACGAGCGCGGTGAGGCCGCGCGGCAATTTCGCCGCGAGCGCCTTGCCTGCGGCTTCCGTGAGCAGCCAGTCGCCGAGGATGTTGAAGAGCGCGACGCGGATGCCGGGCGCGACCTCCCTGACGGGAAGCTCGCGGACGACACCGCCGATCTCGATGCGGTGCGACGTAGTCATGGAATTCTCCTCGCTTGTGACGTGCCGCAGCGCGGACACGAGCGTTTCAGTGACGGCGTGCGTCAGTATGCCCGCGCGCGACAGCCGTCCCTCGGTGAGGGTCGTGTGCGGATCGTCGGCGGGGCAACCGAGCCGATCAGCGACGAGCGAACCGACGGTCACGCGATCGAACCCGATGTCGCGGGCACGCTCGACGAGCTCGTCGGGAAACGTCACCGCTCCAGACCAACCGACCGTCTCGCGTCCGTCAGGCGAGATGACGACGACGCACGCGAGATCCTGCCAGCGGCCGTCCTCGCGGACGATGCCGTTTTCGATGCCGACGCCCCAGCTTCCCGGAACGGATTCGCGCGCGGCGCGGGCACGGTTGCGTGCGCCGCGAGCAACTTCCTCGCGCCCGACGGGCTGTACGGGGACGCCGGACGGCGTCGCGCGTTCGACGATGGCCGCTTCGAACCCCGCGGCGCGGCACGCGTTACGCGTCGCCCTCGACTTGATCACGCTCTTCGAACCGACGGAAACGATATGAGTCGTCATGTCCGGCCTCCTTGTGAAAGTGCTTCGCGCTGGACGTCCGAACGCAGGGTCATCCTGCCCGATTCAGACGCGCCACAATACCACGTCATGGCGCTTTTTCCAACTCTCCGACCCCTTTTGGCCACGCACGGCGAATTTCAGGTCGCGTAGTATTACGAAATTGCTCGTAATAAAAACGGGTCCCGATGGACCCGCATTCGTCATGATGCCGCCGCGTCTTCCCGCCAGTCGAAATGACTCGCCCATTCCGTCAGCGCCTCCGCGTCGGGTACGAGGCAGCCGTCTTCCATCCTGCCGAGGAGCGGGATGACCAGCTCCTCCTGCAGGCGTTCGGCGACGAAACGGACGTACGCCGGTTTCACGTCGTACTCCTCGGCGATTGCCGCGACACTCGCTTCGCCGGGCATGACGAACTCCTGCGGCCGGTAATCGCCCCGACGGACGATTCCCGTCGCCGACCACTCGATGAGCCCGCGTACGGCCTTGAACGTCTGGAGCTCGACCGTCCTCTCGTTCATGATGCGCGCGGCATCGGGATCGATCCCTTCGCCGGCGATCACGTCGAGGAAGTCCGCCACGCGCGACGGCTCCGACGCGGCCAGACGCCCGAGGTGCGCCCAGAGCGGTTGGATGAGCGTTTCGACGAGCGCGCGCTCGGCGTCATGCATCTTCTCGAAAAACCCGGTCATGTCGCGCTCCTTGGGAAGAGCGAAAACTTCGCATGGTCGTAGCGCTTCACCGTGGCTTCGTCGCCGTACGGGTCCTTGAAACGCTTGGACTCGCCGACTGCGAGCGCGTGAACCTGCCGGAGCGTGCTGACGCCCGGCCGGCCCGCGAGCTCAGTCACCATCTCGAAATGGCTTCCGCGGCGACGGAACGTCACCTCGTAGCCGCCCTTGATGGCGAACTTCACGAACGTGCCGTCGCCGCTGCCGTCAGCGTCGTCGTGAAAGACGATGCGCATCGTCGCGCGGTCGCCCATCTGCGACAGCGCACCGCCGCCAACGGTGCTCGATTGCCGGAAGTGGTACTCCTGGCCGTCGGCGAGAGAAAGCACGACCTCGATGTCGGTATTCGGCGTTGTTCCCATCGTTCATCTCCTTGTGGAAGGAACGCTCCTCTTCCCCCTTGGGAAGACGACGAAACCTAGCACCGATAAGGCGGATTGTCAATCTGCGGCCCTGAAGGCGCGTTTCCGAAGAACCTTTGACCGACCGACTTTTCCGTGATAAATGACCCTTGCGGCAATGGCGCCGTCCGACTCCGGGAGAAACCCATGCGTCAGATCCTTGTCCTCGCACTGATCATCTTCGCGCTCGCGCTCGTCATCCGCGCCGAACGCGACGCCCCCGACCCGCGGGCGCAATGCGACAACCGGCCCACGAAGGCCGAACGGGACCAGTGCCGCAGCGCCGTGGACTTCGCGATGTCCGCGGGATGGTGAACGAAACGAACCGCTCGCCGGTTCGTTTTTTATTTCATGAAAAAATCCGACCGCGAGGTCGGATTTTTTTGGGGTGGCCTACGGGAATTGAACCCGTATTAAGAGGACCACAACCTCCTGTGTTAACCATTACACTAAGGCCACCATGCGCGTGGTACGAATTTTTCGTGGAGTCCCCGGTAGGAGTCGAACCTACGTAACCAGCTTAGA
Source organism: uncultured Gammaproteobacteria bacterium (assembly GCA_964407925.1). GTDB lineage: Bacteria > Patescibacteriota > Patescibacteriia > SG8-24 > SG8-24 > CAYOXM01. The sequence continues at coordinate 6,354 of CAYOXM010000035.1, forward strand.
AGGCTGGGGCTCTATCCGTTGAGCTACGGGGACATGCCGTCCTCATTGTGCTCATCCGAGCGCGCCACGCGCGGAGAGTACCAACTTAGTTCCGCCTCGTCAACCGTTACCGCCCGCCTTTTTGCGTCTGGTTTTGTTATGAAACGCGTCATACACCTCCCGCAGTCGTTCGTCGGTGATGTGGGTATAAATCTGCGTCGTCGTGATGGACGAGTGCCCGAGCAGCGTCTGGACGCTCCGGATGTCCGCGCCGTTGCGAAGCAGGTCCGTCGCGAACGTGTGCCGGACGGTGTGCGGCGTGATGCGCTTCGTGATGCCGGCCGCGCGTGCGTACTGCTCGACGACGCGCTGGATGCTCCGCGGCGTCAGCCCGCCGTCGTAGTCGCGCCCCTTGCCGGCGCGGTCGAGGCTCACGAAGACGTACGGCGAAACGTCGCCGCGCTTCGCGAGGTACTTTTCCAACCAATGCCTCGCCTGCTGGGACAAGAACACGACGCGCGGCTTGTCTCCCTTGCCGCGGACGGTGAAATCCTCGCGCTTCAGGTTGACCATTTCCTTCGTGAGTCCGGCGAGCTCCGAGACGCGGAGGCCGGTCGAAAACAGCATCTCAAGGATGGCCTTGTCGCGCAGCCCGAGCACGGAGTCGGCGCCGTAAATCTTGAGCGGCGTCTCAAGGAGGCGTTCGAGCTCCGCCGCCTCGAGGAACGCGACCGAACGTTCGGGCATGCGCGCGAGCTCGATCTTCTCCGGAGCGAGCGTCTTGATGTCGCGCTTCGACAGGTACTTGAGGAACGACCGTAGCGCGATGAGGTGGTAATTCTGCGTGTTCTTCTTCATCCCCCTGCCCCGCTCGTCCTTGTACCGGTTCAACCACACCCTGTATTTCCGTACCAAGTCGAGCGTCACCTTCTCTGGCGCGACGCCCTGCGCCCATTCGAAAAACCGCCGCAGGTAGAAGTCGTAATTCTTCACCGTCCGCTCGGAACGGTTGCGTTCGACTTCGAGGTAGGTCAAGAAGTCAGTGATCAATTCCTGCGATTTCGGCATATGACTGCCTTCCATTATACGCCACAAGAGCCGCCCCCGCAAAAGTGGGCGTTACCCTTGACATTTCGCCGTATTTCTGCTAAGTTGCGCTGTCCCGTCCGATTCCGGGGGACGTCACCATGCACCTTTCACGCCCGTTCAACGGGGAGGAGTACGGCCATGACCGATGAGGAAAGAGTGGACCGGGCCCGCGCGTCGCTGGCCCAGGCAGTCACGCACAAGGACAAGCGCGACGTGAGCGAGGAAGTCTGCTCCTGCGTCGCGAACCTGATCGCGTCAAACGCGAAGTTCGAAGCGCTCGACACGAACCAGCATGAAATCCGCGGCATCATCGGCCAAGGCATCGTCGCCGAACTCCGTGAGGTGCTTGCGCGATGGTCGCCGGTCCCGCGCCCGAACCAGCCGTCGCCGCACGTCCAGATCCAAGAGCTGGTAAAACGCGCGGCGAACGCGTTCGCGCTCGTCGAAGTGAAGATGGACGGCGAAACGGCTTCCCTGCTCGCCGAGCAAGATCCGTTCCATGCCGCCTATGCGGCGCCCGGAGCGATCGAGCGCGGACGCGCCGAATGCGCGGAACTGCTCCGCGGACTCGACGTCGACGCGCTGTTCGCCGAGCGGGAACCGCCACCCGAAAATTCGGGCGTGGTCGCGAAGCCCGAGCAGGAATATCCCGTCCTCGAGGTCGGTGAGGACGAGGTGGACGCGGCATGGCTGACCGTCATCGACGACCCTTTTCCGCGACCGCGGATGACGTCGATACCCCCGCCCCTCCCCCCGCACGCCGGCATCGGCGAGTCCGAGGCGGAACGCCGCTTTTTCGGAAGGACGGGATGAGCACGCCGTTTGGCGCAAGACCCCGATGTCGGGGTCTTTTTTTATCAAAAATCGGCTTCTATTAGCGATATTTCCGCTATTCGACTGCTCCGACCAACACCTCTTGCCTTAAAGAGCCTCCCCTGCTAGAGTGCCGAAGTAACTCATGCGACCGTCAGGCCAGCCGCGCGGGACGCGAAAGCGACCCCCTACGAGGCCCGAGGCTAGACGCATCGCTAAGGCCGCCATCGGCCAGACGCACATGCTCGACAAGAAGCAAAAAGAGAAGATTATTGAGAAGTTCAAAACGCACGAGAAGGACACCGGTTCCCCGCAGGTCCAGATCGCCATCCTTACGGCGGAAATCAAGGACCTCACCGGCCACCTCCTCTCGCACAAGAAGGACTTCTCGTCCCGCAAGGGTCTCATGAGGAAGGTCAGCGAGCGCCGCCGCCTTCTCAAGTACCTGAAGCGCGAAGACGCGAAGGCTTTCGCCGAACTCACGGAGACGCTCAAACTCTCCGCGTAACCGAACGCTGGGCTTGTCGCCCAGCGTTTTCGTCATCAGACCGTATGATCAAGCACAAAAGCCAGCGGGTAGGCGTGTTCATCGACGTGCAGAACATGTACTACTCCGCCAAGAACCTCTACAACTCGAAGGTCAACTTCGGGAACATCCTCGAAACCGCGGTCGCCGACCGCCAGCTCATCCGCGCCATCGCCTACGTCGTAAAGGCGACCGGCGAGGAGAAGCCGTTTTTCGAGGCACTCTTCCAGCGCGGCCTCGAAACCAAGGAGCGACCGGTCCAGGTGTTCGAGTCCGGCGCGAAGAAGGCGGATTGGGACGTCGGCATCGCGGTCGACGCGATCCGCATCGGCGAAATCCTCGACGTCATCGTCCTCGTCACGGGCGACGGCGACTTCGTCGAGCTCGTCGACTACCTGAAGCACCACGGCCGTCAGGTCGAGGTCATCGCCTTCAGGGAGACGGCGTCGAGCAAGCTGGTTGACGTCGTCGACGACTTCACCGACCTGTCGAAGGACAAGGAACGCTTCCTCATCAAGCCGCCCGTGGCGGGAATGAAGAAGAACCCGCCCCCGCAGCAGGCCGGAGGAGGACGGCGTCGTCGCGCCCCGCGCTCGAACGGCGGACGCGGTCCGGAGTCGAAGCCGGAACCGAAAATCAGCGGCGGCGATTTGACCCTTAGCTAACGTAAACCGATAGCGCGCGAATCCTCGCCCGAAGACGTATAGACTGTGCGCCGGACTTCGGTCCCTCGACGGTCTAGGGCCTTCGGACGAACAGAAGCGCGCATCATCTTCGTCATGGAAACGAAGCGCTTCCAGGCCGAGTGGGGCGGCAAGACCCTCACCATCGAAACGGGCAAGCTCGCCAGGCAGGCGAACGGCTCCTGCACCGTGCGCTACGGCGACACGGTCATCCTCGCGACCGCGACGCTCGCGTCGAAAGCGCGCGAGAGCGTCGACTTCTTCCCGCTCTCCGTCGAGTACGAAGAGAAGCTCTACGCGGCCGGCAAGATCAAGAGCTCCCGCTTCATCAAGCGCGAAGGACGCCCGACCGACGAGGCGGTGATGACCGGCCGCATGATCGACCGTTCCATCCGCCCGATGTTCCCCTACGGCGTCCGGCATGACGTCCAAGTGGTCGTCGAGTGCCTTTCCGCCGACCTCGAGAACGACACCGACATCCCCTCGCTCGTCGGCGCTTCGTGCGCCATCGCGATGTCCGACATCCCCTGGGACGGCCCGATCGGCGGCATCCGCGTCGGCCGCGTCGGCGGCGAATGGATCATCAACCCGAGCTTCGAGGCGCGCGCCAAGGGCGACCTCGACGTCATCGTCGCCGGCACGACCGAGAAGGCGGTGATGATCGAAGCTGCCGGCAACGAGGTTCCCGAAAAGGACATGTACGAGGCGATCATGTTCGGCCAGAAGCACCTCAAGGAGGTCATCGACCTCATCAACCAGGTCGTCGCCGCGGCGGGACGAAAGAAGGTCGAGGCGCGCGAACTGATGGTGAAGGCCGAGGGCGACGAGGCGACGCTGAAGGACAAGGAAGAGATCGTCGCCAAGGCCAAGGCGTTCCTCGCGACGCGTTTTCCCGAGGTGCTGTTCGCCGGAGCGAACGTCAACAAGACCGAACGCCGCAACGCGCTCGGCCGGCTCCGCGCCGAACTGGACGCGCACCTCGAGGCGCAGGAGATCGGCAAGGACCGGCGCAAGTGGGCGATGGATGCCTTCGACGACATCGTCGAGGAGGCAGTCACCCGAGCCATCCTTGAGAAGGGCGAACGCGTCGGCGGCCGCTCGCTGACCGACATCCGCCAGCTCGAAGCGGAAGTCGCCCTGCTTCCGCGGACCCACGGCTCAGGCCTGTTTTCGCGCGGAGACACGCAGGTGCTCTCGCTCGTGACCCTCGGCGGTCCCGGCGACGCGCAGATCCTCGACGGCATGGAGGAAGTCGGCAAGAAGCGCTACATGCATCACTACAACTTCCCCCCGTACTCGGTCGGCGAATGCGGACGCATCGGAGGCGCCGGACGCCGCGAAATCGGCCATGGCGGCCTTGCCGAGCGCGCGCTCATGCCGGTGCTCCCGCCGAAAGAGACCTTCCCCTACGCCATCCGCGTGGTGTCCGAAGTGCTCTCGTCGAACGGTTCAAGTTCGCAGGGCTCCATCTGCGGCTCCTCGCTCGCCCTCAT
>CAYOXM010000036.1:0-10771 GCA_964407925.1 uncultured Gammaproteobacteria bacterium
CTGGCGCGCGCTGTTGTCGATGAGCGCGTCGACCGCCTCCTGCAGCATGCGCTTCTCGTTGCGCGTGATGACTTCGGGGGCGTTCAGGTCGACGAGCTTCTTCAAACGGTTGTTCCGGTTGATGACGCGGCGGTACAGGTCGTTCAAGTCGGACGCGGCGAAACGGCCGCCGTCGAGCGGGACCATCGGACGGAGGTCCGGCGGGATGACGGGGACGACGGTCATGATCATCCACTCGGGGCGGATGGCGTTGACCTTGAGCGAGTGGAGCAGCTTCATGCGGCGCACGAGCTTGTCGTACTTCGCGCCGAACGGCTCCTCGGCCATGTCGCGTTCGAGCTTCTTCATCTCCTTGTCGAGGTCGATGCGGGCGAGCAGCTCGCGGACGGCCTCGGCGCCGATGCCCGCCTCGAAGAGATGGCCGTACTTCAGCGACCATTCCTGATACGTGCTCTCCGAAATGATGGCGAGCGGCTTGAGGAGCTTGAGTTCCTTCTCGACGGTCGTGAAGTCCTCGTCGAGCTCCTTCATCTTTTCCTGCTTGGCGTCGAAGGCCGCGGCGATCTTCTTTTCCTTGTCCGCCTCGCTCTTCGGATCCTTCTCGGCGAGCTCGACCTTCTGCTTGTACTCGTTCTCGATCTGCTTCTTCTTGCCCTTGTATTCGACCTTCACCTGCTCGATCGTCTCCTTCTTCGCGTCCTCGCGGACCTCGGTGACGATGAAATTGGCGAAGTAAATCACCTTCTCGAGGGACTGCACCGAGAGGTCGAGCACGAGGCCGATCTTCGACGGCACGCCGCGGAGGAACCAGATGTGCGACACCGGCGAGGAGAGCTCGAGGTGGCCCATGCGCTCGCGGCGCACGAGGGAATGCGTGACTTCCACGCCGCACTTGTCGCAGATGATGCCCTTGTAGCGCACCTTCTTGTACTTGCCGCAGTAGCACTCCCAGTCCTTGGAGGGACCGAAAATCTCTTCCGCGAACAGGCCGCCCTTCTCGGGCTTCTGGGTGCGGTAGTTGATGGTCTCGGGGTTCGAGACTTCGCCGTAGGACCACGACTTGATGACGTCCGGCGAAGCGAGCTTCAGGCGGATGGCGTCGAAGTCCTGGATCTTGAACTGGTCAGCGATGGGATTCATAGGGATGGTCGTTCACGGCGGCGTTATTCTTCGCTCTCCGCGCTTTCCTCGCCGCCCTCTTCCGTCCCGACCTGCGGACGGTTCTCGGCGAGATCCTCATCGAGCTCCGCGGACTCCGGCACGACGCCGCGGCCGAACGTCGGCATGGGCATCGAGCGGCGGAGTTCCTCGTTGTCGACGCGCTGCTTGTCCTTGAGGAGCTCGACGTCGAGGCCGAGGCCCTTCAGTTCGCGGACGAGCACGTTGAACGACTCGGGGATGTTGATCTTCTTGATTGCCTCGCCCTTGATGATGGACTCGTAGGCCTTGGAGCGGCCCGGGACGTCGTCCGACTTGATGGTGAGGATTTCCTGGAGCGTATGCGCGGCGCCGTAGGCTTCAAGCGCCCACACTTCCATTTCCCCGAAGCGCTGGCCGCCGAACTGCGCCTTGCCGCCGAGCGGCTGTTGCGTGATGAGCGAGTACGGACCGATGGACCGCTGGTGGATCTTGTCTTCCACCATGTGGTTCAGCTTGAGCATGTAGATGTAGCCGACGGTCACCTTGTTGTCGAAGGCTTCGCCGGACCTGCCGTCGAAAAGCGTCACTTGGCCGTCCTCGTTGAAGCCGGCCTTCTTCAGTTCCTCGCGGATCTGCATTTCGGTGACGCCGTTCAGCGCCGGGGTGACCACGTGATACCCGAGCGCGTTCGCGGCGAGGCCGAGATGCGTCTCGAGGATTTGACCGAGGTTCATGCGCGACACGACGCCGAGCGGGGAAAGGATGACGTCGACCGGCGTGCCGTCCTCGAGGAACGGCATGTCCTCGGCCGGAACGACCTTGGAGACGACGCCCTTGTTGCCGTGGCGGCCGGCGACCTTGTCGCCCACCTGGATCTTGCGGAGCGCGGCGATGGACACCTGGATCGACTGGATGACGCCCGGCGAGAGCTTGTCGCCCTCGTCGCGCGAGAAAATCTTCACGTCGACCACCTTGCCATGGCCGCCGTGCTCAAGGTAGAGCGAGCTGTCGCGCACGTCGCGCGCCTTCTCGCCGAAAATGGCGCGGAGGAGTTTCTCTTCCGCGGACAGTTCGGTCTCGCCCTTCGGGGTGATCTTGCCGACGAGGATGTCGCCGGAGACGACCTCGGCGCCGACGCGCACGATGCCGTTCGCGTCGAGGTTCTTCAGCTTCTCCTCGCTGATGTTCGGGATGTCCGAGGTCACGACTTCCGGTCCGAGCTTGGTCTCGCGGACGTCGATCTGGTAGTTCTCGATGTTGATGGAGGTGTAGCGGTCGTTCTGGATGAGCCGCTCGTTCAAAATGACGGCGTCCTCGTAGTTGTAACCCTCCCAGGAGAGGAACGCGACGAGCAGGTTCTGGCCGAGCGCGAGCTCGCCGTTCTCGACGGACGCGCCGTCTGCGAGGACGTCGCCCGCCTTCACCTTCTGACCCTTCACGACCGTCGGACGCTGGTTGATGCAGGTGGAGGAGTTCGAACGGACGAACTTGTTCAGCTTGTGGACGCGGTTCTCGCCGTCGCCCTCGACCTCGATGCGGTCGCCCTGCACCGCGGTCACGACGCCGTCGATCTCGGACACGATGACATGTCCGGAATCCTCGGCCGCGCGGCGCTCGAAACCGGTGCCGACGATCGGCGCCTGGGGGTTGATGCACGGCACCGCCTGACGCTGCATGTTCGTGGCCATGAGCGCGCGGTTCGCGTCGTCATGCTCGAGGAACGGCACGCAGGCGGTCGCGATGGAGACAATCTGCTTGGAGGAGACGTCCATGTACTCGACCTCGTCGACGGACGCGACGGTCGGCTCGCCGTTCTTGCGGACGGCGATCTTGTCCTGGAGGAAGTAGCCGTTGTCGTCGACCGGGGTGGTGGCCGAAGTCGTGACCGACTTCTCTTCCATGAAGGCGTTCAGGTAGACGATCTCGTTCGTCACCTTCATCCCCTTCTTGTCCTTCACCACCTTGCGGTACGGCGTCTCGATGAAGCCGTACTCGTTGACCATGGCGTACGACGCCAAGTGGCCGACGAGACCGATGTTCGGGCCTTCCGGCGTGGCGATCGGGCAGATGCGGCCGTAGTGCGTCGGGTGCACGTCGCGGACGTCGAAGCCGGCGCGCTCGCGCGAGAGGCCGCCGGGACCCATCGCGGAGAGGCGGCGCTTGTGTTCCAGCTCGGACAGCGGGTTCGTCTGGTCCATGAACTGCGAAAGCTGCGAGGACATGAAGAACTCGCGTATGACGCCGATGATCGGGCGCGCGTTCACGAGGCGCGACGGGGTGAGCGTCATGATGTCCATCGTGGACATGCGGTCCTTGATGATGCGCTCCATGCGCGAGAGGCCGACGCGGAGGCGGTTCTGCACGAGCTCGCCGACCGCGCGGACGCGGCGGTTGCCGAGGTGGTCCACGTCGTCCGACTCTTCCTGCGTGATGTTCAGGCGGATGAGCTCGCGGACGATCGTCACGATGTCCTCGCGCTTCAGGATGCGGTTGTCCGGCTTCTCGATCATGTCCTTCGTCGCCTCGATGGCGAAGCGCTGCGCGAACTTGTACCGGCCCACCTTGCCCAGGTCGTAGCGGTCGAAGTTGAAGAACATCGAGTAGATGAGCGAGCGCGCGTTGTCGACGGTCGCGAGGTCGCCCGGGCGGATGCGCTTGTAGACCTCCTTGAGGCCCTCTTCCTCGTTCGTCGCGGCGTCCTTGGCAAGCGTGTTCTCGATGTACTTGATGGACGGATGCCGGTCGACGTCCTTGAAGAGCTCGAGGATTTCCTCGTTCGTCGCGTAACCGAAAGCGCGCATGAGCGACGTCACCGCCACCTTGCGCTTGCGGTCGATCTTGATCCAGATGACGTTCGACGAGTCGGTCTCCATCTCGAGCCACGCGCCGCGGTTCGGGATGATCTTCGCGCCGAAGAACTTGCGGCCACGGCTCTGCTCGGACGTGAAAAACACGCCGGCGGAACGGACGAGCTGGGAAACGACCACGCGCTCGATGCCGTTGATGATGAACGTCCCGCGGTCGGTCATGAGCGGGAAGTCGCCGAGATAAATCTCCTGCTCCTTCGTCTCCGCCGTCCGCTTGTTGATGAGCCGCGCCTTCACGCGGAGCGGTGCCTCGTAGGTGAGGTTCTTCGCCTTCGCGATCTCTTCGGCGAACTTCGGCTCGTCGAGGTAGTAGTCGAGAAAATAGAGTTCGAGGTCGCGGCCGATGAAGTCCTTGACCGGGGAGACTTCCTCGAAAAGCTCGCGAATGCCGTCCTTGAACAGCCAATCGTATGATTTCTTCTGGACCTCGATGAGGTCAGGGAGCGCCATCGAATCCTTGATGGCGGTAAACGTCTTACGCTCTTTGCTCTTAGGGGCGACGCGCTTGAAGATCATAGGCAAGGTAAGTTCTTCACATGCTATCCCGCAGGCGAGGAGAATAATGGTGAATAATGCATCCTCCTCAACGACCGTCCGACCCGCATGCTCCGGATTCAGGCACAAGACGACTGGCGTCTTCCGCGCGAAATCCGGATCATCCGGTCGAAGGCGTTTAGGAAGGTTTTTTCCGATTGGAGACCGCTTAAAATGACAAAAAATCCCCTTGCACTGCTCCGTCTCCACCTAAACGGATGGGCAAGGCGATTCAATCACGGTCTCTTATGAAGCGATGTTTTCGGCCATCATTGCGGTCAATGTCTGCGCCGACTTATCGGAGGTCCCTCGGCAGACCCCTTTCCCCGCCAAAAAGCAGGGTTGTTCTGAAAGAGAATAACAGGTGTGGAAAACTCCGTCAAGGGCAAGGGAACCAACTTGTCAAGGCTTGAGGATTTATATCTTAGTTTAGCGAAGTTTTGCATTCTCGAAAGGCCGCGAAAAAGGACACGCTTGGCCACCATCCCCCGAGGATGGAATGCCGCAAGTTTTCCTGTGCATAAGTTGGCTCGGGGCCTGTCCCGGCGCCGACGCTGAAAATCGCCTCCCGCGATTTTCCTCAAGCTTGGCGCGAACCGCCGTCGCGGCGGCTTCGCGCCATGCGCTACGGTCGGCGCGGGGACAGGCCTTCGCTGGACTCATCTGCGCAATTTCGTAAATCCGCCCGTGAAACGCCGGCATCGCTTGTCATACTCGTACCGTGGGCGCGTTCGGGTTGACAGGTTGGCCTTATCCTGCTAACGTTTTGCGTTACCCTGAGCCAAACCCTGCCCATACGTACGGACGCGAGTTTCAGCAAGGATTCGCGCCCGGACGGATGTCCGGTAACAAGGAGTTCGTTGACAAGTCGGTAGAGAACCAAAAACGTGCGGCTGATTCGGATTTTTTTGACTGTTTCGCCCGCGCACCAACCCACAGGAGCAAGCCATGAACGCTAACGGCAAATCTGAAGGTACCTCCCGGGACGGCGGCGGGCCGCCCGTTCCATCTCCCGAGGCGCGGGAGTACTCCTGCGCCAGCGACGACTGCTTCGTCACGGAGCGGGCCAGCGAGATGTTCAACCTCTCGTGCAACCCGAACGCGATCGACCTCGACGGCCTGCGGAAGAAAATCCGCTGCCGCCGCTGCGCGACGCGCGTGGCGCAGACCCGCGGCAAGGCGCTCGGCGAACCCGGGTGCGGCGTCTATCCCCTCGCCCAGACCGTCAAGACGATGGCTTCGGGCGGCGGGCGCGAGAAGTACGAAGCGGAGAACGAAACGCGTTTCGCCTGCGCAGAGCACTGCTGCACCGCCGAAGGCGCGGCGCGCGAAATGTTCAACTTCTACGACCTCGCTAACGTAGACCCCGACGACGTGCCGACGGCGATCCGTTGCCGGAAGCACGCGGAACGCTACGCCGCGGAACGCGGCAAGGCGCTCGGCGAGCCGGGCAGCGGCACGTTCCTGATCGTCCGCAATCCGATGACCCGGAGCGGCACGCTGCGTCGCGAGGCGCTGACCGTCTACGCCTGCGCCCACCGCGGGTGCGACGAAGAAGGAGCGGGGCCCGAGATGTACAAGTGCTTCGCCGCGCCCGCCGCGAGGCTGGCCGACGTGCTCCCGCTCGTCCGCTGCGAGCGTCACGCGCTCGATGTGGCATCGTTCCGCAACAAGGCGCTCGGCGAGCCGGGATGCGGCATCACGCCACTCGCGGCGACCCTCCGGCGCATCCAGGCGACGCGGCATGTCTCGCCTCGCGAACGCTGGGAAACCTCGTACCTGCAATGGTATCTGGCGACCCGCGCCCGCGACGAGCGTGCCCTCGGCATGCGGAGGCGGCACTGATGCGCCCTCGCGTCGCGAAGGCGTTACGCGTCGCGATCCAACTGATCATCGCGCTCGCTCCGGGCGGACTGATCGTCGTCGGTCTCTACCAACTGCACCGCCATCGCATGAGGCGTGCCGAACGAAGAGCTGACAAGGCCCCGTGAATGACTTATTCGCGGGGCGCTTTTTTTCGTCGTTATTTGACCCCTCGCAGGACCACGCAGAGGGGTTGACGCATCGTTGACGACGGTAATCGCCGGAAGTACGATTACTCTCCGCCGAGGCCTCGACCTGCCGGCGGACTCCGCCGCCGCGTTCCGCGAAGCCGTTCAAAACGGCTGCGGATCAGGTCAAGCGCGGTCGTATGCCCGGCTCGAGTAAAACGCCGCCCGCCATCCGCGTCTTCGCCTTCATGGCGAACCTTGGGCAGCACTGCCCGTCATCGCCGAGGCGCCCGGCGTCGCTCCCCGCTTGGGGAACATTTCTCCGACCCATGCAACGTACCGAATGCTTTTTCCCGATCTGCGGCCCTTTTGCACGGTTTTTCGTCTCCCCCCAAACGTGTCCCTTTCCCCTTAAAAATGGTATGCTCGTCGAGTAAGGGTACCCACCGTTTTTCCGTTATGTCGAAATCGTCGAAGGCGAAAAAGAACGAGCAGAAGTCCCGGGCGAAGAAGGCGGAACTGCCCAAACTGAACCCGCAAGCCAAGAAGGAGCTCGCCGCGATTTTCCTCGTCGTCATCGCCGCGCTCTCGTCGCTGGCTTTTTTTAATCTCGCCGGCCCTGCCGGAAAATACATCGATGCAGCCGTCGCTGCGCTGTTCGGCCTGAACAAGTACGTCGTCCCGTTCGTGCTCGCCGCGGCGGCCGCGAAAATCGCCTGGCCGGACAAATTCGCGCTCAAGGCCGCGGGAGGACTCGGCGCGTTCCTGTTCTTCGTGAGCTGGGGCGGTTTCCTGAACCTCGTCCGCTTTCCCGCGAAGGACGCGATGCTCTATCTCGACAACCTGAGCGTCGCCGGCGGCTACGCGGGCCTGTTGCTCTCCTACCCGCTCGTCTCGACCGTCGGGTTGTGGGCCGGCCTCGTCATCCTCGTCGCGCTCATCTTCGTATCGCTCGTCCTCACCTTCAACGTTTCCATACACGAACTCTCGACGCGGCTCCTCGGCTTGCGGCACTTCGCCCTGCCGTGGCCGGCGGGCCACAGGGGAACGGACGTCGCGAAACCCGTGGCCCACGAGGAAGAGGACGATGACGCCGAACCGCAGCCGGCCTTCTCGAAGAAGGAGATGGCCGACGTCGCCGCAGCAGCTTCGCACATGGAGGAGAACGGCCAAGACGCCGAAGCCGCGGCGATGACGGCGGCCGTGAAGCGCAAACGCGCGAAACGCGTCGAAATCCCGCTCGAGATTCTCGAGGACAAGGGCGCGAAACCGACCGCCGGCGACGTGAACGGGAAGATGCACGTCATCAAGAAGACGCTCGAGAATTTCGGCATCCCCGTGGAGATGGGCGACGTGAGCGTCGGCCCGACCGTGACGCAGTTCGCGCTCAAGCCCGCGGACGGCATCAAGCTGAACCGCATCACTTCGCTTTCGAACGACCTCGCGCTCACCCTCGCCGCGCACCCCATCCGCATCGAAGCGCCGATTCCGGGAAAGCCGCTCGTCGGCATCGAAGTGCCGAACCAGGCGGTCGCGGTCGTCAGTTTGCGCGAGGTGCTCGACTCGAAGGAATTCAAGTCGCGTCCGTCGAACCTGTGCTTCACGCTCGGCAAGGACGTCGCCGGCAAGCCGTGGATCGCGGACCTCGCGCGGATGCCGCACTTGCTCGTCGCCGGCGCGACCGGCTCGGGCAAGACGGTCTGCCTCAACGCCATCATCGTGTCGCTCCTCTACCAGAACGGGCCCGACGACATGAAGCTGATGCTGATCGACCCGAAGCGCGTGGAGCTTCCGGTCTACAACGGCATCCCGCACCTGCTCACGCCCGCCATCACCGAAGTGCCGAAGATTATCAACGCGCTCAAGTGGGCCATCGGCGAGATGGACCGTCGGTTCGAACTGCTCTCAAAGGCCGGAAAGCGCGACATCGGCGCGTACAACGAGGTCGCCGAGGAGAAGATGCCGTTCCTCGTCATCGTCATCGACGAGCTTGCCGACCTGATGGTCGCGTCCGCCGCCGAGGTCGAGGGCGCCATCATCCGCCTCGCGCAAATGGCGCGCGCCGTCGGCATCCACCTGATCGTCGCGACGCAGCGCCCGTCGGTCGACGTCATCACCGGCCTCATCAAGGCGAACATCACCGCGCGCATCGCGTTCTCGGTCGCGTCATCCACCGACTCGCGCACCATCCTCGACACGACGGGCGCGGAGAAGCTCGTCGGCCGCGGCGACTCGCTGTTCGTGTCGTCCGACCTGTCGAAGCCGAAGCGCATCCAGTGCTGCTACGTGAGCGACCGTGAGATCCGCAAGGTCGTCGACTACATCACCGAACAGCTCGACGAGCCCGTCCGCTACGAAGAAGGCGTCACCGAAAAGAAGGGCGGCGGGGCCGGCGGCATGGGCTTCGGCTACAACGAGGACGGCGATGACGAGCTCTTGGACGAGGCGCGCGACACGGTCGTGCGCGCGGGGAAAGCGTCCGCGTCGTACCTCCAGCGGCGGCTCAAGATCGGTTACGCCCGCGCCGCGAGGCTCTTGGACTTGCTCGAAGAAAAGGGTATAATCGGTCCCGGTGACGGAGCAAAGCCCCGTCAGATACTCGTCGCCCCGGTAGGCGACGTCGACGGCAATCATTATGCAGACGACGATGACATCTAGGCGCGTCCAGACGACCGCCACGAGCGCGATTGCCGAGTCCATCGGGGCCCTGCTTCGGCAGGCGCGCGAGGAGGGCGGTCTGTCGGTCCGCGACGTCGCGCTCCGGACGAAGATACCCGAACGCTACATCGCGTTTTTCGAGAATGACGAGCACGGCGAGCTCTCGGACGACGTCTACACGAAGATATACCTGAAGGCCTACGGAAAATTTTTGGGCTTCGACACCAAGACCGTCCTCGAGCACTACCGCCGCGAACGCGCCCGCGTGATGGCCTACGATGACGCGCGCGCGCCGAAACGCAGGCATCCCGCGGAGAACATCCCGACTTCCCAACTCGTCGTCACGCCGAAACTGATCCAGTCCGCCCTGCTCGCCGTCGTCGTGCTCGGCATCGCCGGCTACTTCGCCTTCGAACTGAAGACCATCGTCGCACCTCCGGAAATCGCGCTTGCGGCGCCGAAGGACGGAATGGTCACCACCGAACGCAGCGTCACCGTCGAGGGCAAGACGGAGAACGAAGTCTCGCTGCGCATCAACGGGAAGCCCGTCAGCCTCGACGACCGCGGCAACTTCAAGGACACGCTCGACCTGCAGGAAGGACTGAACCTGATCACCGTCGTCGGCGCCAAGAAGCACAGCAAGGAGATGACGGTGACGCGTCGCGTCATCGTGACGCCGAAAGAACGGCCTGCAGCGCTCCTCCCCGACGCTCCCCCCTCCACGCCATAGCAGGTCCGGCCTCACGGCCGGACTTTTGTTTATATATGAATGTCATGCGGCCCACCCATGTCATTCCGGACCGTGAGCCGGAATCCGGAAAATGACCAACATCCCCGGATAATGCCTGTTTTATGGGTCATTTCCGTGCCGGTACACGCCAAAGACAAGCGCTTCAACTTATCCACAGAAGACCCTTGACGATACCGAACAGAAACCGAACAGAAAACCGAAAAACTGCTATAGTATGACGTATCTGGGTGCCACTTGCGCACAGATTTCTCCCCCGCTATAAAGCGGCCGGAATTCACCTGACCTCACCTCGTATGTCCACCAAGGAGGCGAAGAAGACCAAGACCGACGCGAAAGATAACGAGCGGTCGCGTGCCGTCGTCGCGGCGATTGCCCAAATCAAGGAACGCTTCGGCGAAGGCTCGATCATGAAGCTCGGCGACGCGAAAAAGATGGAAGTCGACGCCATTCCGACCGGTTGCCTCTCCCTAGACGTCGCGCTCGGCGTCGGCGGCATGCCGCGCGGCCGCATCATCGAGATCTACGGCCCCGAAGCGTCGGGCAAGACCACGCTCGCGCTCCATACCGTCGCCGAAATCCAGAAGGCCGGCGGCACCGCGGCGTTCGTCGATGCCGAACACGCGCTCGACCCCGAGTATGCCGCGAAGATCGGCGTGAAGACCGCCGAACTTCTCATCTCCCAGCCGGACACCGGCGAGCAGGCGCTCGAAATCACCGAGACGCTCGTCCGGTCCGGCGCGGTCGACGTGGTGGTGGTCGACTCGGTCGCCGCGCTCGTGCCGAAGGCGGAAATCGAGGGCGAGATGGGCGATCAGCACATGGGCCTCCAG
>CAYOXM010000037.1:0-1598 GCA_964407925.1 uncultured Gammaproteobacteria bacterium
TCAAAACGATGGTCGAGGCGCAGGGCGTGCCGGCGTCGATGAAGGCGCTCGCCGTAAGCACGGCCGAGGCGCAAGTCGCGGAGATGGTCGACGGTTATCTCGAAAAGCTCAAGCCGTATTCGGCGTACGTCCCGTACGGGCTTGCGGCCATCACGTACTTCTCGTTTCAAGTCGTGTTTTTCGTCCCCGGGTTCGCCGCATCGCTCGCCCTCGGGCCGTTGCTGTTCCTGCTGCGTCTGACCGGCTTCGCGCACCTGTCGAAACAAACCCGCGTCGTCACGCGGCTCACGCTCGCCGAGGGCGACGGGAGCGCGGAATGACGGGTGACGAAAAACCGGCCGCAGGGCCGGTTTTTTAATTGACGGCAATAAAAAAAACGCCGCGGGAAGCGGCGGCTTCGGTCAGCGCGCGCGGGCGCGACCGAGGGTCGGGGAGAGGAACAGCGCGGCGGTCAGCGCGACGCAGACGATGCCGTAGCCGGCGGAGAACGCGCGCGGTGCGTTCGGCAGGACGGCGTAGGCGGCGATCGTCCACGGGAACGCGAGTCCGCAGATGACGTTCAGCGGCTGACGGAGGCGGGTCCCGTAGGCGGTGAGCGCCAGCGCGGCGAATCCCATCACGAGCATCGCGAGTCCGGGGATGAACCCCTCCAGCGGGTGGTCGATGCGCCACGTGGTGACGATGGGGAAGAACTCGTCCGGCCCCACCTTGTACGCCGCCACGTAGGCGGCGAAGACGGCATGGCTGACGCCGGCCGTCATTGCGCACAGTCGCGCGTCGCTTCGATCCCGTCCTTCGTTGTTTTCGTTCACGTTCGGCTCCTTCGCGGTCTCCTCACTGCGAATGTGCCGCGGTGACGCTAGCATCCTTAAGGCGGAAGGTCAATGCGCGCCGCCGCGGTGCAGGCCCACGGCATCCGCCGGGGGTTTTTGTTTCCTCGAGCAAATTTCGGTACGCTTGTGATACGCGTTTAGCGAATGAGCGAAAAGGCATGTCGGCCAAGATCACCGTGAACGACAAGATGCAGAAGCGATACGTCTATTGGCGCACCGCGCCGGTGGGGAGGGGATTCGCCCCCGACTTCCGGCCGGAGCTCACGCCCGCGGAGATGCTGAGGCTCGGCGTCTTCGGCGGGAAGTACATGACGGACTGCGGGAAGGAATTCCCGAAGTCCTGGTACGCCAAGGCGAAACTGTCGCCTGGGTGGAAGAACCCGAAGCTGAACTTTTTCGGCGTGAACGCGTCACAGCCGCTCTCCGTCTGGCGGGCCAAGGGCTGGATTCGCGACCAGGACCCGCGCGGCTGGTTCCAGTGGTACTGTCGGTACTACATGGGCCGGCGGAGCGAGGACGACGCGCGCCAGATCCGCCGCTGGAAGGCGATACGGCGGCACATCATGGCGGTGCGCAAGAACTGCGCGCGCGGCGACTGGTCATGCCGACCGCGCCAGCGGCAGGCGCTCCTTCATTGGGCGATCGATTCGCGGAAGTTATAACCCTAACCACATCGTTATGGCCAAGAGCAAAGTGAAGTACGTCGACGGGTACGTTCTCGTGATAAAGAAAAAGAACGACGCCTCGAATCGGAAGATGGCGGTG
>CAYOXM010000037.1:1608-4467 GCA_964407925.1 uncultured Gammaproteobacteria bacterium
GTGCAGGGCGCGAAGCTCTGGATGAAGTACGGCGCGCTCGACTACAAGGAGTGCGTCGGCGATGACCTGCGGGCGGCGCACGTCATCCTTACTTTTCCGAAGCTCACCAAGATGAAGCCGAACGAGCAGGTCTGGTTCTCGTTCGTCGGCTTCAAGTCGAAGGCGCACCGCGACAGCGTCAACAAGAAAGTGATGAGCGATCCGTCGATGAGCGCGGAGGCGTGGAAAGACACGCCGATGCCGTTCGACATGAAGCGGATGAGCATGGGCGGGTTCAAGGTGGTCGTGAGCGGCTAACGAGCTCATACCATGTCATTCCGGGCCCGACCCGGAATCCAGAAAACCCCGGCGCAAGCCGAGGTTTTTTCGTCTGACTGTCCCTCCGATGCCAGGCCCCGTACACGGGGTCGTCACGACGGCTCACTCGTCCCTCCGGTACCAGGTACCGACATATTAATGCCTCGACAGAGGCACTCAAATTTTCCAACCAAGTTCATCGAAAAAATCGACTGGTTCCAGACAGGGCTGGCCCAATTTGCGACAAATATGCGGTATCCGTTCCCCGGGCGTTAGGATGCTTTCAGATGTAACAACTTTCGATTGAGTACATGCCGCCATCGCGACCACCACCGGATCAGCCCAAAGAGCCATTTTTTTAGGCGCCCAGCTTGGGACCGCGCTAAAATTCGCAGTAATTTTTTGCTGCACCGTTTGGTCTGGCAGTATAAACAATTTCTTCTCGTATTTTTTTGCCCATTTAAAAAGTTCGTCGTCATGCTTTTGTAGCTCTAAAAAAACGTCATACGGCGCAATCGCATCGTTTGTACCCGATATCAGTCCCTCAAAGCGACGCCATAATGTCGTGAATACGTTTCTCCTATATCTGCCCCTATATAAATCGACAAATAGGCCCGTATCAAGACAGTATTTTGCCCGAGGCAGGGAGGGCGGAGATTTTGCAATCCCACCCTTCATATGGTGCTAATTTTTTGCTGAATTTCAGGAAGGTGCTTGAGCCGAACCCCTAAATAGGCACCTGCATCGGCAAGGGTAATGCGATTCTCGCTAAGGGCCCTAGTAACCAACTTGACGAGGGTAAATCCTTTTTCGGAAAAACATTTTTTAACGGGCGAACTAAATCCCGGTTTTTTTTCAATTTTTTGTGACAACCAAATTCTCCTTTTTTCCTCATAAAACGATTTAGTTGTTCGGTCCAAGATTAATAAACGCCTCAAAATAACTTCGCGGCTTACTTTAAAAAAAGCAGCCAGCTCATCAAGTTGAGCATCTTCAGGTTCAAAGATTTTTGTTTTCTGCCCAGCGACAATCGAATGATTGAGTAGGTCAGAGCGAGGGACTAAAGTTGCTCCGGAAAAATGATTACAAAAAATTTCGACATCGTTTTGCGACCTAAAGTCGCAAAGTCCAGCGTCACGTAGGGCAAGGTGACAAAATTCATGAAAAAGTGTAAAAGTCCTTGCGGCAATATGGTCTTTGCTGTTCACCACTATGATGGGCGGTTGGTCTTTTTCCCAAAGTGAAAAACCTCGAGCGTCTTCAAGCGGAAAAGAAAGCTGAAAAACGAAAACGTTATAATTTTCGACGAGCAACTTAACTTGATTGTAGGCTTGATACCAATTTTGCCAATTAGCCCGAAGATCAGCGGAAAGCCCGAGCAACTGTCTATATTTTTCAGCGGCAGCCTCTGGTCCGCTTGTCTTATCAAGTTTCGGAATCTGCGGACGTGTCGCCTCGGTGCCCATGGAAGTTATTACTTCCGATGCGATATCGCGCTGAAAATACGCCTGCCTGATCGCGAGTCGTGTTTCGGGGGTTAGGTTAGCTTCGTCCGTACCAGCAATGATTCGATAGTCATGAGGTGACAGCTCACCCGCAGGAGTTTCGTTTAAAAAAAATATTGCGAAAGGCCGCCTGTAAAATGTTGCAATTGCGTAGGCCTGTTTGATCGTTGGATAATCAGCCCCTTGCTCCCAAGCAGCTAATCTCTGTGGTTTTATCGCTAGCCTTTTTGCTGCCACTTCGGGAGTCAGGCCAAGGGTCTCCCGTGCCCAAACCATTATTTTCGGATTGACGAATGCTTTTTGCTGCATAGAGACAACAATGTCACCTATGGAACTTATCTTTCTTTTTCTTTTTTTGCTAGTCCAAGCACTTTAATATTCGGTAAAAACTTTATAGACTTGGAACAGGAATAGTAAAGAAGCAATGCCCACCCCCTTCGTCCACCTCCACGTCCATACCCACTACAGCCTCCTCCAGGCCCTCCCGAAGCTGGATGAGCTGGTGAAGGCTGCCAAAAACGCCGGAATGGACGCGGTCGCCATCACGGACTACGGGGCGGTGTACGGGGTGATCGAATTCATCCAGGAGTGCCAGAAGAAGGACATCAAGCCCATCATCGGCCAGTGTGCCTACGTCGCGCTCGAGAAGTACACCGACAAGCGGCCGCGCATCGACGACCGCCAGCACCAGCTGGTGCTCCTCTGCGAAACCGAAGAGGGCTACCGCAACCTCCTCAAACTCACCACCATCGCCAACCTCGAGGGCTTCTATTACAAACCCCGCATCGACAAGGACCTCCTCCGCCAGTACGGCAAGGGGCTCATCGGCCTGTCGGGCGGCGCGAAGGGTGAAATCTGCAAGGCGCTCGCCATGGACGAGTTCGACAAGGCCGAGGCCGTCGCGCGCGAGTACGAAGAAATCTTCGGCAAGGGGAACTTCTTCCTCGAACTCCAAGATCACCCCGAACTCGACGACCAGCAGGCGCGCAACCGCGACCTCATCAAGCTCTCCGAGAAGACCGGCATCCCGCTCGTCGCGACGAAGGACGTCCACTAC
>CAYOXM010000037.1:4567-10308 GCA_964407925.1 uncultured Gammaproteobacteria bacterium
TACGCCATCGACATCGTCCCGGTGAACCCGCTCACCTACAAGCTCCCGTTCGAGCGCTTCCTGAACCCGTTCCGCCCCTCGCCGCCGGATATCGACGGCGACTTCGAGGACGCGCGCCGCGACGAGGTCATCGCCTACGTCACCGAGAAGTACGGCAAGGACAAGGTCGCGCAGATCGGCACGTTCGGCACGATGGCCGCGCGCGGTTCGGTGCGCGACGTCGGCCGCGCGCTCGGTTTGCCGTACGCGCTCTGCGACCGCATTTCGAAGATGATCCCGATGGGGAGCCAAGGGTTCCCGATGACCATCGAACGTGCCATCGAGCAGACGGACGAGCTACGCGAGGAGATGCGCAAGGACCCGCAGGTGGAGAAACTGCTCGAGCTCGCGCAGAAGGTGGAAGGCTGCGCCCGCCACGTGTCGGTGCACGCCGCCGGCGTCGTCATCGCCCCGCGCCCGCTCACCGAGTACACCGCTCTCCAGAAGGAATCCGGCGGCGAGAAGCTCATCACGCAGTACGAAATGAACTCGATCGAGGCCGCGGGCGTGCTGAAGTCCGACTTCCTCGGCATCCGCAACCTCACCATCCTCGGCACGGCGGTGAAGAACATCAAGAAGACCAAGGGCATCGACATCGACATCCGCAACATCCCGCTCGACGACGCCAAGACCTACAAGATGCTCGCCGACGGCGAGACCATCGGCCTCTTCCAGCTGAACGGCGCGGGCATGACGCGGTACCTCAAGGAACTGAAGCCGTCGTCCATCCACGACATCATGGCGATGGTGGCGCTGTTCCGTCCGGGCCCGATGGATTCCATCCCCGAATACATCCGCCGCAAGCACGACCCGTCGCTCGTGTCGTACCTTGATCCGCGGCTCAAGGACATTCTCGACAAGTCGTACGGCATCATGACGTATCAGGACGACGTGCTGCTCACCGCCATCCACATCGCCGGGTACAACTGGGAGGAGGCGGACAAGCTGCGCAAGGCGATGGGCAAGAAGATTCCGGAGGAAATGATGAAGCAGGAGGAGAAGTTCCTGAAGGGTTGCGTGAAGGGCGGCACCACCGAGCAGAAGGCGCGCCAGCTGTGGGAGCTCATCAAGCCGTTCGCGGCGTACGGGTTCAACAAGGCGCACGCCGCGGCGTACGGGATGGTCGCGTACCAGACGTCGTACCTGAAGGCGAACTGGCCGGCCGAGTACATGGCCGCCGTGCTGACCGCGGAATCCGGCGACGCCGACACCGTCGCGTCGGTCGTTACCGAGTGCGGCAAGATGGGGATGGCGGTTCTGCCGCCGGACGTGAATTCGTCCGACACGGATTTCACGTACATCGACGACAAGAACATCCGGTTCGGCCTGAACGGCATCAAGAACCTCGGTACCGACGTCGCGCACGCCATCATCGCCGAGCGCGAGAAGAACGGGCCGTACCTGTCGATCGCCGACCTCGCGGGCCGTATCGGGTCGAAGAACTTCAACAAGAAATCGCTCGAATCGCTCATCAAGGCGGGCGCCTTGGATTCGCTCGGCGAGCGCAATTACTTCCTCGGCGGCATCGACGCGATTTTGGCATATCACAAGCGCGCGGTGCAGGACGCCGATTCCGGCCAGTCGAACCTGTTCGGCGCGGTGGGGGAGAAGTCCGTGCGCGGTGAGCTGAAGCTCGCGCCCATGCCTCCGGCGACGAAGCGCGAACGGCTGGCGTGGGAGCGCGAACTCCTCGGCCTGTACGTCTCCGAGCATCCGTTCAAGGAATACGACGACTTCTTCGGGCCGACGCTGACGCGCGTGAACGAGATTCGCAAGCATTCGGGGTCGAAGGGGCTCTTCGCGGTCGGTGGCATCATCATGGACGTGCGCGTCATCTACACGAAGAAGAAGAACGAGCCGATGGCGTTCGTGAAGTTGGAAGACACGACCGGCACCGTCGAGGTGGTGGTGTTCCCGTCCGCGTACAAGGACAACCACTCGCTCCTCGTGAAGGACACCGCGGTGATGGTGGAAGGGAAGTACGACGAGAAGGAGGGCGAGACGAAGGTGCTCGCGGAGAAACTGACGCTGCTGACCTCCGAGACCGTCCAGCAGGTGCGGAACCTGTTGTCGTACTCCGGCGCGCAACGATTCGCCGAAGTGCCGTTCGCCGGTCCCGGCGCGTTGTCCGCCGAAAAGTCGCACATCTGCATCGCCGTCCCGCCGACCATGCCGCCGTCGATGGCGAACGAGCTGAAGCGCGTGTTCGCCGAGAATCCGGGCGGCCGGCGCGTGTTCCTGATGGTGAAGGACAAGGCCGGCGCGAAGAAGATCGAGACCAGTTTTTCCATCGCGTTCTCCGGCGACGCCGTGTCGAAGATCGAAAAGCTGGTGGGACGGGGAGCGGTACAGGGATAGTAAAAACGCCCTCGCGGGCGTTTTTTTATTTCCACAACGCCCGTTTGACCCTTGCCGGGAGCGGGGCTACCATCGAGTTCCACCGTACCTCAAGAAAGGAGTACGTCATGGGCTCATTCGCGCCGATCCCGCTCGAGGTGTTCCGCGAGCGGACCGGCATCTCCAGCGCCGAACTCGTCCCGCTCTGGGGTGACGCGCGCCGCATCGTCTCGCTCCGCGACATCGTCCAGGTCGAGAGCGTCCAGGCGATGCGCCACCAGTACCTTTGGCGGCTCATCGAGAACGTGTCAATCGCCGGCGACCCGACGGTGAAGCCGTACGTCGGTTGCCGCACGCAGATCCTGCGCATGGACCCGCACGGCGTGCTCGTCGCGCAGACGTTCGTCGAGCGTCCGAAGTACCAGCGCATCCTCGAGAACGTCTCCGGATTCTTCGCGGGCTTCTGCATGGCGCGCGGCATCGCCAAGCTGAACGCCTGCATCGTACTCGGACGCGACGCGGCGGGGGAGCCGGTCATCGGCCATTACCTCCCGCCCATCGTCGAGGAGCACGGCGGACGGATGCACCTGCTCGACGGCACGCACCGCAACTTCCTCGTGAAGTCGGTCGGCACGACGGTCGAGACGATCGTCATACGCGGCATCAAGACGCCCTTCCCGTGCACGCCGCAGTCGTGGAAGACGGTCGCGAGCGTAGACGTGAAGCCGCCCGTCGCCGAACGGTTCGAAGACCTCCGTCCGGAGCTGTTCCGGGACGTGAAATCCATCGGCATCGACGGCTGACCGCCGCCCCTTAAATAAGGAGGCGGTTTTTTCTTTGTCCACGCGGCACGGGAGGTGCTATAGTGACCTCATGATGCCTGCTTCCGCGCCGCCGAAGATGCCGCCACCGCCGCAGCCCGTTCCCGGGCAGCGTTCGGTATCGGTGTACCGCCGCATCGCGGCGACGTTCCTCGCCCTCACCGCCGGGGTCGTCGCGCTCGTCGCGTACATCGTCTTCGCGCGCGCGGAGGTCGTGGTGATGTCGAACCAGGAGGAGGTCAGCGCGAACTTCATCGTCGACGTTGCGCGCAAGCCGGTCGACAACGAGGTGAAGGGCGACGTCTTCGAGGCGACCGAGACATTCACGCAGACGTTCCCGTCGGCGTCGGTCGTGACGGTCGAGACGCACGCCGAGGGGAAGGTAAAAATCTCGAGCACGCTCTTCCGTCCGCAGACGCTCGTCGCCACGACGCGGCTGCTCACGCCCGAGGGGGACCTCTTCCGCATCAAGAAGACCGTCGTCGTTCCCGCGAACGGTTCGGTCGAGGTCGACGCGTTCGCCGACGACTCGACGCAGACCGGCGACTTCGGCGCGCTGTCCTTCACCATCCCGGGACTCAATCCGGACACGCGTCGGCATTTCACGGTGGAGACCGTCGGACCCATGCTCGCGGCGAAGAAGGACATCCGGATGGTGACGAAGACGGACATCGAGAGCGCGGGCGAGGTGCTGACCGAAAAATTGACCGCATCGCTCACCGAGAACCTGCGTGCCAAGGCGAAGGAAGCGGGCGCGCCGACGGACGGCGAACTCATCACGATCGAGAAGACCGCGCAGGTCACGGACGTTCCCGTCGGGTCGGAAGCCCCAGAGTTCTCGGTGACGGTCACGCTTCGCGCGACGGGCGCGTTCTACGACCGCGCGGCCTTCGACGCCCGCGTGCGGAGCAGCCTCGTCGAGCGCATACCGGTGGAGCGCGACCTCGCGCGCGTGGACGACGCCTCGGTCACGCGAGAGGTCGAGAAGAAGGACCTCGTCGCGGGACGCGTGAACGTGCAGGTCGTCGCGAAGGGGATGTCGGTGATGTCGGCGAAGGCGCCGGCGCTCGATCCCGCGAAACTGACCAACATCACCACCGAATCCGCCAAGCAGTACCTGGAACGGCTCGAAGGCGTCTCGTCCGCATCGGTCCGCGCGCGACCTTTCTGGACGCATCGGATGCCGAACGTTGCGAGCCATATCACTATCGAGGTGAGGTGACGACGCCCTTCGGGTCGCGGCAGCGCGCGTCACCATTGAAAAAACCGGCCTCGCGGCCGGTTTTCGATTTCTTCAGTTGCAGGGCTCGGAAGAGAATCCCTGGTGGCCGCGTCCCTCGCGGCACTGCTGCTGCTCCGCGAGCGTCGCGCCGAGCACCCACGTGCCGTTCGCGTAGTGCGCCGACGCGATCTTCCGTCCGGCCTTGAGCGAGTCGTCCGCCAGGCCGTCATAGGTCGCCTGGACGTACCAGACCCCGTCGACGCCGTCGAGCGTCTCGGCCGAGAAGCTCGTGCATCCCACGGACGCGCAATCTCCCCACGCCTTCTTCGCGAGACCCTTGGCGGTCTCGGCTGACAGCCGTTCGTCCTGCATCTCGGTCAGCGCGCCGTTCGAGTAGCGCAACCGCTTCGTCTTGCCGACCGACGCCTGCGCAGTGAACGGTTCCCACGGGTAGCGGGTCGCGTAGTTGAGGACAATCATGCCGTCCTCGATTGACGTCGTATCGGGCGCGATGCGGTCGCCGACGGGAACGGCGACCGTGCCGACGTATCCCGTCCCTTCTTGGACGGCGGCCGCCAGGTAGAAGAACGTGCCGCTGCCGCCGCCGTCGGTCGTCAGCATGATGACCGCGTCGCGGTCGCCGTCGCCGTCCAAGTCGCCCTCGGTCGGGATGCCGAACATGCTTGCGCCGTCGGCGGCTCCGTCCGTGAATTTGACGTCCCGTCCCTCGATGCCGTAGGCGGCGTCGCGCGGCGTTGCCGCCGCGCTTCCGGGGGGTCGCGGCGGGGGAATCTTCGAGATCTGCACGGTCGTCGAGGCGATGGCGGTCGCGGCGAGGACCAATGCCGCGACGAGGATGGAGCGGTCTTTCTTCGTCATAGTACCTCCATCATACGTCATCGCGGCGGAAACGTAACGTCGGCAAGAAAAAACCGGCCTTATGACGGCCGGCGCCTCACCCGGCGTTTGCGGGGCGAAGCCTGTAGTAGACGGGCGTTTCCGAGAACGACTTCGGGAACGTGACCCAGACGTTTTCGGATGGGAGCAGGTCGGCGGGCGCGTATTCCGCCAGGATGGCGAACTGGCCGGCGGGGCAGCCGAACGCGGCCGCGACGTCCGAACGGCAGAATGGCGACAGCGCGACGGCGGTCAGTTCGACGGGCGAGCCGTCGCCGTCCTGAATGCGACCGACCCTGCCCGCGAACTCGTCGTTGAAGTCCCTTTTGATGCCCATCGGCGCCTCCTTTCGGCAAAGAGCGGCCTCATGGTAGCCCGCTTGCCCTTACCTGTCCATGACGGTATTCTTTCCCTGTTGTCTCTAG
>CAYOXM010000038.1:0-9724 GCA_964407925.1 uncultured Gammaproteobacteria bacterium
CGCGGGCCGCGGAGCGTCTTGTGCGTCGTCGTCGTGACGACGTCCGCGTACGGGATCGGATCGGGGTGGACTTTTGCCGCGACGAGTCCGGCGAAGTGCGCCATGTCGACCATCAGGTACGCGCCGACCTCGTCGGCAATGGCGCGGAACGCGGCGAAGTCGAGGTGGCGCGAGTACGCGGTGAAGCCCGCGACGATGACTCGCGGCTTTTCGCGGAGAGCGACGGTCCGCACCTCGTCCATGTCGATGCGTTCGGTGTCCTTGCGGACGCCGTAATGGACGAAGCGGAACACGCGGCCCGAGAAGTTCACCGGCGACCCGTGCGTGAGGTGGCCGCCGTGCGAAAGGTCCATCGCCAAGACCGTCGCGCCGTTCTCGGCGAGCGCGAAGTACGCCGCCATGTTCGCCTGCGAACCGGCGTGCGGTTGGACGTTGGCGTGCTCGGTGCCGAACAGCCGTTTCGCACGTTCGATCGCGGCGGACTCGATGACGTCGATGAACGCGTTGCCGCCGTAGTAGCGGCGTCCCGGATAGCCTTCGGAGTACTTGTTCGTGAGCGGCGTGCCGAGCGCCTCGAGCACGGCAGGGGAGACGACGTTTTCGGACGCGATGAGTTCGAGCCCGTCGCGTTGCCGGCTCAGCTCGCCACGGACGGCGTCCGCGATTTCCGCGTCATAGCTGGTGAGATGCTCCATCATGGCGGTGACTGTAACACCGGTCCGCGCCTTTGAAAAGCCGGAAACGGCATAAAAAAGACCCGCGTTCGTCGCGGGTCGCGCTTCAGTTGAGCGTTTCGTCCGGTGAGCCGTCGTTCGTGCCGGTCTCGGGAGGACGGAGGACGATTTGGCGGAACTCCCCGTCATCGTTCTTTCCGTCCGTGCACGTGACTTTCATGCCGTCGGGGTAACCCTGCAGGCTCATGCCCATGTTCATGTCCTCGTGGACGTTCGTCATGGACAGCGCTTGACCGGGTTCGATGTCCCAGTGGCCGAGCACCGTACCCGTCGGAATCGGCACTCGCGTCGGCGAGACGACGAATTCGAGCGCGTTCTCGGAGTGCCGGACGACCGCGACGTGCACGACGCCGTCGAGCATGTTGGCGATTTGGACTTCCATCTGCGGAGACTCCCATCCTCAGTTGAGCAGGGGTTCGATCCTGAAGATCGGTCCTTCCTTCGTCCGCTGGCGACCGCCCGTGAACAGGATGGGTTTCCTGCACCGGTTCTTGAACGTGTACTCGAGCTTGCCGCCGCGGATGCATGCCTTGAGCGCGTCGGCGACGCGGTAGGTTGCCGCCTTTCCGGGCGGCACCTGATCGGCTTTCTTGCCGCGCGGTGCGGCGTCGTACGCGGTGATGGACAGCGTGCCGTCCGACGCGTCGAGGACCAGCCAGAGCGGGGCGTCGAGCCCGTTCTCGATGAAGAGCTTGGTCGCTGCAGCCATGCGGCTTTCTCTCCCGTCACGTAAAAAGATCGTGCGGCCACCCTAGCAGGCCGATGGCCGTTTGACAACCCTCGTCAGGCGAGGGTTTTGAGCATGTACGTCCCCTGTCGGCGATACCCCAACTTGCGGTAATACCCGCGCACGCCGACGCCGGCGATGACCGCGATTTTTTCATAACCCGCCTCGCTCGCGATGCGTTCGGCCTCGGCCATGAGCGCCCGTCCTAAGCCCTTGTGCTGCGCCGCGCCGGCCTCGCGCTCGTCGATGCGGACGTGGTGGCCGTACGTATGGAGCTCGCGCACGAACGCGGCGCCGCGGATTTCCGGCATTTTCTCGTGGAGCGGCAACGTTTCCGACTGCGGCGTCTTCGCGGGAAGCCGCAAGCGGCAGAACGCGAATACCGCGCGGCGTTTGCGGTCCTCGAAACTCAGGAAATGTTCGGTGCCGGCGTTCGCGACGTACTCGTCGTCGAAGAGCGCGGGCGTCAGGCGGGCGAGGCGCGGTTCCTCTTGGGCCGCACGGCCGATTTCGCGGCAGCGCAAACAGGCGCAGCGGAGTCCTCGTTCCTTCATCTTCGCCTGCACCACCTGGCGGAGGTTCGTCACCGCATTCCCGGCGACGATCGACGTCGAGGGAATGTCGCGGATGAGACGCGAGATGCGGCAGTAGCGCGGGACGGCGGTTTTCGCCGCGATGAGCGTCTCTACGAGTTTTTCGTCGGAGTAAGGGACGTAACGGCCGTCCTTCCACCACTCGTGCAGTTCGGCAAGTTCGACCGTGACGCACGGGTAGATCTTGATCATGTCGGGGCGGAAGCGGGGGTCGTCGAAAATTGCGCGCATCTCCGCAAGGTCGGATTTTGGCGTCGCGCCGGGGAGCTGCGGCATCATGTGGAAGTCGGTCTTGTAGCCGGCATCCTTGAGCAGGCGCGCCGCCGCGACGACTGAGGCGACGTCATGGCCGCGCTTCGTCAGCTCGAGGATGCGGTCGTCGACGGACTGCACGCCGAGTTCGACGCGCGTGCAGCCGAGTTCGCGCAGGCGCACGATTTCGTCCGGCGTGATCCAGTCCGGGCGCGTCTCGAGGGTGAGGCCGATGATGCGGTGCTTCGCGGTTTCGTTCGCGACGTGCGCGGCGGCGAGCGTCGTCGCCCTCTTCATGCTCGACTTTCGACGTTCCGCCCCGAACGCGTTCGCCGCGTCGAAGCAGCGTTTGATGAACCATTGGCGGTACTCCCAAGCGTAGGCGGACCAGGTGCCGCCCTTCACGATCAGCTCGATCTTGTCCGCGGGATGGCCGTTGTCGGTCAGCGCGCGCAGGCGCATCTCGACCTGTCGCCACGGATCGAACTCGTTCACGAGCGCGCGCATCGCGGCCGGCTCGTTCGAGAGGTAGCTTTTCGGCATGATCGCCTCGGTGGGGCAGTACACGCACTTGCCCGGGCAGGCGTAGGGCTTGGTGAGCACCGTGACGATGGCGACGCCCGAGAGCGACCGCACGCCGCGACGGGTCAGCACCTTGTCGAGCGACGTCCCGCGTTCGCCGCCTGCCGCGAAGTACGCCTTCCGCAGGGTTGCGGTCGGCGGCATGCGCTTCCCTTTGGCCGCGGAAATCTCGCGCGCGAGGCGGAGGAATTCGTCCTTCGTTTGCGCGCCCTTGGCAAGGGATGCTTCAATGATGGCATCAGCGACGTTCATGTCCGTGTTCCGATGAAAGAAGAGGTTGCGAGAAAACTGCTCGAGAAGGTCCGCGAGGACTACGACGGCATCGCCGACGCGTTTTCGGCGTCGCGCGTCACGCCGTGGCCGGAGACGGAGCGGTTCCGCACGTTCGCGCGGCCGGGCGACCGCGTCCTCGACGTCGGATGCGGCAACGGACGAGCGTACCAGCTTTTCAGCGGTCTCGCAATCGAGTACGAGGGCGTCGACGTCTCGGAAAACCTCGTGCGTCACGCCAAGCGTAACGTGAACGACCTGCTCGCGACGTTCCGCGTCGGTTCGATGACCGCGCTCCCGTACGGAGCCGGCGAATTCGACGTCGTCATGGCCATGGCCGTCCTGCATCACGTCCCGTCGCGGGCGCTCCGCCTGCAGGCGCTCCGCGAGGCACGGCGCGTGCTGAAGCCCGGCGGCTGGCTGCTCATGACGAATTGGGACTTGTGGCGGCGCGGACGATGGCCGCTCGTCGCCGTCGCGGCGCTGAAGCGCGCGTTCGGCCTTTCGCCGTATGACTGGAACGACGTCTTCGTGCCGTGGCGTGCGGAAGGAAAAGACGTCCGCCGTTATTATCACGCCTTCACGGGGAGTGAGCTTCGCCGCCTCTGCGAGGACGCCGGGTTCGACGTCGTCGAGCATCGCGTCGAGGGCGGCAACTTCGTGACCGTGTGCCGGAAGCCGTTTCCGACGACGGCTCGCGTGCCGATCGTTTCGGCACGCGAGAACCGGGGCTCTTGAAATTTCCGCGGATTTCTGTAAGGTCAATTCAAGAGGAATGGTTCCTTGAATCACCGCAGCAGCCACATCCTGACCTTAGGAGGAGGGTTGCACATGGCATCGCGCAAAGACGATCCCGAGTACGTCCCCGCAACCTTTGAGGAGCGCCGGATTCTCCGCAGTCTCGACCACGCCTTCGACCTCGAACCCGTCGACAAGGGCGGCGAACGCCGCCGTTTCGTCGGCGGACGCGCCGTGCAAGAGCTGTTCGACGCCCTCGCCCGCATGGGCGACAAGGGGTACGCCTACGGCGCATCGCTCTTTCTCCGCTGCCTCCGCGACCGCGACATCCCTCGCGCCGCGCGGGCGCACATGCTCACCCGGTTCGCGCTGGGCCTCCGCGACGCGGACGCCCCGAACGAACGTCGCGCCGTCCGCGAGAGCGAAGTCGCTCATGCGGGAAGGTTCTTCGCGGGATTCGTCCGCGAGCTCCCTGTCGTGGTCCTCGAGTGGGCCGAAGACGCCGGGGAGGGCGACGACCATTCCGGTTTCGACCCGCAGCCGACCGCGGTGATCCGCGGCGTCCTGCTGTCGCCGTCGTTCGATCACCGTGAGGCCGTCGAATTCTGGAGGATGTCGGCCGCCTCGAAGCGCTTTCCGGAACGGATTTTCTCCGATCCCTGCCGCTCCGAGGACGGTGCCATCTTCTCGTCCTGGCACTGCCGCGCGTTCTCGCTCGTCTTCGCGTTCGCCCCGATCGAGGCGGTCACCCGCTTCGTCACGCGCATGCGCACGAACGCGCTGTACAAGATGGCGAAGACGCTGGATGCCGCGTCGGGCACGTGGAACGACGAGGTCGTTCCCGCGACCGAGAACGAGCGCGTCGGCACGTTCCGCTCCATCGCGGGCAGCATCGAAAATGCCGCCCGTCGCGACTACGTCACCGGACTCTACGGGTTGTCCTGACCCGTCTCGAAGAGGCTTAACGCCTCTTCTTTTTTATGGGGCGGGGATTGACGGGCGGGCAAAAATGGGGTACTCTACGCCGTCGTCCGAAAACGTTCGGACGCAAGGAGGGCCCATGCTCCATGACATCACCGACGACGATGGCGAACCGCTCATGCTGCCCGCGACCGTCGATTACCGCGCCGCGTTCGGCGACGTCGTGCATGCCGGCGGGTATCGCTATCCGGACCCCGACGTCACCGCCGAACGGTTCTGGCGGAACGGCGAAGGGTCGCGCACGCTCTTCTTCCGCATCTTGCGCGCGTCGACCCGCATCGGGCACGCGGACGTCGAAGCCGCGATCGCGGCGCATGGCGTCCGTCCCGCGACGCCGCTCGAGTTGCTCACCGTCTGTGCCGCTTGTCCGGACCTCCCGTTCGAGGGCAACCTCGCCGCGCTCGGCGTCGTCTGGGAGCAGGAGCGCGTCGGTACCCGTCGCGTGACGGTCGTGCAACGGTACAACGGCAAGCGCTACCTCGATCTGCACCCGCTGCACTTCCTCTGGAAGACGGGGGATCAGTTCCTGGTCGCGCCGCGGGACGGATCCCGGCCGTGATCAATCCCTATCGCGCGCCGGCGAATCCGCCGCCGGAACGTCCGAGGCAGAGGACGTTCGAGGAGCTCGTCCGCATGGGCGGTTACTACGCCCATCCGCTCTATGCGGACCGGTGGACCGAGAAGTACTGGTCCGCCGGGAAAGAAGATCCCCGAGGCATTCCGGAAATGCGGCACACGTTCATCGATACCGCGCGGCTGGATCTTCTCGACGACCACGTCCTCAGTTCACCCCGTCGTCGCCCCGCGACGCTCCTCGAGCTCCTGTGGTACGGCATCGAGTATCCCGAGGTGATCAGCCCCTCCGGCCCGCGACGCTTGTACGCGAGCGGTTCGATCGCGTGGCGTCATTGGGAGATCGACGGCGCGTGGACGCGGCACATACCGTACCTTTCCGACTGCTCCGGTCGCGTCAGGTTGGCTGAGCTGGACGAGCACTGGCTGCCGCGCCGCGCCGCAGGCGAGCCCGTCGCGTTCCTGTACGCCATTGAGTAGCAACCCCGGCATCCGCCGGGGTTTTCTTTTGCCTTGGCGGTGGTAAAATGACGGTCTTATGGGATTCGTGGACTCGCTTGGAAAAGTGCACGTCATCGGCGCAGGCGGCATCGGCATTTCGGCCGTCGCCAAGCTTTTGCGGCACGAGGGAAAGGCGGTGACCGGCTCCGACGTCGCGGCGAACGAGACGACCGCCGAGCTGGAGAAGGCCGGCGTCGCGGTGACCGTCGGTCACGCCGAAGCGAATCTCCCCGACGACGCGACGCTCGTCATCTACTCGTCCGCCGTCCCCGCGACGAATCCCGAACGCGCGAAGGCGGCCCGTCTCGGCATCCGCGAGTTGAGTTACCCCGATTTTCTCGGCGAGCTCACCAAGGAACGCTGGACCGTCTGCGTCTCCGGCACGAACGGCAAGAGCACGACGACCGCGCTGCTCGGCTTGATGCTCGAGCGCGCCGGTCTCGATCCGACCGTCATCGTCGGTTCGAAGGTCGCGTCGTTCCCCGACGGCAATTTGCGCCTCGGTCGCGGCAAGCACCTGGTCCTCGAGGCATGCGAGCATAACGCGCATTTTCTGAAATACCATCCGCAGATGATCGTGCTCACGAACGTCGAGGAGGACCATCTCGATTTTTACCGCGACCTCGGCCACATCCGCGAGACGTTTCAGCAGTATGTCGACCGCCTGCCGCCGGACGGTACGCTCGTCGTGAACGCGGACGACCACGTGAGCTTCAACGAACTCAAGCCCAAGACGCCGTTCGTGACGTACGCGGCCGACGGCGACGCCGACTACGCCGTGCGTCATCTAGCGGTCGGCGGCGGTTGGCAGACGTTCCAGGCGGTACGCACCGAGGGTTCGGCGGAAACCGTCGTCGGCGATTTCCAGCTCGGCGTTCCGGGGAAGTTCAACGTGGCGAACGCGATGGCGGCGATGACCGCCGCGCTCGAGCTCGGCGCTTCGGTCGAGGCGGTGCAATCCGTGCTGCGCGAGTACCCCGGCATCTGGCGGCGGTTCGAGCGCGTCGACGAGCGTGACGGGGCGCTGATCATTTCCGACTACGGCCACCACCCGACCGCGGTGCGCGGCACCATCGAGGCGGCGCGGGCGTTCTACGCCGGACGGCGCGTCGTCCTCGCGTTCCAGCCGCACCAGCACAACCGCACGCGCCGGCTGTTCGACGAGTTCGTCCCGTCGTTCGACGGCGCCGACGTCCTCGTGCTCGCGGAGATTTTTGACGTCGCCGGACGCGAGGATGCGGCGGACGGCCACGTGAGTTCCGCGCAGCTCGCCGAGGCCGTACGGAAACGTGACGCCGAGCACGGCGTCGTCCGCGATGTCGCCTACGCCGCCGACCTCGACGCGACGCTCGCCGCGCTGCGCGAACGCCTCCGTCACGGCGACGTCGTCATCGTCATGGGCGCCGGCGACATCTACAAGATCGCGAAGAAACTCGTATGAGTCTCGTCGAAGAACTCCGCGCGAAAATTTCTCCCGAAGTGAAAGCGGGGGAGCCGCTCGCGAACCACACCACCTATAAGATAGGAGGGCCGGCGGAGTATTTCCTCGGCGCGAAGACGGCGGCGGACGCGGTGAGGGCGGTAAGGACGGCGAAGGAGTTCGGCCTGCCCTTCTTCGTCTTCGGCGGCGGCTCGAACATGCTCGTCGCGGACGAGGGCGTGAAGGGGCTGGTCGTCAAAATGGAGAATCGCGGTTTTGCCATCACTGACGAGACGATCGAAGCCGAGGCGGGCGCGACGTCGGGACTCGTCGCCATGCGCGCGGCGGAAGCGGGACTGACCGGATTCGAGTGGGCGGTCGGCGTCCCGGGCACGATCGGCGGCGCGGTGCGCGGCAACGCCGGCGCGTACGGCGGCGAGACGAAGGACGTCGTCACGTCCGTGCGCGTGCTCACGGTTGACGGCGAGGAAAAAACGATGACGAACGCCGAGTGCGGCTTCGCCTACCGCGACAGCGTCTTCAAGCGGAAGCCCGGCGCCGTCATCCTTTCCGCGACGCTCTCGCTCAAGAAGGCTCCCGATGCCGAAGCGCTGAAGGCGAAGCTGAAGCAGATTCTCCTCGACCGCAAGGAAAAACAGCCGGTCGAGTACCCGACGGCGGGGTGCATGTTCACGAATTGGATGCCGTCGTCGCCGGATGACGTGGAATCGCTTCGAAAATCGCTCGACCTCGACAAGGACGAGAAAGTCCCGCTGACCCCTCAGGGGACGATACCGGCCGGCTGGATCATCGACCGCGCGCAGCTGAAAGGGATGAGGGTCGGCCACGTCCAGGTATCCGAGAAGCACGGCAATTTCTTCATGAACGACGGCAAGGCGACGGCGTCCGATGTCGTCGCGCTGACCGCGGCAATAAAAACCCGCGTCCGGAACATGACCGGCGGGACGGTCCAGCTGCGCGAGGAGGTGGAATATGTGGGATTTTGAGAGTAGTATGGATGAAGGTTAGAGGTTCAGAGCTTCAAAGGTTAGAGCGATTTCTGGCCCCACTCGCATCTTTAACCTTTGAACCTCTAAGCTTTAACCTTTCGATGTATGAAATTCGACATCAAGGCGAAAAATCTGGAATTGACGGCGGCCATCCGCGACTACGCGGAAAAGAAGCTCGCCACGCTCGACGCGAAGGTGAAGCGCTTCGGTACGGCGGTGACCGCGGAGATCGAGGTCGGCAAGACCAGCAAACATCACAAGAAGGGCGAGGTGTTCCGCGCCGAGGTGCACGTCCGCCTTCCGAAGAAGCTCGTCTACGCCGAAGCGCTCCATGACGACCTTTATGCCGCCATCGGCAACGCCAAGAAGGAGGCCGAGCGGCAGATCATGGCCTTCAAGGGCGCGCTCGTCGCGAAGACCAAGCGCAAGGCCGCAAAGGGTGGACGGAAGTAGTTCGCTCACGTATAACTATCAGGCTTATAAGACAGGGGAACGGTCGTTCTCGTTGTTCCCGTTTGAGCGGAAGCCATGAGCCTCATCACCAAAATTTTCGGCGACCCGAACGCGAAAGTCATCGCCCAGCTTCGCGCCCAGGCGGATGCCGTGAACGCCGTCGAGGCGAAGTTCGCCGGTCTCTCGCCATCGCAGCTTCGTGACGCCAGCTTGGCGCTGCGCGAACGCGTGGCCGACGGCCTGTCGCTCGACGACGCCCTTCCCGAGGCGTTCGCGCTCTGCCGCGAGGCGTCGAAGCGCACGCTCGGTCAGCGCCATTACGACGTCCAGGTGATGGGTGCCGTCGTTTTGCATCGCGGCCAGATCGCCGAAATGCGCACCGGCGAGGGTAAGACGCTCACCGCGACGCTTGCCGTGTACCTGAACGCGCTCTCCGGCAAGGGCGTGCACGTCGTCACCGTGAACGACTACCTCGCCCGCCGCGACGCGGTGTGGATGGGGCAGGTGTATGACGCGCTCGGCCTCACCGTCGGCTGCATCAACCACGATTCCGCGTTCCAGTACGACGCTTCGTGGAAACTTCCCCCGAAGCCGCCGGCCGAGGTCGGCGAGGCCGAACTCTCGGCCGCGTCCGCGAAGGAAGAAGGCGGCTCGCTCGACGTGAAGCGCGACGAGACCGGTTCGTTCCTCGTGCAGATGGATTTCATGCGTCCGGTCGCGCGGCGCACCGCGTACTAGGCCGACGTCACGTACGGCACGAACAACGAGTTCGGTTTAGAGTTCCTGCGCTACAACTTGGTCGTGCGTCCGGATCTGTGCGTCCAGCGCGAGTTGAACTTCGCCATCGTCGACGAAGTCGACTCGATCCTCGTCGACGAGGCGCGCACGCC
>CAYOXM010000039.1:0-9077 GCA_964407925.1 uncultured Gammaproteobacteria bacterium
CGGTCCCCTTTCGCGACGCCGGCGGCGGCGACGATGTCGGCGACGACGCGTTCGTCAAGCAGGAAGTTCTGGCTGCGGCCTCGGATCGGGCGGATGCCGTACGGCTCGAGAAGCGCGCGGAGGGCCTCGGCGGTCATGACCGTGCCGCCGCAGCGCGCGCGCTCGGCATGAAGGCGTACAAGGCGGCAAACCCGGCAGCGACGAGGAATACCGCCGTCCACGCGGCAGGGGCGGCGGCGAGGATGGCGGCGCACAGGAACGCGGCCGCGGCCTTGCCGAGCGCGAGGGACATCTCGAAGAAGACGACGGAATCCATGACCGCGCCGTCGCGCGCTTCGCCATAGAGGTTCGCCGTCATCGGTACGGCGACCATGTTCTTCGCCACGCGCGAAAACGAATCCATCAGGAAGGCGCCGATGCCGCCGGTCACGAGCGGCCGAAGCAGCCATGATGCGACGACGTAGACGACGCCGCTCCTGATGACCGCCTGGCGATTGCCGTTGTCGCTCGCGCGTCCGACATAAAGCGTCGCGACGACGTTCACGAGCATGGCGAGGGAGACGACCGCGCCGATGGACGGCGCATCAGGGATGACGAGCGCGATGAAGAGCGGCCACGCGACGAGGACGAGCAACTCCTCGCCGAAGCCGAAGAACGCGAGGAACCGCTTGCGATGCTCGGGGCGCGCGAGGCGGCGCATCGCGGTCATGTAGCCGAACCCTTGCGGCATGTAGAGTTCCGGCGTGCGGAGCAGCGGAACGTTCGACAGCAGGATGAGCGCCGAGACGAAGATGAAAAGCGTTTCGTAACCGAGCGTCGCGATGATGAGGCCGCCGAACGCGGGCGCGGCGACGGCAGCAAGGCCGGCGACAGCGGTCATCGTTGACACCTCGCGGCCATCCTCGCCTTTTTGGCTCCATGTGGCAAAATTCGCGTGATATCCGGGCCAGTACAGGATCTTCTGGATGGCGAGCGCGACGATGGCGACCGGAACGAACGCCCAGTGAAGCGGTATGGCGAAAAACGCGAGATACCAGATGACGAGAAACGGCGAACTGAAAAGGATGGTGTGCTCGTAACCGTGACGCCGGCAGATGCGCCCGCCGAGCGGCAGGAGCAGGAAGTACAGCACGTACAGCGCGCCGTAGAAGGCGAGGATGGCGGGTACGGAAAAACCGACCGAACGGAGGTAGATAGGTTCGAACAGCATCACCATGCCGACGGCGAAATCGAGAATCGCGCGCGAAACGAAAAGTTCGCGTACCTGCTGGGAGGGATGCGGGGCGAAGTAGTGGTCGAGATAGCTGCGGAAGTGTCCGGAAGGCATGACGTCAGCGTAACAGCCGCCTAGAGGGTCCCGCAATCCTTCCGCGTGATCTGCGCGCGGCCGGAGAACAGTCCGGGGCGTTCATGGATGACGAGCGTCAAATCGTCAGGTTTGTCGGCATACGGACAGATGGACCGCGCGACGGCCTCGAACACCCTGGTTTCGGGATACGGAGGGGTATGGATTTCCGCCGCTGCCCACAGGTACAAGTCGAGCTTGTTGCGGTCGACGCCGACCTCCCGCATGAGCGAGGCGACGCGCGGCGGGAACCGCGCCATCAGGCCGTCGCTGACTTCCGCGTACGCCGTCTTGGTGTTGCCCGAATAGAGCGCGGCGGACATCATGGCATCCCAGCGGCCAAAGACGCCGAACGCGGGCAGGACGCCGAACAGGACGAAGGCGAGCGCGTACGCGGGCGAGGCGATTTTCGCGCGGAAACTTGCGGCGCGGGGTTCGCCCTTCACGAACATCGCGAGGAAAAAGATCATCGCGAGGTCCCACGCCCAGATGACGCCGTTCCACGCGCGGCCGAAGGGGCCGAAGTACAGATACGTGAGCGCCATGAACGCCATGCCCACGTATGCGGCGAGGGCGCGATAACGTTTCGTGAAAAGTCCGATGCCGACGGCGATTTCGGTCGCGGGGACGAGCAGGCCGACGAGCATCGTGAGCGGGTACGCCGCGCCGCCCAGCACGTGGGCGAACGGCTGCAGCAGCCACGGCACGACATCCATGAAAAAACGCACGTTCACTTTTTCGATGCCGCTCCACAGGAGCATGCATGCGACGATGAGACGGCAGGTTTCAAGCGCTTCCGCGGCGCCGCCGTCCCGCCGGCCGGCGCGCCGTCCCGCCGCGATCGCGACGAGCATGAAGAAGTACTGATACATCCACGGCGTCATGCGGTTCTGGTCGAACGCTAACTCGACGACAAGGCAGCCGAGCAGGAGGGTGATCGGCAGGGCGGGGCGCTTGGTAAAAAAAATGACGAAGAGCAGCGTCACCATCGCGGCCAGAAGCAGCCAGTCGAGCGGAAACGGCATGGGCGGCAGGAACGGCAGGAGCGGCACCGAGGGGAACGTGCGCGGTCCGGCCCAGAGACGGAACGACGTCAGGATGCCGTGCGCAATCGCGACGACGATCGCCTTCGTGATCAAATCAAGCCGTTCTTCGCTGCCGAACGCGGCGGCGTTGGCGGTGGGCGGAGTCTGCATATGGGGCAAGGGCTAAGGCAGCCTGACGGTGCCATGGCGGAGAACGTCCGCCTTCCCCCCGCGCACGCGGACGATGGTCGAGGCGGGGCGGCGGGGCAGCGTACCGGCATCGAGCAGGAGGTCGGGGGCGGCGCGACGGCCGGCGAACGCGGCGCGAATCTCGGCGGGGCGGTAACAAGGCGCGTCGCCGGAACGGTTGGCGGAGGTCGAGGTGGCGAGGCCGCCGCACGCCGCGGCGATGGCGCGCGCCCATGCGGATGCGGGAACGCGGACGGCGCCGGTCCGGCCTCCCGCGAGCGCGGGAAGCGCCCTCCCCCGCTTTGCCGGGAGAACGATGGTCAGCGCGCCGGGCCAGTGATGCCGGCCGAGTTTTGCCGCCGTTCCGTTCAGGACGAACGCTTTGGCGGCCGCGCGGACGGATGTGGCGACGAGCGGGAGCGGCTTCGACGCCGGACGACCCTTGATGGCGTAGACGCGGCGGACGGCGGCGGCGTTCGCGGGGTTCGCCGCGAGGCCGTAGGACGTCTCGGTCGGATACGCCACGACGCCGCCGGCCTCAAGCGCTGCGGCCGCGGCGGCGAGGGCGCGGGTGCTGACGCGCCGGCGTTGTACGCGTATCGTTTTCATCGCGGCGGAAGACGAAATTCAGGACTTGCCCTTCTTGAACCAAGACGCCGTGCGCCTGATACCCTCCTCTATTCCCACCTTCGGCGACCACCCCAGCCCGCGCTTCGCCGCGCGATTGTCGAGCGCGCTGTTCCTTTCCTCGCCGGCATTCGCGGGACCGTACGCCGGATCGACGCCGGGAAATTCCTTCTTGAGCAGCGCGACGACGCGGTTGACCGACGTCTCCTTGCCGGTGCCGATGTTGTACGCGCCGTGCGCGCCGTCGCGCGTCGCGAGCACGTTGGCCTCTACGACGTCGTCGACGTACACGAAATCGCGCGTCTGTTCGCCGTCGCCGAAAACCGTCGGCGTCTTCCCGGCCATCATCTTGCGGATGAAAATGCCAATCACGCCGGCCTCGCCTTTCGAATCCTGACGGGGGCCGTAGACGTTGGCGTAACGGAGCGCGACGTAACGGATGCCGTAGTTGTGACAGGCGGAATGGAGGTACAGCTCGAAGGCGTACTTCGCGACGCCGTACGGCGACAACGGCATGCACGGGACGTTTTCGGGCGTCGGGCGCACGTTCAGGCCGTGATAGATCGCGCCGCCGGAGGAGGAAAAGATGATTTTCCGGACGCCGGAGCGAGCCGACGCCTCGAGCACGCGGAGCGAGCCGTGGATGTTGGTTTCCGCGTCGCGGAGCGGCTGCTCGACGGAGAGCCTGACGTCTATCTGCGCGGCGAGGTGGAACACGAACGTCGGCTTCTCGCGAAGGAAGACCCTCACGAGCCGGGGGTCGGTCACGCTCATCCGCACGAACTTCGCCTTCTTCGGCAGGAATTCGCGCCGGCCGCTCGACAAATCGTCCACGATGACGACCCTGTACCCCTCCCTGAGGAGACGGTCGGCGAGCTGGGAACCGATGAATCCGGCCCCTCCGGTGACGATGACGGTCTTTTTTCGGCTGTTCCTCATACCTGCAAGTCGTTACCTGTTTTTCTTCTGCTCCTTGAGCCAAGCTTCGACGAAAGCGTCGAGGTCGCCGTCGAGCACGGCCTGCGTGTCGGCGGTCTCGTGCTTGGTGCGGTGATCCTTCACCATCTGGTAAGGATGGATCACGTACGACCGGATCTGACTGCCCCACTCCGCGCTCGTGAATTCACCGCGGAGCTTTTTCTTTTCCGCGGCGCGCTCGTCGAGGTAGATCTTGTGCAGCCGGCCGCGCAGGATGCGCATCGCGGTTTCCTTGTTCTGCGTCTGCGACCGCTCGTTCTGGCAGGTCACGACGAGGCCCGTCGGCAAATGCGTGATGCGCACTGCGGAATACGTCGTCTGCACACCCTGGCCGCCGTGCCCGCCGGCGAGGTACGTGTCGATACGCAGATCCTTAGGATCGATCTTCACCTCCTCGATATCGCCGAGGTCGGGCAGCACCTCGAGCAAGGCGAACGACGTCTGCCGCAGCTGATCGGCATTGAACGGTGAGAGGCGCACGAGCCGATGCACGCCCGCTTCGGCCTTGAAGTGACCGTAGGCGAAGCGCCCCTGGACGGCGAACACCGCGCTCTTGATGCCCGCCTCCCCTCCCCGCGACTCGTCGAGAAGTTTTATCGCCCACCCTTTCCGCTCGGCGTACCGGAAGTACATCCGCATGAGCATTTCCGCCCAATCCTGCGCGTCGGTCCCGCCCGCGCCGGCGTGCACCGCGACGATGGCGTCGTTCTCGTCGTACTTGTCGCTCATGAGCGTCGCGAACTCAAGCGTCGCGAACGTCTTTTGCAGCTCCTCGAGCTTCGCTTTCACGTCGCCCTCGGTCGACTCGTCATCGCCCTCTTCCGCGGCGAGCTTGGCGTAGTCGAGCAATTCGTCCGCGCCCTTCCTGAGCGCATCCCAATTTCCGTAGTCCACCTTGAGATCCGCGAGTCGGCGGCTGACGCGTTGCGCGTGGGCCTGGTCCTTCCAAAAATCCGGCTGCTGCGTCTCCCACTCGGTCGCTTCGATGTCGGCCTTGGTCTTGTCCAAGTCAAAGCAACCCCCAAGTGTCGGAGATCTTCTGCCGGAGGTCTTCGATGTCCTGGAGGTACTGCTTTACCATAGATTAGAGGTTGATCTTCTTGGCGTACTGGCCGAGGTACGGAAGCTCCCACTCCTCGCCGCGGAGCGCCTGAAGGAAACCGTAGACGGAGACGATGAACATGGCGATGCCGAGCGACCAGCCGACGAACGGCACCCAGACGATGAAACTCGCCGCGACGTCGGCGATGAAGAGCACGATGCCCTGCCTGACGTGGAACTGCGCGAACTTGCTGTCCCGCGCGGCGAGCAGCGGCACGACGAACAGGACGCCGACGTACGACAGTCCGGAAAGGAGCCGGACGCCCGGCCTTTCGTTCACGCCCTTCGGTGAGGCTTTGGTTCCTTCTTTCATACGGCGACATCGTATCCGATACGGCCGTTCCTT
Organism: uncultured Gammaproteobacteria bacterium; assembly: GCA_964407925.1. Taxonomy (GTDB): domain Bacteria; phylum Patescibacteriota; class Patescibacteriia; order SG8-24; family SG8-24; genus CAYOXM01. Next base: position 5,612 of record CAYOXM010000039.1, read on the forward strand.
TCAACACGCGGTAAAAGAAAAGCCGCCCGAGAGGGGCGGCCGGCGCGCTCAAAGGTGGCGCGAAGGTGTCAGGGCGAGCTCGAGCTCGCGGTGGATAGCGGCGACGACGCGCCGCTGCACGAGGAGGTGCGGGCGGGCGGTCCCCTGCGACCACCTGATGACGGTCGAGGACGCGACTTCGAACTCTTCCGCCAAATCGGGAACTGCCTGCGCGCTCTCGTTCATGACGAGCAGGAGCAGGAAGCCGTTGAGCAGGCACTCGCGAAACGGGGGCGACTGGCCGTCCCATTCCTCGATGGCGCGCATGAACTTTCGGGTGTCCAACTCCACGCGGACGGAGGTGTCTTCGGGGGGCATGACGGGTACCTCGCGCGCTGACGTTGGCACGAAAACGCGGTTTTGTCAACGAGTCAAGGTAATAAAAACCGCCCGTGAGGGGCGGTCATTCGTTCGAAACGGCAGCGATTTCCCTGCTCGCGCGACGGACGTGCGAGACGGGCAGGGTCTGCTCGCCGTAGCGCCGGACGAACGCCTTGCAGTGCTCGTCGAGCGTGCCATGAATCGCGGAGACGACGTACGTCTGCTGGCGGGGCGGCGGTAACGCCGTCCCGTTCGCCCATTCGCGCACCTCGTGGTACTGGACGCGGCAGGCGTTGGCGATCGCCATGAGCAAGATGCTCGCGCCGCCGTACAGGATGGACAGGGTGATGCCGTTCAGCACCACGTCCTCGAACGCGGGCGATTGCCCGTCCCAGCGTTCTATCGCGGCCAGGAAGGCCTTCGGGTCGGTCTCTATGTTTCGTCGTGCCAAGCGCACCTCCTCCTCGTGACGTCCTCTACGCTAGCCAAAAGCGGCCAATTGTCAAGCCTCGAACCGGGGGTACGAAAAAACCCGCCTTTATAGGGGTTTGGGCATCGATGGACGGCCGTCCTTAGGCTGCGGGCGGTTTCGGCGGCGGCAGGACCTGGGCTTCCGGCTGGCCACCAAGCTTCGCGCTGCGCAGCGCGAGAATGATGAAACCGATGTTGCCTGCGATGTAGATTGCGTACTCGAGCATCTCCGCCCACGGCAGCAGCTCCAGCGTCTCCCGGAGGGAATGCCAGACCCTGCCGACGGCGACGAACGACAAAACGAGCACGGTCGCGCCAAGGGTCGTGTACGTAAGGCCGCGACGCATCGCTTTCACGGCGACAATGGCGGACGCGATGGAAAGCAGGGCTGCCACGTAGGAAAAAAGGTTGTAGTATTGCCCTTCGTTCATATCCGCGTATGCGGTAATCATAGCATGAAAAAGGATTTTAAAAAAGCCCCGCGTCGTGCGGGGCTTTCTCCCAAGGACTGGGGAACCTAGTCGTCGGGGCCGCGGTCGCCGATGCCGCGGAAGAACGCAATCGTCGCACGGTGCTCCTTTTCGGCCTGTTCGCGCATCTCGATGAGGATGCTTCGCGACTCGCGGACGACGAGCTTCATCACGCCGGGCATCGGACGCGCGGCGCCCGTGCCGTACCGCATGACGGTCGACCCGGCGCATCCGATCTTTTCCTTGAGCGCCAGCGCGAATCGCTCGCCGCGAAACATGAGCGTCGCGAACAGCAATGCCGAACGCATCGCCTCGTCGAAGGGCGGATTCGCGCCCTCCCAGTTCTCGACGGAATCGATGAACGTCTTCCAGTCGAGCTCAACGTTTGCCTTGGCCATGACGGCCCCCTTTCCCCTGCCTGAATGCCAGCGCGGCGAGCAGAATCGCGTCCGCCGCGAACAGCGCGACGCCTGTGACGACGGCGGCCTTCTCGCCGACGAACCGCCACAGGAATGCCATGAAAGCGATGATGAGCAAGGGAACGAACCTGAACGCGGCGAGGTACGCCGCGATCATGCGATTGCTCTGCATGAGCCACCTCCGGAAGGGACTGCGGCATACGCTATATCCCCTCGACGTTTCGGTCAACGAAAAACGGCCCTTTGCGAGGGCCGTTTTTCAATCCATCCCACTCCCCACACGGAGGCGGGGCGGTGAGGGGTCCGGGTCCCAGCGGGTAAACCCGAGTCGGAGCGAGGGCTTGGCCGCAGGCCAAGCCGCTGGGACTCGGACCCTGAGCTGACGCCCCGCCTCAACCTCTTAGAAATCCATGCCGCCGCCCATGCCGCCATGCCCGTGCCCGCCGCCCGCTTCCTTCTTTTCGGGGATGTCGGTGACGACGCACTCGGTGGTCAGGAGAAGCGACGCGATGGACGCGGCGTTCTGGAGCGCGGAACGCGTGACCTTGGTCGGGTCGATGATGCCGGCCTTCACGAGGTCCTCGTACTTGTCCTCGGCGGCGTTGTAGCCGTTGCCGCCGTCCTGCTTCTTCACCTCGGCGACGATGACCGCGCCGTCCTGCCCCGCGTTCGCGGCGATCTGCCGCATCGGCTCCTCAAGCGCCCGCTTCACGAGCTGGACGCCGGACCACTCGTCGTGCGGCATGCTGTCGCCCTTGATGGCGTCGAGCGCCTTCGACGCGCGGATGAGCGCGACGCCGCCGCCCGGGACGATGCCCTCCTCGACCGCGGCCTTGGTCGCGGCAATCGCGTCCTCGATGCGTTGCTTGACCTCCTTCATTTCCGTCTCGGTCGCGGCGCCAACCTTGATGACGCCGATGCCGCCCGCGAGCTTCGCGAGGCGCTCCTGGAGCTTCTCCTTGTCGAACTCGGAATCAGTCAGTTCGAGCTCCTTCTTGAGCGAGGCGACGCGCTCGGCGATGGCTTTCTTGTCGCCCTGGCCGTCGACGATGGTGGTATTCTCCTTCGTCGCGACGACCTTGCGGGCGCGGCCGAGGTCCTCGAGCTTGGCGTCCTCGAGCTTCAGGCCTACCTCCTCGCTGATGACGCGCGCGCCGGTGAGGATGGCGAGATCCTTGAGCATCTCCTTGCGGCGGTCGCCGAAGCCGGGGGCCTTGATGGCGAGCGCGCTGAACGTGCCGCGAATCTTGTTCAGGACGAGCGTGGGCAGCGCCTCGCCGTCCACGTCCTCGGCGATGATGACGATTTCCTTCTTGCCGGTCTGCGCGATCTTCTCGAGAAGCGGCAGGATCTCCTGGATGGACGAGATTTTCTTGTCGGTAATGAGGATGTTCGCGTCGTTGTACTCGGCCTCCATCCGGTCGGCGTTCGTGATCATGTAGGCCGAGACGTAGCCCTTGTCGAAGCGCATGCCCTCGACGACCTCCTTCTCGATGCCGAAGGACTGCGACTCCTCGACGGTGATGACGCCGTTTTCGCCGACGTCCTTCATCGCGGAGGCGATGAGCTTGCCGATGTCCGAATCGTTCGCGGAGATGGACGCGACCTGCTCGATCTCGTTGCCGGAGATGCCCTTGGAAATCTTGTTCTTCAGTTCCGCCACGACCGCCTCGACCGCGCGCTCGATGCCCTTCTTGAGGGTCATCGGGTTGGCGCCCGCGGCGACCATCTTGGAGCCCTCGGCGT
>CAYOXM010000040.1:0-9053 GCA_964407925.1 uncultured Gammaproteobacteria bacterium
GGCTGTACCTGAAGGCGGCGGTATCGGCCACCACCTTCGCGCACTCCGACTACGCCGACGTGCTCACGTTCGTCGTGACGGGGACGTATTAGGTCTGCCCGAACCGCAAAATCCCCGTTGACGAAACGGGTTTTTTCGTTCTAAGGTCCGCATACGGCGTTCATTGAAAGAAGGAGGCCGACGATGGCATCGGAAAAACCCAAGCGCGTCTACTATCACGAGACGGCCGACGTCTGTGACGGGTTGCCGGCGCTGTTGCACCGGTTTCCCCTGCGTGCGCTCCTCGTGGCGCAACCCGGCGACCGCGTCGTCCTTCCGGACGGCCGTTTCCCGTCAGAGTTGACGTTGCTCAACCGTCTCGGTTTCGGTCCGCGAGAGGAAGATCTGATTTTCGTCCGCGAGGACGGCAGTGTCTCGTCTGGTGACACCGACTTGGAAGGCGCCATCATCCTGCCTTTCAGCGGGACGACGACCCGCGCCCGAGCATTCGCCCGACGTCGAGGCGCCACGTTTCACGCGCCGACGCGCGAAGCGTGCGCGTACGCGAACTCGAAGGTCGTCTTTCAGAAGATCGCGAACGCCGCGCGCCACCACGGCTTCGGTGTCATCGCGCCGGACGGCGTGGTGCTCGAGGGCGCATGCGCCCGCGGCGACGCCGCTCGGAAGCGCATCGACGAATTCGTCGCCGCGCTCGGCAAGGCCGTCGTGAAGGGCGCGAATTCCGCGAGCGGGCTCCAGCAGGTCACCGTCTCCAAGCCGGGCGAATACTCGCTCGACGGCATGCCCGATGACCTCGTCGTCCAGGAATGGGTGCGCCACGGGTCTTCGCCGTCGCTGCAGTGCGTCGTTAGTCCGAACGGGAGCATCGACGTGCTTTCGGTGACGGAGCAGATCCTCGACGGCGTGCATCATGTCGGCAACCGCTATCCGGCGGACGTCCTCCCTTCCGATTTCGTCGCCATGCGGGGCATCGCGACCGTCCTCGGTCACGCGCTCGCCGGACTCGGTTTCTGGGGCGTCTGCGGCATCGACTTCCTGCTCGACGAGGAACGGAACGTCCTGCTCGCGAACGAAGTCAACGCGCGCATCCCCGCGCCGTGGTATCCGTGGCAGGCGACTCGTCGGCGCTTCGGCGCGCCGCTGCCGTTCAGGATGAAGAGCATGCGCCTCGCGTCAGGAACGACTGTCGACGACATCGTCCGCGCTGCGGGAAACCTTCTCTTCGCGCCCGACCGTCGCGAGGGTTTCGTCCCATTCTGTTTCGTTCCCGAGCACGGGTTCGTCTACGGCGTCACGTTTTCGCCGGACCGCGATCGCGTCGGCGCTCTCGCCGACTGCGTCGAACGGCGTTTCGCCGAACTTGCGCCGTAACTCCGCCGCCCTTCACGGGCGGTTTTCTTTTTCAAAGATGTTCGGAGCGAAGGTTCCGCGCGTTGCGCGCCAAAGCGGACGCGCGACGGCCGCGAACGGCCCGACCGTTTCCGCAGGTCGGCCGTCGCGGGCGGCGTGCGTCCGCACCTCCACGCGAACGCGCGCGTACCGAGCGTTATCCACAAAGTTTCTTGAAAGTACGTCGTGCCATTGGTAGCCTGTGCATAGCTTGTCGTGAGCGGTCAGTCCTTTCAGGAGGAAGCGCGCTTCCGGGTGCTGGATCCCGTCCGTCGACCCCGTCGACCGCCGAGATCTGGCACCTTTTCGTTATCTTGAACGCGCCGCAGGGCCATGTTATAAAGGATGAGTACTATGGGAAGAATGCAAAAGGACAAACGGGCCGTGATTTTCCGCACCGTCGTCATCCTCGTGATCGTCGCCGTCGTCGGCGCGATCGGCTGGATGCGCTATCAGGAGCGCCAGCAGGGTCCCGACAAGCGCGTGGACTTGGCGCAGTGCCTCACCGACAAGGGGGCGAAGATGTATGGCGCGTATTGGTGTCCGCATTGCCAGCAGCAGAAGAAGCTCTTCGGCAAGGCCTTCTCCAAGGTGACGTACGTCGAGTGCGCCATCCCCGGCAACCCGCGCGAACAGACGCAGGCCTGCAAGGACGCGAACATCAGCGGCTACCCGACATGGACGTTCGCCGACGGCAGCAGGACGAACGGCGAACAGTCGCTCGCCGACCTCGCGGAGAAGACCGGCTGCACCTGGGAAAAGTGAATCATTGACGTTTGAAGCCCGCCGATGGTAACGTCGGCGGGTTAGCGTTATCGCCATGAACGTCGCTTCCGCGGACAACCGCATCGTCATCGTCTCGGCCGTCGCCGGGATTTTTGCCGTGGCCAGCCTCATGCTCGGCCTCGCGCTCATTATTATTCGTTCAGGACTTTTTCCCGCCATCTGAAATTGATGACAAGCTGATGGGAAGAAGTCCTGACCGAATCCGGTCAGGATTTTTTTCTTCCGGAACGTCCGGAAGAACCGACGCTCTTTGCATCCGAACGTGACGACGAAAGCGAACGAGGAGGAACGCAATGCTCCGCATCCACGATTTGAAGACCGGTTTCGAGAATCTCAACGTCGCCGGCATCGCCTATTACGCCGACCGCGCGCTCATCCTTCCGGGAACCGTGCTCGTCCAGGACGGCGCCATCGACGGTCACCTGGAGTACCTCGCCGACGTCGGCATCGGCGCGAACGCGGTCATTCGCGCCAGTACCGGAGACATCGTGCGCGACATGGCGGATGGCGGCCCGGCGCGCGCGGCAATCCTCGCTCGCGTCGCGGCGGGGGACAAGATCCAGTTTTTCTGCTCGACGCCGCACGAAGAGCGCCTGCTGGGCAGTCTCGGCCTCGGCTGGGAAAGCACGTTCAGCGCTCCCGTCGGCGTCACGCGCGAGGCGAACGACAAGGCGGCGCTGCGCCGGCTCGGCCTCGCGCTCGGGCGCGCCGACGCCTTTCCTCCGCATCGCGTCGTCCGTCCCGCGGACGGCCCCGGCGCGACGTACGCCGCCGTCGGCTGGCTCATGAACGACGTCCCGTGCGATTTCGTGGTGCTCAAGCGCCCCGACCTCGCCTCCGGCGACGGCATGAAGCTCGTCGAACGCACGCGCGAATGGCTGCCGTACGTCGACGCGTACCTCGCGCAGAACGCGCTCGCGCCGGAAATCATCGTCGAGGCCGGTTTCGCGCACGTCCCGATGTCCATCCAGTGGGAAGTCCACGACGACGGCCCCCGGTACGCGTGCGTCACGGCCCAACTCATCGACGAGACGTTCGGCCACCTCGGCAACGTCATCGCTAACGGCGAGCTTCCCGACGTGGACGTCCGCGACGCCGCGACGATGCGGGAGATGTCCGCGCCGTTCGTCCGCCACTACTGGGAGCGCGGTTTCCGCGGCGTGTGCGGGTTCGACTTCTTGCGCGCGAAGAATTCCGGCGAGACGTTCATGCTCGAGTGCAACGGCCGCGTCACCGCGACGACCTACGCCCTCGGCCTCGCCCGACAGGTCGCGGCGCGCGTGCCGTCGTGGGCCGTCATGATGACGAACGTCCCCGCGCCCTCGTCAGTACGTTCCTTCGACGACATCCGCCGCGGTCTCGGCCGCCGCCTCTTCGACGGCCGGAAGGGCGCGTTGCCGTTCAACGTCCGCTGTCTCCAGCTCGACGAACCGAAGTTCGCCGTTTGCGCCGTCGGTCGCGACGTCCTTGAAGCGAGCATCATCCTGCATGACGTGAAGTCCGGCCTCGCGAAGTGAACGCGGTCCCGCAATCCTGCGGGACCGTTTTTTCTTGACAACGGAGTGCAAAATAGTGCCATAATGCGGAGTCTACGACATCAACCGACGCATCGCGTCACTCACATGGCCAAACGAGATCACCTGAAAGTCCTGTTGTTCCAGCTGCGCGAGAACGATGACGTGAAGCGAATCGATTACGATTCGTACCTTCGCGCGACCAAGCTCCAGCCGAACCAGCTCGTCGCCGTCGACGTGTTTGAACGCGCACCCCAGCCGTCGGTCCTCGACGGCGCGCACGCGGTCATCGTCGGAGGTTCGAAATGGTCGGTGTGGGAGGACGTCCCGAACCAGCCTGCGCTCATCGAGGTGCTGAAGGCCGCCCGCGAAAGGAAAATCCCGGTTCTTGGCGTCTGTTTCGGTGCTCAGCTCCTCGCGCACGCGTTCGGCGGCCAAGTGGTCCGCGACATGGAACACGAGGAGTGGGGGACGCATGAGATCGAGACTTCCGACGACGCGCTTATGGACATGCTGTTCGCGGACGCGCCGTTCACGTTCCCCGCGCAGTGCGCGCATCACGACCGAATTGCCAAGCTTCCGCCGGCGGCGACCGTCCTCGCGTCGAGCAAGAATTGCGCGGTCCAGGCATTCGTCATCCCCGGTGCCGACGTCTATGGCGTGCAGTTCCATCCCGAACGCAGCAGGCGCGATTATGAGACGCTGCTCGAAATGCGCGGTCGCGATTATTCCGCCGACCAGTCGAACCTCGAACGCATCAAGTCGTCGCTCCGAGAGACTCCCGCCGCCGAGGAATTGCTCGCGAAGTTCATCGACCGGATCGTTGTGCAGAAGTGACGCGCATGTCCTTGGCGCGCGTCTTCCCGCACGGTCGGCGCCTTGCGCCGAGCGATGCGGGATCCATCAGAGATTGTCGGCATTCCGTCGCGGTGGTACGCTCAAGGCGGACTTCACGGACCGGAAAAAGTTTTGGGTCAAACCATCGATAGAGGAATTCTTCCTGAACGTCCGCCGTGGCGGCCGTCAGCGAATTCCAGCGATCGTCCGCCGTCATCGGCCGTCCGTCACCGGGTCCGCCCCGCGAGGGGAGGACTGGGCGACGAGGCCGAGGCCGGCGAGCTCTCCGCACTGCGGGGGCGCGGTCCGACTGGAAAACCTCCAAAACTTGACCGTCCCCGTGGGGTCCTTTAGTATCTCCGCAGAATCGAGCGAAAAAATGTCGTCATCGGGCCGTAGTATAGTGGTAATACACACCCTTGGGGTGGGTGAGTCGAGGGTCCGATTCCCTCCGGCCCGACCACGTAAAAACGCCAGCTAGTCTGGCGTTTTTACGCGTGTCGCGTGAGCCGAGCTCCAGCTCGGCTTTTACGCGACCAAATACTCAACCGCGCTGGCGTTCACGTGGCGCTGCCCCGGGCAAGGTGCGCCGCGTTCGGCGGTGCACCGAGGAATTCCCATTAAATCCGGGCCGACCAGAAAAGAGCGTCCCGCGATGTGGGACGCTCTTTATTGTTGGCTGTCTCTATATATATGTAAGCCGATACGAAAAAACCGCCCTAGTGAAGGGCGGTTTTTTCCGAATTCGCGTTGTAGAAAGCGCCGTTTTCTGCGACAATCGCCTCACGCGGCGACCGCGGCCTTCTTCACTGCCAGCGTCTTGTCCATCGTCTTCAGGCACTTGGTGCAGAGGGACATTTTCTGACCCCCGATGCGCTTGGTCTGGAGATTCGCGAACTGCTGGCGTTTTGTGGCGATGTTCGAGTGGCTGCGCGAGTTCCCGCGGTTCGAACCGCGGCCGCAGCGATCGCAAATGCGAGCCATAACGGACCGTCAAATCGTTTAGTGGACGCACTGTAGCACGGGTCTTGCCGCTTGGCAAGCCTTTCATCCCTACTTCCGTGGAACACCTTACCGTCGTCATCATCGGCCTCCTCGCCATGCTCATCTCGCTTTCGACGCATGAGTTTTGCCATGCGCTCGCCGGCTATCTGCTCGGGGACGAGACCGCGAAACGCATGGGACGGCTTACGCTCAACCCCATAGCCCACATCGACCCCGTCGGCACGGTCATCGTCCCCCTCATCGGCGCGCTTTCGGGCCTGCCGCTCTTCGGCTGGGCGAAACCCGTGCCGTTCAACCCCTATAACCTCCGGTATCGGAAGTGGGGTGCGGCGATGGTCGCCATGGCCGGTCCAATCTCGAATTTTCTCTTCGCCATCGTCTATCTCGTCCTGCTCAAGATCGTTCTCGGCACGCTTAAGCTGCCGATATACAACCTCCTCCCGCTTTTTCTGACGATGCTCGTCGTCGTGAACGTCGTCCTCGGCGTGTTTAACTTCATCCCCGTGCCGCCACTCGACGGGTCTCAGCTCCTCGCGGCCGTTCTTGATTCGCCAAAGCACCGCCAAACCCTCCTTTTTCTCGAGACGCGCGGCCCCTTGATCCTCTTCGGTCTCATCATGCTCGATTATTTTTCGCCGGTCCCCGTACTCGGGACCATCTTTTCGGCGGCCCTGAATGCCGTCTTTTCGGTCGCCGGTCTTGGCTCAGCTCTGCGGATTTTATAAGTACGCACGGCAAAACGCGCTCCCTCTCGCCGCACTTGACGCTCCCTAGGGCGCGTGGTACTCTCCGCCTACAAATCGAGCGCGCTCGAGAAATCTTTTTTTGTTTGAGCGCGTCGTCGTTCCGTCCCGATGTCGTGGCTGGCATCGGAGAAGGAGCGAAAACGTCATTCGCAAACCGGAAATAACCGCCTGAATAGGCACACTATGCCAACGATGAACCAACTGCTCCGCCGGGGTAGGAAGATCAACAAGGTCAAGTCCAAGTCGCCGGCGCTCCAGTTCACCCTGGACACGCTTCACCGCCGCCGCACCGACCTCCCCGGAGGTACCTCCTTCAAGCGCGGCGTGTGCGTGAAGGTCACCACCATGACCCCGAAGAAGCCGAACTCGGCGCTCCGTAAGATCGCCCGCGTCCGCCTCTCGAACGGCATGGAAGTCACCGCGTACATCCCTGGCGTCGGTCACAACCTCCAGGAGCACTCCATCGTCATGATTCGCGGCGGCAGGGTGAAGGATCTCCCTGGCGTCCGCTACCACATCGTCCGCGGCGTCTACGACGCGCAGGGCGTCGAAGGCCGCCGGCGCGGTCGCTCCCTCTACGGTCAGAAGCGCCCGAAGGCGAAGTAAATGATATTAGGGTCAGAGCTTCAAAGCTGCAAAGGTTAGAGCGATACGAAGCTTTATCCTCATAACCTCTGAATCTCTAACCTCTGAACCTCTTCAAACTATGCGTGGAAAACAGGCACCGAAGCGGGAAATCAAGCCCGACCCCAAATTCAAGAACGTCGTCGTCGCCAAGCTCATCAATCACGTGATGCGCGGCGGCAAGAAGGCCACCGCCCAGCGCGTGGTCTATGACGCGCTTACCATCGTGGCCGATCGCTCCAAGGAGAACCCCTTGGACGTCTTCGACAAGGCGATGAAGAACATCCAGCCGACCGTCGAGGTCAAGTCGAAGCGCGTCGGCGGCGCCAACTACCAGATTCCGATCCAGGTCCGCGGCGAGCGCCGCGTGGCCCTCGGTTTCCGCTGGCTCATCGCCGCCGCCAACGCCAAGAAGGGTCGCGGCATGGCCGAAAAGCTCGCCGCCGAACTTCTTGCTGGCGCCAACAACGAAGGCGACGCCGTGAAGAAGAAGATGGACGTCCACCGCATGGCCGAAGCCAACCGCGCGTTCGCCCATTTCTCCCGCTAAGCGAACAAACGACGCACATCTGGAGACGCCCGTAACGGGCGTTTCCTCATAAAGAACCTGAATTCTATGCCCCGTAAACTTCCCCTCGATAAGTTCCGCAACATCGGCATCATCGCCCACATCGACGCCGGCAAGACCACGGTCTCCGAGCGCGTCCTCTTCTACACGGGCAAGAAGCACAAGATCGGCGAGGTGCACGAGGGCGCGGCCACGATGGACTGGATGGAGCAGGAGCGCGAGCGCGGCATCACCATCACCGCCGCCGCCACGACCTGTTTCTGGAAGGATCACCAGATCAACCTGATCGACACCCCGGGGCACATCGACTTCACGGTCGAAGTGAAGCGCTCGCTCCGCGTGCTCGACGGCGCGTGCGTCATTTTCGACGGCGTCGCCGGCGTCGAACCGCAGTCGGAGACCAACTGGCACTACGCGGACGACTACAAGGTTCCCCGCATTTGCTTCATCAACAAGCTCGACCGCACCGGCGCGGATTTCTACGCCGACGTGAAGTCGATCCACGACCGCCTCACCAAGAACGCCTACTGCCTCCAGCTGCCGATCGGCACGGAGTCGGATTTCGTCGGCATCATCGACCTCCTGAACCGCAAGGCCGAGTTCTACATGGACGACATGGGCCAGAAGGTCGAGGAGCGCGAGATTCCCGAGGACATGAAAGCCAAGGCCGAGGAGTACCGCGCCAAGTTGGTCGAGGCGATCGTCTCCGCGAGCGGCGACGAGGCCACGATGGAGAAGTTCCTCAACGGCGAGGAGATTCCGGTCCCCGAACTCAAGAAGATGCTCCGCAAGGCGGTCATCGCGTTCGAAATCGTCCCGATCCTCTGCGGCAGCGCCCTCAAGAACAAGGGCGTGCAGTTCATGCTCGATGCCGTCGTGGACTATCTTCCGTCCCCGATTGACGTGCCGCCCGTCAAGGCGACCGATCCCGATGACAAGGAAAAGGTCATCGAATGCCCGGCCAAGGACGACGCGCCGTTCGCCGCGCTCGCCTTCAAGGTCGCGGCCGACCCGTTCGTGGGCAAGCTCTGCTTCTTCCGCGTCTATTCGGGCACGCTCAAGGCCGGCTCGTACGTGCTGAACACCACTTCCGGCGAGCGTGAGCGCGTCGGCCGCATCGTGCGCCTGCACGCCAATTCCCGCGAGGACGTCGAGGAAATCATGGCCGGCGACATCGCCGCCGCCGTGGGCCTCAAGTCCACCTTCACCGGTGACACGCTTTGCGACGAGAACCGTCCGACCGTCCTCGAGCACATCACGTTCCCCGAGCCGGTCATTTCGCTCGCCGTCGAGCCGAAGACCAAGGCCGACCAGGAAAAGATGGGCGTCGCGCTCCAGAAGCTCGCCGAAGAAGACCCGACCTTCCGCGTCCGCACGGACGAGGAAACGTCACAGGTCATCATCTCGGGCATGGGCGAACTGCACCTCGACATCATCGTCGACCGCATGAAGCGCGAGTACAAGGTGGAATGCAACGTCGGCCGCCCGCAGGTCGCGTACCGCGAAACCATCACCAAGACGGCCGAAGCCGAAGGCAAGTACATCAAGCAGTCCGGCGGCCGCGGCCAGTACGGCCACTGCTGG
>CAYOXM010000041.1:0-8422 GCA_964407925.1 uncultured Gammaproteobacteria bacterium
ACTGCCGCGTATTTCGCAACGATGCCGATGGTGGAATTCGCCATGAACGGCCGATTACAGACAGCTTAAGTATAGCAAAAAAAGCCGCCTTTTTAAAGACGCCCTTTTCGTTCCGCCGCCCGCCTTATTTGACCGCCACGGCGCCGCCCGCCGCCGTCACGTATTCAACGCCCACGACCGGAATGAAACCCAAACCCTGCACGCGGCCATCGATGGAGTCCATCGTCTGCCGCGCCACGGCCTCAATGCCGAGCCGCTGCCCCTCTTCCTCGAGACTGGAAATCCTCTTCTCGAGCGCGCGGATGGTGAACCCCTTCGTCGATGCCTGCGTGTTCAACACGAGATAGCCGACGAACGCGGCGATGGTGCCGGCGATCAGCAAGACGTTGATGACGCGCGTATCCGTGAACTGGAAGGCTCCCGGAGCCGCTTGGCCCGGACGCGCGTATGCGGGAGTGTTCTTCGCTTCGACGTGCATGGTTTCGTAGCCTATTTTTTTACGATGACGCGCAGTTTCGCGCTTCGCGCGCGGGGATTGGCCGCGACCTCCTCGTCGCCCGCGACGACCGGACGCTTCGTCACGGATGCCACGTTCCCCTTCCGTTCCTCTTCCCGGAAGAACCGCTTCACGATGCGATCCTCAAGCGAGTGGAACGAGATGACCGCCAGCCGGCCGCCGGGCGCGAGCGCCGCGAGCAGGTCCGGAAGTGCCGCCTTCAGGTTGCCGAGCTCGTCGTTCGTCGCGATACGAAGGGCCTGGAAGGTGCGTGTCGCGAAGTGCAGCCGCCCGCGCCTGTAGGCTGCGGGAACCGCGTTCGCGACGATGTCGACCAGCTGGAACGTGCCGAGGATCTTCTCGTGACGCCGCGCGCGCACTATCGCCTGGGCGATCCGCCGCGCGAACCGCTCCTCGCCGTACTCGGCGATGATCCGCGCGATGTCGTCCTCGTTCCAACCGTTCACGATGGACGCGGCGGACAAGTCCTGACCGGCGTCGTACCGCATGTCGAGCGGGCCGTCGAAACGGAAACTGAATCCGCGCGCGGGATCGTCGATTTCGATCGACGAATAGCCTAGGTCGAGAAGCGCCGCCTGAATCGGCCCGAAGGAGAGGGTTAGGAGGACCCGCCCGACGTTCCTGTAGCTCTCGCGGACAAGCATTGCGCGAGAACCGAAACGATCGAGATTTCTCCGGGCCGTTTCAAGCGCCGCTTCGTCGAGATCGAACCCGAGGAGCTTGCCGTCCGGCGCGTTCCGTTCGAGCAGTGCGGCCGCGTGGCCCCCTGCGCCGACGGTGCAGTCGACGACATTCTCCCCCGGCACGAGCCCGAGGGCGCTGACGGCTTCGTTCAAAAGGACGGGGACGTGCGGACGTTTTTCGTTTTCCATTTCTTTTTTCGTCAGGTTCAGACGCCGAGTTCGCCCATCCGTTCCGCGATGTCGTTCGAATCCTTCTCCGTCTTCGCCTTGTACTTCTCCCACGTCTTGCGGTCCCAGATTTCGATCCTGCTGTAGAGCCCCGCGACGACGACGTCCTTGCCGAGCTTCGCGTATTTGCGGAGGTATTCCGGCAGGACCGCCCTCCCCTGCTTGTCCACTTCGACGTCCATCGCACCGGCGAGCATCAACCGGCTGAACGCGCGCGCGTCCTTCTGGCTGAACGGCAACGACGAAAGCTTTTCGGCGAGCTTTTTCCATTCGTCCATCGCGAAGACGAAGAGGCAGTTGTCGAGCCCCCGCGTCACGACGGCCCCGCCCGAAAGCTTCTCGCGGAACTTCATCGGGATGGCCAGCCGACCCTTCTCGTCGACCAGATGGTGGTACTCGCCGATAAACATGGGAGGAGTGAAAAGATTCCCGTGCAGCGGGCAGAGATACGGAAACGATTAAGGCGCAGTTTTGCCTTAACCCCATTTATCCCCACTTGAAACCACTACGTTTCCATCATACTCCAAAATCATCCACATGACAATAGTCCCCCGCCCCGCAGGATTACGTAATGAAAAAAAAACCGCGCAACTGCGCGGTTTGCGGTCATTCTTCGAACGACGTCGTGCTGTGCAGGATGGCCGAGGCGAGGTTCCGATATGCCAGTTCCGTTTCAGGCCTGCTGCGGTACGCCAGCAGTTCCTCGGCGGTCATTTCGGCGATGGTCTTTCCGCAGCCGTCCGGAATGAACAGCGCCGCCATCGGCGACTTGTGCCCTTTCGGATCGCCGCGCGACGCCGGAGCGACGATGCCCGTCTCGCGTCGCACGAACGTGAGCGGCACGGGCAAGATGGGATTTGCGTACGCGACGGCATCGACGAACGCGCAGGCGCGTGCCGAGGCGTCGGGGTGGCGCGCGAGCAAATCGAGGTAGCCCTGCGTGCCGATCTTCGCGGTGACGTGCTTCACGTAGGGTCCGGGGAAGCCGCCTAGCGCGTCTATGTGAAATGCCGAATCGACGACCATGACTGGAGCGCCGAGTATGGTGAGCGCTGCGCGAACCTTGCCGAGCGCGATGTCCTGCGCGGCATCGGCCTGCAGCTCGGGAAGATCGAGGTCGACACGTTCGACCGCGATGCCGTAGGCGCCGAGCACGCGGGCCACGCTCGTCACCTTGGCCGCGTTCGTCGTCGCAAAGAGCACCTTCATATCGTGCCCCTCCTCCGAGGCGCGGTCATCCTACCGCGCGTCAACGCACGGTCAACTGCCACCACAGGAACGCCGCGACCGCGAGCTGGAGCGGCACGCCCGCCCACGCGGGCAAGGGAATCTCGAAAAAGTTATGGTTCGCGTAATGGATCTTCTCATGCGGCCCGAACAGCTTCCGCTTGGCCAGCTTCTCGAGTCCCCACATGACGTCCGGCACGAAGGAACCGAGCGCGGCCGCGGCGAGCGGCAACGAGAAACCGTTGCGCGCGGTCATGAAGGAGAACGCGGCGAGGGCGACCGCGCCGTCGACGGCGACGATAGCCATGAGTCGGCGGACCTCGTTCCCCTTCTTCGTCCACTCGCCCACCTCCTCGTCGCCGTGCGGGAAAAAATCGGCGAGATAATGCGAAAGCCAGCCGATGCCGAACGCGGCGACGGGATTCGAGACTCCGGCGGCGAGCGTCATGCCGACGGCAGCGTGTCCTACGAGATACATCAGCGTGCGATGAGAAGATGATTGAAACCCGCCTCGAACGTCGAGCAGCGCACGTCCGCGAAACCCGCATCCCGCGCCATGCCGACGAGTTCGCCGCGGCCGAAGTACCGCTTATGTTCCTCGATTTCCTCGCGATCGATCACGCGGAGCCGCGCGAGCGCCTCGAGCACCGGCTGCGCGGCGGGCGCGGGTACGGTGAGCACGAGTTCGCCGCCGGCGTCGAGCAGACGCCGTGCGTCGGCCAAGAACGCCGCGGGGTCGTTCATGTGCTCGAGCACCGCGAGGCCGACGATCTTCGTGAACCGCCGATCGGAAAACGGCGGCAGCGCACCATCGTCCGACGGCAGGAACTCGGCCGCGCCGTCGCGCTGCGGCACGGAAATCCGGGCGTCGACGCCGACGTATGACGCGCCGAGGTCGCGCATGCGTCCCCACAGGTAGCGGTCTGTACCGCAACCGACGTCCAGGACGCGGTCACGGGACCGGATGCGCGCGAGCGCCTTGTCCGCGCGCAGTCGGCGGAGCAGCCTGTCGGCGGCGTTCCACCGGCCCTTCGGCTTCCACGCGCGCCACCGCGCGAGCGTCGCCACGGCCCACGCGCCGTCGGAGGCGCGAATCTTCTTTCCGTCGGCGAAACCGCGCGGTTCGTACCGTATGGGCACTTCGATCACGGGCGTACCGAGACGGGCGAGCTTCGCGGTGACCTCGGCGCAGAATTCGAACCGGCGCGACCGGAGATCCATGCGACGCAGGTCGTCCGCCGGCAGCAATTTGTACCCGGTCGGCATGTCGGTGAGCCGCAGGCCGTAACACGCGTTCGCGACCGCTGTCACCGCCTTGCCGCCGAAATGGAACAGCCGGGACGAATAGCGGTTTTCACGCAAGTTGCGAGAACCGTACACGGCACTGCGCCTCGGCGCGTTTCTGTACGCGGCGACGAGCGCGGCGATGTCTGCCGGATCGTACTCCTCGTCCGCGTCCTGGATGAGCACGGCTTCGCCGCGCACCGAAGGCAGGGCGGAAGCGACGGCGCTCCCCTTTCCGCGGTTGCGCTCGCCGCGAATCACCGTGAGCCCCGCGCGGCCGCGCATGCCGGAGAGGATGTCAGGCGTTCCGTCCGTCGACCCGTCGTCGGCGACGACGACATGGATGTCGAGACCCTGCACGCGCACGCCGAAGAGGCGGTCGAGAACGCGGGCGACGGTTCTCTCCTCGTTGAAGCACGGCACGATGACGGTCAGGGTGCGGAGCGGCTGCATGGTCAGGAAACCATCTGCATGAAATAGAAGAAGAAAAATGCGGCGTTTGTTACGCAAGAAACGGCGATGACGGCCTTCATGCCGTCGCCGACGCCGGCACGGGCGAAGCGGTCCAGGAGCAGCAGGTACAGGAACGGCAGCACGTCATTGAGATACCGCGGCCCGAACTGGCGGAATCCGGTCGTATAGTACGGAAGGAACACGCACATCGCGGCGACGAACGCCGCCATGCCGGCCAACCACTTCCTGCGCCCGCTTTTCGGCGGCAGGAAGGCGAACAAAAACGCAGGGGAAACGACGAAGAAGCTGATGCCTTCCGGATCGACGACGCGCCACCCTTCGCCCGAGGACGGCGGCGCGAGGAAATAGTACCACGCGTTCCTCCCGACGTTGCGGAGCGAGAAGAGACCGTGGCTGCGCCGCTCGGCGAGCGCGGGAACGTCGAGATGCGAATCAGCGTAGCCGTTGTCGAACGGGCTGCCGAATCGCGCGACGTTATACGCGCCGAGGAGCGCGAGAACGACGACGATCGGCGCCGCCATGCGCGCGAGCCGCGTCAGGCGCTCCTTCATCGTGACGGGACGAAGCAGCGTCTCGACGCCGAAATATGCCAGGGCGACGACCGCGGTAAGCCGCGAGGCCAGAGCCAAACCTGCCAATGCGCCGACCATTTCCGGACGGTCTTTTCCGCGCTGCTCGAGGAGCGCCGCGAGAACGGCCGCGAGAACGACGGCATGCCCGAGCTGCCATGGCCCGTGGAGCGCGAGCGCGCCGACGGCCACGGAACCGCCGCACAGCGCAAGCACGGACCACGCCGCGTCGCGGGCGGAAAGGCCGTGTCGGCGGGCGAGCGCGAACGCGGCGGAGACGATCGCCGCGGCAAGCGCCAGCTGCAGGACGGCGATGGACCATTGCGCCTGGCCGAACAGCGCCGCGAAAGGCATGAGCAGTATCGCAGGCAACGGACCGAGTGGCCAGAAATACTGGCCGCCGCGCACGGTGACGTCCATCAGGCTGTACGCGTCGACGGGGCCGCGCGGCAACGCCAGGCTGCCGTGCAGAAAGGCGTCCGCAAGCCATAGGAACTGGCTGTCGCTCGTGGTAAAGGAAAGGTTGAAAAACAGGATCACGGACGCGACCAGGAACGCGACGGCTCCGAGCGCGGCGGTTTCAACCCTGCGCGTCATACGAGAAAGGATTTCGCCCGCCGGCCGCGGTGCGTCTTCACGGCGAAACGGTGCGCCTCGTCACGAAGGCGCTGGAGCAGCGGCTTGAACGCGTGGACCAGCCGCGCCAGCTCGTGATCGGCGCGATCGTAGACGAGCTCGTCGCGCTTGCGGTCCGGACCCTTGGCGATGCCGACGAGCGGAATCCGCAGGCCGTATTCCGCGAACACCTTGCGGGCCGCGTTCATCTGCCCGACGCCGCCGTCGACGAGGAGGAGATCCGGCATGCGCCATTCCTTGTGACCGAAGCGGCGGCGGAGCACCTCGGTCATCATGGCGACGTCGTTCGGTCCCTCGACCGTTTTCACGTGGAACTGCCGGTACTGCGACTTCTTCGGCTCGCCGTCCTCGAAGACGACCATGCTCCCCGTCGCGTCGGTCCCGGAAATGTTGGAAATGTCATACCCCTCGACGCGGCCGAACACGTCGATGAACTCCTCGAGCTTCGCGTCGTCGCGTTTCATCACCGCGATGTCGCGGACGTGCTCGAGCGCCCACAGACGGTCGCGGAACTCGGCGGCGTCCTCGTACCGCCCGTCCTTCGCCGCGACGGTCATCTGCCTTCGCATGTCGCGCACGACCGCCGCGCGGTCGCCGGAAAAGAACCGCATCAGGCCGCGGATGATGCGCTTGTACTCCGCGGAAGAAATCTCGCCGGTGCAGACGCCCGGGCACAGGCCGAGGTGGCGGTAGAAGCACGGGCGCTTCCGTCCGGGGGCGCAGGTCGTCCACGGGAACGAACGGCGCAGCGTGTCGAGCGCGGCGCGGACGGCGGATGCGGACCGGAACGGACCGAACGTGCCGACGAACTGCCGCTTCGGCATGCGCGCGAGCTCGTGCCCGCGGACGAGCACGGGTTTCGGGAACGGTTCGCGCGTGAAGACGAGATGGACGAAGCTCTTGTCGTCCTTCTCCATGACGTTGTACGGCGGCTGCCGTTTCTTGATGAGCTTCGCTTCGAGCATCAGCGCCTCGACCGCGGTCGGCGTCACCTGGTAGTCGATGGCGCGGATGCGCGACACCATGCTCGCGATCCGCGCGTCCTGCGGGCGCGTGAAATAACTCGAGACGCGGATCTTGAGCGATGTCGCCTTGCCGATGTACATCAAGCGGCCGCGGCCGTCTTTCATGAAGTACACGCCGGGCTCGGCGGGCAAGACGCCGTTCTTCACCTTTACGGACGCGGGAATCGCCATAAGAAGGCCATTTTCACAGAAAAAAACGGGTACGGCAAGCGCTTTTCGCGCTCACGCCGAACCGTTCCGGATGCCGATGCGATACGGCGTAAGTACCGTCCCGCGGCCGACGAACCGCCGACAAACGAAAAGCCGCCGGACTGCCGGCGGCGCTTTTCATTTCAGGACGCGCTTGAGGTACTCCGCGGTATGCGTGTCGCCGTACTTCGCGACCTCTTCGGGCGTGCCGAGCGCGACGACCCTGCCGCCGCGATCGCCTCCCTCGGGACCCATGTCAACGACGTAGTCCGCAGTCTTGATGACGTCGAGGTTGTGCTCGATGATGAGGACCGAATGTCCGCGCTCGACGAGCTTCGACAGGACGTCGAGCAGCCGGCGGATGTCCTCGAAGTGCAGCCCCGTCGTCGGCTCGTCGAGGATGTAAAGTGCCTTGCCGCCGCCGCGCTTGGCGAGCTCGAAGGCGAGCTTCACGCGCTGCGCCTCGCCGCCCGAGAGCGTCGTCGCCGACTGGCCGAGCTCGAGATAGCCGAGACCGACCTCGTCGAGCACCGACAGCTTGTCGTAGATGTACGGGATGTCCTCGAAGAACTTCGTGGCGTCCTCGACCGTCATCGTGAGCACGTCATGGATGCTCTTGCCTTTGTACTTCGCCTCGAGCGTCTCGCGGTCGAAACGCCGTCCCTTGCAGACGTCGCACGTGACGTAGACCGTCGGGAGGAAATGCATCTCGATGGCGATCTGCCCGTTGCCTTCGCAATTCTCGCAGCGCCCGCCGGGGACGTTGAAGCTGAACCGGCCGGGCTTGTATCCGCGGAACCGCGCTTCCTCGGTCGCCGCGAACAACTCGCGGATGTAGGTAAACGCGCCGGTGTAGGTCGCGGGATTGGAGCGCGGCGTACGGCCGATCGCCCCTTGGTCGACCATCACGACGCGATCGAGGTACTCGAGTCCGAGCACCGCCTTGTGCTTGCCGACCGGCAGTTTCGACCCGTTCAGCCGGTTGGAAATCGCGTTATACAGGATGTCCTGCACGAGCGTGCTCTTGCCGGAACCGCTGACGCCGGTCACGCAGACCATGCGCCGCAACGGAATCTCCACGTCGACGTTCTTCAGGTTGTTCTCCGTCGCGCCGACGACCTTCAGCCGCTCCTTGCTCTTCGTCCGGCGCATGGCGGGCACGATGATCTTGCGCTTCCCGCTCAGGTACTGGAGCGTGAGCGACTTCTTCTCTTCCTTGAAGATGTCGGGCGTCGGACCGGCAATGACGACCTCTCCCCCGTGCTCGCCCGCGCCGGGACCGAAGTCCACGAGGTAATCGGCGGCGAGGATGGTGTCCTCGTCGTGCTCGACGACGATGATGGTGTTGCCGATGTCGCGCAAATGCTTGAGCGTCGCGAGGAGCCTGTCGTTGTCGCGCTGATGCAGGCCGATGGACGGCTCGTCGAGCACGTAAAGCGCGCCGACGAGACCGGAACCGATCTGCGACGCGAGGCGGATGCGCTGCGCCTCGCCGCCGGAGAGCGCCCCTGCGGTGCGGTTGAGCGTCAGGTAGTGCAGGCCGACGTCGAGGAGGACCTGCAAGCGACCGGTGATCTACTTCATCACCGG
>CAYOXM010000042.1:0-7084 GCA_964407925.1 uncultured Gammaproteobacteria bacterium
GGAAAGCGCCGGACTCGGAAGGGTTCGCCGCGCTCCTCGAGGAGATCGGCGGCCGAGGGGAACATGTCGTTTTCGTGATCGGCGGCAGCGCGGGCATTGATCCGGCGCTGCTCAAGGATGCGCACCGGCGTGTTTCCTTTTCGGCGATGACGTTCACCCACGAAATGGCGCGCGTCATCCTGCTCGAACAGCTCTACCGCGCGACGGCCATCCTTGCGGGAAAGCCCTATCACCGCTGACGATCACCGCGTGAGGAGCCCGTCGATGATCTTGAGCAGGGGCGGGCAGGTCTTCTTGGTAAGATGTCCGCCTTTTTTGATGAGCGTCAGTTCGGCGCCCAACGCTTCGGCGTAACGAAAGGCATGATCGGCGGGAACGAGCGGGTCGTCGGTCGCCTGAAGGACGCTGAAACCCCCGGACATCGCGCCGATGCGCGGCCAATCGATGGGCCGGGAAAAAAACCGGACGAGCGGCTCCACCGGAATGGTCGACGTGAAGAGCGGCGAGACGAGAACGACGCCGGCAATCCGTTTTTTCACCTCCGTCTCGAGGAGCCGGACGGCGAACGCGCCGCCGAGGCTGTGGGCGACGACGAGCGTGGTCGGTGACCATGTCCGAGCGATGGGAGCGAGCGCCCCCATCCATTTTTTGTAATTCGGCCGAAGAGGGTCGGGCAGCCGAGGGATGCGCACGGCTAAACCGCGCTCTTCGAGCTTTTCATGCAGCCACGGAAACCACATCTTCTCCGGCGTGACGCCGAACCCATGGATGACCGTGACGTTATCTATGCGTTTGGACATAAAAATATGGTGCGGGCAGGAGGACTTGTCCTCGCTCCGACTCGGACTCCGGGGCGCTGCGCACCGGGCCTGCGCCGGCTCGGCCCTCTCGCGCCCTTCAAGTCTTCTGTCTCTTATGTTGGTGCGGGCAGGAGGACTTGAACCTCCACGGGGTTTCCCCCACCAGCTCCTAAGGCTGGCGCGTCTGCCGTTTCGCCATGCCCGCGCGAAACCTTCTTCTATATTATGCGAAAGCGCCGGAAAACCGAAACCCGCACCTTAAGGCGCGGATTCCTCTGCCGGCGGCGGATCCTGCGGCGCGGGCGATGGTTCGGGTATCGGAACTGACGACAACGGGTCATGTCCGGACGCGACCTCTTCGCCGTCCGTGAATCCGTCGAGGTCGGTATCCGGGGACTGCGGATTCGTGCCGAGCGTCCCCTCCTGTACGTCCGACAAGCCGTCGCCGTCCGTATCGACGGGCGGGGGCGGCGGTACGGGTGACGACGTCGGGGGCGTACGCCGGTCGTCGACGTCGACCAGCCAGTAATCGAAGGCCACGTCCTCGGCGACCGGCGCGTCGGTCTTGATGACGAACAGGCCGTCGGTCACCTCGTCGACCCACCACGCCACGCGCGGATTCTTCCTGAAGGTCACGAACACCTTGGTCTTCGCCGTTATCGCCGGATTGTGCACCTGCGCGTGCGCCTCGCCGGACGGAATGACCGCCGAATCGATCGTCGTCGTGGCGTCGGTCTGCGTCACCGCGAACTTTTCCGCCGCGACCTCCTTGATAGTCATGTGCCCGCCGTCATCGATGCTCCAGAGGCCGTTCAAGCCGGAGATGCCGCTGACGTTCGTGATGACGTTGCCGGCCATGTCGATGCCCTGGGTCATCTGCTGGAGGCCCGGAAGCGCGCCGCCGAGCACGTTCGGCGCGACGGCATCGCCGTTCCACCAACCGACCTCGACGAAGAGGCGGATCTTGCCGTCCGCGGACGCGGCGTCGAGCGCGCGTCCGATGACTTGTCCCGCGGCATCGGCACGCATCGCGACGCCGGGCGTCGAGGACGGCGCGAGCCAGTCGCCGACCGCTATCGGGCCATTCTCCATCGACACTTTCACCGGCACGCGACCCTTGAGCGCGACGTACTTCCCGTTCGTCGTGTCGCCTTGGCCGGTCGCCTCGTCGATGCCCGAAAGCATGAGGCCTGCGCCGGACGAGACGACGCCGAACGCGTGCGCGGAGGCGGCGGACGTCTTCCTGACCATCAGGCCGCCCGTGGGGTCGAGCTCGACCACGTCGCCAGCATCGATGCCGTCCTCTGGCCGCGTGGAATACATTTCGGCGAGGTCCGTCGCGCCGGTCGTAAACGACTCGGCATAGAAACGGAGCTTGTTCGGCGTGCCGGAGCTCGGGCCGTCGATGCAGATGTGACCGCGCTGCGTGCCTCCGGTATCCCTTATGATGATGCCCTCGGTTGCATTGCCGCTCGCGCACGCGTTCGCTCCCGAACGCTCGGCCATCTTCCAATAGAAGTAATTGCCCGCGCCGGCCGCGCCGAAATTCACCGTGTAGCTGTTCGACAGGTTGATGTCGCCCTGGTTCAAGGTGAGGTTGCCGATCGGCACGTACACCTGCGACGTTCCAGGATTGAGGATGATTTGGCCGCTGAGACCGTCGATCTCGAAGCGGTTCGACGTCCCGAGCGTGCCGCCGTCGGAGATGACGAAATCGTCGTTCGTGCTGCTGTTGTCGACGCCCATGGTGAACTGCGCGGTGTCGGAGAGGCGGAACTGCACCGCCGGATCGCCGGTCGACGTGTTGTCGACGAAGATGCCGTCGGTGCCGCTCCCGCCCGAGGTCACGTCGAGCTTGGCATCCGGAGTAGTGTCGCCGATCCCGAAGGCGCCGGAATGATAGCTGGTGCCGCCATTCGAATAGATGGAGTAGGCGTTCGTGCCGCCTGCGACCGGATCGATATAGATGCCGTAGTTGTTCGTGAGCGAGGTTGGAGTCCCGGACTGGTAGACGCGCAGGCCGTAGGAGTTCGTGCCCGTCAGGCCGTCGAGATACAGGTTGGAGTACATGCCATACAGGTTCGTGACGGAACCCGTGCCGCTGTCGGATGCCGCGCCGTACACGCCGATGAGCTCGGTAACGGTGCTCGACCCGGTGTAGTACGCCTCGCCGTTCACCGCGAATGCGGACGCGGTCGTACCGCTGTGCGCGATGCTGACGTTCGCCTCGATGCCCGCGAGCCTGTTGGTAAAATTGTTCGCGCCCGCGCCGGACGTGCTGACGTTCGTGTAGATGCCGTCCCACGTGCCGCCGGAATTCGCGCCCGGATTCGTGGTCGTGAGCACGGTCACGCCGGTCTTTCCGGTCGTGCCGGTGAACGTCTCCTGCACCTTAATAATGTCGTTCGCGCCGGTCGATGCGCCGGAACCGACCGCCATGTGCGCGTTCGTATCAACGTTGCCGGAAGAATCGACCGTGAACAGGTCGCCCGATCCGACGGTGAGGAGCGCCGTCGGCGACGAATCGCCGATGCCGACGTTACCCGCCGAGGTGACGCGGAGACGCTCGCCGATCGTGCCCGAATTCATCGTGCTGATGCGGAAGTTTCCGCTTTCGGAACCCGCCGTGACCACGTCCAGCGTCGCGTCGAGGACCGCCGCGTTCACGGCAGAAGAAGAGGCGTTGAAGTGCTGAATGCCGATGCCCGCGGTCGTGTTCGCGGAGGTATTCTCGTTCAAAACCACGAGCTGGTGATACTGACCGATGCCGGTACCCGTATTGCTGCCCCTTACTTGGACGACGGTCGCGCTGTTCGCCGTATCAAGGACGTCGAGACGAGCGCCTGGGCTCGCCATGCCGATGCCGAGACGACCCGAGGCGTCGAGCGTCATCTTCGCCCCCGACGTGGACGACGCATTCGTGCCGAACATGAGCGGATGGTTGGACCAGCTGGCGAGGAAGGTGCCGGTGGTGCCGGCGCCGTCCTGGCTGGTGAGAACGGTCTCTTGGCTCGTCGCCGTATCCTGCAGGTCGATCTGCGGCGCACCGACCGTCGAACTGGTCGTCACGCCGTAGAACGCCCCCGTGATGCCGCCGCCCGTCGAAATGCGATATTCCGCGTCGGCGACAGTGCCGACCGAAAGCACTCCGGACGCCATATAGTGGTTGCCCGCGGAATTCGCCACGAGCCCGCGCTGCGTCGTCGTGATGCCGACCGTTCCGGTCTTCGCGTATACGCCGACGTCGGACTGTTTCTCGAGCTGCGCACCCCAGAGCACGACGTTCGTATTCGTGCCGGTCTCGATGCGGAATTCGACCGACGTCGACGACGTGAGCGCGGCCTCGGTGACCGAGAACCGCTGCCACGCGGTCGTGACGCTCTTCGCCGAGGCGGTGCCGGTCTGGTTGTCGTCGTTGATGCGCAAGTTTACCGTCGCCGAGCCGGTTGTCATCTTCATCCAGACGCTCGCCGTCCACGTCGCCGTGGTCGAAGCAATGGAGACGGACTGCTTTATCGCGTCGGCCGCGCCGGCGCCGCCCGTCGACACGCGCCGTGCCGCGCTCGCCGTGCCGTCGGGCGACGTCTGGTCGGCCGTCACGGCAATGGTGCTTTCGTTCGTCCACGACGTGCCACCGACCGTTTCGGAATTAAGAAGGTAGTTCTCGTACCGTCCGAAACCGCCGGAAGGCGTGTTGAACCGTCCCGCGTCGATCTGAGCGTTGCCGCCGGCGCCAATGGTGAGCAGCTGGGTCGGCGTCGCGGTGCCGATGCCGAGGCTGCCCGAATCGCCAAGGATGCGCATCGTCTCGGTCAGCGTCGCCGACGCGCCCTTGTAGTTCGAGAAGATGAAATCCGTGGTCCCCGCGCCGCCGGTATTCGTGCGCAAGGCGTTCAGGCGGGCGAGCGGGACGTTCGTATTCGGCGTGAAGTCGATTGCCACGGCCGTATTGGCAGCCGTAGCGGCGTTGATGAGGTTGAGGCCGGTCGTGGTCGCCCCGCTCGACGTGCGAACGACGGAGAGTTGGCCGATCGAACCGGTGCCGCCGAAAGCGTTGCCCGGGTTCGTGTCGCCGAAGCCCGTTTCGCCCGTGGCGTTCATCGTCATGCGCTCGCCGGCGGACGTGCCGGTGCGCGAGAGCCGCAGGACGCCGAAGCTGTTTGACGCGTGCCATTCCCAGCCGTCGGTCGAGTTCTGCTGCTCGATCTTGAGCGCCATCGCGTTGTCCGTCGCGGGGTGCAGCGTGAGGAGCGCGTCCGGCGTCGTGTCGCCGATGCCGACCAGCCCGTCCCGGTCGATGGTCATTCGAATCGCGTGCGAGACGCCGTTATGATGGGTGATGAAATGTATCAGGTTGTCGTTATCCGCCTCGCTCTCGAACTTGATCTGCGAGCCGCCGGACGAGTTTTCGACGATGGTTCCGCTCGAGCCGCCGATGCCGACGTAACGGGAATACGCGGACGAGTTGATCCGACCGAGCGAAATGTTGCCGCCGGACAGTTCCAGAAGCTGCGCCGGAGCGGTCTGCCCGATGCCGACGTTGCCGTTGCTCTGGAAGCGCAACTTCTCGTTGTAGCCGACGCCGTCGTAAAACTTGAACGCCATGTTCTGCAAACTGCTGGCGTTGAAGTAGTCGATGCCGGCGGCGGGAGTCGTATCCTGTCCGGTCGCCGTCGCGTCGAACGCAAGGCGGGCGATGCTCGACGTCGTGTTGCTGTTGTTCGTGATCCAGATTTCTCCGCCCACGCCGCCGCCGTTCGTCGTATTCACCTGAAGCTGACCGGCGTACGGCGTCGCGGTGCCGATGCCGAGCCGGTTGTTGGTGTCGTCCCAGAAAAAATTCGCGTTGTCCTGGCTGAGCACCGGGCCGCTGCCGACGAAGAGGACCGACCCCGTCGTGCCGCTCGTCACCGTGCCGCCGACGGACATGCTCCCCGCGCCGCCGATGCAGTCGGTCCACGCGCCGTTCTGGTAGCAGCGGAACTTGTTGGACGTGGTGTTGTAGTACGTCCTGCCGTTCGCGCCCGTCGGGTCGGAGGAGAGCGAGCCGAGCGTCATCACGCCGGAGGAATCGACGGTGAACAGGTCGCCGGAACCAACAGTAAGGAGGGCGGCGGGGCTGGTATCGCCGATGCCGACGTTGCCGGCGCTGTTGATACGCATACGCTCGCCGATGCTGTTGTCGGCCATCGTCGCGAACGATAGGTACGAGTCGCGGTCGGTCGTGTCGTTCGTCTGCGCCGCCTCCCATGCGCCGCGGATTTTCGCGGCCACGACGTCACTGTTGTTTGTCGCTCCCTCGAGCCGCCAGGTCATATCACCTCCGAAATCCGCAGCTCCGGGCGCTGTCGCGTCGGCGCGGGAACGGTGGATGGCGAGTTCTTCGAGCGCCGCGTTCGAACTTGTCGCGTCCTCGACCTCGAACAAGGTCGCGGGCGAGGACGTGTTGATGCCGACAAGGCCCGCCGACGAGATCGTCAAGCGCACGACGCCGTCTGTCGCGAACTGCATGGGGATGGTCGACAAGTACGATCCCAGGTAGATGGCATCGGCGAGAGTTCCGGTCGTAGGATTGTTCGACGGGTCATTCCCGGCGTTGCCGACGAGGCCGAGCATGGAGCGGATAGTGGCGCCGTCCTGACTGAATGAAATCAATGGATTGTCGATTTCCGACACGTTGTCGGTATCAGCGACGATGCTAATCTTGGCGTCCGCCGCACCCTGGACCTTCATTTCCTCCGTGACGGTCGAGGCGGACGCGCCAACGACGAAGTGGGCATCCACGCCCGACGTCCCTACGCTCACGTAGCCCGTGCTCGATTGGATGGCGAGCTTCGGCGTCGCACTGCCGGCAGAATAGACACCGAAGTAGTCGCCAGCGGGCAACAGGTTGTCGCTGTCGAACTCGAGCGTGAGGCTGCCCTTCGTGCTCGCCTTCAAGACATCGGTGGAGGTGGCGGCGATGTAGTTCAGGCCGGACGTCGGCGTGCCGCTCGTGAACCGGATGCCGTCGGTGCCGTTGACGTGCATGGTGGCCTGAGGGCTGTTCGTCCCCGCGCCAACGCGGTTGTTCGCGGAGTCCACGAAGAAGGTGTCGGTGTCGACGGTGACGTTCTTCGTCAGCGTGAAGTTGCCGCTCGAGTCCGTTACGGGGACGAAGGCGTTAGATCCCCCCGCGGCCGACGTGTCGAGGTCGTCGAGCCTGTCGGCGTTGAGGGAATAGCCTGTTGCGACGATCCTCTTCCTCGGGGTCATCTCGGCGTCGGCGTTGACCGTCACGCCGA
>CAYOXM010000043.1:0-1406 GCA_964407925.1 uncultured Gammaproteobacteria bacterium
TTCAAATTGCGGATTGAATTTGTACCGATCGGACTTTGAATAGAAAAAAATTGTGTTGTGTTTTCTACCGAATCCGCGGCCCTTATCTGTACCGCCAGAAAATGTCCAAATAATTTCGTTTTGAAAATTATCGGTTCCAAATATCTCGTCCAAAATAAGTCGAAGATGACAGCTCAACCGCCAGTCACAATGTACGTATATTGCACCGTCGTCGGCGAGAAGACCGTGCATCAGCTTCAACCTCTCATATATCATTGCAATAAAGCTGTCCGCTCCTTTTCCCCACGTATCTCGATATGCGATTTCCTCAATAACACTCGGCTTCTTTGTAAACTCCTCGTCACCAACCTCGATACTCATCGAAAAATCCGCCCCAACATCAAACGGCGGGTCAATGTAGATGAGCTTGATACCTCCTGCATCCTCAATCTCCTTACGGAGTGGACCATTCTTAAGCGCGGAAAGAATCAACTTGTTGTCACCCCAGATCAACTTGTTCGTCCATCCCGCAATCTGACGACCCGATGTATCAAACAAACTCTTCTGCAATTTGATCTTCTCGCCCTCCTCTCGCGGCTCATCAATGTGCTCGATCGTCTGGAAGGGAAGAACGACATTCGTCACCTCATCCGTTTTGCCGTTCCATACCAACTCCACCTGCCGCTTATCATCAAAAAGCATGAACCGGTACTTGTCCGGCAGCGGCTTTCCCCGTTCCAGAAGGCGGGTAACGTCGCGGATTTCGTTTGGTTGAATATCCATAAACTTTATGCGATCAGCCAAGTGTACATTAGTCTACTATAGAATGACGATACCTAAAAACGGCAACTTTCGTTGCAGTTTTTAGGTGGCCCCGAGGCTCTTACGGGCCTTCCGCCTCGCGCCGCCGAATGCGGCGCGACACGTCCGAGGCGGTGGTGGACTGACGGACGCAGTCCACCCGGCGCTCATGCGCGCTTGACGGCGCGTGTGGCATCACCGCTGCCCTTCGAGCCTCCTACCTGAAAAAAACAAAAAACGGCCTGACGCGAAGTCAGGCCGTTTTTTGTGGCTCCGAGGCTGGGACTCGAACCCAGGACCAAAGGATTACAGTTCTGGCTACTGGACTATGTCATCACCCCGACCGAAGTGTCGGGGGCTGGGCGCTTCGAGCCGGCACGTGCCAGCCCTACTCCCTTTCGGGATAGTCTCTACACCTTCCCCGCACCGCGGGGCTTGGCTCGGCGTTGGTTGGACCTGCGTTCGCCGAATTCACCCAGTTTTCATCCTGCCGTCACCGGCAGGCGCTGCCTATTCGGTTCATATGAACCGAGTCCTACACTGACCGTTACCGGTCAGGCCAGTTTTGACAGTCCTCTGCTCTACCAGCTGAGCTACCTCGGAACGCGCATTCATTCCAGCTGATA
>CAYOXM010000043.1:1506-6218 GCA_964407925.1 uncultured Gammaproteobacteria bacterium
AAAGAAAAACGCGCCCGAGAAGGGGCGCGCTGCCTACGAATTCATCAGGGAGACCGTGATGACCGTCAGGTTGTACATCGCGTGGACCGCGACGCAGGACAGGTAGGCGGAGAGCTGAGACGACGAGTTCTTCACGTAGAGCCTGGCGAGCGCGAGCCCGACGACGCCCTGGATGAAGATGTTGAACGGATGGCCGTGGGCCAGTCCGAATAGGATGCCGCAGACGACGACGGAGACCGCCCGGATCTTGTCCCGACCCTTGTCGAGGACGAGGGTGAGCGGGAGCATCCGGAAGACGGCCTCTTCGACCACTGGGGCGAAGAACACGGCCATGCCGATGGCGAGTCCCGGAGTCGTCTCCATGACCTGCCGGAGCGGCGGGATGGCGTAAAGCCAGTGGAGGGTGACCGAGAGCGGCGGCATCCCGTAGATGCCGAGGCCGACGGACTGGAGGACGATTTGAAGGGCGGCGACGAAAAGCGTCACCCACAGCCACGCGATCCCGTAGGCCGCCATGGCGTTCCAGGCCTTCTGCCGGAACGGAGATGGTGCAGTGCTCACGACGGACCTCCGGTTTCCCGAGTGTGTCCAAGAAATGCGGAAAAGACCGCTTTTTTGAGCATAGCGGTCATCGCCGATAGACGCAACACGACATCGCCGCGCGCCGTATTGCGGTTCGACGGCGTCCTGCTAGGCTTTAGCCAGCTCATTACATCGCAGGGAACTGCCCCGCGACTTTCAACGGAGGATACGGATGGACACACCACTAGGGCCATTCGAAATCGCGCTCGCGCGCCTCGAGCGTGCGTCCCACGCGCACCCCTTTCCGGCATCATTTCTCGAGCGTATGCGGCGACCAAAGCGGGAAATCCGCGCGGTCATTCCTGTCGCCATGGACGACGGTGCCGAGCGTCTTTTCGAAGGCTACCGCGTCCAGCACGACAATAGCCGCGGCCCGTACAAGGGCGGCATCCGTTTCCATTCCGACGTCGACATCGACGAGGTGCGCGCGCTCGCGCTCTGGATGACCGTCAAATGCGCCATCGTCGACGTCCCCATGGGCGGCGGCAAGGGCGGCATCACGGTCGATCCGCGCACGCTCTCCAAGGGCGAACTCGAACGGCTCTCCCGCGGCTGGGTACGTGCTTTCATCGACGTCCTGGGACCGACGAAGGACGTCCCCGCGCCGGACGTGAACACCACACCGGAAATCATGGCGTGGATGTCCGACGAATACGCCCGGCTGACGGGCGACCGGTCAGGCGCCTGTTTCACGGGAAAACCCGTGGGACAGGGCGGCGTACCGGGACGCGTCGCAGCCACCGCGCGAGGAGGCTTTCACGCCTTCGCCGCGCTCCGCGAAAGGCTCGGGTTACCCAAAGTCTGCCGCGTCGCCATTCAGGGATTCGGTAACGTCGGCGAGAACGCCGCGCGCGTCTGGCATGACGCCGGACACGTAGTCGTGGCGGTTTCTGACGTGTACGGCGGCGTCGGTCGCGGCACGGGCCTCGACATTCCGGCGCTTTCCGCCCATCGGCAAGCGACGGGTTCAGTCGTCGGATTTCCCGGGAGCCACTCCATCGCGAATAACGTGGTGCTGGCGTCACCGTGCGACGTGCTCATCCCGGCGGCGCTCGAAAACCAGATTCGCGGAGACAACGTCGCGGACGTGCGGGCGACGGTCGTGCTGGAGCTCGCCAACGGACCGACGACGCCGGAGGCAGACGACGCGCTCGCCGCGCGCGGCATCCCGGTGATCCCGGACGTGCTCGCGAACGCCGGCGGCGTGACCGTCTCGACGTTCGAGTGGGAGCAGAACCGCGGCGGAGCGATCCTGTCCGCCGAGGATGTCGCCGAACGCCTGCGCGAGGCGATGACACGCCAGGCGGAAGCCGTGCACGCGTGCGCCGGGACGCTCGCCTGCGACCTGCGCCGCGCGGCGTACGTCGTCGCCTTGCGACGGCTCGCCGAAGCGATGGGCTTCGCCTGAGGCCCGCGACGCCGCGCCGTGCGCGCGCCAAGAGACGCTGCCGCGACCGTAACGGTCGCGGCTTTTTTGTCAGCGTTGCCGGACGCATTCATCCCCAACCTCGCGTTGCGTCTTGCCGTCGTCTGCCCTATCCTGTCCACATTATTCGCTTACCACGCATCCCATGAACCGACCCACGCTCCGCGTGAAGGCGACGGCCGCCGTCCTCGGCGTCGCCATCGCCCTCTCCTCGCTCGCGCTCTTCGGCGGCGCTGCCGCTCCCGAAGCCGCCCCTGCCGCATCGGCCGCGCAGGCGGACTACTACCTCAAGCTCGACGGCGTCGAGGGCGAATCGACGGCCGACAAGCATAAGGGCGAAATCGAAATCAATTCCTGGTCGTGGGGCATGAACAATGCCGGCTCGGGCGGCATGGGCGGCGGCGCCGGCGCGGGCAAGATGCTTGCCACGGGCCTCGTCATCACGAAGCGCATCGACAAGGGCACGCCGGCGCTCTTCTTGGCCTGTGCGCAAGGCGAACACATCAAGAGGGCGGTGCTTACCGCCACGCGTCCGAACAAGGAACTGCGCGGACCCGAGGATTACGTCCGCATCACCCTCGAAGACGTGACCTGCACCTCGTTCTCGCAGCAGGGTTCGCAGTCGGAATGGTCGACGGAGAGCGTTTCGCTGTCGTTCCAGAAAATCACGATCGAAACCCTGGCGAAGGGCGGCAGCGAGTGGCAGAGGGCCGGCTGGGACCTCGCCAAGAACGTGAAGATCTAATCGGCACAGATGAAAAGCGCGGGGGCGCATCCCCCGCGTTTTTTTGACTTTGTCGAGTCGATGCTGTGTGCTGCCGCCGGAGGACACATGAACGCACCCGCACCTTCCCTCGACCTGCTGTGGCAACCCGGCGTCTCCGAAGAGTATTTCCGCGCCGCGGAAAACGCCCTGCGCCGCGCCACCCAGAGCCTCGGCATCGCCGACCGGCTTCCGGTCTGCGTCATCGGAACCCACGGCGACATTGACCGCGTCCTTGCCGCCGCCCGCGAAGTGTCGGCCTGCGTCGGCCGTCCCGGTCAGGCGAACGGCGACGTTTTGAGCGTCTGGCTCAGGGGCCGACGCTGGAGGCCTCGCGACTGGAGAGGCGTGGCGATGCTCATCGTGAACGACGACATCGGCTTCCATGGCGACGAGTTCATCTTCGGACAGTCCGACGAAGCCGTCGGCGGCATGGTGAGCGCGTTCCGTTTCTCCCGAGACGAGCGGGTCACCGACCGCATCGGCCTGTTCGAGACACTCGTCATGCACGAGCTCGGCCACGCCCTCGGCGCGGCGAATCCCGACAGGGACTCGCAAATACAGATGTGGTTCGGACCGCACTGCATGAACGCGTGCGTCATGCGCCAACGTGACGACCTGCCGCAGTTCGAGGCGGACGTCCTGCCGGTGCTCGCGACCGACTCGCCGTTCTGCGTGCAGTGTCGCGACGACGTGCGGAAATTCCTCGGCGGCCATCTGGCCTAAACGAAAACGCCCCTTTCGGGGCGTTTTTTCTTCCTAGTAATCGCGCAGTCGCATGATGCCGGGGTGGCTCTGGATCTTCTCGAGCGCCTTGGCTTCGATTTGTCGGATGCGTTCGCGCGTGACATCGAACTCCTGGCCGACTTCCTCGAGCGTGTGGCCCACGCCGTCAGTGAGGCCGAAGCGCATCTCGAGGATCTTCTGTTCGCGCGGCGAGAGGTCCTTGATGACCTCGCGCACGTAGTCACGGAGCAGTTGGAGCGCGGCGGCGCGGTCCGGAGCGACGTTTTTCACGTCCTCGACGAAATCCACGAGCGTGGAGTCCTCGTCATCCTCGCCGACGGAGGTCTCGAGCGAGACGGTATCCTGCGAAATCTGGATGATGTGGCGGACCTTGTCGACCTCCTCGCCCATTTCGGCGGCGATCTCTTCCGGCAACGGCTCGCGCCCGAGGTCCTGGATGAGCTGGCGCTCGACCTGCTGGAAGCGGTTGATCGTCTCGACCATGTGCACCGGAATGCGGATGGTGCGCGACTGGTCGGCGAGGGCGCGGGTAATCGCCTGACGGATCCACCAGGTGGCGTAGGTCGAGAACTTGTAGCCCTTCCGGTACTCGAACTTCTTCACCGCGCGGAACAGGCCGATGTTGCCTTCCTGGATGAGGTCGAGGAGCGAGAGCGACTTGCCGACGAACTTCTTGGCGATCGACACGACGAGACGGAGGTTCGCCTCGATGAGGCGTTTCTCTGCCTCCTTGTCGTTGCGCTCCTTGCGCTTCGCGAGCGCGACTTCCTCTTCCGCGGTGAGCAGCGGGATCTTGCCGATCTCGCGCAGGTACATCTGGATGGAGTCGGCGGAGATGTCGGTGAGGTCGAACCGCTTCTTTTCCTTGGTCGAGCGTACCTGGTTCAGCACGGACTCGCGATCCTCCTTCTGACCGAGGATGCCTTCCTTCATTTCGACGATCTGCACGCCGATGCCGTCCATGCGGTTCAGGAATTCCTCGAACAGCGGGACGTACTCCTCGAGGTCCTTGAACGTGGCCAAGACTTCGGCTTCGGTGACGAAGCCGCGCATCCTGCTCTTCTTGAGGAGCGACTCGACGGTGTCCTGCGACGGCGGTTCCGCCTTCACGCGTACGGGGCGCAGCGCGGCCTTCGCGCCGCCCTTCTTCGCGGCCGGCTTCTTCGCTGCGGATTTTTTCGGAGCGCCCTTCTT
>CAYOXM010000044.1:0-4372 GCA_964407925.1 uncultured Gammaproteobacteria bacterium
TGTACCGCCGCGTCATCAACAGGAACAACCGCCTGAAGAAGCTCGTCGACCTGAACGCGCCCGAGGTCATCCTGCGCAACGAGAAGCGCATGCTCCAGGAGGCGGTCGACGCGCTCATCGACAACAGCGCGCGCCAGTCGAAGACCGTCGTCGCCACGACCGGCAAAAAGCGCCAGCTCAAGTCCCTCGCCGACATCCTCAAGGGCAAGCAGGGCCGTTTCCGCCAGAACTTGCTCGGCAAGCGCATCGACTATTCCGGTCGTTCCGTCATCGTCGTCGGCCCGTCGCTCCAGCTGAACCAGTGCGGCCTCCCGAAGATGATGGCTTTGGAACTCTTCAAGCCGTTCGTCATCTCGAAGCTCATCCAGCGCGGCTTCGTCCATAACATTCGCTCCGCCAACCGCTTCATCGAGGCGGATCACGGCGAGGTCTGGGACATCCTCGAAGAGGTCACGAAGGACGCGCTCGTCCTCCTGAACCGCGCGCCGACGCTCCATCGCCTCGGCATCCAGGCGTTCCAGCCGAAGCTCATCGAAGGCAAG
The DNA here is from genome assembly GCA_964407925.1 of uncultured Gammaproteobacteria bacterium. Lineage (GTDB taxonomy): Bacteria > Patescibacteriota > Patescibacteriia > SG8-24 > SG8-24 > CAYOXM01. Next base: position 543 of record CAYOXM010000044.1, read on the forward strand.
GCCATCCAGATCCACCCGATGGTGTGCCCTTCGTTCAACGCGGACTTCGACGGCGACCAGATGGCCGTCCACGTGCCGCTCACCGAGGAGGCGAAGGTCGAGGCCCGCGAGCGCATGCTCTCGATCAACAACCTGCTCAAGCCCGCGACCGGCCAGCCGGTCATGCGCCCGGACAAGGACGTCATTTGGGGCATCTTCTACATGACCTCGACCATCCCGCCGCAGGGCCGCGAGACGCCTCGCGCGTTCGGCGACGAGGGCGAAGCCGTCTACGCCTACCGCCAGCGCATCATCGAAATGCGCGAGCGCATCCTCGTCCGACTCGTTGCGGGGGAGAAGCCGGTCGAGACGACCGTCGGGCGCATCATGTTCAACCGCGTCCTCCCCGAGGGGCACGCGTACGTGAACGAGCAGCTCGATTCGAAGAAGGTTACTGAGATGGTCCGCGCCTGCCTCGAGAAGTACGGCCGCGAGCGCGCCCGCCAGCTCCTCGACGACCTCAAGGACCTCGGCTTCCACTACATCACCCGTTCCGGCTACTCGTGGGGCATGACGGACCTCCCGTTCCTCCCCGAGAAGAAGACGCTCATCGACGAGGGCAACAAGCGCGTCGAGGAGATCGAGGAACAGTTCCAGGAAGGCCTGCTCACGCAGGGCGAGCGCCACTCGAAGATCGTCGACGTCTGGACGAACATCAAGGACCGCGTCACCAAGCTCGCCAAGGAGAAGCTGCCGAAGGACGGTTCCGTCGCGGCAATGATCGACTCCGGCGCGCGCGGCACGTGGGGCCAGCTCGCGCAGATCATCGGCATGAAGGGCCTCGTGTCCAACCCGGCCGGCGACATCATCGAGCTCCCGGTCAAGGCCAACTTCAAGGACGGCTTCGACGTTCTCGAGTACTTCATCTCGACGCACGGCGCGCGTAAGGGTCTCTCCGACACCGCGCTCCGTACGGCCAACGCCGGCTACCTCACCCGCCGCCTCGTCGACGTGTCGCAGGACATCGTCATCCGCGAGGAAGACTGCGGCGACGAGACCGGCATCCTCATCACCGCCAAGGAGAGCGAGGAGATGAACGAGAAGGTCGTCGTCCGCATTCTCGGCCGCGTCCTGCTTTCCGACATCAAGGATCCGAAGACCGGCAAGACACTCGTGAAGAAGGGCGAGCTCGTCACCGAGCCGATCGCCCGCGACCTCGCAAACGTCCAAATCGACGAGGTGCGCGTCCGTTCCGTGCTCGAGTGCCGCCTGTCGAAGGGGACTTGCAAGAAGTGCTACGGCTACGACCTCGCGTACAACAAGCCGGTCGAGACCGGCGTGGCGGTCGGCATCGTCGCCGCCCAGTCCATCGGCGAACCGGGCACCCAGCTCACCATGCGCACGTTCCACACGGGAGGCGTGGCAGGCTCGGACATCACCCAGGGTCTCCCGCGCGTCGAAGAGCTCTTCGAAGCGCGTCCGCCGAAGCGCAAGGCGTACATGAGCGAAGTCGCCGGCAAGGTCGCTGTCGAGGAAATCGAACGCCGCATGATCGAGGGACCGGACGGCCAGAAGGTGCTCGCGCCTTTCGTAGGCCATAAGTTCATCAAGGTCTCGTACACGGAAGAGGACGGCGAGGCGTACAAGTGCGGCACTGCCGACACCCCGAAGGTGAAGGACGGCAAAAAGGTTACCGAAGGCGAGGTCGTGGTCGTGAAGGCCGACGGCACGCCGGTGGTCGCGAAGGCGAGCGGCATCGCCCGGCTCGAGCGCCGCGTGGTCCGCGTGGTCCGCGACACCGAGAAGGTGATGGAGTACATCATCCCGCCGGGTTTCGTCCTCTACGTGAAGGACGGCGACATGGTGGAGGCCGGCCAGCAGCTCACCGAGGGCAACCTCGACCTGCACCAGCTCTACAAGCTCCGCGGCAAGGACGCCGTGCAGAAGTACATCCTCAAGGACGTGCAGTCCATCTACACCTCGCAGGGCCAGAAGCTCAACGACAAGCACATCGAGATCATCATCAAGCAGATGTTCTCCCGCGTGCTCGTGAAGGACTCCGGCGACACGGACCTCCTCCCCGGCGAGATCATCGAGAAGGCGCAGTTCCTCGACGAGAACATTGCCGCCAAGTCGCGCGGCGCCAAGCTCGCGACCGCCGACGAGCTGTTCCTCGGCATCACGAAGGTCGCGCTCTCGACCCAGAGCTTCCTCTCGGCCGCGTCGTTCCAGGAGACCGCCCGCGTGCTCATCAACGCCGCCATTACCGGCAAGATGGACCGCCTCGAGGGTCTCAAGGAGAACGTCATCATCGGCCGTCTCATCCCGGCAGGCACCGGCTTCGGCGTCGTGCGCGAGCACTACGAGGAAGAGGCGCCTACCGCGGCATAGGAAACGCCGCTCATCGGAGAAGAAAAACTGCCCTTCGTCGGGGCGGTTTTTCTTATTGCCGCGAAACGTTCGTCGGTGTTAAAGTTGCATAGGTATGTCCAAGCATTCGAAGTGGTCAAAGGTGAAGCACTACAAGGGCACCGCCGACGCGAAACGGGCGGCCGTTTTCACCAAGCTTGCGCGCGTCATCACCGTCGCGGCGAGGGAAGGCGGGGGGGATCCGAGCTTCAATTTCAAATTGCGGTCCGCCATCGATCAGGGACTTGCGGCGAACATGCCGAAGGACAACATCGAGCGCGCGGTGAAGAAGGGAACGGGGGAGATCGCATCCGACCGCATCGAAGCAATCGTCTACGAGGGTTACGCACCGGGCGGCGTCGCCGTTCTCGTCGAGACGCTCACCGACAATCGCAACCGCACCGCTTCGAACATGAAGCACGCATTCTCGGTCCACGGCGGCAACATGGCGGGGAGCGGAGCGGTGCAGTGGATGTTCGAGCGCAAGGGCGTCATCCGTCTTAGCGGCAAGCGGCCGGACGAGGCGGGGGAACTCGCGCTCATCGATGCGGGGGCGGATGACATTTCCGCCGACGGGGACGAGACGGTCGTGATGACGGCGCCCGACGCGCTCGCGAAAGTGCGCGATGCGGCCGTCGCGGCGGGCTTCACTGTCGCCTCGATCGGTTTCGAGTGGAGCGCGAAGGAACGTGCCGACGAGCCGGATGGCGAGACGAAGGAAAAAATTGAAGCGCTTTTCGAGGCGCTTGACGAGGACGAGGACGTGAACGCCATTTACTCGACGTTATGATACTTTTGGGCATCGACCCCGGCTTTGCCGACATGGGTTACGGCGTGATCGCTTCCGAAGGGGGGAAGCAGCGCTGCATCGCTTACGGCAGCATCCGCACCTCGCCCGACATGGCTTTTTCCGCACGGCTCGCGCGCATCCATTCGCGGCTCGCGGAGATCATCGCCCAACACAAGCCGGAAGCAGCGGCGATGGAGAAGTTGTACTTCTCGACCAACGTGAAGACGGCGCTGAACGTCGCCGAAGCGCGCGGCGTCATCCGCGTCTGCCTCGAACAGCTCGGCATCCCGTGCCGCGAATTCAATCCGTCCGACGTGAAGATCGCCGTCTGCGGCCATGGCGCGGCGGAGAAGCCCGCCGTCCAGAAGATGACTCAGGTGCTCCTGAAGCTCCCGGAAATCCCGACGCCTGACGACGCCGCCGACGCCCTCGCCATCGCCGTTACCCTCGCCGTGAGTGCGGTTCATGCCTCGAATGCGGGTTAAAGGTTCAAAGGTTAAAGCTTCAGAGGTTAGAGCACACTTCCTCTAACCTTTGACGCTTTGAAGCTTTGAAACTCTGGACTCAAAAAACGCGCTGGTTGCGCATTTTTTAGCCCAGTTGACCGCATTTTGCCGTCCGTTATACTACGAAAACACGTTCATTTCCTTCG
>CAYOXM010000045.1:0-2123 GCA_964407925.1 uncultured Gammaproteobacteria bacterium
AGACGCAGGCCGGCGACGTGTCCGCCTACATCCCGACGAACGTCATCTCCATCACCGACGGGCAGATCTTCCTCGAGTCCGACCTCTTCTATAAGGGCATCCGTCCGGCGCTCAACGTCGGCATCTCGGTGTCGCGCGTCGGTTCCGCCGCGCAGACCAAGGCGATGAAGAAGGTAGCCGGCAAGCTCCGCCTCGACATGGCGCAGTTCCGCGAGCTCGAGGCGTTCGCGCAGTTCGCGACCGACCTCGACGAGGCCACGCGGAAGCAGCTGGAGCGCGGCCGTCGCGGCGTCGAACTCCTGAAGCAGGGCCAGTATTCGCCGCTCACCGTCACCGAGCAGGTGGCGGCGCTTTACGCGCTCACGCGCGGCCACCTCGACGACGTCCCCGCGGAGAAAATCCGCGAATGGGAGTCCGGATTCCAGCGCTACCTCGCGACCGCCCGCAAGGACGTCTTCGACGCCATCGAGAAGGAGAAGGACATCAGCGAAGCGACCGAGAAGCTGCTCGTCGAGGCGATCGGCGAGTTTAAAAAGACTTTTCAAGGTTAGAGCGGCAGAGCTTCAAGGGTTAGAGCTTTAACCTTTGAACCTTTAACCTTTGAATCTCACTCCTATGGCCTCATCCACGCGCCTCATAAGGCGGCGCATAAAATCCGTCACCAACACGCGGAAGATCACGAAGGCAATGGAGCTCGTGGCTGCCGCGAAGATGCGCAAGGCCGTCGCCGCGGTGCTCGCGACGCGTCCGTACGCCGAGGCGGCGTGGCGGGCCATCCGCGAACTCGCCAAGGTGACCGACCCGACGCTCCACCCGCTCCTGCGGGAGCGCGAGGGGACCGGCCGGACGCTCATCGTGCTCTTCAGCTCCGACCGCGGACTGTGCGGCGGATTCAACGCCCAGCTTCTCAGGACGTTCGGCAAATTCGTCGCCGGACGGACCGGACCCGTCGACGTCGTCACCGTCGGCCGCAAGGGACAGGACGCCGCGCGGCGCAGGGGACTGAACGTCATCGCGACCTTCACCGATCTTTCGAACAATCCGGTCGTCACCGACATCCGGCCCATAGCGGACATCGCCATCGGCGACTTCGTCAAAACGGGCGGCTACGACGAGGTCCGCCTCGCCTTCACCGACTACCGCTCGGCGATGACGCAGGTACCGCACGTCGCGCAGCTCCTTCCCATCGTCCGCATCGAAGGCCTCGGCGACGTGAGCGACGCGGTTGCCGAGGGGCTCGCGGCGAAGGAGGCAAAGGCGTCCGGCGGCGCGAACGAGTACCTGTTCGAACCGTCGCCCGAGAAGGTGCTCGACGTGATGCTGCCGCGCCTCGTCGAGGCGCAGATCTACCAGGCGCTCCTCGAGTCCTCGGCTTCCGAGCACGCGGCGCGGATGATGGCGATGCGCTCGGCGACCGACGCGGCGGAAGAGATGATCGGCGACCTCACGCTGACCTACAACCAGGCGCGCCAGGCGGGCATCACCCGCGAAATCGCCGAGATCAGTTCGGGGAAAGCGGCCTTGGAGAAATGACGAACCAATTATGAAAAACGAAGGAAAGATCAGCCAAATCATCGGCCCCGTCGTCGACGTGAAGTTCGACGGCGAGCTTCCGAACATCCTGAACGCGCTCACGGTCGAACGCGAGGGCGCCGAACCGCTCGTCCTCGAGGTGCAGCAGCACGTCGGCGGCAAGACGGTCCGCACCGTCGCCATGTCCTCGACCGACGGCCTCCACCGCGGGCTCGCCGCGACGGATTCCGGCAGCCCCATCACCGTGCCGGTCGGCGAAAAGACGCTCGGCCGCATGTTCAACGTGACCGGCGCGCCCATCGACGGCAAGGCCGCGGTCGCGACGGCGAAGTCGTACCCGATCCACCGCCCGGCCCCGGCCTTCAAGGACCAGTCCACCAAGGCCGAGGTGTTCGAGACCGGCATCAAGGTCATCGACCTGTTCTGCCCGTTCATGAAGGGCGGCAAGGTCGGGCTCTTCGGCGGCGCCGGCGTCGGCAAGACCGTCATCGTGCAGGAACTCATCCGCAACATCGCGCAGGAGCACGGCGGCTTCTCGGTGTTCGCCGGCGTCGGCGAGCGCACGCGCGAGGGCAACGACCTCTACCACG